>NZ_BIMA01000064.1 GCF_004000845.1 Paenibacillus koleovorans NBRC 103111
CCTAACTTGGCTAGGCGCGCATGTTAAATGAAAAACCTGATCGGAAGCTCACCGATCAGGTCCTTGGTCGTTATGTAAATTATTTTCGCGCCTCAGGACTTGTAGCTGCGTCCCGTTACCAAGTGGGTAATCGTCGGCGTTTCCTGCTCCAGCACGGCGAAGATGCCTTCCGGATATACGGGTCGACGCTTCAACTGCGACAACGATCGCCACACCAGCTTGACCGAATTATGCTCCTTATGCCACAGCGGCTCCGGAATATCGTTCGTCACTAGCAGCTCGCACCGATGGATCAGCGTGACCTGATGATGCTCCTTGCCGTAATATTGGAAAAAGTGTTCATTCACCACAAGCAGATGACCGACCACGACCTCCAGATCGTACTCCTCCATAAACTCGCGGATGATCGCTTCGGTTGCGGTTTCCCCATACTCCACGGTGCCGCCGGCGAAACGGTAGAACGATTCGTCTTCATCGCATTGCACGAGCGCTTCCCGCTCGCCTGATCGTCCTTGACGGAGCATAACGCCCGCCGCTCTTAGTTTCGGATTCATAGTAGCGTGCTCCCTTCAGACTACTTGGCTTCCTTCTTGGTGCCCCTGTCAACCATCCTAATAAAACTTCCTCTATATGTACATTACGCCAGCCCGGAAAGAAATTCCTCTTTCTTGCCGCAAAAAACGCAGATTTTGCCCTATTTTCACCGCGGACCACCCGCAAACCAAGCATCTATTAGCTTGTATCGGTAACTTTTCGCCACTCTATACCTCCGCCGGGTGCCAAGCTGCCGAGATTTCCGCGCCAGGCCTCCTATTTTGGGTGGTAAGCCCCAGTCGACAAGTGCTATAATAGCGACAAGAAGTTTATGAAAATGGTATTGGAAGGATGTTCCGATCATGAACCCACTTGTGAAGCAGCTCAACGAGACGATCCAGCAACAAAATCCGCATGTGTTCGACATGCTGTCGCCGCTGGGCAAGGCGATTTATTTTCCAAAGGAAGGCATCTTGAGCCAATCCGCGGAAGCCAAGTCGAAGGCGAAAGCTTACAACGCCACCATCGGCATCGCGCTGGAGAACGGCCAGCCGATGCATTTGAAGGTTATCCAAGATACGCTCAGCGCCTACGCGCCCAAAGACTTATATGAATACGCCCCGCCGGCCGGCAAACCGGAGCTTCGCAAAGCATGGCGCAGCAAGATGATCGTCGAGAATCCTTCGCTTGCGGGCAAAGGCTTCGGCAACCCGGTCGTGACGAACGCTTTGACGCACGGTCTCAGCATTGTAGCCGACCTGTTCGCAGGACCTGGCGATGCCGTTATCTATCCGGACAAAAACTGGGAAAACTACGAGCTGACCTTCGGCATTCGCCGCGGCGCCGAGCTGGTGAATTTCCCTCTGTATAACGAGAGCGTTCAATTCAACGCCGAGGGGCTCAAAGAAGCAATTCTGGCGCAGCGTGACAAAGGCAAAGCGATCGTCGTGCTCAACTTCCCGAATAACCCGACAGGCTATACCCCGACGGCCGAAGAAGGGTACGAGATCGTAGCCGCTCTTCTCGCCGGTGCCGAAGCAGGCATCAACATCGTCGCCGTAACCGACGACGCCTACTTCAGCCTGTTCTTCGAAGGCTCCTTGACGGAGTCGCTGTTTGGCCAGTTGGCCGGCCTGCATCCGCGTATTCTGCCGGTGAAGGTCGATGGCGCGACGAAGGAAGAGTATGTGTGGGGCTTCCGCGTCGGCTTCATCACCTTCGCGTCCGAGAGCGAGGCTATGCTGAACGCGCTGGAGCAGAAGACGACCGGCATCATCCGCGCCACAATCTCGAGCGGTCCGCATCCGTCGCAGACGTTCGTGCTGCAGGCGCTCCAGTCCCCGGACTTCGAGGCGCAGCGCCTGGAGAAGTTCCAGATTATGAAAGCCCGCGCCAACCGGGTCAAAGAGCTGCTCGACAGCAGCAAGTTCGAAGGCGCCTGGACATACTATCCGTTCAACTCCGGCTACTTCATGTGCCTGAAGCTGAGCACCGTCGACGCCGAGACGCTTCGCGTCCATCTGCTGAACCAATATGGCATCGGCACGATCGCCTTGGGCTCGACCGATCTCCGCGTCGCCTTCTCCTGTATCGAGCAGGAGCACTTGGAGGACCTGTTCAACAAGATCCATCAAGGCGTGCAAGATTTGGAGCAAGTGGCGGCCACGAAATAACCTGGACTATAGGACCCTCTGGAGAAGTCTCCGGGGGGTTTTTGTTAACATATCAGAAAGGATGCGGGAGCGTTATTTGTCTGAGGAGAGGAACAGGGGTCCTCTCAGTCCCCCATCCCAGGCGCCAACTATGATAAAGGTAGTATACGCTCTAGTCCGACTTTTCCCATTTGCAGAACCGTTTCCGCACGCTCCCTCTGGCAAACACCGCTCTAATTCGGCCGATTCGGACTACAGAGCGTTTCCGGGCGGAGAGGCGCGCGGTAGTCCGATTTTTTCGGACTAGGGAGCAAGGGGACAGGCGCCACGCTGCTCGAGAATGCTCTCACCTCGAGCTTGGGTATAGCTGGTTGCGAAAATCCGGCGGAATAGGATGATCATGGATTATCCTAGGGGACAGTTTTTAAGACAAACGTAACGCGATGAACGAGAGAAGGAATGTCTTCGATTGACTTGCGCGAAATAGTCGAGCAAAGGCAGCGAAGCGTGAAGGATTGGACCTTAATCATTGCGGCCGGATTATTGGAGGTTGTCGGGGTCATCGGAATCAAACGTGTCGCCCAGAACAACAACTGGACCAACAATATTATCCTGATTGCCGGATTTATGATTAGTTTTCAGCTGTTGATCCAGGCTATGACTACGATTCCACTGGCGACGGCTTACTCGGTTTGGACTGGCATCGGAACCGTTGGCGCCGCCATTGTCGGCATGCTGTTTTTCAAGGAGCCTCGGAGCTGGGCTCGGATCGGATGCATCCTGGGCATTATTTTATCCGTCGTTGGGTTGAAGGTGGTTAGTTAGGAGTTTGGGTGGTACTAAAGGAACCTAAGCCAGAACCTCCCTCTCTTCTCCTGCATCCCTTGCGGTTAAAGGGACCACATCCTCGTCCAACTCAAAATCGATTCGCCATGTTACCGTTTCTACAGGAAAGTCTATCCGTTTCATGACTAGGACGCTTTTATCCATAGGCACCTTGGCTGTACGCAGCCCATCATATCGGACCGGCTTCCACCATTTGGGCAATCTGAAATACAGGTTTCCTGTCTCTCCTCTAGGCCGGACACAAACGCCCTGCAAATATCGTTTCTCCGGGTTCCACTTAAGCTGCTCCAGCTCCACGCCGCCTTGCGTAATGTGCATATCGCTCGACAGCAGCCATGGATGGTTGCGTGCCTGAGACACTCTGAGAACCTTAATGCTGTAAGGCGGCACCTCTACCGTTAACGTTCCTCTGGCTTCGCCCAAGTACATTTCATCCCAGAAATCAAATACGGTGTAGTCGGTTTGACTGTCCAAATCCAATTCATGCATTGCGAGCTCGAAAATCTTGGTTGTCGGTTCCGTATTTAGGAGCCCTACCACCTGCCATTCCTCCCACGGCTTGGATACCTTCAAGTTAAATACCTTGGGCCAGTCCGGGTAAACGGAAGTAAATAAATCCGCCGGTTTCGCCATCTTCTCGTATTGGGGGAGACATTTTTTAATCAAATTCAGTCTTTCTTCACTAATGGAAACGATCTCATCGCCGAGCATAATCGGTCCGCCGGATAAGCCGAACATACTCGCCGTAATCCGGGCCTCGTTTAGCGGAATAGGCTTGTCAATCGTCATCACGTTAAACGCATCGTTGTAGTAGAGCTTGCGATCCGTGAAATAAGTAGCGGCCATATTGGAGGCTACATCCCGCATCACATTCCACGGGTTTATCGTATACATGGCCGGGTACTCATTCATCCCTTTTATCAAGGGCCGGCCTTCCCCGCAATCCACGGCTACGCGTACGGCATCTACGCATCCGACATTCTGAAACGTCGTTCCCGTAGAGGATAGGATATAAGTATCCTCTCCTGCGGCTTGTCTGATCTGCCGGAGCGCTTCTCTATACACTTCAGGCCCCTTCACCATAGTCCGATCGTGATACTCGTTATAGATGAAATGTCCCGGCGTTGTCCCCGATCCGGCAAACAGAAAGTCGGTCATGTAATACCGAATGCCCAGCTCCTCATAGAACTCGAAGACTTGCTGCAAAAACTCCCTCGTCCCAGGATGGCTGCCATCCAAGCTATAGAAGCCCGCCCGTTCCTCAACAGGTAATTCTCCTGATTTCCCATACCTCCATTTGGAATCAAACCGGATCTGCTTGCCGTCCATTTTCAACAAATGATTCGCATGCTCTTCATAGAGCCCGTTTAATTTGTCGGGAATCCAGAATGGAGCAATCCAGAATCCAAGACGCTGCTCATTCCGCTTCAGCTTCTCGATCAGCCACTTCCAACCATGCGGGAATGCTTCCCTATTCTCCTCCATCCAATTGCCCGGAAGCATATCTTTCAAATTGGCGATGCTTACCCAGATATTGCTGACTCCAAACCCACCAAGCCGCTCCTGGATGGCAGTCGTGTTCTCCAAGACGAGTTCCTCATAGGTTTGTTGGGAAAAACCGTCTCTCCAAGTCCATCCCCCAATCCAGCCCACAGAAGGTTTATTGGCAAAAATCGGTTTATACTGCCTGTTCACGCGGGACGCCCAATTTTCCAACGCGACGAAAGGGTCATCTACCATCTCGAACGCGGCAACCTCGGAATCTATCCTTGCCTCGGGCAATAGCTCATACCCATCGAAATCACAATAAGCCTGCAACAAAATGGTTCCTTCTGCCGTGTATTCGTAGACTACTTCCGTGTTGATACGGTCAAAAGTAAGAAAACCGGTGTTCAGTGCCAGCTTACTAGTCGGGTTGTATAAGAGCCCTATGGTTTTACTTGTATGCACCTGGGGATCGGCATCCAATCGCTTCACCATGTTGTTGGTCACCCAGGCCGATTGGCAAAGTACAACGGTTTCAGAGAGCTGCCGACCTATTCGGATTTCGGAACTTGAAGCGCTTTCTTTATTCCGGAACTGACATTTCCCAAGCTTCGGCGTCCCCCCTGTAACATTGCTTAGGCTAACCTGAGCACTCATAAAGGAGTCTTCCGTATATACCTTAAAGGTTACGCTGCAATCTAACTCATAATCGCCCTTCAACCGACTGAATAGGACCAGCTTCTGATGAATTCCCTGGATGTCTTCGGCTTGTTCATAGGATTCGATCGATGCGATGTTGTCGAAGCAAGATACGGGTTGACCATCCAACTCTATCGTAACCTCCATCGATTCAATCCAGGCCTCCTCCCCCTTTCCATACGACCAGCATCGTTCTCCTGCATCGAAAGTGAACGTCCCCCACTTATTCTTCATTCGATACATCATCCGGCACACCTCCGTAGAAATCTGGGTTTATGACTATGAAGCAATCCTCCCATCCCTCATATTACGCCGAAGGGTGCTCTAATTCTATTGTTTCTTTTACTGAGTGAAATCTCTTAAATATGTCTTGTATATATAGTAATATTCCCCTATAATGGAAACGTCGCCTTGGAATATTTTGTCGAATCATATAGGACTTTAGACTAATCTACCATTCTCCCACATCGGTCCGATAATCATACGAATAGAGGTGTGTCATGGTTCAACAAAGAAGCGTGCCCTTAGCCATTATCCTGACCTTGCTTACATGCGGACTCTTCGGGATCTATTGGTTTATCGTGCTGACGAGCGAGGTGGGCAAAATGAGCGGGGACCCTTCCTTTACCGGAGGAAAGCATTTCCTGCTAACCTTGGTCACTTGCGGGATCTGGGGCTATGTCTGGTCCTACCAGATCGGGAAACAGGTTGAAGAAGCACAGAGGCTTCGCGGCGCACGATCGACCGACAACTCGGTGATGTATCTGATCCTGACTTTTGTCGGACTCGGCATCGTCGTGAATGCGCTGGTGCAGTCCGATCTCAACAAACTGGTGTAGGCGTTCGATGAATTCGAAATCAATCCGAGCTCTGCAAGCTGCGTCGCTGGCCGTCGGGGGACTGTTGTATTTGGAAGTATGGCTGCCTTTAACGAAGCTCGGAATTCCCTGCGTCTTTCACACGTGGACCGGGTTATTCTGTCCCGGATGCGGCATCACTCGAGCGGCGCTAGCCTTGCTACGGCTGGATGTCGAGCAAGCGTTCAGGTACAATGCTCTCCCCTTTCTGCTTGTTCCTTTGTATGCGATCTACGCTCTGGCCCAGCGACGCCAGATGCGGCGAACCGGCCGGATGAGCATGGCGATTATGCTTGTCGTAGTCGTCTCCTTCGGGATCTTGCGCAATATCACTGCTTTTGGCTGGCTGGCCCCCACGTTCCCGCAGTAGCAGCCTTATCGGTGCAGGGTCGGATACTCCCCGACGACAGGAGTGGGGATTACCCCCTCTCTCTGCGCTGTCTAGCAAACGTTGTTCCTTTACCCGAAAAAAAAGAGCGCTACATCCAACTCCCCCTTCAGCTTCAACTTGGTCGACATGGTGACCTGAAGCAACGGGGAGCGGTCGTATGCCACACTCTTCATATCCATTCGTCCGTCTGTGATCGTCAAATAATGAGCCTCCTTGCTTGGGTCGTCACGTCGGCGATACGAGATACTCCCCGGATTCATCCACAGCTCATCGTTACTGAGATAATGAATATTCCTGCGGTGCGTGTGGCCGAATATCATTCTTTTGGACGCCATGCTTCGGATCGGCTCTTCAGTCTGCCGTTCCCAAAATTGATGAAAGTGATAGAGACTGGGAATCGTCTCGTAATCGTTGTATAAATGCTGCATGCTGTACCCGATCGAATCCATCATGAATGCAACGGAGTAGGGCAACCTCTCCAAATATTCGATCTCCCCCTCGTCAAGCTTCTGTGCATTGTCATGCGCCCAAGTCCGTTCCTCATCCGAGACATTCCACAATTGATCTTTGTTCCGAAACAGCGCAGCAACCCGTTCATCGTGGTTTCCTTTCACACACACGGCCTTATGCTCCCGCACCCACTGGATCGCTTCTTTAGGATAAGGACCGTAATCCACCAGATCACCCGCACAATAAATAATGTCGCTGTCCTTCTCCTGCTTCCAAATGGCTTCTAATCCGCAAATATTGGCGTGGACATCGGAAATAATCAGAGCCTTCAAATCAGAGCACCACTTATATTGGAACTGGAAATAGCAGTTCATAGCTTTGTCGAAATCGTCTCGCAGCCGTTGAATAAGGCAAACCTTTGAAAACAATTATTCAAGGCTGTTCGCAATTGCTTGGTTGGCTTTATGTCGTTCTCGTACCAGATGTTTTTAACAATGAGCGTCCCCGTTTTGCGCTCCGCGATTACCTCGGCTCGTCCGATGAGGCTTTCTCCATAGAGTAGAGGCAACACATAATAGCCGAATTTCCGTTTGCTTGCAGGCGTATAAATCTCCCAGGTGTAATCGAATCCAAACAATTCGTGGATCAGTTTTCGGTCCCATATGAAATTATCCAGTGGAGCAATCAGCTCACAGCGCCGTTTCGGCGCCGGATTTTGCAGGACGGCTTCAATAAGCGGCAAGTCCTCCGCGCGGCAGTACAGGATATCCTTCATTTGTCCCACGGCAACCGCAACAATGCGAGCTTCGTGCAACAGCTGGCGGAAAACCTCGTTGCGTTGCTCCGCTTTCAATCCCCATATGTTCAGCCAGGCATCGGATGCGCGATTCCATAGAAGGCCGACAGCGCCGATTCGACGCAGTACCCGCCATTTGTGATGCTCAAGCTCGCCCTCCAGCGGCTCCGGCGCGTTCAGCAGATTGGGCTGTATGTATTTCTCGGCGAGATCGTAATACTTACGGGTTCCTTTTTTGTAATGGATGATCAACTCGCCAGTCGAGTACATCTGCTCCAGCACAGACCGGGAAGCATTGTTTCCGCCGCTCCAGTGGATGGCCGATTGCCAAGCGAAATTCCCATCCAATTTCAAATCATCCGAGCTTAGCGTACCGTGATTCTGGATGTGAACTCGAACTTGCTGGATCAACGCTTCCATTTCGGGATAGCGCTTGGCATGCTGTCGCGCGGCCTGCCGGTACCGCTCAAAATACGGCCAGTCCTCGACAGGAATGATGGCCAAATTTTTGTCGGGATAATCGACAAGGCTTCTATCTTGATACAGCAGCTCGGAGAGCATATTCTTGGTAAATCCTTGGATTCGCGACTGCAAGACCAGTTCGGCGTTTTTTCCGCAAACATCGATGGGATCATATTGAATGCAGCCGACCTGCCGCACAAAATCCAAGACTCCCTGCTTTCCGGCAAATCGACATTCGCCCAACAGCCCATGCTTCAATAGCAGAAATTGTCGTGCCTGGCGGTTCGTCAATTGGATCATCTACACATCGGCTCCTTAACGAAACAAATGGGGGCCGCTTGCCAACAAAACAAACACACGTTCCCACAAGATGTTACCATTTTCTCGAGCCTAAAAACAAGAGCTATTGAAATAAACCTGATTGAAATTCAGGAAATATCGTTCAAAAGGAGTCGAGCTTACCGAATTGACCGATAACTAAAAAAGCCCGCAATTTCCGCGGACTTGGTTCGGCCTATGTTATTGTCATCCGACATGTAAGAATTAATTGTCGTAACTAGAAAAGCTCGGAGGGCTCAATCTGAACAGGCAATGGCAAGGTCGGTTCCATCACTTATATTTTTCGGCAGCACAAGACCCAAGAAGAAAAAATATTCCTCCCAACACAAATATAACTCCTGTTATTCTTGCGATTAATATATCCATTTTAGTTTTCACTTGGTGCAGATTTTCAAATTTTCTTGTATTGATATTATAACCGTAGAAGAAGCTAGAATACTTTGGAAATACAATACTAAATATGCCTCCGATTATGAAGAGGATACAAAGTAGTATCATCTTAATGCCTCCATCCATTTTCCCTATTCGTTGCAGCAGCTTAAGCCAGCTCAGCTCGAGTCTCGCACTTCAATGGATGCTATAATAATGCCGCTGTCTCCAGCGCCCTTAACGGAGGATCGAAGATTCCAATATCGTTAACCTGTTGACTGCTGCGATCGCATTCCCATCACTCCTCCTGTGTTCATCATCAGACTTATCTCGTTTCCTTCAAAATGACAAAAAAGAGCAGTTGCCGCGGCAATCTGCTCCCCCATAATGTTTGAACTAACGTATCCCCAACCGCACAACTAAGCTGGTACGTAGGTCAACCTGATCACCTGATCACCAATTCGATCGCTTGCCACGAGACGAAGCGGCGGCCTCGGACCGGCGAAGAACGGCTTGCCGTGACCCAGCACGACTGGATGGAGATAGAGTCGATACTCATCTATGAGACCAAGCTCCGCTAGACTATGAGCCAACTCAGGCCCGGCAACTTCAATCTCCCCTTCATGCTGAGCCTTCAGCCCACGTATGGCCGCTGCGAGGTCGCCTTCGATGAGAGAAGCGTTCGGACCGACGGACTTTAACGTCCTCGACACCACCCACTTCGGGTTGCGTTGCCACGCCGCTGCGTATTCCCGTTCCGACGCATCCCATTCAGTATGGTCTCCGTCCCAATACCTCATGATCTCGTACATGCGGCGTCCGTACAGGCTGCCCGCCTGGCCTCGCATGTCGTCGATGAAATGACGGAATAGCACGGGGTCGGGTTGGAATGCAGTGTGGTCGACGAACCCGTCCAGTGACTGGTTCAATGAGAAAACGATCTTTGCCATGCGACTGACTCTCCTCCCTGGTTTTCTCGGAAACGTATGCGCCGGTTTACTGAAAGATGAGTTCATCTACACTCTGGCCGCCGCAATGTGATTTCGAGATATAGCAATTATCCGCTTAGAGTAACGTCATTGAGAAATAAATATGAATAGAAATTAATTTTACCTCTATTATAAATGTACAACCGGAACTTTGATTTGTCATGATCTTTTTTATCCGAGCTATTTACTACCAGTTCCGACAGTCGCCGTAGAAAGATAAGAAAATCAGTCCTAAAAAGGATATAAGTCCAAACGCCGTCAGAATGACAATCACCGGAGTCCATAAAGCAATTTTAGTTATCCTCTTCATATGCTCTTCCTTCAGCTGACTACGACTGCACCAACTAAAATTTATGGTCTCGTTCCCACTAACGAACGTATTTCCCGAATGTGATCACTCATGAATCCATCTCGTTGTTAACTAAGTTGATTGTAATCATACCACATATTGGTATTATCTATCCCTGGTTCAACGAACGGCGACACGACAGCCCATGAAATGCCGGCTGCCGTTATGTGATTGAGCTATCGTACCCGATAGCTTAACGTTCCAGTGTAGTACGTCTGGTATTGTTTGAGTCCTCGGAGAAACGAAAGATTATCTTCAACTCATAATTACCCACTAATTGATTAACAACTTTTAAAATTAAGGATGAGTATCTCTGATATAACCAGTTAGTTGCAAACTGGTTGTGTCCTGAAATTATTAGTGAGTTATCTAAATGAACTGCTCTTGATTTTAAAAACCACTGATCAAAGCTTGGTTGAGATATTTGATTCGTTATTATTTCCAGGACTGAATCCCAAATGTTCGGTGCGATATTACCAATCTCCTGCTGGGCTAATAATTGATCGACTTTTATATTAAAAATCTTAGCTAACAGCACTAGTATATCTATACCTGGCAAGCACTCTCCTCTTTCCCACTTGGAAACAGCCTGATGACTAACATTTAACATCTCACCAAGTTGTATTTGAGTTAATTTTAAACCTTTCCGTTCGGCTGCTATTATCTCTCCTACAAATTTGATATTTATCATTTCACCATCCCTCCCCACACTTAAAGTTAGCATAGGAATACAATAATGTGTATCAAGCACTAGCATGCGACGACAGCGGAGCTGCAGCCAGAGCGATCGACGATGCGCAGAGCAAAGACACAATCCGCTTCCACTTAAACATAGAGGGTCATCCCCTTACATGGGTTAGAATCAGTATGCTTCTCTCTGCTATACTGCCGATTAATTTATTAAGAAAGCGGTTGCACTGTAAATAGCTGCTTTTGGTTTGGTATATTTATTTTGTCGTCTATGCGATCGAAGAGAACGACCCGCAGGTTTTTCACGTTCAACAAAATCGGGCTACTGGAGTAAAATGATCGATAGGCACAACCGCTCAACCCCTGCATACTAACGTTATGGCTGAACCATTAATTCGATCGGAAGGAGCGAGCTGGGAGAACGATCCTGATGGAGCCAACTGGACCAACTAAACAGGAGGGTTGACTTTGAAAAAAATAACTGCATTATCCTTGGTCATAGCGGCTTCGATGGGAGTATCAACCGCATGTTCGGACAAAGAGAAGACAACGGGTCAGGGAGCGACAGCAACGGTGACTCCGAGTACAAGCACAAGCACTCCGAGCACCAGCTTGGCCAAAATACCGCTCAAGCTGTTCATCTCCGCCAACAATGCGAGCGCCAGCTTGCCCCAGAATCCCGCGGACGATTTCGTTAAGAAGGCGATTGAAGAGAAATTCAACGTGACTCTAGACGTGAACTACATGTTGCCGGGGACGGATTACACCAATAAAATCAATGCGATGATCGCCGGAAACGACGCACCGGATTTTTGGCGGGACAGCAACGGCGACGGAGGCAATAAATACGCCCTTACCGGGATTTTAGCGGACATGACTCCTTACGTTAGTCCTAGCACGATGCCGAATTATTTCAAATATTGGATTACCCAAGAAGAGCTTAAGCTGTATCAGATTCAGAACCAATTTATACGGATCCCGCTTGCGTATGATAAGAACGTGTATCGGTCCTACTACATTCGAAAAGACTGGTTAGATAAATTAGGCCTGAAGGTGCCTTCAAGCTATGATGAATATTTCAAAGTGCTGAAGGCCTTTACGGAAAATGATCCGGACGGGAACGGCAAAAAGGATACTTATGGATTTACTACGGCCGGCGGGGGAACCTCGCTTTCGCTGGACTGGCCGGAGTGGATCAAGAACGGCTTGACTTATCCCTCCTTTGCGGAAAACAACAAATACATCGATATGCAAACCGATGCCCGCGTACAACAGGTTGTCGACGATATCGTAAAGGTTATCGGCGAGGGGGTCATCGATCCGGACTGGTTCCTGAACAAGGCGGCGAATGTGCTGGACAAGGCTGTCCCAGGCAGGGTGGGAGTCGTGATTGGCAATACCAAGGATTTCGCTTATGATTCCATGTCGCAAAGCCTGCAGAGCAAAAGCAAGGCAATCAATCCGAACGCGAATTGGGTCGCCTTCAATCCATTGGGCAACGTGGCTCTACGCACAGCGCCTTCAGCCGGCTCCCCGATCTTGTTCTCCAAGAGCGCAGCGGAGAAGAACCCTGAGAAGCTGAAACGTGCCGTCATGGTCCTGGATTGGTTAGCTGGCGAGGAAGGCTACCTGCTTACCCATTACGGTGTCGAAGGCAAACATTACACGCGCAAAGGAAATGTGATCACGCTTAATATCGAAGCCCGGGACACGGACATAACGAAGAAAGGGGACTTCCTGGAAATATGGAACTTCTTCGCCCCCTATACTCCTGAAGTTTTCGGTCTGCAGGTGATCGATCCCCGAGAATCGGATCGCGATAGAGAGCTTTATAAATTTATTACTTCCATTCCGGTACGGCCAAATGTAGGCGCAGGCCTGGCTCCGCCGGAAGGCGTGGATCTCGGTGCGTTCCGCGCAAGGCAGAACGAGCTGCATGTCAAAATGGTATTAGAGGAGAAATCGGGGAAAAACTGGCCTATCTATAGGGAGGAAGTCCTCAATAAATACAAGGGCAAGCTGATCTTCGACGCTTATGAAACCCAGATGAGAGCCGCCGGACTCATAAAGTAGGATCAAACGAATAAAATCTCCCGTTATAGGGAGATTTTATTCGTTTTCTGATAATAACCGGGCGTAACGCCAATCTCCTTCTTGAATACGCGGATAAAGGTTAAGGGATTGATATAGCCGACTTGCAGCCCTATATGTTGGATGGAAGAATTCGTGGTTTCTAACAAGAGCTTAGCCCGAAGCACGCGAACCTTGGTCACATAATCCACGAAATTCTGACCGGATTCTTCTTTGAAAGTTCGACTCAAATAACTGGTGCTTAGCTGGAAGGCATCGCTCGCTTTGGACAATGACAAGTCGGGATCCTCGTATTCGCGTTCGATAAAAGCCTTTACCTTCTCAATCAGATGGTACCTCGTGTCCATCTGGCGGATGGCCTCCATCTGCTTTGCATATTCCGTCAGCAGTCCATGGAATATGTAATACAGCTCCTCGAAGGTATCTTCCCTACGCAACGCTTCCTGCAGACTCGGAAGCATTCTCTTATTCCACAATTCCAGCAAAGGGTCGTTCAACTGGGAAATCTCTTTTTGCAGATGGTAGATTAAATAATGGAACATATTGTACAAGTCTTCTCTTGAGAACAACTGCCCGTTAAGTTCCTTGTAAAACGCTTCATACTCCAGTCTCCATTTCACGTCCCCCAGCCGATAGAACTGAGCGATGGAGCGGATCCTATTCAACTGCCGGAACATCTCGTTTTGAGGCTGAACGCAAACCTCGCCGTATGAAATAATGCTGTTGTTGCCGAGCGATGCTTTAAATTCCAGCGCATGACAAGCCTTCTGGAAGGAATGCGCTATCTCCTCGGCCGACATGACATGAACGCCGACGCCAATGCTGATTGTAAGCTTTAATGTCTCGCGCGCTTGTACTTGCAGCCTCTCCGCGATTCCAAGCGTTTCTTGCACATCCTTGGCAAGCAAGATACCTAAGCGATGTGGATCGATCCAATCGATCCATGCCGGAGTCGAACGGTTATGGAGCAGGGCATCTAGGCTGTCTTTGAGCACAAGCTTCAACCAATCCTTCTCCTGCTGGCCGTAATCGTTCGCGAGATGCGCCTGTTCGTCGAACTCAATCACGGATACTATGAAGCCGTTCCTACCAGGGGAAGATTGGAACCTTTCCAGCTCGGCCTCCACTTCCTTGTGCGCAGGAGATAGATTGCCGTACAACAAATTCTGGAACATAAACCTGCTGCGGTATACCTTGTTCTCCTTGTTTTCCCCCTGCAGGCTGCCCAAGGTCTTCTTGATGCGGATAAAATCGTCCGTGATCGGTGCATCGAGCCCAGAGCCGAAATCCATAAGCTGATCATGGTCAATCTGACGCAAGATCGTCTGTACCGGTTTATAATTTTTGCGGGATACATAGATGATCCATGCAATGCCAAGCACGATCACCAAGACGGCCAAGGAAATCCATACATAGAACAAGCTCGACACCAAGCCGAACAGTTTATTGGAATAAATACTCGTTTCGATGACCCAGCCCGTATAGTCCGATTTCAAGCTGCTGATAGAATCCAATGCTATACTCTTATTACGAACCGCCGGGTCATGGGCTGAATCGGCAGGAGTAAACAATAAACGTCCGTCCCTATCGAGGAACTTTACCCGATCCGTGTTCAAATCGCCCATCTGCTCTAATGTACTCCGCAGAGCTGCCGTTGGGATATTGATGACAATTAATCCTTTTGAACCGTCGTAGATAGCGCGGACCAAGGTCACAACATTTCGCTTCGCGCATGAATCCGGACATTCTGCGAAAATACGGGGACCTTCCCATTCGTAGGGCTCTAGATTCCTAACCTGCTGCATGATGAATGCAGCATCCGTGAATTCCTGCAGCTTGAACAGGGCAGTCGGCGTCACAATAATCTGGTCTCTGGGTCTGTATAAATAAGCGGATTCTATAAAGGTTTGATTGGATACGAATTGACTTAAAGCAAGAGAGGCTTTATAACGGTTGAATTCGTCCGGCTCCTTGCTCCAGTCGAAATACTCGATAATCGCGTTATTTTGCGTTGCTTCCTTAATCAGAGTCGATTCAACGTTTCTCAGGATGCTGTCCAATTGCTGCATCATATTCACGGCTAATACTTCATTGGATTGCAGGGCCGCTTTTTTGGATATCTCGCTAATAATCAAAAAAGTGATGGAGAGCAGACTGATGGAGATGACAAGAAATACAGGCAAATAGGAGATCAACAACCGTTGGAACCACGTTCTAACTTTCATATTTCCTCCTTGTCCAGAGTAAGCGTTTGCAAGTATCATACACCAACAATGCCTCTTCGTTCACCAAACATAAACCGATTATTTTTTACCCGTATACCAATTTTGTTCTCTGAACGCGCGAGGGGTCTGATCTATTGATCAAACCCCTCGACAGCTCGTGATTTATATCAAACATCTATTTAATATCCGCTCGTAGTTCCCGCCGAATATAAGCCGCTTATCCTGTAAGGATAAGTCCGCATAGGCAAGCCAGCCTACCTGCGGACGAGGATCGCGCATGGGGGAATCCGTACCGAATAATATCCGATGCGACCCGACTTCCCGCACCAAGTACTCAATGACTCCCATTGGAACTGATGTATAGGTAAGCTGCAAAGTGACGTTATCGTATTTCTTCGCGATGCCTGCATATTGCTCTGCAATCTCGAAGCTTCGTCCGGCATGATCCATAAACAGATTGACGTTCGGATACCGATTGGCTAGTTCGTCGATTTGATCCAGATAGGCTTGGTCCGGAACTAGTCCCGGATCGACTAACGCGAATAACTGAAGCTCATTGCCAAGCTTCCACCATGGATCATATACGGCATCCGTATAGTTAATATGAGAGCTGTAATAGTAAGGCTTCATGCCCTTGAACCGTTTCTCCACATGCCAATAGTGGGCTTCAGCTCCAACATCAGCCGTATAATTAGGATCTATGCGAACATAACCTTCCACCATATCCGAGTACCGTTGCATCGAGCGCTCGGCGATTTGATTCCCCGCCTCGGCGTCGCCACCATTAATGCCCACCCAAGGAGCAATCGTCATTTTTGCAATGCCGATAGAACGGTACGTTTGAACCATGGAATCCAAGTCAGCTCGCAGCATAGGCATTCCGCTGCCCGTGGCGCCGCCGTCTTCGATTAGGTGGGTGTGGGAATCCAACACTGGAACAATCGTAATGGGCACCCCTCTTGAAGCTTGCTGGATCACTTCATCTTGTGCAGGTGCATCCGCATGCGGAGGGACGACTCCCAGCAGCCTGGCCAAATTCCCTCCAGCTATGAGCTGCTTCGCTTCATAGGGAATGTCGGCATAGTCAATAAAGGCACGCGCGGCTCCGGCGCTTTTGTAAGGCATGCCTGTGCCGAATAACAATGGTGTCGCACCATAACGTTCATAAGCGAGCTCGATAAAGGCATTAGCCTGCAAGGTAGAAAGCTCGATATGTAAATTCTCATACTTATCCAACAGCGGGAGCAATCGTCGTTCTTGGCTCCAAGCTTGTCCCGTCAGTAAGACGGTCAAATCAGGCTGTTGCTTCAGCAAATCACCCAATTCATTCAAAGCGATCTCGGAGCCGTCGATAAGAAGGGGGATTGCGGCAATCGATAGAGCTGCAAGCAACGGACCTACTGTGTCCTCATTGCAATCAAATTTATGAGTGCGCGGGAACATCCTCGCTGCGCGGATCCCGCTTTCACGTAAGTGTTCCACAGTTTGATCCGGATCGGGGAAATCCCCCGAATGGTCAGGAAGGACGACGTGGCAGCCAAATAATCGCGGACTTTTGGCTAATTCCTGCAGAAGGAGCCGATTTCCATAACTTGGCGAATGGGATTTCGCCATCCCATGATGGACAAGGGCACCCGCAATTCCGCATCGATTCATTTCCTCCAGAACATGCTCCGTGCTCCATAGTTGTTGGGGATGTTTGTATCCGAATTTGCCTACCTGTGCATGACAATCAAAATATTGCAGTTCTTTCATTTTGCGACCTCCTAAATTAGTCCGGTTTCACCTAAGTATAAAAAATCAGGCAAAAAAGAAAATAGACCATTTTATATGAATAGCCTATTTTTTACCGACTACTTTGATTTCGTACACCTAAGGATCACCTGATAAATTTCATGTTCTCATGAAATCCAGGAGGAAAATCCTTGTCGGAAATGGAATGTTCTCCATGTCACTTTAAAGTGATGGATTTAGGAGGGATTGAGGCATGAAGCTAAGCGGTAATAAAATATTGATAACAGGCGGCACCTCAGGTATTGGACTGGCCTTTGCTTTGCGGCTGCTGCAGCTAGGCAATCAGATATTGGTCGTCGCTCGTGATCCGGCCAAGTTGAACAAACTGAAGGCTGATCATCCCGGCATTGAAATTTTTGCTGCTGATGTTAGCAAGGACGACTCTCGCCAAAGCCTGACCGACTGGATCCGACGCGAGCACCCCGACCTCAACGTACTGATCAACAATGCTGGAATCCAGTATCAGGACCGTTTCTTAGAGGGAGAAGCGACCGAAGCGCACATCCGGGACGAAATTGAAATTAATTTTCTGGCGCCCATCGATTTGTGCTCCAAGCTGCTACCAATCCTGGCGAACCGACCGTCTTCCGCGATCGTAAACGTCACTTCCGGACTGGGTCTCGTCCCGAAACGCTCCGCCCCGGTGTACTGCGGGACCAAGGCGGGTCTCCACCTTTTCTCAAAGGCACTTCGCTATCAGCTCGAAGGCACCCCTGTGAAAGTTTTCGAAATCCTTCCTCCGCTGGTTGAGACGAATATGACAGTCGGTCGAGGCATTAATAAAATCACACCCGATCAAGTCGTGGACGAGTTTCTGCGCGCCTTTGTCAAGGATCGCTTCGAGGTGCCGGTGGCGAAAGTAAAGCTGCTCCGTGTGATCCAGCGCATTGCTCCCTCGTTGGCGGATCGGATTTTGAAGAATAGTTAGTGGATTTCTTCTCCTGAAAAAGGGAATAGCCTCAACAGCCTATTCAACCGCAAAAAACCTGACCGGAAGATCATATCATCGGTCAGGTTCATTCATTGAGGACACACCGCTTGAACGGTGCATCCTCGATCTACATCCAGCAACTAACGGATCGGCAAGTACACGCCTTCCTTCTTGTTGTAGCGGTTCGTCGCTTCCTTGATGACCGCATCGCCGCCCTTCTTCTTCCACTCGTCGATCACTTTCGGCCAATCGGAGATCGGCTCCTTGCCATAGATCATCTTGGTGATATGCTCCAGGATGAACGGTGAGTCCGTGCCTAAGTCCGGGTTCTGCGCAACGGCATCAAGCGGCGGGTCGAAGCTGATGGAGCTGCGTCCTTCCTTGATCAGCTCCTTGGACACGAAGTCGATGACCGGCTTCGCTTCCGGGTTCAAGTATTCCCGCTTCAAGATCGACTTGTCGCTGACGAACCACAGATAGCTCTGATGGAACTCCTCGCGGTTGATTTCGTCAGGCGTTTGCGGCGTTTTGTAAGTCAGCTTGCCGCCCTCCATCGTGTAGTCGGTCCCTTCGAGCCCGTAGGTGAAAAATTTGTCGCCTTCCTCGGACTGCATCCAATCGAAGAACTTCACGATGACGGCCGCCTTGTCGGCGTTCACCTTACTGTTGATCAGCATGACGGAAGCGACCGGGCTGCCGACGACCGGCCCGCCTTTGCCGTCCGGGCCGACCGGCGACAGCATCTGAATGTATTCGCCCTCCGGTACGGCGGCCTTCAGCTTCTTGTTGACGCTGACCAATGCTGCCGAGCCAAGCTGAACCGTCCCGATTTTGTTGGCATATACGTTCTGCGCCAGGTTGTTGCCGTTGTTAGTGGAGAACTCCTTGTTCATGAGGCCTTCGTCCAGCATCGTCTTGTACACATTCAGCGCCTTCATCATGGCATCGGCCTTGAAGAACTTCGGCACCACTTGATTGTCGATCAGCTCGTAGGACCACGGCCATACATCATAAGCTTGGAAAAAGGCGTCCGACAGAGCGAATTTATCCTGCGCGTGGAACGGACTCTAGACACCGTTTTTCTTAAATGCGCGCAGCATCGTCAGGAATTCGTCCACCGTCTTGGGAGCCTGTTTAATGCCCGCTTTATCCATCATATCCTTGCGGACATAAGTAGCCAGCGTATTCGGATACGCATTGTAAGCCGGGATCCCCATGATCTTGCCGTTATACTTGACGCGGTCCCATGCTTCCTTCGGGATTTTCTTCAGCAGGTTCTGTCCGTACTTCTGCAGCAAATCGTCCAGCGGCATGAACACGCCGGCCTGTACCCCACCCGCCAGCTCCTTGCCATAGATCGAGTTGGTTAGCGTCTTCACGACGTCCGGGATGTCGGCGGAGCTCATCTTGAGCGTCATTTTTTGCTGATAGTCCTTTTCCAGAATAAGCTCCAGGTTCAAATCCACATTCGTCAGCTCTTCCAGCTTCTTCACATAAGGATCGTCGTTGATGTTCTTCATCGTCTCGATGTATTGCCCGCGTCCGTTCATCACCATCGTGAAGCTGACCGGCCCTTTGGCCGGCGTAACCGTCGCCGCTGAACCTTCCCCCTTCTTGTCCCCGTTCGAGCACGCCACCAATCCCCCCAAAGTGAGCGCAGCCGTCAACAATACCGCAGCCGACCTTTTTGCTTTCACGCGCCTTCCCCCATTTATTCTCAAATTTTGAAATATTACACACTCACAATACTTCGGCGCCGGGCGATCGTACATTGTTTTTCTTTATGGGAGCTGTCATTTTTTTAGGTAGCGTTTCCATTACCCTTTGATCGAGCCGATCATAAGCCCTTTGACAAAGTACTTCTGGAGGAACGGGTACAACGCGATAATCGGCAAAGCGGACACGAGCACGACGGCCATCTTGATCCCTTCCGGGGTCAAATTGCTGATGTCGACGGCAAGGCTCTCCGAGGTCATAATATTGGCGTTCGCAATGATCTCCTGCACCTTCACCTGCAGCGGATACAGCTCGCGCTTGTTGATGTAATACACCGCCGCCATATAGGAGTTCCAGTGGGTCACCGCATAGAACAATCCCATGGTCGCCATCACCGGCTTGGACAAAGGCAGCACGAGGTTCCACAAAATACGGGCTTCGTTGCAGCCGTCCATGCGGGCGCTGTCGATCAGCTCGGCGGGAATTTGCTGGAAGAACGATCGCATGACGAAAAAGTTGAACGCGCTGATCGCTCCGGGCAACACAAGCACCCATAGCGTATTGAGCAACCCAAGCTGCTTCAGCCACAAGTAATTCGGGATAAGCGGCGCTTGAAAAATCATCGTGAACAGCACTAGCAGCAGCACCAGCCTCGCACCCTTATACTCCGGTCTGGATAAAGGATAGGCCAGCGTGGATGTCGCCGTCAGATTGAACAGCGTTCCCGCCGTAGCGAGCAGCACGGTTATGCCGAACGCCCGCCAGATCGTATCGTTATGCAGGACATAGTTGTAATTCGTCCATGTGAAATCGACCGGCCATAGGAACACCTGATTCAGTACGATGGCGTTCGCCCCGCTGAACGATTGGGCCAATACGTTCACAAGCGGGATGATCGCAATCAGAGCAAAAACAGTCAGTATCCCTATATTGCCAAAACGAAACAAACGTAAACCAACGGATTGTTTTCTCATCGCCTCATCCCCCTAGAACAGCCCTTCTCCCGTAGATTTGCGGCTCAGCCAGTTCCCGATATAGAGCAGCACTAAGCCTACGACCGATTTGAACACGCCGATCGCCGTCGTATAGCTGAATTGCTGCTGGAGCAAACCCAACCGGTAGATGTACGTATCCAAAGTATCGCCGGCCGACTGGTTGAGCGAGTTCAGGAAGACATACACGCGTTCGAAGCCGAAGTCGAGAAAATGGCCGATCTGCAGCAGGAACAAAATCGTAATCGTCGGCAGGAGTGCCGGTATCGTAATGGACAGCGTCTGTTTCCATCGAGAAGCTCCGTCTATCTCCGCTGCCTCGTACAAGTCAGGATGGATGCCCGTAATGGCCGCCAAATAGATGATCGTGCCCCAACCCATATCGCGCCAAATGCCGGTACCTACCAGAATGCTGCGGATATAC
The DNA here is from genome assembly GCF_004000845.1 of Paenibacillus koleovorans NBRC 103111. GTDB lineage: Bacteria > Bacillota > Bacilli > Paenibacillales > NBRC-103111 > Paenibacillus_AA > Paenibacillus_AA koleovorans. Next base: position 21,082 of record NZ_BIMA01000064.1, read on the forward strand.
GATTCGTCTCCCAGGAAATAAAGCCGCTCCAGGCCGAGCCAGTCTCGGACATGGTTGATTAGTCCATGCTCTTGCCCGAATACCGCGAGCGAGATCCCCCCGATAATTACCCAAGAGAGAAAATGCGGCATGTAAATGGCGGTCTGCACGATTCGCTTGAACGCCATGCTGCGCAGCTCGTTCAGTAGCAGGGCGGCGATGATCGGCGCCGGGAAGCCGAAGAGCAGATCATAGAAGGCGAGAAGCAGCGTGTTCTTGAGGATGCGCGCGAACTCCATATAAGCGAACATCCGCTCGAAGTTGTCGAGACCTACCCACGGGCTCCCCGAGATGCCTTTGAAAATATTGAACTGCTGAAAGGCAATGACGACGCCGCCCATCGGAATGTACTTGAAGAGGATGAAGTAGGCGATGCCCGGAATCGAGAGCAAATAGAGCAGCCGATGCTTCCACAAATATCGCAAAAACGGGATGTCGAATGCGCGTGTTTGGCTCACGCGCGGCTGGACCGTCGAGGTCTCGTTGTTCATAAAGGCGTCAGCTCCCCCAATCTCTATGCAGGATATGACTACATCCTACAAGCTGGGGGAGCCGAAGAACAGAACACCATTTTATTCGGCATGGTTTTTTTTTAGGTACCGAAGTAACGATCTCGTTCTTCTCGCGGCAGCCAGATCGTCACCGTAGTACCGACGCCGCGTTCACTGTCCACCGTCAGGCCATACTTGTCGCCGAACGCCATTCGAATGCGGCGATGCACGTTGGCCATCCCGATCCGATCTTGCCCGTCCTCTATATCCAGACGGCTAACCTGCAGCTTGCTGCGCACTTCCGCGAGACGTTCCTCTGTCATGCCGGCGCCATTGTCCTCTACCGTCATGCAGAAGAAGTCGTCGCGATGGAAGGCATTGATCCGGATAAAATGCTGGCTGCCGATCGTCTTGCGGAAGCCGTGCTCGAACGCGTTCTCGACAAGCGGCTGCAGCGTGAAGCGCACGACCTTCTCGAGCAGCAGCTCCGGCGGGACGGCGACGTCGATCTCGAACTCTTGGTCGATCCGATGCTTCAGAATCATCATGTAGTAGCGAATGTGATTCAGCTCGTTGACGACCGTAATATCCTTGAAATTCGTGTGCAGCGCGTACCGCAGCATGAACGCCATCGCATCGACGATCTCGCGGATCTCGGCCGATTCCTCGATGAGGGCGTAGCAGTTGATCGTCTCCAGCGTGTTGTACAGAAAATGCGGATTGATCTGCAGCTGCAGCGCCTGAAATTCAACCATTTGCCGTTCCAGCTGCTGCGTCCGAAGCTCCAGCTCCGTCTGCTGCTTGTCCAGCTCGGCCTCATATACCCGCTCGATCATCTCCGACAACCGCTTCACCATCGTGTTGTAGCTGAGGATCAGCGCACCAAGCTCATCCTTGCGGTCGTCGGTCTCGATGGCCGCCCAGTTCCCGCGCTCCGTCTGCCTCATACCTTTCTTGAGCACCTGGATCGGCCGGTTGATCGACTGCGCGAAGCGCGAGGCGATCCAGAGCGCCAGAGCGAGGGCGACCGCCCCGACGGAAATGACGACCCAGCGGATCGTAATCGCCGGCAACCGCAGCTCCTTTAACGGGACGGAAACCGCCAGCTTCCACTTGGAATACGGAGAGTAGCTCCACACATACATACGCAGCTCACCCGACTCATCTTTGCGGACCATGCTGCCGCCTGCGGCTCCTTGCATAGCCGAGGCTGATTCAGGATCAAACGACGTGCCCATAAGCGTAGCATCCGGATGGAAGATCAGCTTGTCCTCTTCATCCACGATGAAAAAGTAGCCGCCTTTGCCCAAATCGATTTTTTGCCAAAGATTGGCCAGCTCGCCGACATTGATCTCCATCGCCATAACGCCGTTAAAATCATAAGTCGAGAACCCTCGATAAGGGCGCACGACCGTAATCACGGAGCCGACCATGGAAGGTTTGAGAGCGGTGCGCAGGATCGTCATCCCGCCGCTCCCTTTCATAGCCGTCATGTAGCTGTCGTACAGCTGGCGCGGCTCCTGGATTTCGAACGGTGTCGTGATGTAATTGTTCTCCAGCAAATACCGTCCGTTGCGTCCCAAAATATAAAGCGAATTGATGATCGGATCATGCTCGAAAGCGTCGGAGAAAGCCCCAGTCTTGATTTTGGAGGCGAGCGTCACATAGCTGTAGCTGTCGTCCGCCTGGATGTCGAGGATGCGCTTCGCGCTGTCGTCCGTCACAAGGACATTGCTCGCCCGCTCGAATCCGCGAAGGTAGAGCTCCGTCTGATGCGCGGTCCCTTCGACGATCTGACGGAGGCGGCTCTCTTGCTGGCTGTCCAATGCCCTGGAAGCGGCTGCGTAGGAGAAAAAGCCGACTAAGCCAAGCGTAACCAGAATGACGATGCTGAAATAGAGGTGGAGCCGCTGGGACAAGTTCATTCGGTTCAACATAGCCTTCCGCTCCTTGTCCCGTTAGTCCAAGCCCAGCTTGGCCCGATATTCGGTCGGCGAGACGCCGAACCATTTCTTGAACGTCTTCGCGAAGTGCGAATAGTCGATATACCCGATCTCCAGCGCAATATCGCTCATCCGGTAGGATTCGCGCTCCAGCAGCCATTTCGCCCGCTCCATCCGCTTCTTCATCCGGTAGTGAACGAACGTCTCTTGCGTGGTCTGCTTGAACAGCTGGCTGAAATAGGACGAATTGAGCCCGAGATGCTGGGCAACCTCGTCGAGCGATACTTCCTTGTTCAAGTGCGTGTCGATGTATTCCTTCGCCGCCTCGATCGGATCGATCGCGAAGCCTCTGCGCTTGAGGTGCAGATAGTCGTACATGCCGAGCGCCGCTTGTTTGAACAGCGCGAACAGCGTCGCCGCCGTCTGGCCGTCGGCCGTCCATTCGGCTGTACGAACCGCGTCGAACGGATAGACGTCGCGCGTATTGAGGGAGCGGATCAAATTGGATAAGTTGTCGAGCAGCAGTCGTGCAAGCACTCTCGGTTGTAAGCCGATCGACTGAACGTAGAGACGCCAGTCTTCCAGCGCGGCGTGGAGCTCCTGCTCCTGCAAGTACCAAATGCTGTCGCCAATTCGCGTCATGTAAGCTTCACAATCGCCGATGGACAAAGTCCGCTGCGAGCCGCCCTCCGCCTCGTCGATCAGCTTATCGAGCACTCGCTCCAGCTCTTCGGTTTTGATCGGCTTGAGCAAATACTCCTTCACCCCGTAGGACAAACATTTCTGCGCATATTGGAACTCGCCGTAACCTGAGATGACCGCCACCTGTACCGGCCATCCACGCAGCTGGATGAGTCGGCATAGCTCGATGCCGTCCATCTCCGGAAGCCGGATATCGGTCAAGACGAAGTCCGGGAGCTGAGCCTCCAGCTGGACGAGCGCCTCCTCCGCACTGGATGCGAGCCGGATCGTGCCGATCGGGCGTCCGCTCGTCTCGACCAGCTTCTGCAGCCCGCGCCGGATCATCGGTTCGTCATCGACGATGAGAATGCTGTATGAGCTCATGTTGGAATCCTCCTGGCTGATGTAGGCGTAGGCGCTTCTCCCACGGATAGTCCCGGATAAAAGGAGACCGGAACGATCACATGGGGTTCAACGCTTAGGGTCGTTGAAAGGGGATCTTGAAACTCTAAACCGAGAAGCGAGTTCAACAGCCGGGCCGCCTGCCTCCCCATCTCCACCCGGGGGATCAGCAAGGTGCGAAGCGTCTCCGCGAACGAGGCGGGAACGGTATCGGCTAGATGGTCTCCGGCGGCCATTAACGAATAGCGGTGCGGCGCCGTGAACCCCAGCCGCTCCGCCTCCTGGGCGAACGCGTAGGCCAAGCCGGGCTCTTCCGTCACAATAGCAGTAGCTCCTGTCCGCTCAAGAAGCTCGATGGCCGCGACGCGAATAGATTCCCGGTCGGATACGCTGCGCGGGAGACAAACCTCCTCATCGAGAAGATTGTGCTTGCGGATGCCCTCCCGAATACCAATCTCCCGGTCGATCGTCGCTTGATTGTTGCGGTAGTAGACATAGCCGATTTTGCGATGCCCGAGTTGGAGCAGCTCACGGGTCGTATCCTCCATGCCGGCACTGTAATCGGCGGCGACATAATGGATGTCCCAACCCGGCACGACGCGTTTCCCTATAAAAACAAACGGATATCCTTCCGCCGACAGCTGCGCAAGCTCTTCCTTGTTCTCGATCCCTAGAAGGATCGAGCCGTCCGCGACGCGAAGATGGTTGACTCCATGCCGATAGGCCGATCGTCGCCCGTTGCCGCCATCCGAGCGTGTGAACAGCAGCATGTCGTAATCCAGGCGAATGCACTCTTCCTCGATGCCGACGAGCATCGGATGGTAGAAGCTGCCGCGGTCGAGCGCGAAGGCCGCCCCGTTCACGAAGACGCCGAGCAGACGATTGCGTCCGCCCGCCAGACTGCGCGCTGCAGGATTGACTACGTACCCAAGCTCGCGGATCGCGGTTCTCACCCGTTCTCTCGTTTCGTCGCTGATGTTCGGGCTTTCTTTGGCCTGCGGATTCAGGATCAGGGAAACTGTAGCTTGCGATACCCCGGCTGCTAGAGCGACATCGGCTTGGGTCGGTCTTCTTTTTTTCATAAACATCACTCCTTCTACATGGACCTAAAAAGAAACACGCTTTACTAAAATAATGCCATGTTCATGCGGTTGAGCCGCGATTTATAGTTAGATCGTAAGTTATTAATGCGCATTAGTAAAGACTAAACTTTTATCGAAACGGAGTGACTGAGCCATGAACACGAATATGACCATGAAGAATTACATGCCCAGCGTCAACAGCGAAATCGACAAGGATATCGATCTGATCGATCTGTACAGCTTCGACTTGAACGGGTATCTCATTGTTGAAGATGCCGTCGATCCGGATGTGCTCGATGAGGTGAATCGCCTCGTGGATCGCATTCAATCGGACCTCGGCCTTACAGCAGCGGGGATGATGACGGCGGAGGGCAAGCAGGTGTACACCCATCGCATCAACAACATCATTTTCCAGGACCCGGCCTTCCTCGCGCTCGCCATGAGTCCGAAAGTGCTCGGCAAGGTGGCCAATTTCGTCAAGTACCCGCGGGTCAAATCGACCTGGCTCGACTTCAAGGCGAAGGGCGGCGGCATCGGCTTCCACTCCAACCACACCCCTTACACGCCGGTCGACGCTTACTTGTGCCACAACTATCAAATCCACTGCAACCTGCTCACCGTCTGCTACGCCTTATGCGATATCCCGCTGGAAGGGGCGGCGCTCGAAGTGATCCCCGGCTCGCACAAGTCCAACTTCCCGATGCCGGACGATGACCAGCTGCAGCGCGTGCGGGTGAAGAGACCGCTGAAGAAAGGCTCCGCTTTGCTGTTCTCGCATGATACGAACCACGGTTCGTTCAACAGCCTGGACTATGTCCGGCGCACGATGTTCACCTCGTTCTCGACCGGCTTTTCCGCCAATACGCTCGGCGACGACTCGCTCTACGATTCGCTATTCGACGGTGCGCCTGAGGGGACATGGGAAAAGTACATGCTCCGCCGGCCAAAAGGCGACCGCGATACGTACCCGCAGCCGACCCATCGGATCTCGCATGAGGCCGGTCTTGGCAAGCTTCGTCACAGGGGGTAGCCGCGATGGGCAGCCGCAGCCAACCGATTATTCGCGAGATCGAAGCGATCCCGTTATCCGCCATGTGGGAAGAGCTGTACGGGGGGATGGAGCATGTCCCTCCCTCTCTGCTCCGTCCTTCCTCGCACTTCCAGAGCATTCCGCGCCTTGGCCAATTCTCCACTGTGGTGAAGGTAACCGACAGCGACGGCCTGGTCGGGATCGGCGAAGCGTGGGGGCTCCCGCACGCCGACATCACCGCCACGATTGTCCGGCAGCTGCTGCGGCCGGTTGCCCTCGGCCGCAGCGCCGAGGACATCGACGGCCTCTGGGAGCTGTTCGTCACCTCCGCCGAGTCGCTTGGCCATACGCGCGGCTTCATGCTGGAGGCGATCAGCGGACTGGACATCGCGCTATGGGATCTGCGCGGGAAACGCGCCGGCCTGCCGTTATCCGGCTTGCTCGGCGGCCGCTTGCGAGAACGCATCGACTGCTACGCTAGTCCGATCCGCTTCAGCGGCCAGCCTGCGGACACGATCGAGAATGCGCTCGAGTTCACGTCCCTCGGCTTCCGCGGCGTGAAGATCAAGGCCGGCCGAACGGTCGAGCAAGATGTCGCCTACGTGGCCGCCGTACGCGAAGCTCTTGGTCCGGACTTGCGTATCCTGATCGACTTCAACTGCGCCTATGATACAGAGCGCACGATCGCGTTCGCGAAAGAGGTGGAGCCGCTCGACATCTACTGGCTCGAGGAGCCGGTCCCGCCCGATCATGTCGAGGCGTATGAAGAAATTCGCCGCCGAAGCCCGATCCGGATCAGCGCGGGGGAGAACGATTTCTCCGTTCAGCAGTTCCGTCAGTTGATCGAGAAAGGGGCTGTCGATGTGATCAACCCGAATGTGACGCGGGCCGGCGGCGTCACGGGTGTGCGCCGCATACAAGCGATCAGCGAGGCGAACGGCGTCGATATCGCGATGCATGGAGTTGGCGGCGGCATCATGATGGCCGCCTCGCTTCAACTGATGAGCACCTTCCGCAATGGGCTGTGTATGGAGTACAATCGATTCCCGAATCCTCTGCGGGAGGAGCTGGTTTTGCCGCCGATTGCATTCTCCGAAGGGACTATGGGCGTTCCGGAAGGCATAGGCCTGGGCTGTATCCTGCAGGATGAGGTGGTCGCCCGGTTCCGGAGCCGGTCGTCGTCGCGATGCGGCCACTTGGGAGGTGCGTGCCATAGCTAGTAGAGCCGCAGTCACTAAGGGGCGCTACGAAACGAGACGTTTCGCCGTAACGTCGCTCCCGTACTTGCTGTTTGCCCCACAGGAGCAAAGCGGCATGGAAGACGGAGCCCGTGCTCCACTCTTGCTGTATTTGCATGGAGCGGGAGGCAAGGGCGACGACCCCGAGCGGCTGCTCGGTGCCGGACTCCCTCGACTACTGGAGCAAGGCGAGCTCGCCTTGCCGTTCTGGGTGCTCGCGCCTCAAAGCCCAGCCTCGCGCAGCGGCTGGCCGATCGATCTGGTCGCCGAGCTGCTCGAAGCCGTCGCCGCCCGCGACGAAATCGATGCGAGCCGCGTCTATGCGACCGGCACAAGCATGGGCGGTCGCGGCCTCTATGAGCTCGCCTACGACTACAGCCCGATGCTCGCTGCCATCGCGCCTCTATGCGCCTTCGGCATCCCCACCTTGGCGCCGCGTCTCGCCAACCTGCCGGTGTGGGCGTTCCATGGAGCTGACGATGACATCGTCCCTCTCGCTCGAGGGCTGGAAATGGCCGATGCGCTATCGGCCGCGGGCTGTGCCAACCATTTTACCGTTCTGGAGCATGCCGGCCACAACATTGAACGTGAAGTGTACTTGGGCCGACCGGCTTTATGGGAATGGTTCAAGCAGCAGCAGCGTCGAAGCGCGGAGTAAAACAACAAAGCAGGCTGTCGGTAAAGCACCGACAGCCTGCTTTGTTATTGCCATTTAGAGCCTACCCTTACAAAAACTCAATATACCCTTCCGTCCCATGCACGCGGATACGCTGCCCGTCTCGGATCAGCTTGGTAGCACCCTCGACGCCGACTACGGCAGGCAACCCATATTCACGGGCGATCACGGCACCGTGGGTCATCAAGCCACCGACTTCGGTGACAAGACCTTTTAGCGAAACGAACAAGGGGGGGCCAGCTAGGGTCGGTGAACGGAGTGACGAGAATATCGTCCTCCTCCAGATCCGCATCCTCCATATTCAAGATGACGCGAGCGCGGCTTGAGCTTCCTGTCAGCCTTCGACCTTCGCCAGCCCCTCCGGAAAAGGCTCCTCCGCAGCCGCGTGCTGCAAATAGTCAATGGCTTCCTATAGGCAATGTTTAAGAACCTGGCTCATGGATTCAGGTTCTTTTTGAATTTTCTTGTGGATGGATTTCAGGCTTCATAAACTTCATGTAAGCTTCCATACCAATTGTATCGAAGTCCGTCGTTACCCAAAACTGCGCTTCGCTTTCCTCGGAAACCTCATCAGGAGGAAAATCGGGATGAGGGAATAGCGTTTCGCTTAAGACCATCGCTAACCCTTCAAACGCCAAATAATCTCGCATGCTATACGGCTGCGCTTCACCAAAACCATGCTCCGTCTCTTGCGGTTTTTGAAAAATGCGGCATCGCTCAGATTTATGAGCCGCGGGATATGGTTGTGCACGTGGATGGTCATGGGATCACCTCTGCAAATCCATTTCTACGATTTCTTCGGTTTTCTTTTCGTTATCAATCTTCTTATACATAAGCCTTCTGTCCCCTAGCCACCCAAGCGCAATGTATTCGACACTCGAACTAGGTTTTGTTATGGTCTCAATCACTTCAGTTTTTAAGTTTAATACTGAGACATAATGGGAATAGCCCGTCTCGGTTTCTTTTAAATAGGGTGAGTTTAGGTTTACACTCTCAGTAAACAGAACGTAGACCGAAGTTGGAGAAAAAAGTGGCATTGACCCAAACTTACTGATTGTGTACATCTTATTATTTTGAGCGTTAACAACTCTCACGGACTCTGTATACGAAATACCAGAGTTGAACATAAAGTAACGGCTGTCATTCGACCAAACAATTTTATCAAGCAACTGCATAGATTGGATTAATATCGGCTTGTTCTCCCCTATTTTCCAGAACCAAATATCTCCGCCCCATACTTCTTTCTCCCCTTTCCCGTAAACTACAGACCGATGATCTGGAGACCAAGTTATGCCAAATACATCTGTCTTCATTTGTTCGTATAAAGGTCTCGATACTTTCCAGTAATCATCAGTCGTGAATTTATGATCGCCGTCCGTCAATGACATCTTGCTTCGAATATCGTATTTATACTTTACGCTCTCATCTATCATTTCGTTATCTTGCACGCTATAACTGACTTTATCATAACTAATCGTATTGGAATCCAGCCAACCGATAGCGCTATAATCAGTTGTTTCGTTCCCTTTATTAATGAAGGCTGAGCTAGTACTGGCTATATTAAACAGCTTCAGATCAAAAGCCTCCCCTGGGTCCAAATAGTGCCCTTTTACGGTGTCCATCTTTTTTTCTTCACTTGCAGCTGAATATACCAAATTTCTTCCATCCGGTGAAAAGAAGGGAATATGAAAGTAGTTCAGAGTCGTTACTTCCCTAACGTCGCCGACAGAAAACAATGCACCATAACGCAACACATAGGTCCCCATATCGACAAGCAAATAATCACTGGTCGGCGACCAAAGAATTGCACCAACATGATCGACTTTATTTATGGCCGCTTTAGGGCCTATATTACCCGTACGCCATATATAGAGTGTCATATCGTCATATAGACTATTTGTAACGCTATACATAAACGCAATATATTTCTTATCAGGGGATTCTGTAATATGAAAAACGCCTTTTTGCTTCCTTAATACATCCATTATTTCTTGTAAAGTATTGTTACCTGCAGTTATTGTTAGACTCGGCGGTAAAATTGTTGGTCTTGGAGTACTTAGTGGCAGGCTAGTAAATTTGGGAGTTGCAGGAGCCGGAATGTCTATACTTGAATTATTTGCTTCTACCATACTATTAGCTGATTTATCCTGAGAAAACTCAAGCCATGCAGCGCTTCTCTTCCCATCTTCCCTCTCACTAAAAACAATATAGGCTTCCTTAGAAACAGGTTTGTTGTCAATGAAGTATGTTTCGGTAGATACACCTTTCCCGTCAAGGCTCACATCTCGGTATCCCACGATGTTAGTTGTAGCACGATCCGACTCGAAAGTCAGTTTGCCGTATCCTGTGTTGAATGCACTATTCGCCCACTTGAAGTTCCCATCCTCTTTAAGCTCGTTTAAACCGCGGGCCCCTTGTAAATATCCATAAACGACGCCGTTCGTATAACGAAGGACTTCCAAGAAGATTGGATAGCCCCCTTGCGTTAATTCAAGAACCAGTTCCGGGGTCTGGTCCCCATCCATATCTAGTACGGCATAACGAGACACTTTAATAGAAGCTCCGAGATTTGCCAATATTTCATTCAAATAGACGGTTGCCTTGTCATTGCTATGGAAGCTACGTTTGTTTTGAAGAACGGCTTGGTAAGCTTCGAGTGCTACGTTTTTCGTCAAAGCGGGTGTCGGTGTGCTTGCATTAGTTGGAGTCTGTGTGCTTACGGTTATTGGTGCCGCTGAAGGTAGAGTTGTTGCGGGGACCGCGGCTGGATTAGTGGGAGTCGGAAGTGGTGGAGCACCCGATGTGCAGCCCCAGGTGGAAGCGAGTAGGATCATACAAACAACTAATATTAATTTCCGCATGAAAACTCCCCTGTTTTGTTATTCCTTCCAATTATAGCTTATCCAGCAGCAAGAAGGAACGGCCTTCAAATTAACAACACTACAGGTGCTGCAGTCAGGAATAATCCACTTAGAGAGCGGGTCGAAACAGAAACTTGTAAGGTAGTCCGAATTTGCCGAGTTGGAGAGGTTTTGCGACGGTGGTTAGCGAGATGGGCTCTGCAAGTGGGTGAATTCGGACTAGAGCGACTTTTGCCGAGCTAGGGGGTCGTGCAGTCAGAAAAAGTCGGACTGCATGCGAGTGGGTTCAGAGAAGTCGAGGTTACTTGGCCGGGACGGGCGGGATATGCTGCTAGAGTCAGGGTGGAGCTCCGAGTTACGCAAAATAGCCCCCCGTGGCAGATGACTCCAGGTAACCATGGTGCTGAAGTCAGGAAAAATTGACTTACAGAGCGGGTCACCTACACAAAAACCAAAACCACCTTCCCAGGAAGGTGGCGGCTACTACTAGTCTCCGTACAACTCGATATATCGCTTCGCGCTCAACAGTATGTCCAGCTCCGACGGATCGGACAACTCCACGACGATCATCCAGCCCCCGGCGTACGGCGCCTGGTTCACTTGCTCCGGCGTATCGTCCAGGCTGCTGTTCGCTTCCACCACCCTACCGCTGCAACGCACCTCCGAACTCCCTAACCTTACTCCCCTCGCTCAGAAGCTCCCGAATGCCGGCGGCAATATTGGACTCGATCTCTTCCTTGAACCTCGAAGGGTACATGAATAGCTTATTGGACCGATCGCTCTCGTACCCGCCTTCACGAATCTGGGCCGCTGTGGGCACATAACCCAAGATGCCGTTGGAGTACCCGAGCGGAAGGGCCCTCCCTCCCGAGATCCGTTTGACCAACAAGCCATACTCCACAACGATTTCGCCGTCCAAGGCTACAAAACTCAACTCATCGCTGAACTGGATAAGCTGCAGGTGCAAAACAGCCGACGGTTTAAGCGAATGGGGATGATCCAGAAGATACCGTTTCCAATGAACCGTCGTTTCATCGTCATCCGGTGCCGGCTGCAGCTCTTCCATAGACGGCACGTGAATAAAAGGAAGTTCGACTTCCTTGGTCCTAGCGACAAAGCGAGAAGCCGGCACCAACTCCATCGGCCGCTCAACAATATCGATCACAGCATCGGCCAGTCGATTGCCAAGCCGGTCTACATCCTGCTCATCCCCGCCAATAAACCGCCCGTCCAGGATGACAGCAGGGCGAATATCGCCGCAGCAGCCTTGCACAAAACACCCCACTCCCTCGCCAAACCGCCGATCTATCGCTTCCATAGCAGCCCCGCAATAATCCGAAGTGACCCGATTGGCGGAAGTAGTCGTCGGATGGCATGTGAAATGAAACAACACTCCCTTGGTCATCCCCGACCTGGTTTGGAAGCGAATAACCGTCACTTCATCATCGATGACTCCATCCGGATGGGGGGCCATTTCGATTTTGCCGTCCACGAGGAGCCGTCGGTTGATCCCGATCGACTCACATTTTCCTCTTCCTCGTTCCACCACTACCGACTCCAGCGAATTATGGGCTTCCTCGACGGCCTGTACAATTCTTCGTTCAAGAAAGCTTATATAAGCAGGCTCCATTAAGCCAAGCGACGGGACAAAACACGCCGTTGTTTGCGGGCCTCCGTGCGTATGGGAAGCATGAAACAGCACACGGTCAGAAGTAAGCCCCCATCGCGTCTTCAGCCGCTGTCGAATCGAATCCAGCACCTCGCTCCCCCACCAGATCAGATCGGCTTGAACGAGCAATATTTTCTCGCTGTTACCTGCTCCATTCTCCTGCCCAAACAACCAAACCCGCGCATAGAGACGCCTCGAGATACCTTCATACACACCTCTGCGGTGGCCAAACCCAGACAGCGGCACAGGAAACTCCGGTGTGATGTCGATTTTGGAAATGCCCAATTGAACGAGCCCCATCGTATCCCTTCCCCCTATCCTAAATGTCCGTTTAGCAACAGCTCGGTTTTTCCCGCACAGATGTTCACGATAAGCTGCTGGGAAACCGAACCGAACCTCCTCACAGCCGCCATAGATACAATCACTCCCGCACCCTCAACAAACACAGCCTGCGCAAACGCCTGATTCGTAGTGACGAGCAGTGTTAAATCGTTCACAGCCTGGTCGGAATAGACGGTGAGTCTGAGGGTGTTGTTTAAAGACTCCCTAATCTCCACCTTGATTTGCCGCCTCGTTTCACACCACGACCCCATTTTCTCCGCTGTCCACCAAGCTAAATTCCGTTCCCGTCCCCGCCTAACAAGCTCTGGTAAAAACTGTTCGACCGCATCCAGCGAATCATCCGTCTTTAACATACCCGGATGGAACAGGAAGTGGGCGACCCCATACATTTCCTTACTCGTATCCAGTAGCTGAAACGCCTCATCTACCGTGCATCGGGCTTCCACAGGAGGGTCCCAGGCCAAAGTAGGCAAACTGACTACAGGAAACACCCGGTTCTCCTCATGCGCCAATCGGATCGGCCGGTAAGGATGGCAAGTCCCGAATGTAAAGCCTTTGTTGCCTTTTTTCGACCCTCCCTTGCTCTGCTCCACCTTGATCCCGGCCCGCTCGCACCACCCATAAAACTGTACATCGCCCTCCCAGCGAAGGTAATGATTTTTGTTCGATACGATGCTTCCCTGGGGAACCTGATCCCGCAACAGTCCCAACTGAGCGCGAAAATGCTGTTCCGACCAAGACGATTCCGCGATCTCCGTTCCAAGTGCATTATAATGAAGGGCAATCTCATGGCCGGCCCTGCGAATTTCGTCGTACACTTCACCGGGGTAGCCCGGCATCAATGTACACCAAGTGGAATTCACTTCCGCTTGATCAAGAAGCGCCAGCATCTTCCGAGCGTGGGCAGCCGAATGCCCGTCCGTATCGTGCGAGATATGTCCAATGCCGTCTAGGCCTTCCGGCCAAAACCATACCTGGCCCAAGGGCAAACGAATCTTCCCGGCAAGCCTCATCAGTAGTCGTTGCAGCAAAACTCGCCACTCGTCCACGATCGGGTACATAAAATAAGGGCTTTCCTCGTCCCTGCCCGTATCGCGATCAAGAATCCAGTCCAGCACACTGCCGTCATCCGTCTTGAGCAGGCCGTCCTGAATCGCTGCCGTCCCGTCAGGCGCCGAGATTCCATCTCGATCTACCCGGATGCCTTGCTGAATCAGGCAAGTCGTTTTCATTACATCAACCGTGATACAACCCGCTACTCCTGAGCCGTATTCTCGAATGGCAACCGCATTCAGCTTAGGACGTTTACTATTCCTACCTCCCACTATGCGCCCGAATACTTCGGCTTCCTCATGATCCTGCTCCAACCCTTGGCCGTCCCAAAAATGAAACGAGCTCTGCAGTCCATCCGCCAACTCACTGCTGCCCCAATCAATCCAACCTTCGATAATCGAATCGGATGGCTGAACGCCTAGCAGCTTCTCCAGCCCATAAACTCCGCCAATAGCAAGCAGCGCATTCCCTTGACTGCAATAATCCTTGCAAGTGCGCAACCACGACTCGTCGGAAGACCCGCAAGCGAGAATCGACACCCCGTCGGGCTGCCTCTCCATCCAGCGATGGACATCCCATTTGGTATAGCTGTGCCCCAAATAATCCAACATCTCAAACAAGTAACTCGTATAGCAATCACGACCCTCGGCCCAGGTCCTGCGACTATTCGGTTCATCCCAAATTACGTGGATCATGCAGTCTCTCGCTCCCTATCGGCTGCATACAAGGAGAGGAGGCCACCAAGAATTTAGAATGGGCCTCCTCTTCCTCATTGCCTCTATTTAAAATCGTTTACCTGTAATCCGACTGCTCGCATCTGTTGAACATACGCTTCAAAGATTTGACGGCCCTTGTACTTCGTCAGCAATTCCTCCCGAATGGCCGGCCACTTGGACGAGTCCTTCTCGTCGAACAAGAGCTTGGCGTGCGCCTGGTACAGAGGGGTCCGGAAATCGGCCAAAACCACACCGGCTGGCGGTACGACGCTAGTTCCGAAGCCTTGGGCATTCGGCCATGCGGCGATGGTCTTAAGCGCTTGACGGTCGCTATCGGTCAAATTAGGATCGATGACTTCCAGCTTAAACCGTTGCGGGTCTTCCGGCGTCAAGAAGTTCCAGACCGATAAGAAGTTTCCTTTGTCGAGAATGTCGGTTTTGATCGCGTCAGGCTTCAATGTAATTTGCGCGCCGTTCCTCGTATAGTGCTTGCCTGCAATGCCGTAGTGGGTCAGCAGATAGCCTTCCTCACTGCTTAGCCAATCTAATATTTGAATGAGGCGCTCGGCTTTTGCCGGTTCCTTGTCGATCGTCACCTTGTTCATCAGGAATGTCGTCGAGGGGATGTTCTCCACCCAATTCGGCGTGTTCGGGAAAGGGTGAATAGGGACAATTTTCGCCGTCGGAATCGTCTTCTTAAGATTGGAGGCATAGCTGTTCGGCGTCGATTCGAAGCCCTCCAGCACGGCATTCCCGAGCCATACCATCCCGATCTTGCCTTGCTCGAATTTAGTTTTGACATTCGCGGCGTTGCTCAAGTACCAGTCGGGGTCCATCAACCCTTGATTGATCCATTCGCGCAAATCGTTCAGCACATCGCCTATCTTCGGATCGGAATACACATCATGCAGGTTGTTCTGGCTGTCCACGAAGGCTCCGCCGATCAGACCGTTCTTCTTGTACTGAGGAGCGAACGCAACAATATTTGTTCCATTGCCGGCCTGGCTGTACCCGTATGTGTCCGCCTTCCCGTTGCCATCCGGATCGTTCTTGGAGAAAGCGGTCATCACCTTGGTCAGTTCCTCATAGTTGGTCGGCGCCTTCAAATTCAACTTATCCAACCAATCTTGCCGGATCCAATAGGCAGGATACGAAGTAGCCGCAACCGGCACCGGCCCCCGCGAGAAGTTGTTTACAAGCTGGAACCGTTTGACCTCGTCGACTTTGACCCATTTGAAATAATTCGGCATTTTCTCTGGCACTAATAATTTGGACAAATCCGCTGTCAGCCCTTGGTTAATGAAGTCACCGGATTCCGTCCCCGTAGTGAGGAACAAATCAGGGGCATCTGTCCCCGCCGACAGCTGGGAGGTCAATTTCAGCTTCCTCTCGTTGGAGGAGACCATGTTTTGCACGTTCAGCTCAACGTTGAATTTTTCCTCAATCTGCTTCCGTACGAAATCATCTTGGACGCTCGGCAGAACGGCGTTGTTCGCCCCGTACAGGAATAGGTTCAGCTTCAGCTTCTCGAGCTTGGGCGTAGCACTCGCTACCTGGCCAGATGGAGACGGGCTGCTATTGGAGGTTTCTTTGCCTCCGGTGGAACAGGCTGTCAAGGCCAAGCTCGATATAACCGACGTAATCAAAAGCGTTTTCATAAGTTTCATTCAAATGACTCCCCTTTCATGTATTTAGGATCCATCATGCTCTCTCTCTAACCCCTATCTTGTAAATATCTTGTCATTATCTTAAGTTGCATAGCAGCGCGCTGTCAAGTACTTTGTATTTGTGTTGTGTCTTTCTCCAAAATATTGAATAATGATTAGTGAGCAGCATGTTGGAAGGAACCACTAACCGTAATGGGGGATTCAGGTTGGCTAGGGAAGTAAGCAGAACAACGTTCAAAGAGCGATTCCATCAATTGGACCAATACCTTCATAGTAAAATCGAGTCTGGAGAATGGGCTCCGGGCACTTATATTCCTTCCGAAAGCGAATTGACGCAAACCTTCAAGCTAAGCCGCCCTTCTGTGCGAAAAGCGGTCGGCAAGCTCGCGGAAGAGGGGCTCGTACGTACGATACACGGAGCAGGGTCGGTGGTCTGTGATCCCGCTCAAACGTCTACAAATCTCTACATGTACTGGGGGATGCCTTCTTACGAGTATGAGACCATGAAAGCCCTGATCGATCGGTTCAATCAAGCGAATCCGCACATTCATGTGGAGCTCGTCAAGACGCCAAGAGAGGCGCTAGGCGCATCGGCGAAGGACGGATTTCAAGTCAGCGGCAAACGAACGGATCTGATCGGGATGTCGAATACTTTTTTTTATCAGCTTGTCGACGAAAATCCGAAACAATTTCTCCGTCCGCTTCACCTGGATGACTTAAGCCCCTTTTCCAAACCGCATATCCGCGCGTTTACTCATAAAGGACGGCTGCTGGCCGCCCCTATATCTTTTGCGCCAATCGTGTTGGTGTACAACAAATCGATGTTCGATGCTGCCGGCTTGGCCTACCCGGAATCGTCATGGAGCTGGCAGGAGCTGTTGCAGGCCGCTCGCGCCCTGACCCGGATCGAAGGCGATCAGACGGAGCAATACGGCTTCAGCTTCTCGGCATCGCCTAACCGTTGGCCGCTCTTCGTGCTTCAGAACGGGGGCTCCTTCCGCTCCGGCGACGGCGACGAACCTTTGACAGATGACCCGGCTTCACAGGAGGCGTTGCAGTTTGCCATCGATCTGATGTACAAGCACAAGGTCGCCCCTGTCTTCGCAACCGAGAATTTTCGACTGGGCGAGCTCCTGTTCCTGCGGGAAAAAGTAGGGATGATTCTCACGTCGTATGTGTTTCTGGAGGAATTTAGCGGGATCGATTTCGAGTGGGATTATATCCGTTTCCCTGGAGAAGTGCCCGATTCGGGGTTGAGCCTGGCCACAGGCATCGGCATCAGCACGCAATGCGAGGCGGTAGACGAAGCGAATCAATTGATTCAATATTTGATATCGGAGGAAGCTCAGAGCTATATCAAGCAGCATGTCTGCTCGATTCCGGTACGCACGGCGGTCGCGGAGGATCGGAGCCTCCCTCATTCACCGCTCGCCGGCTATAGCTACTATTTGTTCGAATCGTTGAAGGACAACCTGCTTACCGTCATGGATTTCGGCCTGTCCTATAAACAGCTGACCGAATTGAATCAAGAGCTGGGACTTGTGTGGGCTAACGTAGCTTCGGTCGATGAGGTGTGGAACCGACTTCGAGATCAATGGAAACGGATTTGAGGAATTAGGGACTCGGCGTTATGCCGAGTTCTTTTTTATCATTATAGAAAGTTTAAGTGCTTTACAGCACTAAAGTGTAAGGGGGACGCTTGCGAAGCGAGGTTGGGGGATTCAGCATTCATGGCGCCACCTCGCGGCATCGGTGT
>NZ_BIMA01000065.1 GCF_004000845.1 Paenibacillus koleovorans NBRC 103111
CTACAGCACCGATTATCCGATGAATATGACGAACTCCTCCCGCAGCGTGCCTTTCGGTCTGATGGACTGTAAGGGCCAAGGCTTGTATGTCGGCTTCCACCAGACGACGGACGAGCAGATGGTGCAGTTCACCTTCGAGCTGAAGCCCGGGTACGGGTATACGGATGCGACCACGTTCGGCAGCTGGCCGGACGAGTCCATGCTGGACGGCAAGCCGGCGCATATGGAGTTTTCGTGCGTGCACTTTCCTTTCTGCGCGCCGGGCGAGCGGTACCGGCTGGAGCCGATCGTGCTGGAGCCGTACCAGGGTACGTGGCAGTACGGGGCGGATTGCTACAAGCGTTGGCGCCGGACATGGATGACGGACGTCCGTCCGCCTGCGTGGGCACAAGGCGTGCACAGCTGGCAGCAATACCAGATCAATTCCTCCGAGGATCGGATGCGCATGTCCTATGAGGACATCGTGCAGCTGGGCGAGGATTGTGTACGACATGGCGTCAAGGTGCTGCAGATAACAGGCTGGAACTCGGGCGGCCAAGACCGCGACTATCCGCGGCATGACATCGACCCTCGGCTCGGGACGATGGAGCAGTTCCAGGCGGCGATCCGCCGCGTGCAGGAGATGGGCGTGAAGGTCGTGCTGTTCACGAAGTATACGTGGGCCGACCAGAGCAGCGACTGGTTTAACGAGGAGCTGCACAAGTATGCGTCCCGGGATCCTTACGGCCACTACCATGTGATCAGCGGCTATCGCTACCACACGGCTACGCAGATGGCCGACATCAATACGCGGCGCGGCATCCCGCTGTGCTTCAATTCCCCTGAGCTGCGGGACATCATCCTGCACGAATACGAGAAGTCGTTCGAGCTCGGCGCGGACGGCATGCTGTACGACGAGTTTCATTTTCATGGCAGAATGTCGGGCGATTTGTTCTACTGCTTCTCCTGCGAGCACGACCATCGGTCACCTGCCAACTTGTACGCCGGGGACCATCCGCTCGGGGAGGCGTTCCTGCGGATCAAGGAGCGGCGGAACCCGGAGTTTCTGTTGGCCGGCGAAGGCGTCCGCGAGCTGCAATACCGTTACATGACCTCTTCTTATTTCCGCGTCACCCGCCACCATTTCCCTATGCAGCGCTATATCGCGCCTGAGGCGCAGATGATCAGCGGCATTATCGGCTTCCAAGACCGGATCCCGATCAACCAATGCCTCATGTACCGCTATGTGATGTGTTATGAGCCTTATCATTTCAAGGGGCGGTTGGATGATTTCAAAGGACCGCTCGCTTACGGCCGCCAAGTGGATGCGCTGCGGGAGCGCTACAGCGAGTATTTATGGGAGGCGGAATATCGCGATCAGCTAGGCGCTCGGGTTACTGCGGAGGGCAAGCCGCATGAGGTTTATTCGGTGTTCGTGAACCCGGTCACGTCCAAGCGAGCCGTCGTTGTGTGCAACCATCGCGCCGACCGGGCGATAGAGATTGACGTGGAGCTGGAGGAGAGCGGCGGTCGAGCGTTCCGATTGGTGTCTCCCGAGCAGCCGGAAGCCTGCGAGAGCGAAGGGAGATGCACGGTAGCGCCTATGTCGACGGTTGTCCTTCTGGAGGGCCGACCACATTAAAAAAACACACATTTCTGCGGATTAATCCCCACGCAGGCGGTTCATGTAAGCGTTACACTGATACTAGAACAACGTAGTGGAGGTTTTAGTATGCAGCACACAACCCCGGGAATTCCCGCGCCGGCCCGCGTTAAACGGGCCATGCCCCGCTTGCTCCGAGAGATGTACCGTTATCGCTATGTGTATGCTTTATTGCTTCCTGCGCTGGCCATCATGATCATTTTCCGGTATGTCCCGATGTACGGCGTGCAGATTGCGTTCAAAAATTTTATGATCGGCAAAGGCATTATGGGAAGCGAGTGGGTCGGACTGAAGCAGTTCCAGCGCATGTTCGACGAGCCTACTTTTCTGCAGGTGCTTCGCAATACGCTGGTGATCTCCGGCCTAGGACTCGTGTTCGGGTTTCCCGCACCGATTTTTCTGGCGATTATTTTAAACGAGATTCGGCTCAAATGGTTCAAGCGTGTTACGCAGACGATCAGCTATTTGCCCCATTTTATTTCATGGGTTGTCCTGGCAGGGATTATTAAAGAAATTCTGTCGATGAACGGCCTGATCAACAAAATTATTACCTTCTTCGGCGGTACCCCGGCGCTGTATTTGGTCAATTCGAACTGGTTCGTGCAAATTCTGATCTTGTCGGGCATCTGGCAAGGCATCGGCTGGGGCTCGATCATCTACTTGGCGGCCATCGCCGGCATCGACAAGCATCTGTACGAAGCGGCGGCCATCGATGGAGCGAGTCGGGTCAAGCAAGCTTGGCACATTACATTGCCGTCCATCATGCCGGTCGTTTTCCTGATGTTCCTGCTGCGCATCGGCAACTTGCTGGAAAACAATTTCGATCAAATTTTCAATCTGTACACTCCGCTCGTATACAGTGTCGGCGATGTCATTCAGACTTACGTTTATCGAGTCGGTCTCGTCAGCCTGGATTTCAGCTACAGTGCGGCCATCGGGCTGTTCCAGAACGTGATCGGGTTCATTCTGCTCCTGGTCGTCAACTTCTCCAGCCGCAAATTCAAGGAATATGGGGTGTGACGAGGCATGGATACCGGTAAACAAGTAAAATCCCGAGAAGATATTGTCATTGCGATCATTCTATATCCGTTGCTGATTTTGCTAACGATTTCGATTGTGCTGCCATTCTGGACGCTGCTGGTCGACTCGCTTAGTACGCCTGACGGCGTGAGACGGCTGGGCTTCCATTTCTGGCCGGACCGGTTCAACTTTGAGGCCTACACGGAAGTGTTAAAACAAAGAAATATAGGCCGTGCCTATGTGAACACCATCACAAGAACGGTACTGGGGACGTTCCTGGTCGTGATGGTCAGCTTCTGCGCCGGCTTCGCCCTGTCGCGCAGAAAGCTTCCTTTTCGCCGAACGATTACGGTATTGATCGTATTTACGATGTTTTTCGGCGGCGGCCTCATCCCGTACTACTTGCTCATTCGTTCCCTCGGCATGCTCGACACGTTCTGGGTGCTCATTATTCCGGGGCTGTTCAGCGGATTCTACATTCTGATCGTTCGCAACTTTCTGATGGCGATTCCGGACGAGCTGGAAGAGTCGGCGTTAATTGACGGAGCCAATGAAATGACGATTGCCTTCCGCATCTTCCTGCCGCTGTCCGGGCCGGTCATCGCGACCGTGGCAATCTTCGAGGCCGTGCATCAATGGAACGAATGGTTCGGAGCTATGATCTTCACCCGTTCTCAGGAGCTGCAGGTCATGCAGCTGTTGCTGCGGCGCATCCTGCTGGAAAATCAGCTCAATGCCTTAATGGAGATCGACGATCCTTCGATTGCCGCCAATTTGACGCCGGAGTCGGTGCGGGCCGCTCTGATCTTCGTAGCGATCGGACCGATCATAGCCGTCTATCCGTTCGTGCAGAAGTATTTTGTGACCGGTATTACGGCGGGTGCGGTAAAAGGGTAACCTGCTAGGGTATGCTAAAAAAACGACACATAATCCTGTAAAATATGACACACAGCTCCATTTGACAGATGATATAGTTCGTTTGTAAGCGTTTTATCTCACAAGGGGAGAGGGGTAGCAACAATGAGGAAGTTTAGAAAAACAGCGGTCGTCTTAAGCGCAATCCTGGCATTAGGTTCCATCCTGGCTGCATGCAGCAACGGAGGCAACTCGAACGAGTCGGCTTCGTCGCCATCTGCGTCGGCAGGCGCTACGCCAACAGCAAGCGTAGGCAAGTACGATAAGCCGGTGAGCTTGAAATGGCTTGGGTTCAACGTTCAAGGGATCTTGGCAAAGAACGGGTCCGTGCTGCAGAAAAAGATGGAGACCGACTATAACGTCAAGATTGAGAACGTGCAGGTCGACCACTACAACCAGGATCAGACCAACGTATTCTTGGCTTCCGGCGAGTCAGCCGACTGGATGTTCCTGCAAGGGGAAGCGGGCAAAATCATCGCCTCGGGAGCGGTTCGCCCGATTACGATCGACATGCTGCAGACATATGCGCCAAAGCTGCTTAAGAGCTTGGACGATCTCGCGACTCGTGAAATTTGGACCCGTCACCTGACGGTGGACAGCAAGCTCTACGGTCTGCCGAACGTGAGCAAAACGTACTTGACTCCCTATACGCTAGCGGTTCGTAAGGACTGGATGGATGCGGTTGGGGCGACCAAGATTCCTACGACGCTGAAAGAGCTGGAGGAGCTGCTGCTCAAGTTCCGCA
This sequence comes from Paenibacillus koleovorans NBRC 103111, assembly GCF_004000845.1. Lineage (GTDB taxonomy): Bacteria > Bacillota > Bacilli > Paenibacillales > NBRC-103111 > Paenibacillus_AA > Paenibacillus_AA koleovorans. Next base: position 4,323 of record NZ_BIMA01000065.1, read on the forward strand.
ACGAAGACCCGGACAAGAATGGCAAAAAAGACACTTATGCGCTTAGCAAATGGGCGGTCAACTCCTCGATTCATACGAACATCTTGCCTTATATTTTCGGCGCCTACGGCATCGCGCAGGACATGTGGATGGAGAAGGACGGCAAGCTCGTCTACTCGCCGGTCATGCCGGAGTACAAGGAAGTGCTGAAGACGTTCCAGGATTGGTACAAAAAAGAAATCTTCGATCCGGAAGTGCTGCTGGACGATCGCGCCAAGATCTTGGCCAAGATGGATGCCAATCGACTCGGCGGTTATGTGGACATCGATGCGTGGCTCGATCCGACGAACACAGGCGGTCCTGCAGGCAAGCTCAAGCAGTCCAAAAACGTAGATATGGTGTACATTCCTCCGGTTAAGGGACCGACGGGTCTCGCGGGTTCTCAGAATCAGCCTGCCGTAGCCAAAGGAATCAACCTGTACTTCGGCAAGAAGACCACGGATGAGCAAGTGATCCGGATGCTGCAAATACAAGAGGACATCTTCTCCGATCCGAAAAATTATGCGATCTACTTCAATGGCGGGGAGAACGCCTTCACCGTTGATGCAGCCGGCAACTACACCGTGAAGCCGGAGTTCAATACGAATGATTCCAAGACGGATACCGGCGCACAGCGCTTCATTATCTCGAACCTGATCATCGATTCCGTCTTCCCGGTCCGTGTCAGTGCTTCACGCCGCGGAGTTCTGGATCAAATCAAGAACTTCCCGCTGGTCAAGCCAGCTGCGCTGCAACCGGATCATGTGCCTGACAAGTGGACAGCGATGTTCAAGATCGAGACGGAGTTTTTCTGGAAAGCCTTCTCCGGTCAAGTCGACATCGACAAGGAATGGGACAAATACGTACAGAGCTACATGGACGCCGGAGGCAAACAAGACCAAGACGAAGCCAACAAGCTGTACCAAGCGTCGAAGAAATAATCGGTTTGCCTGCATCCCCAGCCGCACTAGCGGACTGGGGGTTTTGTGTGTTCTGAGGGGCGGGGGAGGTTGGGGATGCACCGTCACCCGCCACTTCCCGCAGCCATTCCGCAAGACGGACAAGTGGACTATAGCCGGGGTGGCGGGAGAGTAGCTTTGATTGCCGGTTCCCCCGGTACCCTCGTCGCCATCCACGTGGCCACCCACGTCGCTAACCAAATCGTTCTTACTGCGGCAGGCTCCATCCGCTAGGCTGTTCATCTTGCCGGCTTTTTCCCCAATCTTGATAAAAACTACACAATAAAAGGCAACTCCATTAACAAAACCGACTCATAATCTACCTTGTTAACTATAGTTGGAAAGGTGTGTTAGTGAGATGAACAAAACCATGAAAGTGCTGAGCAGTGTGGCCATTATCGCTTCTTTGCTCCTCGGCAGTACGGGAGTCCCGGTTCCGGGAGCGTCAGTCGCTGTTGCAGCCGAGCAAGCCTCCATCTACATCGCCCCGATCAACCAAGCGAAATTTCTGGCCGGCAGCAAGTTTGATTTCCGCGTCGAGCTGAACAACCTGTCCGCCATGCCTTCCAGCGTCAGCATCACGGTCAATGGACAAGCCGCCGAGTCCTTCTTCGGCAAACCGCTTGTGAAGACCGGCACCGCCACGAGCCAAGAATTCATGGTCCGCGACGTCACGTTCAGCCAAGCCGGCACATATGAAATCAGCGTGAAAGCCGATGGACTCAGCAAATCGGTCAAATACCAAGCCGTCACTACCGATCTGATAGGCAAAAAAGCGAAAAACGTCATTCTCTTCGTCGGCGACGGCATGACGCTGCCTGCGATCACAATGACCCGCATTATGTCCAAAGGCTTGACCGAAGGCAAGTACAACGGGTTGCTCGAGATGGATCAATTCGATCAACGCGCGATCGTGACGACGTCCGGGATGGATTCCCTCGTCACCGATTCCGCGAACAGCGCGAGCGCCTACAACACCGGTCACAAAGCCGCGATCAACGGGCTGGGCAGCTACCCGGACAACACCGAGAGCTCCCTGGACGACCCGAAGGTCGAGACGCTGGCCGAAATGCTGAAGCGCACGAAGGGCATGTCCGTGGGCGTCGTTACGACTTCCGAGATCGAGGACGCAACCCCGGCCGCCGTAGTCTCGCACACGCGCCGCCGTTCCGACAAGGCGGAGATCGCCGAGATGCTGTACAACGTACAGCCGGAAGTCATTATGGGCGGAGGCTCGGCTTATTTCCTGCCGAAGTCCACGCCAGGCTCCAAGCGCGCCGATGAGAAAAATCTGTACGCCATGTTCGAGCAAAAAGGCTACACCATCGTGGACAACGCTGCACAGATGAAAGCGACCGCGTCGCCGTCCAAGCTGCTCGGACTGTTCCACCCGGCGGACATGAACGTATACTACGACCGCTCCACGAACAACGAAGCGGCTTTGAAAACTTTTACCGATCAACCAAATCTGTGGGACATGACGCAAAAGGCAATCGATGTTCTTAGCCAAAACGAGAACGGCTTCTTCCTGATGGTCGAAGGCGCCAGCATCGACAAGCAGCTGCACCCGCTGGACTGGGAACGCGCCGCTTATGACGCCATCGAGATGGATAAGGCGATTGGCGCAGCGAAGAAGTTCGCGGAGCAAAATGGCGATACGCTGATCGTCGTGACGGCCGACCATTCCCACTCCATGAGCGTTGCCGGCACTTACTGGGAAGGCGACGGCAAATCCGGCCGCGAAGCGTTCCGCACGTACGATGCCGCCAAGTTCCCGACTTACGTCGATTACAATGGGGACGGATTTCCGGACTACCCGGAAGTCGACCGCAAGCTCGGAGTCGTCTTCGGCGCTCACCCGGACTACTATGAAGACTACAAGTTCGACCCGATCCCTACTTCCCCGACGGTAGTGAAGGACGGCAAGAACGTAGCCAACCCGGCCAAGCTCGCCGATCCGAACGATCCGAATCGCGACCGTTACTTGCTCCCGGGTTCGGTCAGCTACGCGGAAGCGCAAGGCGTGCATACGGCGGACGATGTGCCATTGATGGCGTTCGGCCCGGGCTCGAGCTACTTCAACGGCACGATGGACAACACGGACGTGTTCTTCGGGATGGCGAACGCGCTGGGTGTCGATCCGACAGGTACTCGCAAGGATGACAAAACTTGGGTGCCGTTCCGCGACTTCTTCAACTTGCTCGGCGGTTCCGTGAAATACAACGAGTCCACCAGGGTGATTACCGCTTCGATGGGTGCCGCTACCTATGAGATCAACCTGAGCACCAACAAAGCGATGAAAAACGGCAAAGAGCTGGCCCTGGAATTCAAATTGGACAACGGTACGACGCTTGTATCTACCGCTTCCATTCTGGCTGCACTGACTAATTAATTCCGTAGACTCGGAGGCCTGACTTATGAGAGTTCGCTCTACACGTTTTGCCTCCCTGACTCTCGTTCTTGCAGTTGCGGCGGTTCTCGCCTCGGGCTGCGCTCAGCCGGCTTCCTCCACGACGGGGGGGCCGGTTGGCGCGTCTTACGTATTGCCCGAACGGCCGAGCGAGACGGCTAATCCGCAGCAGGGGGCGACGAGTCCGGGGAGCTCGGCTAGTCCGATACCGGGCGGCGTGGCCGTAACGTCTTCACCTTCCTCGCCGGCGGTGACCCCGACTCCGTCGGGGACGATAGGGCCGGAGAAGGATCCGGTTGCGGCTTCGGGAGTGGTGGGATCTCTCGCCACGCCGACGTCATCCGCGGCTCCCACGCCCACGCCGGCCCAAACGCCTACACCGACGCCGGAGTCGACAGCTGCGCCGACCCCAACGCTAGTGCAGACCTCGACCCCAACTCCGACCCCTTTGCCACAAACGAACACAAACTCGAGCACCAACTCGAACAAACCGGTTGTGCTGACGTTTAAGGATTTGTACTCGGCGATGACGGTACGCGGCGTAAGCATCTCCGATCAAGTCAAACAGCTGGCGGGGAAGAAGGTCGAGATGACCGGCTATATGGCACCTCCGCTGACGGCAAAGGTTAACTTTTTTGTGCTGACCAAGGTGGCTATGTCGCTCTGCCCGTTCTGCTCGTCCGATGCCGATTGGCCGACCGATATTGTCGTGGTCTACATGCCGAAGGGCAAGAACATCACGCCGACGGAGCATCAGGTGAAGGTGACCGGTACGCTGAGCGTAGGCTCCAAGACCGATGAAGAAACCGGCTTCGTGAGTTTGATCCGTTTAGAATCCGACAAAGTCGAGGTGTTGAACTGATGCTGCATATCGAAGGTCTGGTCAAAACTTATCAAGCGGCTGCCGGGGCGCTTCCCGTTCCGGTGTTGGATATGGACTCTTTTTATATGGGCGAGCAGGAGCAGGTCGCGCTCATCGGGCCAAGCGGCTCCGGTAAAAGCACGCTGCTGAACATCATCGCCGGCATTGTCCGTCCTACAGCCGGGACGATCACGTTCCGAGGCCATCATATCGAGCGGCTGACCGAGCCGCAGTTGGACCGTTTCCGTGCGCAGCATATCGGGTATGTGTTCCAGAGCTACAATCTGCTCCCCGGGTTCACGGCGCTCGAGAACGTGCTGGTCGCGATGCGCTTCAGCATGATGGCGGCTTCCTCCGCCGAGCAGAAGCAGCGCGCGGCGGAGCTGCTGTCCCAGGTCGGGCTGGAGCATCGGCTCCAGCACAAGCCTTCGCAGCTGAGCGGCGGCGAGCAGCAGCGGGTGTCCATTGCCCGCGCGCTGGCGAACCGCCCGGCCCTGGTGCTGGCCGATGAGCCGACGGCCAGCCTCGACTCCGCGAACGCGGAGAAGGTGTTCCGGCTGCTCGGCGACGCCTGCCGGGCGAACGGCGCGGCGCTGCTGCTGTGCAGCCACGATGTCGAGCTGGTTAGACAGCTCGGCCGGGTTGTGCCGCTGCGCGAGCTGACCGCCGCTGCTTTTGCTGTGACCGCAGGCGTGGGCGTCGGGGGCGGGGTCGGCGTTGGAGCGGGTGCGTCCAGGTCCTCCGTATCCGATTCGAGAGAGGTTGGCTGACTTGTGAATTTGTTGCAGATTGCTTGGCGCAATTTGGAGAATCGGGCTGTACAGACCGTCATCACCGTAGTCGTCGTGCTGATTGGCGTAGCCATGACCTTGACCGTGCTCATGCTCTCCGGGGGCATCAAGGAAGGCATCGTCCGGGCGAGCGAGCCCTATGGGATGATTGTCGGTTCGAAGGGGAGCGCCAACCAGCTCATTTTCAACACGATTTTTTTAATGGATCGCCCGCTCGGTAACCTTACGCAGGAGACGTATCAGTCGCTGTCGATGGATTCGCGGGTGACGCTGGCCGTGCCTTTTGCGCTGGGGGATAGCTATGAAGGGTTTCGTATCGTGGGGACATCGACTGAATTTTTTCGGTTGAAGGCAGCTCCGGCGGCTCCAGATTACTTTAGACTGCAGGCGGGCCGGGTGTTTGAGGCGCCATTTGAAGCGGTCATCGGCTCCAAGGTGGCTCAGGTTGCTGGGCTGCGAGTCGGGGACCGGTTTGTTTCTACGCACGGGGTAGCGGCGTCAGTGGAGGAGGAGCGGCATGAGGAGCATCCTTTCACAGTTGTGGGAGTGCTGGACCGGGTGTCGGCTCCTTCGGACAAAGGCATCTATGTGAGCATGGACAGCTACTGGGAGAGCCATGAGGCGCATGAGGCGCATGGGGCAGATGAGGCGGATGAGGCGGATGCTAGAGCTCCGGGTGCGACGGGTACATGGGATACGGTGAGTTCGCCTGGTGTACCAGGAGTATCCAAGACATCAAGCCCATCTGGCGCAGCTGGTGAATCAGGGGGATCGGGTGCGACGGTTGCATCAGGAACATCGAGAGCATTTGGCGAATCGGGTGCTGGAGCGTCCGGCGGGGCCGAGGAGAATGAAGCGAAGCAGGGAGTTACCGCGGTGCTCGTGAAGCCCAAGAGCTACGTCGACCTCATGCAGATGTACCAAGAGATTAATAGAGGTCATGAAGCGCAAGCTGTTTTTCCGGGGCAAGTGATAGCCGAAGTGTTCGATATGATGGGAAGCGGTGAGCAAATACTTCGGTATGTCAGCTACGTGGTGCTCGGGATGGCGGGGTTGACGATTGTGCTGGCTTTGTACGGCTCGGCGGTGGAACGGCGGCGCACAGTGTCTATCCTGAGAGCGATCGGCGCAGGCCGGCGGTCGATTGTAACGATCGTTTTGCTGGAGACCGCGTTGGTGGTCGTGCTCGGCTGTATCGGGGGGATGGCGTGCGGGGTTTTGTTTACTGGGCTGCTGTCCATATATCTCGGGACGCAGTTGTCCATTACGGTGTCCGTCGTGTATAGCTGGGAGCTGCTTGGGGTTGTGGCGAGCGTGGCGCTCGTCGGTATCGGAGCCGGCATTTTGCCGGCGGTTAGCGCCTATCGTACGGAAACGGCACGGTATTTGAACGCGATGTGATCGTGTGTGGATGAGGAAGAGGTTGCCTGGACGGGCGGCCTCTTTTTTGCAGAGCGCGTCTATTATAGCCGAGCTAGGCACAACTAATTGATGAAAGTTCAATCGAGGTAAGAGCCAAGTCGCCTCGTAGCTGACAGGCAGCTGGAGGAGAGATCCGCCCTGTGACAAAGTAACGTTCTTGTTTTCAATCCATTCACCCGCACGGGTCAATGTTATCAGGTTAAGGATTATAAGCGCACTCGTTCGCTATGCGGAGTCGATGAAGCTATTGAAGGGGATCGGAGTGCCTCGCCAGGCCGAACTCGGTGCGGACACAGAATACCTTATTTGGTCTGAAAGCAGCTGGACTGCTTAGTTAGCGGACACAGATGCTCTTATTTGCCCGTCCTCCCACTCCAAACCTCCCTTTTGACCCAAATAACGAATCGTATGTCCGCTCCCCCAGTAAAATAGCCCTTTTGTTCACACATAAGGGCCGTACGGTCCGCTTACGTGCTGCCGGGTTTAAATAGTCGCCCTTCCCGGAACGATCAGACAGATTCGGTATCGGTTGGAGGCACAATCATATCGGCTTCGTGGCTCCTATTCGGATTCCCTCTCAAACTCCAGGCTGGATGCTGGAGCCGCTAACCTGACAACGTCCCTCGCCGCGCGCCTTCAGCGTCTCGGTCGCCGTATTTCAATCCACTCACCCACACGGGGTGCGACAAGCTATTTAGAGTATCTCCAGTTGCAAGCAGAATTTCAATCCACGCACCCACACGGGGTGCGACTTCCAGCATGATCGTAACGAGCGCTGCGTAGTTATATTTCAATCCACGCACCCCGCACGGGTGCGACATCGCGGAGCTATCGGCATACTCAATGCAATTCTTATTTCAATCCACGCACCCGCACAGGGTGCGACTGAATATATGACGAAAATTGACTGCATTAGCTGAATTTCAATCCACGCACCCGCACAGGGTGCGACAAGTCGTCAGAGTGACGTCGGCAGATGGTACGAAATTTCAATCCACGCACCCGCACAGGGTGCGACGCGGCAGAGCAGGCCGCGCAACAAGGTCAGGTACAAATTTCAATCCACGCACCCGCACAGGGTGCGACGAAAATACATTTTCTTCATTAGTGAAGTCATTTAAATTTCAATCCACGCACCCGCACAGGGTGCGACAGCGAAAAACAATCATAAAATCCCAATAAAGGCATAAATCGGAGCGACAATCAATCAACTCACGTTATAGACCTTCTCTTCGACATTGGAATTTTACAATTCCTTGCAAAAACGTGGTGCGAACCGTCCGGCAACTTCGTGTACGCTTGGGGTTCGCACCATGTGCAGGTACTACAGAACCAGTGTTTTTTCCGGATTCCAATCGCAAGCTGCCCTGAGCCGGGTCAATTACCGTCTGGAGCTTCAGCTTCAACACTTTGAATGGGGCAGTGTCTATTCTCTTGCTTCTTACTCTGCCACGTCATTCACTTAGAAACTATTTCCTAACATCCTCTTTCATGATAACAGCACCATTCTCTTTTTTCAAAAAATCTCTTGGTTTATTGACTTCATATTAATCAGCGCAAGGACCCCATGTAGTCAGCGGCTGCCGCTTCGCCTTCTCGGCAGGCTATTTCTATCAGGGCAGCAGCTTCCGGATTTCCTCCTGCAGGGAGTGCTCGGTGACCGGGCCCAGAACGCGATGAGCAATGAACCCCTTGCGGTCGATGAAATAGGTGGTCGGCACTTGGACGATGCGGTACGATTCGGTGGCTGCCATAGTGTGGTCGAGCAGGACAGGCAGGGTTAGGCGGTTCTCGGCGATAAAGCGGTTAACCTCGGTTAGCCGGTCCTTCCCGGTCAGATTGACGGTGATAATGTCGACCTGGTCCCGATACTGCGCGTACAGTTGCTCCAGCACGGGCATTTCGCTCTTGCAAGGCTCGCACCAGCTAGCCCAAAAGTTGAGTAGCATAGGTTTACCACCTTTGCCGGGGATGATGTCGCGTAGTTGGGTGGGGGTCAATTGGGAAAGGGAGAAGAGGCTGGGAGCTTTGGCCCCGATGTGGGTATTGGTCGCCCCTGCGCTGATGCTCGGATGGTTAATGTGGTTTACTATTGTGAACGCTGTAAGTCCCAGCAGGAGGAGGCTTAGCAGCCAGGCTCTTTTTTTCATGCGGTGGTTCCTTTCGGTCCGAAGGTGGGTAGCTGAATTGGATTGAGTTTAGTATAGCGGGCGAGTGTTAAGTGGATTGGGACGTTTTGTTGAGGTTGTGTAAAGGGTGGGGTGCTCTTCGAGAAAGAGGGCAAACAACTGGTATCTTGTAATAGAGGAAAATGTTGGGCTGTGTCGAAGTGTATCAAAAACCGCCCTTGGTAAGGAGAAACAAAAATGATCGATAAAGTGATTCGTCTCTATCACATTATTAATGCCATCCAAGCACAGCCTGGTATTTCTGCAGCGGACCTGGCTTTCAAGTGCGAGGTCGACGTTCGAACCATTTACAGGGATTTACGATTGCTCGATTCCATTGCTCCTATTACTAACGAAGGCAAAGGGACCGGTTACCGATTTATAGGGAAATTCTTCATGCATCCACTCAACTTTACGGAGCAGGAAGCGTTGGCTTTCTCGCTATTGCCTTCCGTAGTAGACGAAGACAAACTGCCGCCTGGTTTCCAGACAGCGTACGACAAAGTAATGGCTACCCATACAATCGATAAAACCCGCAACAGCAGCATGCTTGAAAGTATCACAAATATCATCCAGATGGGGACTCCCGCTTACCGTAAAGAAAGTCGGAATTTTCTACAGCCTATCATTCGAGCCATACTAGAACAAAAGACGATCCTGACCCTCTACCGTACCCAATCTCGAAATGAGACGTCGGAAAGAGAAATAGCCCCCTACTACTTGGTTCCCCGCGAACAACGATTTTACTTGATTGGCTACTGTTATTTGAAGAAGGATATTCGAACATTCCGGATCAGCCGATTTCTAGCGGTAGAACTAACTACCCGAATATTCGATAAAGGGGACTTCAGTATTAAGCGGTATTTGCGAAACACCTGGTCAATCGAGCAAGGAGCTAGGGAGATTACTTTTAAAGTAAGGTTCAGTAAGGAGGTTGCGCGAAATATTAAAGAAGAAGAACTGTTCGTTCATCCCCGCATAAAGGACTTGAAGGATGGGAGCATGCTGTTCGAAGTAACAGTGAACAATGAGAAGGAATTTATTCGTTGGATCTTGCAGTATGGGCCGGAGGCGGAAATTCTGGAACCTGTATCGGTAAGAAATCTATTGCGGGATCAAATTACAACATGGCTGCAACTGTATCAATAATACGAACATATTTTCGCTGACAACCTGTTGAGAATACTCTGAACTATACTAGGGACAGTAGCTCGGAAATAGCAGGCAGGACTCGAAACCGTGAATTTTAACAGGGGGAAAAGAGATGGAGTTTATCGCCCACATTCGCGAGAAGGATCGACATATTCAAAGCGTGAAAGAACACTTGCTGAGGGTGAAAGAGTTAGCGGAAACGTACGGCCTAAAAATTGGCGTTTCGCATATAGCAGGTCTTGCCGGTCTCCTTCATGATCTGGGGAAGTATACCGTTGAATTCCGCAACTATATCCTGGAGGCCGTAGCCAATCCTGATGCCCCGCCAAAAAGAGGAAGTGTCGATCATTCCACGGCCGGCGGCAAGCTGTTGAATGAGTGGTTTCACAAGGTGATTCCTCCGGACCGCAACGCCTGGATGCTCGCCGAGGTGGTCGGGAACGCGATCATTTCCCACCATTCTTATCTGCATGATTTTCTGAACAATAGCTTGGAGTCGGATTACTTACGGCGCGTAAGGGATAAGGAGTTGCCCGGATTCCATGAGGCTATGAAGCATTTTTTTGCTGATGTTATGAGTGAGGCGGATTTTCGTATCTACGTTCGGGAGGCAGCGAGGGAAGTGGCGGTCTTCTTACAAAGGCCCTTCCCAGGAAGTTACGAGAGCAAGCTGATGTTCTTAACCAAGTTTGTATTTAGTGCCCTAATAGACGCCGATCGGACAAACACGAGAATGTTTGAAGCCGATCGGGCCGCAGAACCGGAGCTGGATCATGGAGAACTGTTCCGAGGGTATTACGAGAAATTAATGATGAAGATCAACGGTTACCAGACGCAGGATCAGAAGGGAGCGTCGATTAACCGGCTGCGCAGGGAAATGTCCGATCGCTGTGAGGAATTTGCAGATAAAGAATCGGGGATTTACACCTTATCCATCCCGACCGGTGGCGGGAAGACTTTGGCCAGCTTCAGATATGCGCTTCAACACGCCATCCGGCACAAGAAGAAGCACATCGTTTATGTGGTTCCGTACACCACCATCATTGAGCAGAACGCGGAGGAGATCCGCCGTATCATTCAGGATGACGCCCATTTACTGGAGCATCATTCGAATGTCGTGGACGACCAGGACGATGAGGACGAGGATGAGGACGGACGAATCAATGTGCGGCAGAAGCTGAAGCTGGCTAAGGACAACTGGGATTCACCGATTGTGTTCACGACGATGGTGCAGTTTTTGAACGTGTTCTATGCCAAAGGCAGTCGGAATATTCGCAGGCTTCACAACATGTGCGAGGCCGTGGTGGTGTTCGACGAGGTGCAGAAAGTGCCGACCCGGTGCGTCTCGCTGTTCAACCAAGCGCTGAACTTCCTGAAAGCCTATGGGAACTCGAGTCTTGTCTTGTGCACAGCTACTCAGCCCGAGTTGAATTACGTAGAGCACAAGCTTGACATTGCGGCGGATGCAGAGATTGTCGAGCAGTTGGATCAAGTGATACAGGCGTTCAAGCGGGTCGAGATCCTGGATAAGGCTACGGACGAGACGTTCAATAACGGGAAACTGGCTGATTTCATAGAGGAACAGCTGGAGAAGGTGCAGAGCGTTCTTGTAATTCTGAACACGAAAACCGTGGTGAAGAGACTGTACGATCAATTGAAGATTGACGGCGTTCCGAAGTATCACTTGAGCACTTCGATGTGCGCCGCGCACCGCAACCGCATTCTGGGGCAGGTCAAGGAGCATCTGGCCAATCGGGAAAAAGTGGTCTGTATCAGCACGCAGCTGATTGAGGCGGGGGTGGATGTGAGCTTTGACTGTGTGATCCGTTCGCTTGCGGGCCTGGATTCGATCGCACAAGCGGCGGGGCGCTGCAACCGGCATGGGCTGCGCGAGGTGCAGCAGGTGTACGTGATTGACCATGAAGAGGAAAATTTGAAGCATTTGGGCGAGATCAGGGCGGGCAAGCAGGAGGCGCGCAAAATTCTCATCGATCTGAAGCGCGATCCGAACAGCCACGGCGGCCATCTGCTGTCCGTTCAGGCCATGTCCAAATACTTCAAGGAGTTTTACTCTGCCTTTGAAAGTGACTTGAACTATCCGGTCCTCGCGCTGCGGAAAAGTATCGTGGACCTGCTGACCATGTCGGTAAAGCACGAAGACTCGTATGCGAGAGCTTACGCCGCGCATAATCGCAATGCCCAGCTGCCGTTATTCATTACAAACAGCTACAGAACGGCTGCCGAGCATTTCCAAGTGATCGACTCTCTTACGATCTCCGTGATTGTGCCATATGGCGAAGAGGGCAAAGAGATCATAGCTAGGCTGAACGGCAATGAATCGATTGAAGACCTGTCGCGTTTGTTGCGGAAAGTTCAGCAGTATACGATCAATCTGTTTCGTTATGAGCGCGATAGCTTGGCGAAGAACGATGGCATTGTCAGCTTGTTGAACGGGAAGGTTTGGGCGTTGAAGGAGAGTGCTTATAACGAGAAGTTCGGCTTGGACCTGGACAATGACGGCGGGTTTGAGTTTGGAATGATTTAGGTTGTTAATAGTCTCTTACTTAGAAAGGAGGTGAATCTATTGAGGAATGCTGTGGAATTCGAAATTTATGGCGACTACGCCTTGTTTACGGATCCGTTGACAAAGTTGGGCGGCGAGAAGCTGTCCTATCAAGTTCCAACCTATCAGGCTCTTAAAGGATTGCTAGAATCAATCTACTGGAAGCCTACGCTACTCATGTACATTGACGAAGTGCGCGTCATGAACCCGATCCGCATGGAATCCAAAGGTGTCCGTCCGCTTGATTATAGCGGGGGCAATACGCTAGCCAACTATACATACTTGAAGGATGTGCGGTATCAGGTGAGAGCGCATTTCGAGTTCAATGAGAATCGTCCTGATATGGCCTACGACCGCAACGAAAATAAGCATTATGCCATTCTGAAACGCTCCATTCGCGCAGGGGGGAGAAGAGACATCTTTCTCGGGACCCGGGAATGCCAATCCTACGTCGAACCGTGTGTTTTCGGTGAAGGGGATGGATTTTATGACAGCTATGGCGAACTCCACTTGGGCAATATGGTACACGGCATTAATTATCCGGATGAGACAGGCCGCAACCAGCTTGAGGTGCGTCTGTGGAAGCCGATCATGAAGGACGGCGTTATTTCATTTATTAGACCGGAACAGTGTACGCAGGTGCGCACGATCTCGGACATGGAGCCGAAACCATTCGATCGTACGAACGTCGTTGCGGCCGAAGAGCTGTTTGCCCAGTTGGAAGAGGGGGGGAATCCATGAGCTGGTTGCTGAATTTGTATCGGACTTACGAATCCAATTTGGGTCTGGTTGGCAGTGTCAAGAAGAAGCATAACGACCAAGAATATACGCTGCTGCCGGTTTCCCATACGACGCAGAATGCACATATAGAAGTGAGCATTACGGAAGACGGAGAATTTCATTCCGCTATCGTGATCGACAAGAACGACGCGAACACCTTGATCCCCTGTACCGAAGATTCGGCTAGTCGCGCGGGCTCCAAGGTCGCCCCTTATCCGTTGCATGACAAGCTGAGTTATGTGGCGGGCGATTATGCGGTTTTCGGAGGGGAGATCAAGAAAGAGGACCCGTTCGCCGCTTATATCGAGCAGTTGGGGGCGTGGGCCGCATCTCCGTATGCTGCATCCAAGGTAAAGAGCATTTACCGTTACTTGAACAAGGGGCGACTGATTCAAGATCTGGTGGACGAGCGGATCTTATGCGTGACCGAGGATAACAAGCTGATAGACAAGTGGGACAAGAAATATGAGTCCCGGTACAGCATCAAGCCGGCAATATTCTCGGTTGTCGCCGGCGAGCAGGAGAGCGCTTTTGTCCGGTTTAACATATATTCGCCGGACAAGCCGCTACTTGCTGTATGGAAGGACCCGGAGATGTACGATTCGTTCACTCGTTTTTACAGCGAGCGGCTAGGCGATAAGGATATTTGTTACGTCACGGGAGAAGAGCTCCCCAGTACGGACAAACACGCCAATAAGATCCGCAACCCGGCGGACAAAGCGAAATTGATCTCGGCCAACGACACTAGCGGGTTTACGTTTCGAGGGAGATTTCTTCAGAGTCAGGAAGCGGCGAGCATCAGCTATGAAGTTTCTCAGAAAGCGCACAACGCTCTGAAGTGGCTCATCAACCGTCAGGCCAAGGTGATTGATCAGCGTGTATTTCTGGTATGGGGGAACAAGGAACTGGATATGCCCGATCCGTCAGAGGATACCTTCTCGATCGATCCTTCGCCCAGCGAGATTCCTAAGAAGGCATCGTACACGTATGAAGACTATGCGGTGGAAGTCGGCAAAGCGTTGGACGGGTACCGGAATCGGGTGGCATCCGGATTGCGCAACGAAGAGATGCAGGTGAACATTCTGGTCTTGGACTCGGCTACCACGGGTCGCATGGCGGTGCTGTATTATCGCAACCTTAACAAGGAGCTGTACTTGGACAAGCTGGTCGATTGGCACTCCAGCTGCGTATGGCTGCATGGGTACCGTAAAAATGACCAGGGAGAGTATGTATCGTTTATCGGCGCGCCTGCTACCCGTGATATTGCGTTGGCGGCTTATGGGCCTCGGGCAGGGGATAAAGTAATCAAAGGGCTGATGGAGCGAATGCTCCCCTGCATTGTCGGCGATCAACCGAACATTCCCCAGGACATTATCCGCAGCGTCTTCCACCGGGCGTCCAACCCGGTGTCGATGGAGAAGTGGGAATGGGAGAAGACACTGAGCATCGCCTGTGCGCTGATTAATCGAGATTATCGGGAGGAGGGATTCCGTGTGGCTTTAGATGCCAATAACAATAGCCGCGATTATTTGTTCGGGCGCTTGCTGGCTGTCGCCGATGTGTTGGAAAGACGCGCCTTGGGGGATGAGACGCGGGCCAGCAACGCCATTCGCTACATGAACGCTTTCTCCAAGCATCCGGCGAGAACCTGGAAGACGATCCAAGAATGCTTGCAACCCTACCAGGCCAGGCTTGGTACGGAGGCGACTTATTTATCCAGGATTATTGATGAGGTGGCGTCGCGATTTAAGATTGACGAGTTCAACAATAAGCCGCTGTCCGGCGTTTATTTGCTCGGTTTTTACAGCCAACGTCACGAGCTTTATCGGCCCAAGGACAAGAATAAAGCAGATGCGCCGGATCACGGCAGCGATCAATAATAGAAGGAGCGATCGATATGAGTACTCTGGATCGTAAAGTTGATTTTGCAGTTGTGCTGTCGGTAACGAAGGCTAATCCTAACGGTGATCCCCTGAACGGCAACCGCCCGCGCCAAAACTATGATGGCTATGGGGAAGTCTCGGATGTGGCGATTAAGCGCAAGATTCGAAACCGACTTCAGGATGTGGGGGAGTCCATCTTTGTCCAGTCTAATGACCGAAAATCGGATGCCCACAACAGCCTTCGGGAGCGTGCGGATGCGAACGCGGAGCTGGAGAAGATTTTGAAATCTAAAACAGCTTCCAACGATGATTTTGCAAGGATTGCTTGTCAGGAGTGGATCGATGTCCGCAGCTTCGGCCAAGTGTTTGCCTTCAAGGGAGACAAGGCAGACAAGGGGGGCGGAGTTTCCGTCGGGGTGAGAGGTCCCGTATCGATTCATACCGCAACCAGCATCGACCCGATCGATATCACCAGTATGCAGATTACGAAGAGCGTCAATTCGGAACCCGGGTCTGCAAGAGGCTCCGATACGATGGGGATGAAGCATCGTGTCGACACCGGTGTCTATGTTTTCTATGGAAGCATCAATACCCAACTGGCGGAGAAAACCGGGTTTACCAACGAGGATGCCTGGAAGATCAAACAAGCGCTCCTGACTTTGTTCGAGAATGACCTGTCGTCTGCAAGACCGGACGGCAGTATGGAGGTTCATAAGGTCTATTGGTGGGAACACACCTCCAAGCTGGGGCAATATTCCTCGGCCAAAGTGCACCGATCGCTGATCTGGGAACGGTTGAAAGACGAGCCGAAAGGGTTCGGAGACTATTCGTTCACGGTGCTGCAGTTGGATGGTTTGAAAGTCGAGATTTTGGATGGCGTATAGGGAAGATGATGAGTACCTGATGCTGTCGGGCATTCAACACTTTCAATTTTGCAAACGGCAGTGGGCGTTGATTCATATCGAGCAGCAGTGGGAAGAGAATGTGAAGACGATTGAGGGGCAGCATCTTCATCGCAAAGCCGATCAGCCGTTTGCCAGAGAGAAAAGAGGAGATAAGCTTATCGTTCGAGGCATGCCGATCAAATCCGACCGCCTTGGCATCACGGGTATCTGTGATGTGGTAGAATTCGTGCGAGACGACAACGGTGTGGCCATCCATGGAGCGGAAGGGAAGTATGCTGCTTATCCCGTCGAATACAAACGCGGCAGACCGAAGCGGAGCGATGAGGATATTGCGCAGTTGACGGCGCAGGCGTTGTGCCTCGAAGAGATGCTGCTGTGCGACATTGGCGTAGGCTATATGTATTACGACGAGATCAAGCATAGAGTGGAGGTGCCTCTGACTGCCGAACGGAAGGAGCAGGTAGGGCGTATCATCGTCGAAATGCAAGACTACTACAAGCGCAGACATACGCCCAGAGTGAAGACAGGCGCCTTCTGCCAAAGCTGCTCCCTTCAAAACAGCTGTTTGCCGGAGCTAATGAGCAAACGGACCGTCAAAAGCTACGTGGAAGGGAAACTCACGGAATGAAGAAGCTGCTGAACACCTTGTTTATTACACAGCCCGATGTCTACTTATCCCTGGACGGCGACAATATTGTCGTGCTGAAAGAACAGGAAAAGCTAGGGAGGGTTCCTCTTCACAATCTGGAATCAATCGTAGCGTTCGGTTATGCCGGAGCAAGCCCGGCGCTGATGGGATATTGCGCGGAGCGCAATATCTCGTTAGTCTTCTTGACCGCGAGCGGGCGATTCCTAGCGAGGGTGATCGGAGCTAGCAAAGGGAATGTCGTACTTCGGAAAAAGCAATACTTGCTGTCGGAGAATGAAGCGGCATCCGCTGGAATAGCCCGAAATTTTATCGTGGGTAAATTATACAATCATAAATGGATGCTGGAAAGATTCACAAGGGATTACCCCATGCGTGTTGACGTTATTCAGTTCAAGGAGGCATCCCGGCAGTTATCTGCCTTAATGGAAGAAGTGCGTGCCTGCGAGGATCTGGAACGACTGAGAGGATTAGAGGGACAAGCCGCCGTATGCTACAACAAGCTCTGGGATCAGATGATTTTGCAGCAGAAGGAGCATTTTTATTTTCATCATCGGACCCGAAGACCGCCACTGGACAACGTGAATGCTATGCTGTCTTTCGCCTATACGTTATTGGCCCACGATATGGCATCCGCTTTGGAAGGGGTCGGCTTGGATGCGTATGTCGGGTTTCTGCACCGCGATCGTCCGGGGAGAGTCTCGTTGGCGTTGGATGTTATGGAGGAGCTTCGCGGGGTTTACGCCGACAAGTTTGTCCTCGCGATGATTAATACCAAGGTTGTGAACCAAGAAGATTTTTTGAAAAAAGAGAATGGTGCTGTTATCATGAAAGAAGATGCTAGGAAAAAATTTCTAGGTGAATGGCAAAGCAAGAAGCAAGAGAAGATTACGCATCCGTACCTGGGCGAGAAAATTTCTTGGGGACTGGTGCCGCATGCGCAGGCGTTATTGCTGGCTCGTTATCTTCGCAACGATTTGGATGAATATCCACCGTTTCTGTGGAAGTAGGTGGGAGAATGCTGATTCTAGTGACGTATGATGTAAGTACGGCAACCAGCGAAGGTCGAAGACGGTTGAGACAGGTGTCGAAGGTCTGTCTGGCCTACGGCCAACGAGTTCAAAACTCCGTATTTGAATGTATTGTAGACGCTGCTCAATTCAAGTTGTTGAAGCTGAAGCTTTTGGCGGTGATCGATCCGGACCAGGACAGTCTACGATTCTATCAGTTGGGAAATAGTTACAAACACAAAGTGGAACACATAGGTATAAAAAGTTCGCTGGATCTCGAAGGACCGTTAATTCTATAGCGTGTGCGCTTGGTGCGAACCCCAAGCGCACACGAAATTGCCAGGGGGTTCGCACCATGTTTTTGTCAGAAATTGTAATTTTTATCTGCAAAAGAGAAGGTTTAGAGCTTGGGTCTCTTGATTATTGTAATAAAAGATCCTATTATTGGGGATTTTTAATTGTTTTTCGCTGTCGCACCCCGTGCGGGTGCGTGGATTGAAATAGGGTAAAAGCGTAGCCGAGGTTGGAGCCGAATTGGTCGCACCCCGTGCGGGTGCGTGGATTGAAATTCGATATTCCGACGCGCCCGCGCCTCCATGCTCGTGTCGCACCCCGTGCGGGTGCGTGGATTGAAATCTTTCGCCTCATCCGCTGTCTGCGGCTTATTGGTCGTCGCACCCCGTGCGGGTGCGTGGATTGAAATGATACGAAGGGCAACAAAGGAATCGCTGCAGGCGTCGCACCCCGTGCGGGTGCGTGGATTGAAATCTGCCGATTGGAAGCTTGTACTTGACCCGTCTGTCGCACCCCGTGCGGGTGCGTGGATTGAAATTTCAACGCCAAAAGCAAGAACAAGCCGGGTATCGTCGCACCCCGTGCGGGTGCGTGGATTGAAATGAGCGCGAGTTTAGCCTCGTTCTCATCCTTAATGTCGCACCCCGTGCGGGTGCGTGGATTGAAATTCAGGCGGTCGCTCAGGCAGCGGAGCCTCCAGGTCGCACCCCGTGCGGGTGCGTGGATTGAAATCACGCGAACCGTAGCGTGTTTGGCGACCCGCTGACGTCGCACCCCGTGCGGGTGCGTGGATTGAAATAGCGTGACGGACAACTCAACGTAGTCGGTGTTGATGTCGCACCCCGTGCGGGTGCGTGGATTGAAATATCTATCGGTATGAGACACATGATTGACACCCTCGTCGCACCCCGTGCGGGTGCGTGGATTGAAATCTGAGTTTCAGTGGCTGGGTAGGCGCTGTTGACAAGTCGCACCCCGTGCGGGTGCGTGGATTGAAATGAGCCGAATATCGACCTTTGCCCACGTGTCCGGTCGCACCCCGTGCGGGTGCGTGGATTGAAATCTGATATGGCTAGGGGAGAAAGTCCTTGTCCCACGTCGCACCCCGTGCGGGTGCGTGGATTGAAATCACTACATCTACCCGCGTCTCACTCGTCAGCGGGTGTCGCACCCCGTGCGGGTGCGTGGATTGAAATGACTCTACGATCCGGGGTACGCTTACGACCAAGGACGTCGCACCCCGTGCGGGTGCGTGGATTGAAATGCGCCAAGGTACAGCTGATAGCTACGAGGTATACGTCGCACCCCGTGCGGGTGCGTGGATTGAAATATTTACCCGTTCTCGCCTGTCTCGCAGGGCACCAGTCGCACCCCGTGCGGGTGCGTGGATTGAAATCTGCCATATTGTCAACAAATACAGGCAACGAATCCGTCGCACCCCGTGCGGGTGCGTGGATTGAAATTACTGTTCTGAGAGCAGCCGTCGTAGGAATTAGCGTCGCACCCCGTGCGGGTGCGTGGATTGAAATTCCAGGAGCCACCCAAACAGGTTGATAGCTCATCGTCGCACCCCGTGCGGGTGCGTGGATTGAAATTTCGACTTCGATTTCTTCCCACCAAGCAGCCCCGGTCGCACCCCGTGCGGGTGCGTGGATTGAAATACAGCTATGAAGCTGTCGGCTGCGGGGAGGATATTGTCGCACCCCGTGCGGGTGCGTGGATTGAAATTCGATCGCGCTCTTCGGCCCGCTGTTCGACTCGGTCGCACCCCGTGCGGGTGCGTGGATTGAAATTGATTGCTTTTTATTGTATCCTTAGAGTCTTTTGTCGCACCCCGTGCGGGTGCGTGGATTGAAATCCGATCACCAGGTAGGACTTTTTTCTAGTCTCCCGTCGCACCCCGTGCGGGTGCGTGGATTGAAATAAATCATTTACTATATCCAGACTTGAAACGTCTAGTCGCACCCCGTGCGGGTGCGTGGATTGAAATAGACAATGCAGGAACATGTGCAGACAGATGTATAGTCGCACCCCGTGCGGGTGCGTGGATTGAAATATCTCGCAACGTCGAATATACTATATAGTAAGAGTCGCACCCCGTGCGGGTGCGTGGATTGAAATTGCAATTCCGTTCCAACTAGCCGGTGAATAGTAGGTCGCACCCCGTGCGGGTGCGTGGATTGAAATTGGCTTGTCGGGTTCTGCCGCGGTCATCAGCGCTGGTCGCACCCCGTGCGGGTGCGTGGATTGAAATTCGCATACATCCTCACAAAATGCAGATTTTGACCAGGTCGCACCCCGTGCGGGTGCGTGGATTGAAATCTCGATCCAAGCCCAGCACAACACGCCAACGTCGAGTCGCACCCCGTGCGGGTGCGTGGATTGAAATATGTAGCCATTCGCCTTTAAAGCCTTTGATATAAGTCGCACCCCGTGCGGGTGCGTGGATTGAAATACAGCGAGATATGCTAGTGATTTCGAAACCATTGGTCGCACCCCGTGCGGGTGCGTGGATTGAAATCTTCAATTGGTAGAGTCCGCGATAGCGCTCGGCATGTCGCACCCCGTGCGGGTGCGTGGATTGAAATTCTTCCGGTCCGGGTACCGGATCACTTCCCGGGTCGCACCCCGTGCGGGTGCGTGGATTGAAATTTCCTTCGTCATATCTTCTTGCCCTCCTCATGTCCGTCGCACCCCGTGCGGGTGCGTGGATTGAAATGTCCCGCGTGATCCTCGGAGGCTCCTCGGGTTCTGGTCGCACCCCGTGCGGGTGCGTGGATTGAAATTCGATCCTGTCGACTACCCTCCAGATCGTGCAGAGCCGTCGCACCCCGTGCGGGTGCGTGGATTGAAATTCGTATATCCGAAAGATACGAGGGTAGGAGAATTCGTCGCACCCCGTGCGGGTGCGTGGATTGAAATCTGAGAAGGGCAACCTCTTTTACGAGGAGTTGTCGTCGCACCCCGTGCGGGTGCGTGGATTGAAATACCGTTACCGCCTGCAACTGCTGCGGCAGACCGAGTCGCACCCCGTGCGGGTGCGTGGATTGAAATCACATCCCATCATAGGACTTCTGTGTCTCTACTAGTCGCACCCCGTGCGGGTGCGTGGATTGAAATCCCTGGATACCCAAGAGATAGGAGTATGGTACAGTCGCACCCCGTGCGGGTGCGTGGATTGAAATTGCCCGTTAACCTCAGCACCCAGTACGTCCGTAGGTAGTCGCACCCCGTGCGGGTGCGTGGATTGAAATCGTCGTTCCATAGCGAGTTAGTAGCGCTCCAACGAGTCGCACCCCGTGCGGGTGCGTGGATTGAAATTAATCGTGGTACCGTTGTTCCCTGTTGGGTACAGTCGCACCCCGTGCGGGTGCGTGGATTGAAATACAATAGTGCCGACAAAGTCGATAACCCCGCTAGTCGCACCCCGTGCGGGTGCGTGGATTGAAATATCTTTTTAACCTCCCAAGTTAATTGAATATTATAGTCGCACCCCGTGCGGGTGCGTGGATTGAAATCATAATTTTCGACTTTGAAGCGTTTTTTTGCAAGTCGCACCCCGTGCGGGTGCGTGGATTGAAATGATTGTTACGGTCAGTACTACATGTCTGTTATTGGTCGCACCCCGTGCGGGTGCGTGGATTGAAATTCGCCTGTTTCGCAGGGTACCGCATTTACGGCGTGTCGCACCCCGTGCGGGTGCGTGGATTGAAATAAGATCATGAGGAGGCTATTAGACCATGAAAGCTAGTCGCACCCCGTGCGGGTGCGTGGATTGAAATATAGTCTCTGACACTCACGTGAGTTGCGCCGTTTGTCGCACCCCGTGCGGGTGCGTGGATTGAAATTCTTTGGGGTCACATTTACTGCTGGAAGGCTTAAAGGTCGCACCCCGTGCGGGTGCGTGGATTGAAATTTTTAGGTATCGTAAATTCATTATATCCTCCCAGGTCGCACCCCGTGCGGGTGCGTGGATTGAAATAATCATTTTTTCATGGCCCCACTCAACTGATATAGTCGCACCCCGTGCGGGTGCGTGGATTGAAATTTGTCAAGTCTTTTTTATACACATAAATATTTAGTCGCACCCCGTGCGGGTGCGTGGATTGAAATATCTTTTTAAACTCTCCCTTTAAAATCTGCCTTAGTCGCACCCCGTGCGGGTGCGTGGATTGAAATTAGCACACGAAAAACTAGAATTCCTACAGCAGTTGTCGCACCCCGTGCGGGTGCGTGGATTGAAATTCTCCGAGGGCGGAGAATTCCCTTCGCTTGTTATGGTCGCACCCCGTGCGGGTGCGTGGATTGAAATCCTTCGCTTGTTATGTCGCTGGCTGAGTTGATTAGTCGCACCCCGTGCGGGTGCGTGGATTGAAATAATGCACTAACCCCTTTTCGAATTGGAAGTAGCGGTCGCACCCCGTGCGGGTGCGTGGATTGAAATACACCGTTAACTTCGGTGTGAGCAAGGAAATGACAAAGTCGCACCCCGTGCGGGTGCGTGGATTGAAATATATCAATCCGGACGGGACGCAGTACGTGGTTGCGTCGCACCCCGTGCGGGTGCGTGGATTGAAATCGGATTTTTGTTCAGCTCGATCAGCTTGATCCGGTCGCACCCCGTGCGGGTGCGTGGATTGAAATATGACATCGTAAGTATTAGCAGCAACATCCGTCCAGTCGCACCCCGTGCGGGTGCGTGGATTGAAATAGATCAGCGGCGTCGATTGTAACCATCGTTTACGTGTCGCACCCCGTGCGGGTGCGTGGATTGAAATCTTCTGCATATCCTTCACGCCCTGAAGCAAGTGAGTCGCACCCCGTGCGGGTGCGTGGATTGAAATATACCATCCCTGGAGCTCCGAAAAGACAGTGCTCGTCGCACCCCGTGCGGGTGCGTGGATTGAAATTCCTTTTCGCCCTTTGTCTTTGGCTCCGTAGTGGTCGCACCCCGTGCGGGTGCGTGGATTGAAATCTGGCAGGAGACGGTATAGCAAGGCTGCAGGAAGTCGTCGCACCCCGTGCGGGTGCGTGGATTGAAATTCTTTATAACGGCAAGGCGTCAATCGCATTTGCCGTCGCACCCCGTGCGGGTGCGTGGATTGAAATTCTTAAATATTTAGCGAGTTTATCAAAAGCGTTTTGTCGCACCCCGTGCGGGTGCGTGGATTGAAATATTTCAGCAGCGCTCAAACCGGCAGCAGCGGATTGGTCGCACCCCGTGCGGGTGCGTGGATTGAAATAATACTAGGGGGCTTACCCCTATGGTAATCAATGGTCGCACCCCGTGCGGGTGCGTGGATTGAAATCGGTACCTGTGAACGCTCCTGCTCCAATCCCGGTGTCGCACCCCGTGCGGGTGCGTGGATTGAAATTTATTAGGGTCGATTCTCCACCAATAGCCAGCCTGTCGCACCCCGTGCGGGTGCGTGGATTGAAATAGCTTTTCGTCGTAGGCAATATATTCGGGTGGAGTCGCACCCCGTGCGGGTGCGTGGATTGAAATAATAATGGAGCTGGCTGCGATCCCCCCGGCGGCGGTCGCACCCCGTGCGGGTGCGTGGATTGAAATGCCCATGGTTACGAACCAATAACGGACGAGATAAGTCGCACCCCGTGCGGGTGCGTGGATTGAAATAACGTCACCACATCTGGATTTGCTCCACTACCAAGTCGCACCCCGTGCGGGTGCGTGGATTGAAATTATCACCGGAACCAGTCCGATGAATGGATCGACAGTCGCACCCCGTGCGGGTGCGTGGATTGAAATCTGACCTGTATCGCACGAAAGCGAGTGATTGTGAGTCGCACCCCGTGCGGGTGCGTGGATTGAAATATCCTTTAATCCTATTGATATTGTTGATAGTGCTGGTCGCACCCCGTGCGGGTGCGTGGATTGAAATAATATGAAACATTGTATTACAGCATTTTGGAATGTCGCACCCCGTGCGGGTGCGTGGATTGAAATAAATAGGGAGTGATGGCCGTGGAAGAGAAAAAGAGTCGCACCCCGTGCGGGTGCGTGGATTGAAATTTGTCAGTATCCGTTATAACAAAGACACTGACGAAGTCGCACCCCGTGCGGGTGCGTGGATTGAAATCACCTCACCGGGCTGTCCGCCTTCTAACGGAATAAGCGTCGCACCCCGTGCGGGTGCGTGGATTGAAATACATCTTCAATCTCGTACAGTTTACGCGATGTTGTCGCACCCCGTGCGGGTGCGTGGATTGAAATCGAGCAATTCAGCAATCACGACATCGCGCTCCTGGTCGCACCCCGTGCGGGTGCGTGGATTGAAATGGTCAGCATGGCGATTTGATAAGCCGTCACGATGGCGTCGCACCCCGTGCGGGTGCGTGGATTGAAATCAACAACGTGACGTACTCTTGGCAGATTACGTCCGTCGCACCCCGTGCGGGTGCGTGGATTGAAATCCCTGCTCCGGTGAGCGCGTCGGAGTGGAATGAGTCGCACCCCGTGCGGGTGCGTGGATTGAAATAGCATACCCCCTTCAAACAGCAGGAGGCATTCAGGTCGCACCCCGTGCGGGTGCGTGGATTGAAATAGTTCACTGAGCTTGGATAGGTGGAAAGCAAATCAGGTCGCACCCCGTGCGGGTGCGTGGATTGAAATAACCGATACCCTTGTTCGCGGCGCGACAACACGCGCGTCGCACCCCGTGCGGGTGCGTGGATTGAAATGTTGCAGCTGTTTTTGGATTTGTTCATAAGATTGAGTCGCACCCCGTGCGGGTGCGTGGATTGAAATTCGCGAACAACCGCTAATCCTGATGATTTCGACCGCGTCGCACCCCGTGCGGGTGCGTGGATTGAAATCATACCTCACTGCCGTCATCGAACACATGACTGGTCGCACCCCGTGCGGGTGCGTGGATTGAAATAAACTGACGATGCAGAAGTAGCGAAGTTCTTCCTGGTCGCACCCCGTGCGGGTGCGTGGATTGAAATTCCGCAGCCTCATAAGCTGCGACATCCTCGTCCGTCGCACCCCGTGCGGGTGCGTGGATTGAAATGGCTCGACCCAGTGCTCGTACAGGCGGCTATCGGTCGCACCCCGTGCGGGTGCGTGGATTGAAATGCCATATACCACTTGTCCGGCTCGTCATCGAAGAGTCGCACCCCGTGCGGGTGCGTGGATTGAAATTCCGGATTCAATCCTCTTAATCTCCGGCACCGGCGTCGCACCCCGTGCGGGTGCGTGGATTGAAATGAATTGACGTCGAAACGTTTTCCAGCGTCGACCTGGTCGCACCCCGTGCGGGTGCGTGGATTGAAATCGGTTTGCCTGGCCGATCATCAAGAGGGACATCGAGGTCGCACCCCGTGCGGGTGCGTGGATTGAAATATCTGTCATTACTGCATAATGGAACATGTCTAAAGTCGCACCCCGTGCGGGTGCGTGGATTGAAATCTCCGGTTGGACAATACGAACCCTGTTGCCGAGGTCGCACCCCGTGCGGGTGCGTGGATTGAAATACCATTTTATTACAAGAACACATGAAAACTGTGGTCGCACCCCGTGCGGGTGCGTGGATTGAAATAGCACATCCAGTCGAACGTCGATCATTACGTCGTCGCACCCCGTGCGGGTGCGTGGATTGAAATCCTCGAGCGTAATCACGAACTGGTTTACGGCCGTGTCGCACCCCGTGCGGGTGCGTGGATTGAAATTCCAATCCAAGTCTGCCTTTCTGAGTTCGTTATCGTCGCACCCCGTGCGGGTGCGTGGATTGAAATGATCAGATTTGGAGCTTGGAGGAGGACCAGCAGGCGTCGCACCCCGTGCGGGTGCGTGGATTGAAATAGGAATCCAGCCATTGATGTGATCCCGTTGATTAAGTCGCACCCCGTGCGGGTGCGTGGATTGAAATTCCATCCCCCCAAGAGTGGATCTCATTACTCAAGCGTCGCACCCCGTGCGGGTGCGTGGATTGAAATAACACTGGGAAGCGCAACTGAGAAACAAAATTCAAGTCGCACCCCGTGCGGGTGCGTGGATTGAAATTAAAAACCAAAGGAGCAATCACACCATGGCAAACGTCGCACCCCGTGCGGGTGCGTGGATTGAAATCCGGTTGCGTCGTCGACCGTATGCGCCTTAGCGTGTCGCACCCCGTGCGGGTGCGTGGATTGAAATCCTACCCCGTCACCGGATACAATCGCGCCTTCGGTCGCACCCCGTGCGGGTGCGTGGATTGAAATCTTGCCGCCTTTGCCCGTAACCTTCGCGAGGCGGTCGCACCCCGTGCGGGTGCGTGGATTGAAATCCTTCTCATCCCTGCCGGGTTCGTATTTAAAACGTCGCACCCCGTGCGGGTGCGTGGATTGAAATATCCATCATTTTCGATAACTCCGCCCGTGAACGCGTCGCACCCCGTGCGGGTGCGTGGATTGAAATATGGCCGCGAAGGCGCGCAGCTCCGACGCCGTGGTCGCACCCCGTGCGGGTGCGTGGATTGAAATACCACATCGATGGCACAAGAGCAGCAGCGAACGCGGGTCGCACCCCGTGCGGGTGCGTGGATTGAAATCCGGTTTGATCAAAGCCGGGGTCGAGTATATCAAAGTCGCACCCCGTGCGGGTGCGTGGATTGAAATAGGCTAGAATTGAGCTTGTTGTATTCGGTCTCGGTCGCACCCCGTGCGGGTGCGTGGATTGAAATACAGTAGGCCAAACGACGAGATGAGCCCCTTTAACTGTCGCACCCCGTGCGGGTGCGTGGATTGAAATAAAAAGCTTCCGCTTGTCGATATACTCCCGCGTCGTCGCACCCCGTGCGGGTGCGTGGATTGAAATCAACTGCCGCCCTTAGTCTTATAGAGTTCCCGCGTCGCACCCCGTGCGGGTGCGTGGATTGAAATGCCAGGATTCCAGGACGATAACGGGTTCGGTAGCGTCGCACCCCGTGCGGGTGCGTGGATTGAAATCTCAGCTCGTCCGCAATGGTGCGGAGTACTTCCGCGTCGCACCCCGTGCGGGTGCGTGGATTGAAATATAATGGCCGCGCGACTAAGCGAAAACGAATTGAGTCGCACCCCGTGCGGGTGCGTGGATTGAAATACGTACATGACGAGGTTGTGTCTGATGCGCCGTGTCGCACCCCGTGCGGGTGCGTGGATTGAAATGGCTCGACCCAGTGCTCGTACAGGCGGCTATCGGTCGCACCCCGTGCGGGTGCGTGGATTGAAATTTACCGGTTGCATCTTTTTTGATTGTTTTTGTGGTCGCACCCCGTGCGGGTGCGTGGATTGAAATCCTTGTCGGTTGGGCCGAAGTAGATACTCGCCGTGTCGCACCCCGTGCGGGTGCGTGGATTGAAATATCAAGGCGACGGAGGGCGTAGGCATCACGGATATGTCGCACCCCGTGCGGGTGCGTGGATTGAAATGTTTCGTACAAGCATTGCGCCGATGATCATACGTTGGTCGCACCCCGTGCGGGTGCGTGGATTGAAATATCAAGTGATTTGAATTTATGAACTAGTTGTTGTTGTCGCACCCCGTGCGGGTGCGTGGATTGAAATCATTGAGAGAATGGGTCCTCATTCGGAATGCGATACTGGTCGCACCCCGTGCGGGTGCGTGGATTGAAATGCTAGGGTATGCTGCTGACGGCGTGACGATTGCATGTCGCACCCCGTGCGGGTGCGTGGATTGAAATATGAAAATCCCCATATATCGGGGCAGGAAAATCAGTCGCACCCCGTGCGGGTGCGTGGATTGAAATTCATAAGTCGCTCAAACGAGCGTTGGATCGAAATGTCGCACCCCGTGCGGGTGCGTGGATTGAAATAAACGATCTTGAGCAAGCTGGCCGCGATCGAAGGTCGCACCCCGTGCGGGTGCGTGGATTGAAATATTTTTCGCGTCGACCAACTGACTGCCCAGCTCCTGTCGCACCCCGTGCGGGTGCGTGGATTGAAATTCTTCCCACGTGTCCGCCCGGACCATAAATCCGGTCGCACCCCGTGCGGGTGCGTGGATTGAAATTGAAATTCGACCATCAGCGTCGTTTATAAGTGCGTCGCACCCCGTGCGGGTGCGTGGATTGAAATCATCTCGTAATGCCGGATCTCTCGTTTACTCACGTCGCACCCCGTGCGGGTGCGTGGATTGAAATTCGCCATTTATTATCAATCCGGCCGACGCGCAGGTCGCACCCCGTGCGGGTGCGTGGATTGAAATCAGGCATCGTACATGTTTTGCAGTGATATAAGCGGTCGCACCCCGTGCGGGTGCGTGGATTGAAATCCGACGGTAAGTGCGTTGTTAAATATCGGGGCTAGTCGCACCCCGTGCGGGTGCGTGGATTGAAATTCCGGGTTGATCTGGACGGCGCGGAAGTACTCTGGTCGCACCCCGTGCGGGTGCGTGGATTGAAATATCCGGTGTGCATCATTGACCCGGATCTCAAATTGTCGCACCCCGTGCGGGTGCGTGGATTGAAATAAAACTGAATGCCCCGCTTGGGAACGCGCCGTTTGTCGCACCCCGTGCGGGTGCGTGGATTGAAATGCGGTACAAAATACGCGCATTCAAAGGGCTAATGAAGTCGCACCCCGTGCGGGTGCGTGGATTGAAATCTCTCATAGGAGTTATTTGCGCAGGCGACGGAGTCGCACCCCGTGCGGGTGCGTGGATTGAAATATTTACCGGCTTGAGGGGGAGGCGATGGTCGAGCGTCGCACCCCGTGCGGGTGCGTGGATTGAAATTGGACGTATGAGCGAAACGAACGTTTGAGCTGTGTCGCACCCCGTGCGGGTGCGTGGATTGAAATCTTAGTGCTCGCGTCAGCTTGACGTACTGTTCGCGTCGCACCCCGTGCGGGTGCGTGGATTGAAATATACGTACCTATCGGGATTAAACGTGATTACCAGTCGCACCCCGTGCGGGTGCGTGGATTGAAATTATGAAAATGACCCATGTAAGAAACAACAGCCTGGTCGCACCCCGTGCGGGTGCGTGGATTGAAATCGTGTTTCCAATCATATCTAATATGTTCCCGTTGTCGCACCCCGTGCGGGTGCGTGGATTGAAATTTGTGGTGGTGGGCGATGGATTACGCCCAGGATGGGGGTCGCACCCCGTGCGGGTGCGTGGATTGAAATACAACAAAGAATCTATCGGGTGTATCCGTGGGTAGTCGCACCCCGTGCGGGTGCGTGGATTGAAATATCGGTCAGTAGCCAGGAAAAAATGAGCGAGCTGGTCGCACCCCGTGCGGGTGCGTGGATTGAAATCGACAGCGGATGCTGGATAAACGGTTTGAGATCGTCGCACCCCGTGCGGGTGCGTGGATTGAAATCAAGAAGGGGGTGAGAAAAGAAAATGATATGGAACGTCGCACCCCGTGCGGGTGCGTGGATTGAAATCCCTCTGGATATAGTCGATAAACAGGAAACGGCAGTCGCACCCCGTGCGGGTGCGTGGATTGAAATGTATTGACATTTATTTAGCGATCGTTTATATTAGTCGCACCCCGTGCGGGTGCGTGGATTGAAATTTGTCTGAGACCTTTAAAATGTCTTGCTTTCTGAAGTCGCACCCCGTGCGGGTGCGTGGATTGAAATTCAGCAATCACTAAAAGCCGGCGGGCGAACGCGGGTCGCACCCCGTGCGGGTGCGTGGATTGAAATCCGATATCGACTTACAAACTAGTAACTAAATGAAGTCGCACCCCGTGCGGGTGCGTGGATTGAAATGAGCCAATATCGAGGGGATCAAGCGTGATCTCCCAGTCGCACCCCGTGCGGGTGCGTGGATTGAAATTTTGTACCGTCCACATAAACGTTGTAGCCAGCCAGTCGCACCCCGTGCGGGTGCGTGGATTGAAATTTCCTTCTCGCGTTCTTTGTTGCCGGTGCGATCGTCGCACCCCGTGCGGGTGCGTGGATTGAAATAAAACATAATTCTGCCACGTGCCTCCGGGAGATTGTCGCACCCCGTGCGGGTGCGTGGATTGAAATCCTTACTCTTCCTACCCTAATTTGACGGTATTTACGGTCGCACCCCGTGCGGGTGCGTGGATTGAAATAACAGAAGAACGTCCAGGAGCTGGACTTCTTGCGGTCGCACCCCGTGCGGGTGCGTGGATTGAAATTGTTGCGGCGGAGCTGCTTGCTCCCAGCCTGCCGGCGGGTCGCACCCCGTGCGGGTGCGTGGATTGAAATATTCTTCGTGTCCTTGGACAAGGGCCGCAGCCACCGTCGCACCCCGTGCGGGTGCGTGGATTGAAATCAGGTATCAGCATCCGACACGTCCGGGAATGAATGTCGCACCCCGTGCGGGTGCGTGGATTGAAATACCTACGCGATCAGCGTACCGGTCATCACGGTTTGGTCGCACCCCGTGCGGGTGCGTGGATTGAAATCTGTCTACCCTGTTCGGGGCGTTGTTCAATGGGCTGTCGCACCCCGTGCGGGTGCGTGGATTGAAATGCGGTGATGAGGACGACGTACCCCATTTGTTTAGGTCGCACCCCGTGCGGGTGCGTGGATTGAAATTCCATGGCTTGCAGGACGTGTGATTTTATATCCTCGTCGCACCCCGTGCGGGTGCGTGGATTGAAATGTGGGAAGGGCGACAAGGAGCGAGAGGTCTACTTGTCGCACCCCGTGCGGGTGCGTGGATTGAAATGATCGTGTATGTGCTCACGTGACCGCCCCTTTGATCGTCGCACCCCGTGCGGGTGCGTGGATTGAAATTTTCGTATTACCAAGAACTTTGGAGAGTTTGAGAGCGTCGCACCCCGTGCGGGTGCGTGGATTGAAATATCTTGAACATGCTCATCGCGGGTCGGCCACCTCGTCGCACCCCGTGCGGGTGCGTGGATTGAAATATAGTTCCACTGTCAGTTATTGAGGATAAAGTAGGTCGCACCCCGTGCGGGTGCGTGGATTGAAATAAAAAAATTGCTAATATCAATGTTATCGGCTTTGTCGCACCCCGTGCGGGTGCGTGGATTGAAATGTTGAAAAATGTTTGTTCTTTGTACCAAGTTTCCGTCGCACCCCGTGCGGGTGCGTGGATTGAAATGAGAAAAACGAATTATATCTTCGAAAACGCCTGGTCGCACCCCGTGCGGGTGCGTGGATTGAAATGACGCAAGAGGTAATCAAGCCCCGGCGTTTATCTCCGGTCGCACCCCGTGCGGGTGCGTGGATTGAAATTCTGACAAACTCCTTGGAGGCTCTCGTTTGGGTAGGTCGCACCCCGTGCGGGTGCGTGGATTGAAATACCGACGGAGTATACTTCTCCGGGTTTAGTAACGGTCGCACCCCGTGCGGGTGCGTGGATTGAAATGGTCAACACTAAAACCGAAAATATAAATTTATTGTCGCACCCCGTGCGGGTGCGTGGATTGAAATGACTACAAGCACGGCAAGGGCGTCCCTGTCGAGGCGTCGCACCCCGTGCGGGTGCGTGGATTGAAATCCCGAAGGCGGTTCCTACCAGGACGTGCTGACGAGTCGCACCCCGTGCGGGTGCGTGGATTGAAATAGAGAGCCCCATGTCGAGTGCGCCCATGTTGATTGTCGCACCCCGTGCGGGTGCGTGGATTGAAATCCCTCGATCGCCGTAATCCCCGGCCTGATGCGAATGTCGCACCCCGTGCGGGTGCGTGGATTGAAATTTGCGTGAAACTTTGGCGGCGGCCTCTTTCCGGGGTCGCACCCCGTGCGGGTGCGTGGATTGAAATATTCCGTTGTCAGCCATAATGCCGGTCGCCGCAGCGTCGCACCCCGTGCGGGTGCGTGGATTGAAATCGAAAACATGAGGAACCTCGATCCACGGAAACGACCGTCGCACCCCGTGCGGGTGCGTGGATTGAAATTATGCTCTTGATTTCGTTCTCGAACAATTCAAACGGTCGCACCCCGTGCGGGTGCGTGGATTGAAATTAAACTACAATCCCTAGAGTATCAATACATTACAAGTCGCACCCCGTGCGGGTGCGTGGATTGAAATCAAGGTTACCGAGGATAGGGTTAGATTGGGCGAGCGTCGCACCCCGTGCGGGTGCGTGGATTGAAATTATACACTTCTCGCAGATATTTTCATTTTTGCTAGTCGCACCCCGTGCGGGTGCGTGGATTGAAATATATCGTCCCGTTGGAACTCTGTATACGTCAAGTCGCACCCCGTGCGGGTGCGTGGATTGAAATTTTGAAATCTAAGTAGTGTCCCAACTCATGGTATGGTCGCACCCCGTGCGGGTGCGTGGATTGAAATAGTACGAAGGCGGAGGAGTTTTTGACGATTTGCAGTCGCACCCCGTGCGGGTGCGTGGATTGAAATGAGACTATCTGCTGAATGCCGAATCGGCTCACCGGTCGCACCCCGTGCGGGTGCGTGGATTGAAATTCCGTTTGGTGATCCGGGTCAACAATGTCGGAGGTCGCACCCCGTGCGGGTGCGTGGATTGAAATCTTCGACCTTGACCCATGCTCGCCGGGACCCCGCGTCGCACCCCGTGCGGGTGCGTGGATTGAAATCCACATGGTCGCTTCGGTTTACTTGGCATAGGCGCGTCGCACCCCGTGCGGGTGCGTGGATTGAAATCTCTGTGATCTTTTTGCTATTTACAAACATACGTGTCGCACCCCGTGCGGGTGCGTGGATTGAAATCGGATCCTCAGGTACTTGCGCAGCCAGATCGAGCATGTCGCACCCCGTGCGGGTGCGTGGATTGAAATACGCTAGCGGCGATTTTCGAGCTAAGAGCTGCGGTCGCACCCCGTGCGGGTGCGTGGATTGAAATTCTCCGTCGTCGTGCTGATCATCTTCTCACCTAACCTGTCGCACCCCGTGCGGGTGCGTGGATTGAAATCTTCTGGTCGACCCGCGTCCCGATCTTACCAAGGGTCGCACCCCGTGCGGGTGCGTGGATTGAAATGTTACAGCTCCAATTGAAAAAGCTGCACCTAATGGTCGCACCCCGTGCGGGTGCGTGGATTGAAATCCTTTCAGCCCCGGGCTGCTGATAAGGATCAGATACGGGTCGCACCCCGTGCGGGTGCGTGGATTGAAATGTTTCAATGAGGTAACCGTGTTGTGGGAATACAACGTCGCACCCCGTGCGGGTGCGTGGATTGAAATTCGACAGTATGCCGATTTGGACGCTGCTTTCGCTGTCGCACCCCGTGCGGGTGCGTGGATTGAAATTCGATAGAGAGACCGAAAGACTAGCACATCTCTCGTCGCACCCCGTGCGGGTGCGTGGATTGAAATTTTCTAAATCAGCTAGTAGAAATGCCCTGCAAATCGTCGCACCCCGTGCGGGTGCGTGGATTGAAATTCCTTAAGCGTCCGTTCCGCTTGACCTACATGCGGTCGCACCCCGTGCGGGTGCGTGGATTGAAATTGGTGAAGCTGATTGGATTTATAGTATCCATACCGGTCGCACCCCGTGCGGGTGCGTGGATTGAAATATCCAACTGATCATAATACTCTTCTAGCAATTGAGTCGCACCCCGTGCGGGTGCGTGGATTGAAATAATGGCGGCAACCTAAAATATTGATTGTTGATGAGTCGCACCCCGTGCGGGTGCGTGGATTGAAATTTGGTGCGATGATAGTCATGCCTGTTATTGCGTGTCGCACCCCGTGCGGGTGCGTGGATTGAAATGCATAACCCTCAATAGCTGCTGCTATCTCATGCATTGTCGCACCCCGTGCGGGTGCGTGGATTGAAATTTCCTTCTCGCGTTCTTTGTTGCCGGTGCGATCAGCGTCGCACCCCGTGCGGGTGCGTGGATTGAAATTCCGCGTCCGGATTGTCCCAGCCGAAGTTTGCCTGTCGCACCCCGTGCGGGTGCGTGGATTGAAATGCCCCTCGCTCCGGTTGGACTCGTGTCAACTCCTCGTCGCACCCCGTGCGGGTGCGTGGATTGAAATCAATGAAATTTATGCTGCTCAGAGTGCTTGTAGTCGCACCCCGTGCGGGTGCGTGGATTGAAATGCCGGGCGCTATCTAAACACATGCGAGGACGTGATTGTCGCACCCCGTGCGGGTGCGTGGATTGAAATATTTGTTTTTGGTTACTTTTTTCTTTCTTGCGTGTCGCACCCCGTGCGGGTGCGTGGATTGAAATTGTGGCCCTTACTTGGACGGCCGGAACGGATAATGGTCGCACCCCGTGCGGGTGCGTGGATTGAAATAAGGCATGGTTGATGCGCTTAATGGTGTGAAGGAGTCGCACCCCGTGCGGGTGCGTGGATTGAAATATTCCATCCCACTCCTTTTTGGTTTCGGTTACTATAAG
>NZ_BIMA01000066.1 GCF_004000845.1 Paenibacillus koleovorans NBRC 103111
ATAAAAGGTATAGGTCATTGTTCTGATGAAAGTTGTTTTTTTGAGGTAGATAGATAGAACGAGATGAAGCATTATGGAAGTCGTTCATGATAAACGGTTGAATCGTTATGTTTTGGAGACAACACATACTAAAAAAATAGCTCAAACCCGAAAACAGTACTTGACGGGATAAACCGAGGCATAACTGGAAAAACATCTGCTACTCTTGTATTGTTGTAAGTCCCACAAACTGGGATTGGAAAGAAGCCATTACAACGTGGTACGACTGCTCGCCGAGCGTTACGATTGCTGAATCCTGTCTGAACGTTGGTGGGCGCAAGGGGAGCAAGTGGATCGTCCAGCGATTCGGAGCACGCTCAAAACGATGCGAAACGGGAAGGTGGGAATCGTTAATTATCACCGTTGCAAATAGACGTATGCGATGGTTGAGGGCCGACACCATCGCATAAAGCATTTCAACGGCGTCATTATTTCACACGGAATCGTAACCGCTACAAGGATGGCATTCTTCTGGAATGCAACCGGCACCGCTTGTTACTTGAACCGTCAGGCACTAATTTTAACATTGTGCCCCATTTTACTGTCTAGATTCTATGTAGCAGTACAGGTTCACCAGTAGTCGATCGATTGCTGGAGCTCTCCTGGATAGGAGATAAACATAGCGCGAGAACCCTCCGCACAGCGCACGAGGGTTCTCAGCTTATTCACGAAAGCGTGCCCTGACCGAATTCGCATATATCCCTGCATGATCGTGCAGGGGGTGGTCTGGCATGTACAGCATCTGGTCTGTCCTATTCGTATCGCCCCTTACTGCCGGCTATGCAGCGTGATCAGATACCCGTCCGGATCTGCGAAGGTAAAGGTTCGCCCGAACGGCCCATCTATGGGCGCTGCCGTAATCTTAACGCCTGCCGCAAAAAGCTTGTCGTGTATGTCTTGCGCATCAGGAGCATAGAACCACAGAGCGACGCCAAGTCCGGGTTGACTGATTGAATGGAGAGCGGTTCCGGGTAATTGATCGCGCAGAGCGAAGGCAATCGGCTTCGTTTCAAAAACCACTGCATGAGGCGGGCCAGCCTGTGAGCGGATAAGGCCCAGATAGTTCTGATAAAACTGTGCAGAGTTCTCTAGCTGTCTAACTTGCAGAGAAATGAAGTCAGGTCCAATTACCGCCATAGTCTCCTCCGTGAAAGAAGCGTAGTTTGTAGATCCGATACATCCAGCGTTGATTCCACAGCACGCGTTGTTGAACCCGTACGACCCTAAGTCCGTGTCGCTTGTGCTGTTCCCCCGTATGGCCAGCTTCAACAGACGGACATTCGAACGCTCTTGGCTGTTCTGGGCTGACTGACACCGGGGACCGACTTCGATAGGATCTGACCCCATGCGGATTTCCTTCAGATTATTCTACCGCGGAACCCCGGAACCACCAACTACTGCTCATCCATATTGGCTGGTCATCCTCATGTGTGATCAACACACGAGAATCAAGCAGCCTGCAGGCCATCGGAAGAAAAAGCAGCCAGTCTCCGACTAATCGGCAACTGGCTGCTTCATTCATCACCCATGCATAATCTATCGCGTGTCTGAGTACCCGCTCCGCGGCCACACGCATCACCATTCCGCTCCGCGCTCGCCCCATGTTCGCATCTGCTGCTCCCCAGGCGCGCCCTCACATACGCGCCTGGCATGGGGAACAGGCTCGGCAACACGTGTATAGCTCAGCGTCCCCAGACTCTCCCAGACTCCCTGCCTGCAGCTTACCGGACAGTCAAGTCATCCACATACAGCGTCCCAACATCCCCGTTCTGCACCGTGAATCGAATCGAGCTCAGTGCCTGGACGGTCAGACGCAGATTGGCGTCGGTTCGTACAGTAGGTGTCGTCGCAACCTGCCACAGTACCCCATCAATAAAGAGTTGATACGTATCGGTCACTGTATTCACGACCATGTCGATCGTATACCACGTGTTGCTCGTAAACGATCTGACCGTTTTTAAGGCAGCTCCGTCATACGCCTGGAAATTACCGTTGATTAACAACAATCTGCCTACCATCAACCCGGCGTCATCGTAGATGAATACATTTTTCTTTCCAGCCGTCTCATCGGTTTTCACCTTCAAGCTGATCCGAACCGTTCCATCCATTCCTCCGCCCGAAGCGTTCGTGATTCCCCAGCCTACGACTGCATCATTTTCCAGATTCGCCTTCGTAATCTTCATGCTGCGGTTGCCCGAAGCTTCAACAATCTGCACATCGGCCCCCGCTTTGACCGCAAACCCATGGGCCGGCTCGTTACCCACGGTTTCCGATTCAAAATTGTTGGAGATGGCCGGCGCATTTTGTGTCACCAGCAGATTATCGACATACACATGGCCCGTTGTGCTGGCCGGGATGGCGTACTGAATCACATCCAGATCCACGATATTGGACGGCATCGGCACCTTGTACAGCAGCTCGGTTTCATTCACCGACACGTTGAATACCCGTTTGTCTGTATCCAACAGCAGCTGCAGACGATACCAGTTGCCTGCCGTATAGGCTTGCAGCGTCTGCCAGGTTCCGTTAACGTTCACCTTGATATAGCCTTGGTCGAAGGACAGGCTGGTCACCGTATTGCCGACGGAATCCCGTACGACCGGTACATTGAAGGTGCCTGTAGCCGCGCTCGCATAGACCATCGCATCGATCCGTGTCTGTCCCTTCAGCTTGTTCAGGGGCAGAGCTGCCATCATAGCGCCTGCTGCATTCGGCTTGGTCAGCTTCATACTCTTGTCGGTTGCACTCGGGAACTCCGCTACCTCTACGCTGCTTCCCGCGCTGCTTCCGGTATCGATCGTCCAGGATGCAGGCGCTGTACCTGTCGTCCCGGCATCAAACGTCTGAGATACGATGACAGGAGCCGTGTAGACAGGTGCAGTTGGATTTGGTGGTGGCGTCTGGTAAATCTTCACATCGTCGAAGTACAGATGCCCTGTATTTGTTGAAGACAGGTCGAATTTCACCTTACTGACCGCAGTAACGGCCGTTCTCAGCGGCACACCCGTCAATCGCTTGACGCCATCGACGATGATATCCGCGGTATCCGTATCCGTGTCCAGCTCGATCTTCACCGCATACCACTGATTGTTATTGAGGGTCTGAACATCGTGATACGCATTGTTATGATAGCTTCGTAATTTACCGTTACCGATAGACAGACTGATTGCCGGATTATTCGAGTTATCCAGCACATACGGCGCCATCTTGAACAGCGTCGTATTGTCTGTCCGGATTCTGGATTCAATCGTGACCTTACCGCTCATCGCTGTGAAGTTTCTCAGCACTGTTGCGGCTGGGTCCGAAGCGCTGCTGCGCGACAGCTTGACACTCTTGTCGATACGGCTGGCCAAATTCTCTACTGCGATGCTTCCATTGCTCGTCGAGGAGATCCAACCCGCAGGCAAGCCGCCATCGATGTCTTGATCAAAAGTATCCTGAACATCCGGAATGATCTGATAGATTTTGATGTTGTCCGTATACAACGTACCGATCGAGGATCCGGACAGACCTGAGTAGAACTGGCCGATGTTATAGATCGGATTGCGCAGAGGCGCATTGGATATCTGCTTCTGCCCGTCGATATAGAGATCAAACGTCCCGGTCTCCGTATTGGCTACAGCCCGGACATGATACCAGGTATTCGCGTTGAATGTCTGCAGCGTATAATAGCTTCCATTAATATACGCCTGGAATACCCCATTGTTTAACAGAATACTGATACCGCCTACACCGACATCATCATTGACATTAATCGATTTACTGTCCGTCGTTTCATCCGTACGCAGGTCCATATCAATCGTGACCTTACCCTTGAGTACAGGCAGCATCCGGATCGCACTGACCTCTACACCGGATGTCAGCTCGGGCTGCAGCGATACGTTCGAAGACTTCTCCAGTCTAACCACTTGGCCATGACCCGCGGCATCGACCGTATCGTTCACCACTTTAATCGTACCGGCATATTCCCGGATGATCCAGTTACTCGGCGGCAGGCCGAGATCATCCGTGTTGTAATCATAGTTGGCTACGTAGCCTACTTCAGGGACAGAGGCAACCTCAGAAGCTACCGCGTCGACTTGGACATAGACATAGTTGCCGCTGCGCACGAACGCGCTGCTTGCATATGTTACACCGTTCAGTACGAGACTTGTGTACGAGGCAGGTGCATAGACAGCGACGGCCCCCGTCGTGCTCAGGGCTGGCTTCATCGTCGGACCCGCTATCACAACTTGATTCGAAGCTGACTTCCATTGAACGCCCAGATCATGAACAGGTGAAGTGGACTGCACGAGATTCACAGGAACTCCCGATTGAACGCGAGCCAGCCTCGTGCCTCCGCGTATCGAAGCATCCGTTACATTGCCGCTGCCGTCTTCACCGACATAGGCCATCTTGCCGTTAAACAGATAAGAGCCGAATTGACGCTGTACAACCGGATTGTTTTCATGAGAGATGTAGTAAGAGCCTCTTTCAGTCGGACTGATCTCGATCGATAGCGCCGAAGCGACATCCGAAGGTACATTCAGCGGCAAGCGCGTAGTCTGTACGGTTGCGCTCACACCGGTTGGCGTCGGGTACAGCACCGTATCAAAAGCGACATTGCCCGCTTGCTGTTTCACATAAGAAGCATAAGCGGCAGCCGTTACCGTCCCATACCGGAATGCATAGTAGCCGCTCTCCATCGACAAGGTCAGGCCCGGATCGTTCACCGGAACGATCTGCAGCTCAGCTTCGCCGGATTGGCTGTACACACGCTGCGTGACATTGTCATAGCCCGGATTGTCCGAGGGTGCAAAATGCCAGGTTTGATTGTATTTGTTCACATTCGTATTGGTACCGACATCGATGTAATCCGATACGATCCAATAATTCGGCTTCAAGAACAAGATGCTGCGGGTTTGGCGGATCTTATCCTTGATGTACCCGTCATTGGACCCTTCATAAAAATCAAACAGCGAGTTGGTTGACCAGTCATTTTTGCTGGAGTTCGTGTACTGATATTGATTTTTATCATTGATCTCGATCGTGTTATGAGCCTTCGTCGATCGCAGCCACTGCTCGATAGGGTCACCGACGCTATAGGAGAAGCGGCCCGGGTCTACCAGCAGCGCTCGCCCGTACGCATACGGCAGCACACTCAGATCATCGAAGTGACCGTGATACCCATGCTTATTGTTGAGATGGAGGAACAGATCATTATTCTGCCAGCCTGTGCGCATGAACAGCATCTTGCCATCCGGGTAAAACTCGGAGCCTGTGGCAGGTTCCGTTCCGCTTAGGCCTCGGCTGCCGAAGTAGATCAGATCATTGCTTCCGAGCTTGTTACCGATGTCCAGCATCGTGGTTGTTCGATTCTGCACATCCGTATCGCCGTACTGGGTCTGAAGTCCATTCGGATAGTTGGATCGGACGAAGTAGAGGGCCATATCTTGCAGGTTTTTCTTGAACGAATCACTTAATACCTGTCCGTTCAACGTACCCCAATCCAGGATTATGTTCAGGATGTTGATCGTCACGCCATTGTAACCGGTTGAAGCCTCTTTGTAGGAGGTGTCCGGGTAGCTTAACTCCCTGAAGATATAGTTGCTGCGGATCTCAACCAGGTCCTGCCATCTGGAGGAGCGCTGGAACTCAGGGAAGTAGACCGCCAACACGTACATACCCACAATATTCGCCGTACCGATGTTGTTGCTGTCGTTAAAGTTGCGGTTCTGCTCCAGGAACGCTCCTTCGGCTTCCAAAAACTTGAGAATCGACGTATTCGCTTCTCTATCCAGGGAAGGGGCTGTCCGGAAACTGTCATAGGCCCTGACCAGATTCAGATCGCGTAGGCCGGTCTCCAGCCCGCGGGGATAACCGGCTCCCTTGTCGCCGATCAGATCCAGGGTAATTTCGATTAATTTATGCGCGTACGCATCATTGCCATTGACGGCATACTCGTAAGCCATAGGAACTGCGAAGAAAAACCGTGAGACATCATAGAAGTACGCGATATCGGTTCCTTGAAAATCATCCCAGGTCGTAAGTGTAGGGATGCCGCGCCAGGAGAAAAAGGAGCTTCTGGTGTTGGACCAATTTTTACTGTTTTCAAACCAGGACGTGTCAAAGTTCTCCAACACCAGGATGTCGTTGGTACCGGATGCTGACTTGCCATAGAACTGAACCGTAGCAGAGAGTGGAACGCTGCTCAGTGCGCCGACATCAAATGTAAAATACGCCCGCTTGGTCTGACTGTCGTAAGGAAGCGTAGCATCGCCGGAATCCTGGACATACAGCTCATGCGCCGAGCCAAAATCTGCGCTGGCGTTGGCGCCAGGCTGGATGTATGTATCCTGGCTTACCTGGAAGGTTTGCGTAGCGCCGCCGGCGTACTGAACCGTGATAACCGGTTTGTATGCCCCGCTGCTATACTCTTTGCTGTAGAACGTCATGTCGATGCCGTTTTTATCAGCACCCATCAGGATGTACGAGACAAACTGCTTTTTGCCGTTGAAGGCATTCGTCATACTTGTCGTCACATCGGCAGTTACCGGCTGATAGGTATCGGTGACGCTGGCTTTTTGCACAAACTTCTCGCCATAGCCGATATCATAGTAATAGCCTTCGTATGTAAGCGAGGACACCGTTGGGTTGCTGTCGATCAAGGTTAACGGCGGCGCCGTGCGATCGGAGCGATTCTTGTAGTATTGAAGCAGCTCCTCTTTCGCCGTTGAGTAGTCCCCGTTCTGAACGCCCTTTACGGTGTTGCCGATGGCGGTCATCGCGGCATTGTAACTATAATTCAGTTTACTAGGCGTGGTCCATTGCAGCGTCGATGGATTCCACTTGCCGAAAAAAGACTCATCCGAGATGTTGCCCGGATCTGTGAACGCTTGGACAGCTTGTTGAGGTTGAAACAAACCGGCAATGCTGAACACCAATGTGAAACAAAGTAAGATAGACAGCTCCCTGACTCTTCTCATACGCGTCGATTCCTCCTCTGTGTGTTTGCTTACAACCCGCGATTCTGCGGTTCCCTACACTTATCGTGCTTCCTCCAAGAACCCTTCCATGAATGTCAGGATAAAATCATTCATCTCCGGCAGATTCTCATGTGCATAATCGGGATAGATCTCCAACCGCTTGGGCGAGGATATCTTGTTGTATAAGGCAAACTGTGTAGAAGGCGGACAGGTCAGATCCATCAACCCTACCCCCATATAGACCTCTGCTTGTATGCGATCGGCCAGATGCTGCACATCGATATAACCCAGCCGAGTGAAGACCTCACGCTCACGCTCATGTCTCGGATCGAACTTACGAAAATACGTTTTGAGTTCTTCGTAAGCGCGATTCGCCATGTCCATCTCCCATACCCGGTAATAATCCGTCAGAAACGGATAAATCGCGGCCACCTTGCGAATTCGTGGCTCGAGCGCCGCGCATGCCAAACTTAAACCGCCGCCCTGCGAGCCGCCCGTTACACCGACCCGATTCGGATCTACCTCGGGACGCTCCATCACGATCCCGGCTAGCTGCGCTGCATCGAGAAAGATCTGTCGGAACAGCAGTCGATCCGGATGATCATCCAGTCCGCGGATAATATGACCTTGATAGGTTGTTCCCTTTACGCCTCCAGCATCTTCGGACCGTCCTCCCTGTCCCCGGCAATCCATCGCAAAGACGGAAAATCCAAGCGCTGCGTAGCCCAGCTTATCGCTCCAGTCACCGGAGTTGGACGTATAACCATGAAACAGAATAATCGCAGGATGCTGATCCTGTTCACTTTGAACGACTGGAGATTTCGGGCGGATGTACTTGGCATGTATACGCGCTCCGCCTACTCCTGTGAAGTATAGATGGAAGCAGTCCGCAAAGGGAACCTGAAACGAGCTCGGAACCAGCTCGACCTCGGCCGGCTGCTGCCGCATCTCTTGCAATGCCCGATCCCAGTACTCGTTCATATCATCTGGCTTCGGATTCATTCCCGCATACTTCAATAGCTGTTCGAGCGGCATATCTACACGAGGCATTTTTTCTCATTCCTTACATAGTTAATTCAAGATTATGGAACAAATAGGGCGTCCAGATCCACTATAAAAATCTCCGTGGCGAGCCGCTAAGTCATTGCTCCGAATGACTTAGCGGCTCGTTCATCCAATGTTTACTTTTTATTCATCGCGTCATATGCGGCCTGCTTCTCTGTGATCGTATCCTGACCGCCATTCTTCAGGTATTCTGCAGCCATCGCATCGTAGGCCTTGTCGAATTCGCCAGACTTGCTTAAAATCGAGCGAACCAGGCCATCCAGATAGATTTTATCCAGGTTTGCCTTGTACTT
This sequence comes from Paenibacillus koleovorans NBRC 103111, assembly GCF_004000845.1. GTDB lineage: Bacteria > Bacillota > Bacilli > Paenibacillales > NBRC-103111 > Paenibacillus_AA > Paenibacillus_AA koleovorans. The sequence continues at coordinate 8,363 of NZ_BIMA01000066.1, forward strand.
CTGATTCGCTTCGATGACTCGGTCGAATATAGGCGAACGAGTGTAGTCAATGATCGAATCCTTAAGCGCCATGTTCATCGATTCCACGTACAGCTTGCCGCTGTTACCCAGCGTAGGATTAGCCAGAGCCGTTTTTTGAATCGTCTCCAGCGGCTGCTGCCAGCCGATCAAGTTCAGATCCCCTGAACCCCACAGCTCAAGTCCGTTCTTCTTCGCGTCGATCGCCTGGTTAAGTCCATCAACCTGTTTGAAGTGCTCGTTTTCTTTACCCAGCGCGATCATCTTCGCATGATCCTGATTCGCCAGCCAGTTCAGATATTTCACAGCGGCCTCGGGATTTTTGCTTGATTTCGGAACCATGATGTACATGCCGTACAGCGGGTTGCCTACTTTCGGGTATTTGCCGGCATCGTTCTTGAACGGATCGACAGGGACCATTTGTGCGCCCGCTACATTTTTACCCAGTGTATCATTCAGTGCTCCGTTGCTGGCGGCGTAAGGGAAGTTGAAGTTTTGCGAGACCGAACCCAGCTTGCCCGAAGCCAGATTGGCCTTCAGCTTCGTATTGTTCTGGTCGATGGAAAACTCAGGATCGATCAGACCATCCAGGAACATCTGGTTTACGAAGCGGACGCCATCCTTCCAGCCTGGCAGCATGAAGTAAGGAAGCGTTTGCAAATCCCGCTCTGAAGTGTTGCTTTTTACGAAGGACCACAGCAACGAAGAAGCACCGTAGTGATTGTCCATATTGGTGTTGTTGGTCGGATACATACCAAATGCGACCAGATCCTTGCCTACACCGCCTGGATCCTTTTCCTTAAACGCTTTCAAAGCCTTGTACCATTCATCACGCGTGGTCGGCATAGGCAGGCTCAGCTTATCCAGCCAGTCCTTGCGTATAAAGGAGCCCCACAACGCGCTGTTGCCCAATACGGACACCAGGGCCATCTGCTTCCCTTCGACCTGCCCAGCTTTGATGCGGTCGCCTGCCAGCTTTTTATAATCAGCGCCGTACTGCTCCATAAGCGCAGTCAGATCATAGATGCCGCCCTGCTTGGCGTAGTTGAGATATACGTCCTTATAGTACGTGAAGATAATATCCGGTGCAGAGTTCGTCGACATCAGCACGTTCAACTTATCAACTTCCTGAGCGCGGGGAACCGCATAGTAGCTCAGATTGATATTCAGATCGGCTTTGACGGTTTCCTTGATCCACTTGGTCAAGTAGTTATCGGTAACGGAGCCGCCGCCCTCAGGAGCATTGGCCCGGTCGAATATTTCTACAGTCAGATCCACCGGTGCAGCGGGCTTCGCTGTTGACGTAGCTCCTGCTGTAGGCGAGCTGGATGTCGTCGATTGTTCCGTACTGTTCGAGCATGCGGACAGCATCGCTGTCGTGACCATCAGCAAAGATAAGGCGATTTTTGTTTTTTTACCATTCATGTTTTCAAACCCCCTGATTAGTATAGGTTCACCTTCATGTTCAACCTTTGATCGCACCGAGAGTAACACCTTGGACAAAGTACTTTTGCAGCCATGGGTAAATCAGCAGGATCGGCAGCGTTGCAAAAATGATGCTGGCGGATTTTATCCCTTCCGATACAAACCCCGTGTCTTGCTGCTCGTTGGGGTCAAAATTCATTTGACTGAGCGCGACAAGCTCTCGCAGCTTTAACTGCAGGGGATACAGGGAATTGTCGTTAATGTAGAACAACGCATCCGAGTACGAATTCCAGCGAGCGACCATATAGAACAGGGCGATTGTCGCAAGCATCGCTTTGGACAGCGGTAAGACTACCCGAAACAAGATGACGAAGTCGTTGGCGCCGTCCATTACGGCAGACTCGATCAGGCTCTCCGGGATATTGCTGAAGAAACTTTTCATGATGATGACGTTAAACGAGTTGATCAAGACGGGTATGATTAGCGACCACATTGAGTTGATCATGCCCAGCTTTTGCACGACGAGAAATGTAGGAACGAGACCTCCGCTGAAGTAGAGGGTGATGGAGATCATCACCAGGATAAACGTCCTGCCCTTGAACGTCTTGCGTGATAGCGGGTAAGCGAGAAACACGCTCATCAGCAATGCCATTACCACATAGATCACGGTCACATAAACCGTAAACCACAGGGATTGGAGCATAGACTTGTTGCTGAACACCTTGTCATACCATTCCCATGTGAACCCGACCGGAAAGAAGCTGATTCTCCCGGTTACGATCGCTTCGCTGGAACTCAGCGATACAGCCGCGATGTTGATGAAGGGAAACAGGCAGATCAAGGCAAGAAACGATATGATGGATACATTCACGATATTTCCAAAATTCCAGGCTCGTTTGGTCATGATGCTAGCTTCCTTTCTACCAGATTCCATCTTCGCCAAGTTTCTTGGCCAAGAAGTTTGAAATGACCAGCAGAACTAAAGCCACCGTAGATTGAAACAAACCGATTGCAGTAGCTAAGCTAAATTGAGCGTTTTGAATACCGACTTGGTAAACAAATGTAGCTATGACTTCCGAGTTCTCGGATACCAGTGAATTGCTTAAAGCGAACACGCGTTCAAAACCGACGTTCAGGATATTCCCAATTGTGAGTATGAACAAGATCACGATCGTCGGACGAATACATGGCAAGGTAACATGCCAGATCAGACGAAATCGTTTCGCGCCATCCACACTCGCAGCTTCATACAGTTCGGAATTGATACCTGCCATGGCAGCCAGGTAGATAATGGCCCCCCAGCCGATATTCTGCCAGACGCCTGAAGCCACGTACGTGAAGATCCACCAATTCGGGTCGGTCAGAAATGGAATCGTCCCGATCCCAGACCACTCAAGGATATGGTTAACCAGACCGTATTTGACTGACAGGATCTGATACAACATACCGCTGATGATGATCCATGACAGAAAGTGAGGCAAGTACAACAAGGATTGAGATATCTTCTTGAATAATCCTGTGCGCAGTTCGTTCAGAAGAATAGCGAGCACGATAGGACCAGGAAACCCGACAGCCAGATCCAGCAAGCTTAGCATCAGTGTATTGCCCAAGGCGCTCCAGAACTGCTTCATTCGGAATAATTCCCGGAATACATCCAGTCCTACCCATTCACTTCCGAAAAAGCCCTTGAACATGTTGTAGTCTTGGAATGCGATGACGATACCGTACATCGGATAGTATTTGAATACGAAGTAAAACAATACGGGAATGCAGACCATCAGATACAAGTAACGATCTTTAAAGAAGTGACTATAGCTCCCCTTTCTCTTAGGAATGTAGTTGGCTGTTGCGGGCAAAGTAGATAATTGATTCTGTGGCGATTGGCTCATGCTCACCTCTCCTCCTGACTGCCTTAATCCTAAATCGAGGGAGAGCTGGCGACAATCCTTACTTTCTGTCATATGTAATCGCTTTCTTTCTTTTTCCGTACGTGACGCCACTTTTTCAATACTGTGCAAGAAACTGAATGTGATTAGCGGCTTCTGCGGTAATCACCGGGGGTGATCCCTTCGAATTTCTTGAAAAATCGGTTCAGGCTCTGCTCATTGTTATACCCCAAGCTAATCGCGATGTCGGCGATCGCGATCGTCGTCTGACGCAACAGTCGCTTGGCTTCCTCGATTCGCAGTTTGTTAATATAGGCAAGCAGGTTCTCTCCCGTTTCCCCCTGGAAGCGTCGACGTAATTGGGAGTAGCTGATCCCCATTTTCTCCGAGAGCTCATTGAGATCGATATCGGAGCGAAAGTTCTGTTCGATGTACGCCATCACACGATTGACGTAGTCTGTGCTGCCCAGCTTGCTCGAATTCGCGTGTTCAACGATCTTGCGGTAGATCGATGTAAACCAATGATCGATATCCTCCAGCGATTCGTGATCCAGAAGCTGCTGGTAGATGTTCTTGTCGGGGACTCCGATTAAGTCACTGGTGTTCATCCCCAACTCCATCGTATGTTTGATCGTTACCGCTGCGAATTGATTCAGGATCAGATACACATGGTCCGCGCTTAATTCGGTTTTGGCACGTATTTCATCCATAAAGTCATGGATCGCTTTCTCCACACCTGGCAGTGATCCCAGTTGCAACTGATTGAACACAGCATTTTCTTTGCTGGTTGGGTAGTAGTTTTTGGGGATGCCGGACAACTTGTTTTCATAAAAGATAATCGCCGCTCTCCCGTGCACCAGCCTGCGCTGCAGCGAGGAGAGGGCATCTTCATAAGAAACTTCGATCCCTTCGGAGCCGTGCTGCAGCGATCCGAGCCCCACACTCAGCGTGAAGTTCGTCAGCTTCTTCATCTCATGCTGGACGAATTCAAATACGCCCTTCAACCAGACATCCACCTCAGCTTGATTATCGCACGCACAGTTGATGATGAAGCCGAGCTTATTCTTCTCCATAATCGTTCCGATACTGCTCCAGGGCTGTTCCATCATATCTTCGATCATCTTGAGCAAGACAGCGTGCAGATAGAACTGGTGATTCTCCGGAAAAGCTGCTTGAAACTCCTTATACTGATCAACCGATATCGCCGCACAGATAAAGTAGTCCTGAGGGAAGCTGATACTCAGCAGCTCCTCGTTAATCGATTCAATGGCGGCGCCGTTCAACAATCCTCTCACAGCCTGGTCCCGCATCGCTTTTTTGTTTTTCTCCAGCGCGCTGAACACCTGCTCCTCCTGCTTGATGATTTCATTGAACGCGTTCGTCAGTACCTCTACTTCATTCGCATTCTCATTGAGACTTAACTTCCTTTGCTGTTTCAACGTTTGAATCAGCCTACGAACCGGGCTGTACAACCTTCTCAGAATCCAGTAACTGCACAACAGTTCGAGCGCCAGCAGCATCACAAACAGATACGACAGATTAAAGCGCAAGGCGTTAGCCTTGGACGTGAGTCGATCCAGCGAGTTGACCCCCACATACGTCCAATCATTCACGTTTGACTTGTAGTAGCTGATCAGTTTCCGCTCGTTTTGTACGTTTTCCGTAAAGTACCCTTCGGCCTCCGGACTGGCGATGATCTTCTTCATCGTAGACTGATACGCGATATTCGTGCCGACCAGCGATTTGTCCGTATGCGAGATCACATCGCCTTTGCTGTTGACCATATAGATATTGCTGCCCTCATCCGTTTTACGGTTAATCAGTTGACTCAACCCGTCCTCGTACAGATTGATGAGGATGGCTCCCTTTACCTGTGTGGTGTACGCACTTAGGGGAAAGACATAGGTCACCACATAATCGTTGTAGCTTATGACATTGTTTAACGATAAGGCGTCAGGAGAAACTTCTTTGTCAAAAGGAATCCGGCTGCTTAACCAAACCGCTTTTCCGTTGGCCTTGACGTACTCCGGCAGCCAGGACTTGTCATAGAAATCCTTCGTGTAAGCGGCTCCATAATTAGACGAGATTACATAATCTGCATCCTGCAGGTACAAGTAGACCGATTGAACCGTACTGCTGGTGGAAACCATCTGCTCCAGCGTCTGGAACATGTCCTTCATCAACAGGATATTATTGATCCGGTCTTCCCCTTCTGTCTGCTTTATCGCGCTATACAGATCATTCAGCTTCGCATTCAGCGAGAGCTTCAACGCATCCTTGCCGACAAAGTCTACCAGTAATTCGTTAATGCTGCGGATGATCTCCAATTTCCCTGTCGAAGAACGACTAATCTCATCCTCGGCATACTTGTTCATACTATAGTCATAGACAAATACGATGAGGGAGAATGTAATCAACAGCAAACCAGTGAATATCGCAAACGTTCTGGTCAGCAATTTGCTTTTACCCATGGGAGAACGCCCCCTTACTTTTTTTAGATACCCGTTTTTACAAATCCGTCTCGGAATTCGCTGTTTCTCCGTTAATTCCTCCGTCGATACCGACGAATAACCAATTCACACGCAGTACATGCCAAAATGATCCAACTCACAATAAGAAACAAGTTCCGCCTCCCCCTGTAGTCGTCACCTGCTCGTACACATGCTTCAGAAACACATACCCATCATCTGATGACGATCAACCAGACAGAGTCTGTAACTGAATGGACGGTCATTTATTGGCACAACCCCATACTCCCAAGATTCCCCCCACCGTCCCACGGAGCAGAGAGGTTGCGATAAATCTGATTTTAAGCTCGATTGCTATGGATGAACTCGGTTAAGTCACATTTTAAACACAGAAGGAGAAAAAATTCAATATGTGTTAGGCATATTGCCCGGTTGGACTGGTCCTCGAGCCAATATCGAAGATCTGCTATCCATGAACCAATCTGTGATTCGACCAATCTCCCCTGCATCACTCACGGTGGGCGATCATGTGGAAGCGGTAGTATCAGTATATCGAATCAATAAATAATGGGGATGCCTAAGCCCGTGACGGTTACCTCAACAAACAGCTTTAGGTAAATTCGATTAGCTCTGCATGACCTCCGGAGGTGTCCACTTTAGTTGCATAAAGATGAAGTTGATTGGTTATCATAATAATGATAAAATGATGTTATGAGGAGGGAGTGCCTTGCCGCAAATTAGACCTGTATCCGATCTTCGAAATAATTTCGCCGAAATATCAAAGATTGTTCACGAAACTCGTGAACCGGTATTTCTTACGAAAAATGGACACGGTGATATGGTTGTCATGAGTATTGAGCAGTATGAGAATATGCAGTACAACACCGAGATTTTTGCAAAGCTGCAAGAGGCTGAAAGCGAAGCATATAACTCTGACGTCCGTTATAGCCATGACGAGGTGTTTAATCAATTAAGACAGCGGATTCGTAAGGGAGATAAAGAATAATTATTACACAAACTGGGGGCTGATTGCCTTCAGTTTGTTTGATCTCCTTGACAACAATGGCGGCCAACAGCTCGCATTAATGACCGGGCTCAGGCATTGCAGGGGTAACCTTGTTGTGCTAATGGATGACGATATGCAAAATCCACCCAAGGAGGTAATAAAGCTAATCCATAAAATTAACGAGGGTTACGACGTTGTTATCGGCACAAGGATAGTCTATAACCAATCTTGGCTGAGAAAGCTTGTATCGTACCTCCATCAAATGCTTGTGTTTATGAGCACAAAACAGAGAGTTTCGTTCAGCAACTTCTTAATTATGAGAAGCGTGATAGTGAAGATGCTTATTGAGGATCAAACGCCGAATCCTATTATTCAGGGGCTAATCTTAAAAAGTACATCGAATATAGCAAACACATTAATAGAGCATCACAAGAGGAAGCATGGAAATTCAAACTATAATATCGTAAAACTATTCATGCATTGGTTAAGGGTTTCTCCATATTACATATCCCTATCTGTGAGGTATTCACTTTTTCTGTTGATGATCATGGTGACCGTAGGGTTAGCTGCTAGTGTGTATTTGCTTGTAGAACATTTTCTAAGTCGTTAAAACCGTATCTTAAATGAGGAGAGGGCCGCCGCGCGGTATGCGCTGAGAATCAGTAGACCATTTAGAAACGATGTTTATTATGATCTGTTTTGTGGTTCGGGTACGACACCGGATAAACGTACTCAGTTCCCCGCACATCAAATCGAGCGAACAGAAGGGCGAAGCACCTGCACAAGTTCTAATTCTACGCAACATAAAGCGACTATAACAGACGCCGCGGCAGCGAGGTCGCCTCCTGTGGACGAGACATGTGGAATGCTTAATATTGATGGTTCTAAATCAATAAGTGAGATGTGACAGTTTTGCTCAAAAGTTTTATTACTATTTAGTAGGGATCTTAGCTTAACTGGAAGCACACGTCAGCCGAGTGCACTACCAAAGAAGTACTTCCTTAAATGGAGAATCATGGGGTTTTAGCTCAGCTGGGAGGGCGCATCGCTGGCAGCGATGAGGGCAGGGGTTCGATCCCCTAAACTCCACCATACAAACAATTCAAAACCCTCCACTAACTTGGAGGGTTTTGAATTGTTTCTTGGTTTTTGGCAGACGCTGATCGTTCATTCTATTGCACCTACTCAAGCAGGAGGAGCGGGCGGGAGGTGACAACGGCAATCGAAGGGATGACGGCGGAGACGCTTATGCAATATCCGCTGTCGGCTCGCTCTTCAAGGTTCAAACCGGAGTGAAGGGAGGAGCGACTTTTTTATATAAGGAAGGCTAACGACTTGGCGGAATAACGAGAGGTAGATTTTCGAATTATTCCGCTTTGGTTTATTTGTTTTTCTTCTCTCTTTTCAGAAAGTCGTTTTTATAATATTTCCATCCTAAATACACGCCAATCGCACATATTACAACTATTTCCACATTAATAATAACAACCGTGATGTTCAAACCCGTTCCTTTTTTTTCAGAATCAGCGCCTAGAGAAGGATCGGCAGGCTGAGGGTCAAATCTAAGGATATATAAATCATAGAAGCGATCGTTATCGCCAAACCCACGTATCCTGATATTCGATTGCGCTTCTTCACATCCTCTGTCGGTTTCTTTTTCCAGGAGCTTCTCCCTGACATTCGAAAAGACAGAACAGGATTAAATATTGAGATTAGGCTGGGTGTTCCAAGAACTAAGAAAAAAAGGGCAGCCATAATAATTCGATCTTCCATATCCATTTGCGTTCCCCCTCGTTGATTCTCTTTCAATCATATATCGGATATTTGCGGGAGGAAATTATAATCGATTAATTAAGTTGCAAAATGGTGTTAATGTAAAAAAAGGACCAAACTTTTTTTTGTTATGGACGTCGTAGTCAGTAACAAAGAAAATTCAGGTGGTGGAAGCGTGAACGTTCAAATCGACGCATTAAGCAAAGTCTACAGTGGGGAGAAACAAGCCTTAAGTGAAGTGAATTTAAAGATAGGTGTCGGCATGTTTGGATTACTGGGGCCAAATGGGGCAGGAAAAAGCACACTGATGCAAATCTTGGCAACGATTATTCCACCGTCACACGGAAAAGTTCAGATAGGTCCCTACCTGCTGGGTAGAGACGATCATCAAATTCGGCAGTGCTTAGGGTACCTGCCCCAAACTTCACGGTTTTTCGATAAATTGACCGGTGAGGAATTTCTTCATTATGTCGCTCTTTTGAAAGGGATAAAATCGACGAAGGATCGCCGCGCGGCGGTCAGCAGCCTTCTGGAAAAAGTGAATTTACAAAGACAAGCCAAACAAAGATTGAAAACTTACTCGGGAGGAATGAAGCAACGAATCGGTATTGCACAGTCTCTTCTTGGCAATCCAACAATCATTATTGTTGACGAACCTACGGCTGGTCTGGATCCTGAAGAACGGATACGGTTTCGTGAATTGTTGGAGGATTTAGGGAAAGATCGGACTGTTCTTTTATCCACTCATATCGTAGCCGATATTGAAGCCAGTTGTCAGTCCCTTGCTATATTGGATCGCGGAAAAATAGTCTTCTATGGATCAATGAAAAACCTTCTTTCCAAGGTGGAAAATCGAGTTTGGACAGCTATAGTCCCCGAGAGCGACTATCAGTGGAGCGGGAATCGAACTTGTTTTGTTAGCCGTCGGAAAATGGTTTCTGGCGATTTCGAAGTACGGATGATTGCGGATCGATGCCCGTATCCCGGAGCACAGCCGGCTACGCCAAATCTTGAGGATGCCTATTTATACTTTACCAGAGGTGAGACTTGTGAATGAATGGCTGGGGCATTTCAGTACGGAGTGGAAGCAACTAACGCGAGGTGCTTACTTTTGGATATTATTGTTTGTTGGGGGCTCTCATGCTTGGCTCGTGCATTCAGTCAACCGTTGGACGGCTCATGACGGCTATTATTTGCAGCAATTTGAGTTTATGTATCTGGGTGCTATCGCAATATTGGCTGTTCTGACAGGTGTTTATGGTGCCAGGAATCATCGAACGGCAAGCGAAGCGCAGCTCATGGCAAGCATCCCCTACCATTCCATCAAAAGATGGTCGGCCCAAATCGCTGTCCTCCTGATTCCGTTTACAATGTTCACATGTATTCCGGTAGGCATCTACCTTTGGAAAAGGGCCATGCTATATCCCGATGCCAGTTTATACCCTGGATGGTTCTTGTTATCTTCACTTATCCCGATGTTTTATGGCCTGGCATTAGGGTGGTTCCTGGGTGGACTGCTTAATAATAGAATCGGATATTTTCTCGGTTTCCTGCTATTTTTTCTACATATTTATGGCAGCCTGTTATTGCTGACTCCACATTTACCCTTGTCTGCACGGTTGATTCCGAATTTCCTGCTCTTTGATTATAAGTCGATGGGCTATTTTAATGACATGTTCGGATTTTCAAGGGAGCTTTCTTTCTGGATGCACCGCGGTTTTTATCTGTTTGTTGCATGTGCGCTCCTTCTGTTCAGGGTACGTACGAAAGCGCGGGCAAGACGCGAACCGGGCAACCGCGCCCAACGAACGGCGTTGCTGGCACTATGCATTCTTGCAGTTGGTTTCATGACAGGTCATATGTGGCTGAAGAAAGCTCAGGTGGCTGACGGAATAGTTATGGAACGCTTTGTCAGCCCTAATCAGAAACAGGAAATGAAAGAGCGAAATGCAATCCCATCCTTGATTTACGATTTGGATCTGAAGCCTTTGTTGAATGGTAATTTGCTTGTTCGGGCCGGCATTCAGTTTGCAGAAGAAAATACAGTGGCTTCTCTTCATTTCAAGCTTAGTGAAGCTTATACCGTTACTGAAGTTCTGGCTGACGAAAGTCCGGTTCCTTTTACTAGAAGCGGAAAGGAACTTCGATTGGATTTGAATAATAAAGCTCCCTCAGCTCTAATGATCGTTTATGAAGGAAATCCGGCCGTTTATAGAATGACGAACAGCAGTACAATGACCCCCATCCATTTTGCAAATCGGCGGAACGTTAATTTGCCGATGAGTCAAGAGTGGTTTCCGTTACCTTTATCGGTTGAGGGAGTGCCCAAGCGGGTGACCATCCACTATCCGGATACGTTACGTCTCTATAGCAACTATCGTACTATAGAGCGCAGACAGGCTAATCATGTCCAGACCATCGAATTTGAATCCGTCAATTCAACCGATTCCGGGTTTAATTTATGGGGAGGATTATTAAGGGAAACGGTCGTAGAGTCGGAAAAGACGAGTACGAAAGTGATCGCAAATGAACTGATCAATCCAGAGTATGCGCATGAGATCACAGCATTTTTTCAAGCCGGGAAAAATTTGGTGCTGCAATTGCTTCCGCAAGGTAAAGCCAACAAGCTGGATACCGTTATTCCCGTCGACTGGATTCAAAATTCATCGCGCGACATTAAGATGACCGGTGAAGGCTTTATTGAAGCGCCCTCCTACTTGCTTGATGGATTATATGAAGATAGCGAAGTCGCTCAAAAGGTCATTTCATTCTGGATCGATACCTATGGGGTGCTTGATCAGACAATCAAACCTCAAAGTCGACAACGCTTCATAGTCGCGCTGTCCGCGTATCTCTTAAAACAAGCGGATAAACCATTGCCGGTAGAACTGGGTGAGGAAACGCTTATCCATCAGATACAAGCCAATAATGAACAACAGAATCTGCATCTCCTAAAAACCCTGTATGAACAACTTTCAGGTTAAATGAAGAAGCGGTAGTGGGAGGACTTCATGAACAGGACCATTTTGGAAGTAAAGATCTTCTGGTCATCCTTAACAATCGCCTCAATTTGCTTGGTTCTATGCCAGGTTTTCGCAATTGTCATTCTACAGCCTTGGCATTTCGTAACGTCTATTCAACTGATCCATGTTCAAATCATTTATGAATATACGTTCCCGCTTGTTGTCGTTTTCTTGATGTCGCCGTTATTCGCCGTGGAGATCGGCAAGGAAACAAGCGGATGGTTTATGTCTCTTCCCTATCGCAGCTCCCTATTTTTTGTTGTGAGATGGTTGTTAGGACTTTGTATGGTCGGTATACTTTTTTTGGGTAGTATTTTAGTTATTCACTTGTGGGTGATTCCATTGCCTCTGCTGTCTTTTTCGATTCATGTACTTCCCCCGGCCTTGTGGCTGGGCCATCTAGCCCTTTTGATCAGTTTGATCGGCAGGTCCTATGTAGCCGGGCTTGGAGCCGCCTTATTTTACTGGGTAGTCGAATCCCTGACCAATGGGGCAATAACAAAAAAGTTTTCCTTGTTTTCAAGCAACGTTTCTTCGGATCCTAATTTTATTTCTAATCGTACTTTATTCATGCTTTCCGGTTTTGTAGCGATTATTCTTGCTCTCATGCTCTTTTGCCGACGGCATTTTTATTCAGGTCGAGCATGATGCGACACCAAGTAATTGGGGAAGGAGGAGGAGCATGACGGACGAAGAGCTTTTGCTTCAATTTGGCAATGGTCATATTTCCGCTTTGGAGACACTGACCTATCGCTATCATGCAGCTATTCAAACTTATATCCATCGAATGATGCAGTTCAAAGGAGTAGCCGAGGATTTAACGCAAGAATGCTTTATAAGGGTCATGACATCCGCGCGGTCAGGACGGTATCCTCAATGCTTTCGGCCGTGGATTTATAAAATCGCGACGAATCTTTGCCGTGACCATTGGCGCAAAGTCTCATCCAGCGAGCAAGCTTGCGAAGAATCGAAGCTGAGCACCATTCCGGCCAAGGATAATGTGTCGCATATCTATGAGAAGCAAGAAGAACGTGCGATTGTTATCCAAGCCTTGAATCAACTCTCGCCAATTCGCAAAGAGATCGTCATTCTCCGTTTTTACCAAGAGCTGAAATTGGATGAAATCTCGGAAATTTTGGATATTCCTTTGAGCACAGTAAAGTCACGGCTATACGAGGCTATTCGATCTTTGAATGTTCTTTTACACAACCATAATATGGAACGGGATACGAATCAAAAGGACCAAAGAGTTGAAAGGAGGAAAGGGAAAGATGGATAAATGGGCAGAGCTGACGGAAACGGATGTTGGGGAGGAGCAAGAATTAAAAAAAATCTTGGATCGGTATACCATAGACAAACCTGCCGTCGAAGATACGGCTTTATTTGCCGCAAGCCTCTTGCAACAATATCAACCCGGAGACGAACGTTCAACCGATAAACTGCAGGAGAGACTTCAAGCACTTAAATATCTTTTTCAAGCCCATATGCGGGTATTTGGTTTCAAATACTGGCTGTTAACTTTCGTTTTATTCAGCCTTGGCTTTGTAATTGAACTTACAATGAGAGATCATATTCCATTTCATCCGATTCCGGCTACAGCAGCTTTATTGGCTTCAGTAAGCGTATGTTTGGGCTTTCGTTCGTATGGCACGCCTATGTTTCAATTGGAGATGTCGCTGCCAGCCAACCCATTCGTAATGATTTTTAGCAGGCTGACGATAATCGCCGCGTATTGCTTTACTTTGGGTATTCTGATCCCCTTGTTTCTCCCTGCTTATTATGGGGATGTTGGAGCCTATCTGTTCAGTTGGATAATCCCTTTGGGCATCTTTGGTTTGGCGGCTTGCTTGTTCCTGTTCTACTTTGGTGTTTTTGCCGGGCTGTTAGGATCAACTGTAATCTGGCTCGTACAACTTCTCTTAAACGAGCGGTTGGGTTTGTTGTTTTGGTTCAGCGATATATCAAGTCCGGACTGGTTGGAGAGTAAGCTGATCGGCGCGGCGTTTATTCTTGTCCTTCTCCTGTTACTGATGTATCGGATTCAAAAAATGACTGCCGATGCAAGGATGGCCGCACCATGAAAATAATAATGCAGTCCGCTGCTACGAAAACTTTGGAACAATCCATTGGTCCGGTAAGCCTGACTTTATACCCGGGGTTGAACGGTTTGGTCGGTCCTAATGGATCGGGAAAGAGCGCTGTCATTCAACTGTTGGTTCACTGTATTCCCTTGTATTCGGGGAGTATCAAGTATGAACTGGATGGCGGCTATATTTCCTCTTTTCAAACCAGAAAACATAGCGGCTATGTTCCTCAGGAGATCTCTATTTATGATCGCTTTACTGTACGGGAATATCTTTCATATATCGCCGGCCTTAAATTTCGAGGATTCAAAGACGTAAGCAATACAATTGATTATCTTCAGGATTTTCTGGACATACGGTCGCTGTTGAATCAAAAGCTGGGAGAGATTTCTGTAGGTCAACAACGTTTAGCCATGATTGCACAGAGCTTGATTGGAAATCCACAGTTTTTGTTTTATGATGAACCCTTTAATAATCTGGATATTCGACAAAGAAAAAATTTGCTGGAATTGTTATCCGTCTTGGCTAAACAGTCCATCATACTCGTCTCCAATCATCTTGTTGAAGAGATGGGAGACTATTATGATCGAATCATTACCATGAAAGAGGGTATAATCACGAATATTCATAGTGCCTAAACAAGTCGCGTTTGGTCATTTGTTGCGGCGTTTGGTGGAGCTTAAATCCTGCGAACCCCCAGGCAATAATTATTGTGGTTTTGTTCTATTTAATGTTGAATGTTTCAGGGGCGATGCTTCAGGTGCGTGAGCCGGCGCAGGATTTACCGCTACCCATGTTGTTGCCGTAGAGACTCGCTTGCCGCCCGATTGTTTGCGCAGCCAGTACTTCAGTTGATAGTACGAAAGTTGCCGGGCTGCGCACCAAGCCCGCATCGTCAACCCGCTCGCGCGATATTCGCTTATTCGTTCCTGCCATAACTGCCACTTCTCGGTTTGATCACTTCCGTTCATGCGTCAGCGTACCTCCTGCTCGTTGATACGCTCAGTTTCTCATGTCCGTTCGCTACAGACTAGGTGTGCTGCATTTGACGCTTACTCATTAACTCAATTGCACTCGGGCACCGAAATACTCAGTTTATCTACATTATATCAAAAAAGTTGTTTACTTTTACCTAAAAAATACTTCCGAATCGAAGATTATGGTAGTGAACTCGCCTCACGCGGGAGAGCGCTCCACTGGCAGCGATGAGGTCAGGGGTTCGATCCCCCAGGCTCCATAACGAAGGATAGAGGTTGATCCTTATGGGTCAGCCTCTTTCTTCGTTAATTAGGATATCGATATCCCCTACCTAATGGAGGTGCATGGCGTCTGAATCTACCGTTATTGTCGGAGACGATGAAGCGGCCGAGCGGATTCATTATGCTCGTAGTAGCGACCAACATCAGCCTAAAGTCTTCTTAGAAAATTGCTGTACAACCTGCTTTCGATTCGCAACGCCCAGCTTATGGTACACATGTCTGCAATGCCTTTTTGCGGTTTCCATGGTGATGGCCAGCACATCCGCAATCGTACGATTGGATGCACCTTCGATTAGCAATTGGAATATTCGTTGTTCTTGTCGAGTAAGCATAGCGGTGGGAGAGAGGTTTGCAACATTCGTTTTCCCCTCTTTCGGCATCGCTTTGAGCAGAATGGTAACAAACTCGTCCAGCCCCGAGTTGCCCAGAAGCCGAGAGCGCTTGCGGCAAGCAGTCAGTAAATCAGTTAGAGCCGCCCCTTCATCCATGATCATGTGAATGTATCCCTGCGCATGAGCTTCCGATACTGCGTGCAGCATCTTCTCTACCGCTTTGTCGACTTTCCCCTGTTTGCGGTAAATTTGCGCCAATAACAGATGGGATTCGATCAAGTCCCTGGGGTGGTTTACCGTTAAAGCAGCTTGCAGAAGGCTTTCCCCAAACGTTAATGCTTCAGAGGTCTTCCCTATAAATATGTAAGCTCTCAGTAAGACAAAAGCTTCAAACATCCGTTCCTGAGGAATGGTGAAGAGCGACAGGACGGCGGTTGTTCGCATCCACTTCCTGACGTACCGGATATCTTGCTCCTTCATTCTCAGCTTCGATTCACATGCATCGACAACGGCAAGTTGTGCTTCAAGATTGCGGTGAATCAATTGATTCCGCGCTTGCCGCAGTGTTGCCCATGCCGCTTCCTTCTCGCCCTTGCCATATTTCAACTGAGCCCACGCTACATAAGCGGGAACGAACAAACCCGAATTGTCCAAATCCACGCTAAGTTTCAGACCCTCCCACAAATACGGCTCCGATTCATCCAGCCTTTCCTCTTCGTAGAGGCATTCTCCCATACAAATCAACATCACGGCGTACGCTGTATCTTTCTGCCCCCACCGAGGCATGCAAAATTCGCAGGTGGCAATAGCAGATTTCAGCACGCCATAGTGCCCGTACTTTCCCCGGAGCAGCGAAGCGGTATAGGGTTGAAAATAAAGCGAATGGCGATGCAGCTGACCGGGACCGCCGAGTAGTTCCGCCGCTTGCTGCGTGAACAACAACCCAAGCTCCGTCTCACTTCTGGAAAAATGGATCATGGAATGAAGCGCGGCCAAATAGCCGTTCAGCGGCTCATTCGTCGAAGCAAGTATCGCTTGCGGTTTGTCCGCCACAACGGCATTCAACAAGCCCAACACTTGCTCCGCTACATGGATTTGGCGTGCGTGTATAAGTGAATTGGCGAGCATCACGGCAAGTTCGGGGTACATAGTCAATTCTGCTTTCGTGAATCGCTCCAGCAGTTGCTTTAGATGGCTTATCCTCATCAACTCTGGTGCGTACCTGAGCACCAGTTCGGCGGCTTGATCTCGAAACCCTGCATCCAGCGCGTGCTCCACCGCCTGAATATATTCTTTGGATTCCTCCGCGTGAAGAGCGCACTTCCACTTCATCGCCGAATACGCTTCCTCGGACGAGTCCCGCAATTCCCTTTGCAAAAAAGCGGTGAACATTGGATGAAAGACGAAATACCCCGGTTGATGGTGTACCGGAAACAGGAACCACCCTTCTCTCGACAATACCGCGAGCGTTATTCTGGGCGACACATCCTCCATTAATTGCCTGGCCAGCCCTTCGCCGAGTTGCCCTGCAGCAGATACATTCATTAGTGCCAGTAACAATTCGGGACGATTCTCGGCGTGAATCAAGCTGCGAAAAAAAGTAGCGATATCATGCTCGGCTCGGCTGTGATATTCGGGTTCGCCGTATTTGTAGCCTTGTGTGCGAATGAGCGGTACATAGGCGTTTACACCGACGAACCAGCCTTGCGTGCGCTGCTTGAACTCCCCGATCTCCGACTTCGACAAACGGATGGAAGTCCTCTTCAGTATATAAAGGTACAGCTCGTGATCCGTTAAAACCAGGTCTTCCGCGACGAAGGAACCTCCTTCGCCGTCTTCATACATCGGGAAGCCGATGTCGGCGATTTGCCTGCCTGACACGATGGCGTGCAAGTGTGGTGGACTATATCGGAAGAATATCGCGAGAAAGCGAACAATGTCCGGGTTCCGGATCGACTCAAAACTGTCGAGGATCAGCATTTGCGGCTTTTCGACCCGTTCCAGCAAAGCCACCCACTCAGCCGCCAGCGATTCGAGCTGTAACGACAAGCTTTCGGCATCCGATTCGCATATCCGCTCAGACCATTTTCGCAGTTCCTCATCAGACGGAATGGGCAACCGATGCAGGAAATAGAACAGAAAGCGTCGTAGCTCGTCGTCCCCCGAATCAAGCCTCAGCCAGCCGATCGGCTGAGGCTGTCTGTCTGCCCAACACCTCAGGAGGGCGGTCTTCCCATAACCGGCAGGCGCGGTAATGACGGTCAATGTTCGATGCCAAGCCGCGTTCAATCTGGGAAACAACCGTTCCCGAATGAACGTTTGGGGAATGGGCTTCGGCGGATTTAATTTAGAACGGAACAAGGAGACATTTCCAAAAGTATGTGGAGATGACATCATTACCTTCCTTTTTTCTATAAGGGGTATATTCATAATAGCAAAAATACCCCCAAAGGAGTATTGTTTGACCAAAGTTTACCAGATACACTTTAATGGAAACCGTCGCAATACAAAGGGAGGAACTTCGGAAGATGAATAAGTTATTGAAGCAATTACTCGTATTCACGATAATAATCCAATTGTTTGCGGTGTCCGTATGGACTCAGGAGGCATATGCGACAAGCGGGACCCTCTCAGACCCCCATATCATTATGGATGAGGTTGACCTGTCCGATATTCGCAATGATTTGACAGCTCATTACAGGCTGGGGGCGAATATCGATCTGTCCGGCTATGATTTTGACGGCGCCGGCCCGGATACCGGGGGATGGCTGCCGATCGGCGCTGTAAACGACACAACAGCAAATCCGTTTACCGGCAGTTTGGACGGAAACGGCTATACGATCAGCAACTTGAAGATGGATCGGCCAACGATGATGTTTGTCGGGCTGTTTGGAAAAATAGACGGCGCCGCCAAATTGAGCGATATTCGCCTGCGGGATATTCAGGTAGTCGGCAACATATTTGTTGGAGGGCTTGTGGGCAATCAGGTAAACGGTACGATCGAGAGATCCTCTGTAACTGGTACGATTCGAGTGGCTGCTTCTAGTGCGGGAGGTTTGGTAGGGGTTCTCGCTTCTGGTATAATCGAGAATTCGTATGCGGTCGTGGATGTTAGCGGTTGGACCAGAATTGGCGGCTTGGTAGGCACGAACGCCGGCACGATCCGGAATGCCTATGCAGCAGGCTGGGTCAATGGCAATATTGAGATTGGGGGGCTAGTCGGATATAACGTAAATGCTACCGCTAGAATTGAGAGTTCCTACGCTGCGGGCAGTGTGAACGGGAATAGTCCCGTTGGCGGTTTAACCGGCGACAACGTTTCCGGCGGCTCCTCCGCAAACTCGTACTGGAACTTGGACACGACCGGCCAAGCAGGTAGCGTATTAGGAACGGGGGTTACATCGGAACAAATGAAAAACGCTAATACCTTCGGCTGGAATTCGTCAGTGTGGGGCATTATCGAGGGTATGACATATCCATATTTGCGAGCGTTCGGCATGGGAATCGGCGTCGATCCGTTGGCTGTGACGACATACAGCCTCAAGCCAGGTCAGGACGCCGTGTCGGTGACGGGCAGCGTCTATCACGAATCGGCAACGGAACCGATCGACGTCCAATACATCATTCGCGACAGCACAGGCGCCACGGTCACGAATGCTACATATGCGACTATGGACAGCGATGCCATGCGGCCGATCAACCGCCGCTTCTCGCTGTCTGGTTACGCCAATGGCGACTACACCTTAACGGTAATGGCAACGGACAGTCATCGGACGGCGGTCGGCACCACTTTGGCCTTCACGGTGAATGCCAGCGCTGCAGCTCCACCAACGGTTCACTTTACAAACAACAACGAAGCATGGACGCAAGCGGCATTGACAACTGTGACGATCAACGACAGTGGCGGCGGCGTAGACGCCTCGACACTTCAGTATGTTTGGTCAACTGATTCGGCGACACCGGGTCCGGGTGCGGTGTGGACTTTATTTGCTAACGGAGGTACGTTGTCGAGGAGCGGAGTCAGCGGAGATGTGTACTTGCATATTCGTGTGCAGGATCTTACGGGAAATACGGCAAACGTAGCATCGAATCGATTCCGGTTGGACAATGTCGCGCCGACGATCGACTTCAGTACGAACGGCAGCGAGACGCTGGCGCCGACGGCGTCGACAACGGTAACGGTGACCGATGCAGGTGGTGGAGTCGACGCTTCCTCGCTGCAATATGCGTGGACGCAAACCGCCGCCGTTCCCGCAAACGGCTGGACGGCTTTCACAAGCGGAGATACGTTGACGAAAGCCGGAGCAGACGGGGATTGGTATTTGCACATTCAGGCCAAGGATAATTTAGGCAATTCGGTGAACATGGCGTCGGATCCCTTCCTGCTGGATAACATTGGACCTTCGGTCAACATCACGATGACGAAAGCCGATACGAATCCGTATCCGGATAACACCTGGACGAATCAGGACGTTACCGTATCCACAGTTGCATCGGATACGAACAGCGTGATGTCAATCACGTATTCGCTCGACAGCGGTGCGACATGGAGGGGATACACGGCCCCTATCGTGCTGCAAGATGACAGCGTCCACTCCGTGTCTTTCAAGGCTGTCGATTCGGTGGGCAATGAAACGGTCGAACAGCGCACGGTGAAGATCAGCAAGAGCGGGTTAAGGCTGACGCCCACGCTGACGAAAGCGGACAATAGCGCCTTTACGAGTGGAGATTGGACGAACGGGAGCGTCACCGTGAGCGTCGACGCGGAAGCAGGCGCAAGCGGAATCGCCGCCTTGACTTATATGTTGGACGGAGGCTCGGGACAGGCTTATGCGAATGGGACGCCGATACCGTTCACTCAGGAAGGAACGCATACGATCTTGTTCCAGGTGACCGATACGGCCGGCAATTCGTTAACCGCCCCGCTGGCGGTAAACATTGATCTGACGGCGCCTTCTGTCAGCTTCGGCGTGAATGGCAGCGAGACATGGGCGAACTTGGCCTCAACTTCCGTAACGGTAAACGACAGCGGCGGCAGCCATATAGTCGCCTCCACGCTGCAATATGCATGGACGACAGATCCGGCGGCTCCGACATCGGGCTGGACGACGTTTACGAACGGGACAGAGCAGACGAAAGCCGGTGCCGATGGAGATTGGTACTTGCATATTCAAGGGCAAGATACGGCTGGCAATTCGGTGAATACCGTGTCGAACCGTTTCCGGCTGGACAATACGGCTCCGGTTATTACGCTCACCGGCCCGTCCAGCATGCACATGACGGCGGGCGGTGCGTACACAGAAGAAGGAGCGACGGCAACGGATACCGGCGGTTCAGGAGTCGCAGGCCCGGTAGCGGTGACCGGAGCGGTGAATGCAAACGCGCCTGGAACGTACACCTTGCGGTATAACGTATCCGATCTGG
The DNA here is from genome assembly GCF_004000845.1 of Paenibacillus koleovorans NBRC 103111. GTDB lineage: Bacteria > Bacillota > Bacilli > Paenibacillales > NBRC-103111 > Paenibacillus_AA > Paenibacillus_AA koleovorans. The sequence goes on from NZ_BIMA01000066.1 coordinate 29,061, forward strand.
CGGGAAATGCGGCCGCGGAGGTTACGCGCACTGTCACGGTAGACGCGGAGGCTCCGCGGCCAACGTTCCCGCGCAGTGATGACAGTTCAGCGCCTGTCGTGACGAGGCCGGTCATCGATCTCAACGGTACGTCGCTTGATCCGGCTGACATCGACACTTCCAAGCCATCCGTCACCCTTGATGTTATGCCCAAGGACAGAGCAGCCATTGTCAGCATACCGGCGAGCATTTTGACGAGCCTCGAAGGCAAAAACGCTGCCTTTTTCATAGAAATCAAGACCCCGTACGGGAGCTATCAAGTCCCGGTAAATTTGGCGTCACTGATACCGGGGCTGAAGGAATGGGTTGAGAAGAACAACCTCAAAGCCGAGGAGATCAGCTTCAAGATAACCTTAACCGACAAGTCCGGCGACAAGGAGCTTCAAGCCGCGTTTGCAAACGGCTTGCCGAACGGCAAAGTGATGGGCGCAATGGTCGATTTTCACATCGATATCCTGAACGCCAAGACGGGTCAAACCATAGGAACGGCAGATCAATTCAGCAAGATGCTGACAAGGGTTATTCCGTTACCGAAGCCTATAACAAGCATGCCAGAGCATTGGGGCGCGTTCCGCTATAACGAAACGGCGAAGAAATTGGAGTTCGTCCCCGCCAAGAGCGTACAGACCGACGGCGTATGGTACGTGATGATCCGCTCTGATTCCAATAGCGCGTACGTTGTGGCGGAAAATGCAACGAGCTTCACCGATGTGCAAAAGCATTGGGCGCAGTTGTTGGTCGAGCAGGCCGCGGCGAAAGGCCTTGTGGAAGGGGGAGGCGGCGGAAGGTATAACCCTGACAATGCCGTGAGCCGAGCGGAGTTTGCCGCCATGCTCGTCCGGGCTTTGGGACGGGGTGCCGCCTATGTCGGTAGTGCAGCGCCTTATGACGATGTCCATCCAGGCGCGTGGTATTTTGGAGCCGTGGCAGCAGCGAAGGAGCTTGGATTGTTAGGTTTCGCGAGCGGCAACCGCTTCATGCCTGATCAACCGCTCACCCGCGAGGAAATGGCGAGTATGCTGGCCGCAGTGATGGTCCTTCAAGAGGCGCCGATCGCAAAGGAAATGGTGAACTTGGACGGCTACAAGGATATCGGAAAGGTAGACGCGTCCTATCTGGAGGATGTTCGCTTGATGGTGAAGTTTCGGATCATGACAGGCACAGGTGAGGATACTTTCAGTCCCAAGGGTGAAACGACACGCGCACAGGCGGCGGTCGTATTCATTCGTACGCTGCGCCAGCTTGGAATGATCGACTGATTAAATTCAAATCGTCATATGCAGTTCAATCCCGCCTGAGTGAATAACTTTATTCGGGCGGGATGTGTATCTTCTACGGGGGGATAAACTGCTTTCAATTTGTCCGGGAAAAAAGGATTTGGGAGTGAACCAATCAAAGTCGATGGATTCGCGATGCCCGATGGGCAAAGAGCGGCAAGAGTGCTAAGAACTAATAGTTGTTTTGCTGAATAAGCAAGGTGCACCGCAATTCGTTAAAATGCAAGTGATCCCCAACGAGACTATGATTCTTTCTGATGGGACAGTAAAAATAGAGATTCCATGTCCGCTTGATGTTCAACGCATCAATATTTCAGGTTATAATATCATTAAAAATGTCTGGATGAAATTTAATTCATACGACTTTACTCATTGTATCTTTTCACGCGATGATGTTATCGATTTGCTTAACTTAATTAATAAGTTGGTAGAATATGTTTCTTTGGTTGGGGAAATTGACGTTGTTATGCACGCTGTCATTGAGGGTCAGTATCCACTCTTAATACCTCCTGCAAGTAGAAGGCAAGAGGAGTGATCGACTATGGCTGATGTGTATGACAAGAAGATACGCTCATCTGTGATGCAAAAGGTGAAGTCGCAAGGCAATAAATCAACAGAGCTAGCCATGGGTGGTAGCAGAATCAGGGCTTGCTGAACGCTCAAAAATTCTCTAAAAACCGCATAAAAACAAGGGCTTCTCGGCTTTTATGTCGAATTCATATGCAAAGGAAAGCCCGAGAGAACGAGAGCACGACTCGAAAATTCAATTTAGATTCTGGAGGTCTCCGCATGGATTTCAAGCGATGGGCCGACCGGTACACGAAGGAAGAGCATCTACAGCAGACGGCTTTCTTTAACGTGCTCGAATACAAGTGCATGCAGCCTTATGTGCTTCATTGGCACGAGTTCTTCGAGCTGGAGATGATCGTCTCCGGCAAGGGAAAGCATCTGTTGAACGGGACGGAGATGACACTGTCGCCAGGCAGCCTGTTCGTCGTCGCACCGACGGACTTCCACGAAGTACATCCCGATCCGGAGGAGGGAATTGAGCTGATCAACGTCAAGTTCGCCGAAAGTTTCCTGGACGAGGAAGTGAGCGGCTGGCTGTACCGTTGTCCCGTCCCGCTCGCAGTCACACTGGCCGGAGAGGCGCGGGCAGTGGCGGAAGCTGACTGCCGGACGTTGCTGCGCGAGCAGGCAGAGAACCGCGAGCGGCTCGGTCGGACGCATCTGCTTCGCGGCACGCTGACCCGGCTGCTCATCGGCCTGCTCCGGGCCGCTTCCGATGCCGCCGGCGCCGTACTTCCCAGTGAGTACTGCCGTGCTGCAGCGGTTCCCGGACCCGTTCGCCAGGCGCTGCACTATATCGAATTACGCTATCGCGACCCGCTTACGCTGTCGATGGCAGCCGATCATGTTGGGCTGTCGGCCAGCTATTTCAGCGACTTGTTCCACCGCCATGTCGGGCGAACGTTCCAACAATACGTGCTAGAGCTTCGATTGCAATACGCCGACAAGCTGCTCCAACGCTCGGACCTGCCGATCACGGAGGTCGGCTACATGGCCGGCTTTAGTACGCTGCCTTATTTTAACCGTGCCTTCAAGCGATTTTTCGGACGGACGCCGAACGACGCACGCAAACGGGCTGGAACGGCGGATTGACGACGGCGTGGGAGTCCGGGAAAGGAAGATCGTCGATTTGGTGACGATCTTTCTTTCTTTTCGGAGCTCCCGATGACCGAATCCCGTGAGAAACGAGCAGTTTTGCAGCATACGCAACCGCTGCCGCCCTACTGTCCTACCGCCCCAGGATCGAAATCACCTCCGCCGGCCTCCGCGATCAGCGGAAGCCACCGCTTGTAATCCTCCAGATTGAAAGCCGGGAACCCGAGCAAATAATGGTTGCCGTAGCGGGCGCCTCCGATCTCCCACTGTAGAAGCAGCAGCCGCTTATCCGAATGTGAGATGCGGATTCGGCCTAGCGTCACGTTCTCGTTTGGAACCGCCCAGAACTCCCCCGTCAAAAGAGTCTCGTTCGTGTCGGCGTCCCACACGCGGTAAGTCCCCCTCTGCTCCTGCAGCGAATCGTTGCCAAGAACGGCGCGCACGTGCCAGCTTTCCGGCTCGTCGAGCATCAGGCACGTCTGGCCTTGTGAGCGACGAATGTAGGCGTACGCCAGTTTACGGCCTCCGTAATAATCGACGACCGCGTCCGAGAATTGTGGCCAGCCGTCCAGCATGTTCCACCAGATGATTCCCGTCCTGCGCCATTTGCGCAGCCGCACCGACTCGACGAAAAATTTTTTTGCCTCGGCCTGGGAGATTTGCGAGGCGAGGATGAATTCGGGCAAACGATCCGGGATGATGCCAAACAGCTCGCGGATTTGGTTGGCCATCAGCTTGATCCGGTATGCGTAATGGCCGTCTTTACCGAGCATGTCCGCGGCGTGAGTGATCCATTGGTCGTTGTCCTGCCACGGCCACAGCTTCTCCGGATCAAGGAACTTGCAGAGTGACGACAAGTTCGGGCAACCGTGATAGCCGGCTTCGCTCGAGAAGTGGTACGGGTTGTCCGTGTAAAATGTGCTCTTGTAGTAGTCGCGCGGCCCCCAGATATGACGCTCCGGCGCCAGATCGAAGTTTAGCCCTGCTTGCGGTGACATGTAGGGGGAGCTGGGCAGAAACGTCCGATAAGGGTCCTGCATGCGTATGACCGTGGGTAAGGTCTGCCGTGTGATCGCGTTGCCGCTCGGGAGCATCCCCTGGAATACGGACGTTTCATCGCACTCGTTGTCCCCACACCAGAGGATAAGCGACGGGTGATTGCGCAACTTGCGGACGACCGCCGTCGCCTCCTTCTCGATCGCCTGCCGGAAATCCTCCGTCTGCGGATGAAGCGAGCACGCCATCGCGAAATCCTGCCACACCATTAGCCCTAGCCGGTCGCACATGTCGAAAAATGCGTGGTCCTCATACACATTGCCGCCCCAACAGCGGACGATATTGCAATCCGCTTCGAGGAATAGCTCCAGCGCGGCTTCGTACTTTGCGGCATCGCAGCTGTGGAAGGCATCGAGCGGCACCCAGTTCGAGCCTTTGCACAGAATCGGCTTGCCATTCACCCGAATGAGGAACTCCCCGCCGCCTTCCGTTGTCGTGACCTCGGTGCGCGAAAGCTCGGCGGTCCGGATGCCGATCCGGTCCATCCGCTCGGCCAGTATCATTCCTCCGCGTACGAGCCGAGCTGTCACCTCATAGAGGTACGGCTCGCCATAACCGTGAGGCCACCACAGCATAGGCTTGTCTACCTCGACGCGTAGCTTGCCGGCCTTGAAGACGACGGCTTTGCGCGCGCGGAATTCGCTTTCGCCGCACCGTCCCTCGAGCTCTAGTTCAAGACCGTCGTAATACCATTCAGGCAACGTGTCCACTTCGTAAAAAACGGCGACTGTTGCGCTGGCCTCGTTCTGCCCCAGCGCGATGGTCGCGAAGTACAGGTCCTTGATCTCGTGCCTTCCGGGTACACGCAGTTGGACGGAGCGCCACAAGCCCGCCGAAACGGCGCGGGGCATGATGTCCCAGCCGAAGCCGTGCGGCGCCTTTCGGATCCAAAGCTGCTCCCAGTTATGAGGAAGCGCGTGCATGCCGGGCGAGTAATTCCGCTCCATCGCGGCGAGGAGCGGGGAGCGCAGCCGAACGGCGAGCGCGTTCGCCGAGCCGTCGCGCTTCAGCAAGCCCTCAACGCGAAAGGCGTGCTCGATGAACATGTTGTCGCTCTCGCCGATCAGGATGCCGTTCATCCAATAGGTCGCGAGGCAGTCGACTCCGTGGAAGAGAAGCTCTGCGGGTACGCCGACGGTTGCCTCGGAGGGTGTCGGGAACAACGTCTCGTACCACCATTCATACGTCTCGTAAGGGCGCAGGAGCAGGATATTGTTGCCATGGAACGGCTCCGGCAGCAGACCAGCCTTGATGAGGTCGAGCTCGACGTTGCCCGGCACTTCCGCCTCAACAGACGGCAGGCCGGAAGCCGCCAGTTCGTCGGGGTGAGCGACCAGGGCGTCGGGGGCGGCGGCCTGTCGGCCGTAGGTCAATCGCCATTTGCCGTTTAAACTAATTGTATTCATATCACGCATCTTCCTCCTGAGGATGACAGTCTGAATCCTGTTGAATACTGTCTCCATTGTAGCTGCCCAGCCGCGGCGAGCACTTCTCCTTTCATTGGAATACTTGACTTATCTTACGATTCGGCGAAAATGCGGCTTCCCTTTCGGATATAAGAAAATGCCTTCTTTTTGTTATGTAACCCATTTCTGTCTTGCAGATGGAGTGACGAAGATGTTAAAATCGACCGCGCAACTCGAAAATCAATTGATCCTGCCAGGCGATTTCTTCTTGCTCTTCGGCGGAAAGCTCGACGAATAAAGTCGGTGGGTTCAATTGGCTCGACTGGTACCGTGGGCAGAACCTGGAGAAGCCCGAATGAATTCCAGAGAGTATGAATAGTCTAGCAGCATAAAGCGTCATCCCGGCCATGGCTAGTGGCCGCGCTCCGATCTTGTCGAACAGTTGCCGGCGATCGGCATCACAAATCCAACGATAAGCGTCATAGGCATTTGAAGTAGTCCCGTATGAAGCGGCGAGAGCCCCTTGACCCTTACGACTATAGATTCCTTCGAAAAAGTTAACGTTGCAGGACGTTCACCGTCAGAGGCGTGTGTGCGGAGCTTAAGCGGCGGATGTCTGCCCCGAATTCCAGTACTGCGGCGATCCGTTCCTGAGGCCGAATTCCAAATGGCGTACATTTTTCGCGACTGTAAGTCCATTCCGGAATGGTTCGGTAAACGTGCCAGTGGTTGGTCTTGGTCAACAATTGAAAGTTCTGAATCAGACTGCATACGGCCGCGTAATCCTCATCCTGCTTGTGGAGATCGCCTTCTTCCTTGGCCACGACAAGCAGGAATTCCGTGGACGAGTTCCCTTGTAAACTGCGAAGTTTGCCGGCCGCTTCTCCTCCTGTTACATAGACAAAACGCCACGGTTCCCGCATCCCGTCGTTTGGCGCATAGACAGCTGCATTCAACATTCCCAGAATGGTTTGCGGAGAATACGGCAAAATGTCCGCATTCATGTGCGGGTGCGGGTGGTCATCCCCGCCGATCACCGTCCATTTCTGTTCCGCAGGCGTTCTCTTCCGGGCTCTGGGCACTTTCTCAAAGTATCCGATACTCAGAATTCCGGCAAAACGCTCCCCGTTCTGCAATCCGATTTCCTTGAAGAAAGTCTCGCTCATGATTTGCGGGTCCGTATACCACAGCATGCCCAGCCCTTGCTCCCAGCCTAGCAGTTGGAAATTCTGCATGATGCTGCAGACCGCGGCGTAATTCTCGTCGCTCTGCCGCCGCGTGTTGGCGGATTCCGTAATGAAAGCTAATTGAGCGGGAATCTCGGCGGCTTGTTTGCTAAAAAAGTCGGTCATTCTGTCGGGAATGAACTTGCCGAAACGACTTTCCTTGATCTTGGCGAGCATGCTTCCGGCCAGCCGTTGACGCGATTCCAGGGAATCGTAATAGATGCAGCGCCAGCGTGGAGTGCCCGCGGGTTCATACAAACCGGCGGCTTCATTCAACAAGGAAATAATCTGCTCTTGCGCGACTGGCGTGGACTTGAATTTGCGAATCGTTCTGCGTTCTCTTATCGTTGCGGAAGCATTAATAAGAATCCCCTCCTGCGCTGATATTGTTAACTAGTTAACAATTAATTTTGTTAATGAGTAAACTATATAATCGAATGAGGGGTGCTGTCAATCGGAAGTTTGGATGAATGATGCGGTTTGATTGTTTTGATGGAGTGTGCTATGTTGGTTTACATATAAACAAAAAGGGGAGACCGAATGTATGAACTCGTCCGAGGGACTTAAACGGTTGCTGTACAGCCGATTTCTTCATTTTGCGCATTTGACCGAACAAATCTTCACGACGGAAAGCGAAGAATTCGCGGATTTCGCCCGGCTGAAAGGGCTGAGTTCGTTCCCGACCAATCTAACCAGCGTCCATACCATCGATTGCATCGGCCATAATGAGCCTATCAATAATACTTCCATTGCGGAGAAAATGAATTTATCCAAGGCGAGCATTACCAAGATCAGCACCAAGCTGCTGGAGGAAGACTTCATCAAACGCAGCCAGATGAACGACAACAAAAAAGAAGTCTATTTCAGCCTGACGCCCAAAGGCCGACAGATCTTCGAGGTTCATGCCATGATGCATGTCTTCATCGAGAACCGTTTTATCGATGCAATGAATGTCTTTTCGGAATCGGAGCTTCAGGCCGTCCTGAAGTTCTTTGAAATGATGAATCAACATAACGATAATATCGCAAAAGGGGAAGAAATATTGCCCGCACAGCAAGGGCATTGAGGAAAGCATAATAGAATCTAAGGCCAAAATGATCCGCAGGATGACAGAGAATCCTGCAGATTTCTATGATATGGAATTTTCAATAGCTTTGTGTTGTTCATTGTTTTCAAATGCCACAGTAAGACGCGGTAAAGGTATGCCTAACTTTTTTGCTTCTCTCATAACTTCAAGTACCGCAAAACCTGCTTTACTATTGTTGTATTCCATGAAAAGTCGTGGTAAGCTGCCCTTTGCAAAAATAACCTTGTTAAAAAGCGTGCCGAGAAGTGCAGGTGGAATCTTAGTCAACAGTAGAGAAATCGTATCAATCTTTGCACCTCTCGCTTTAAGTACAGGGACAATTTCCCTCATATTCTTACCAACATTTGCGAATGAGTCACTATGATTCATGAGTGCTGGAAAACTTCCCAGTTTTAACACCTCGGTCTCCATAGCCGCATTCATGGCAAAGTGATTCCATAGCCAGTTTTGCATATCCTTTACCCAACTAATTTTAAAATGGGCACTTTCAAATAGTTCTTTGACCTTGTTGTTAATTTGTTCAGTGCCTACCCGTGGTTTTTCCAGAAATAGCATTTTCAAAAAGCCACCTCTAAGCCTATTGTCCGCGATGCCGCCTCCTCCTCCTGGGAATCCAAAGACAACATTGTTCATAGACAATGGTGAGATCGATGATTTCAAATCTTGCCAAACGTTATTGAATATTAGGACAGGGGTGGTTCCAGCAACAGTCGATAGTAATTGTGCTGCTTCTGGAAGTTGTTCCGTGTTGACACTCACAATAATGAGATCATAATTTGGGCTCAGCTCCTCGTGCAGTTTGACGTTCCAGCTTTCTTTTATTAGCTGTTTCCCTCTTCGTGCGTCCCACATTTCAAGCTCTATGTTGCTTCCGAAGGTTTCTTTTCTCCCTTTTCTAACGTAAAACTCAACTGTATGCCCTGCCTTTTCAAAAGCCCAAGCATATTGGGTCGATATTACACCTCTACCGAAGAATAAAATTCTCATATTAGCCTCCTAAAAATATATGTT
>NZ_BIMA01000067.1 GCF_004000845.1 Paenibacillus koleovorans NBRC 103111
AAAATCGCGCTTACGGCTCACAGAACGGCTCGCTTGCCCGCTGTAAGCACGAAAATCGCGCTTACGGCTCACGGAACGGCTCGCATTCCTGCTGTAAGCACGAAAATCGCGCTTACGGCTCCGAATTCACCCTCGGATGAGCAGATAATTTCATAACGCTATTCATGCGATCGCAAAAAAACACATCCGTCAGGGACGAATGTGTTCGTGGTACCACCCTAGTTCGAGCATCGGCCAGCAGGCGTACGGAAAGTACGGCGCCAGCAGGCTGCTCCTCCATCGGATAACGGGTATCAAATCTCCGCGTATCCGAAAATGCGCAAAGATTCAATATAATTCCCCGGCATGGGCTACGTGTCGTTGGAGGGAAGCGGATACCGCTCCTCCAGATGACGTCTCGCCCACGCAGCTACCTGAAAGGGAAATGAGGGTCGCGCCGAGAAGCCTCGCAGCCAAGGGCTTCTTCTCTGCTGCGGACGAGGGTCCTCATCAGTTTCGGGTCGTTGCTGTTGCATATGCTGTAATTTCTAGCTACTGTACCGCAACTTGGGGGGCGGCGTCAAGTGCCGATGCCCTACGTTGCTCGAGCTCGTCCTGGATCTGAGCGTGCATACCGGCCAGCACCCGCTCTGGCTCCAGACGGCGGTAGGCCATCTCGACGAGTCCTCGATGTACAATCTCGGCGCCGTTCCAACCGGAAACGCGTTTGTTGCGAACCGTCGGCGCAGAAGGATGGCAGGCGAAAGCAGCCGTGTTCTTCCCTTGGAACAAAGGAACATCCGCCCCAAACTCAGCGCCGACACGCGTGTGTCGGATGACCGGCATGTGCCCGCTCCGAGCTAAGCGCAGCTGATGCTCCTCCGATACGAGGAACGAGGCGAGCTCCCAAGCGGCCTCCGGCTCCCGGCTTCCCGCTCGTATGGCGATGCCAAGGCCGGGCACATAGGGACTGCAGCCGCTTCCTTTCTCGATCACCGGATACGACACGATGTCCAATCGAAAACCATATCCGCTGGGGCGAAGCAGCTGCTGCAGATCATGCCCATCGCCACCGATCGCTGCCGGACGAAATAACCGTTAAATCGGAGCATCCGCTTGGGCTCGGGCAGCAAGTTGCCAGGAATCTCATAGATTCGCCGGATCAGCTGAGCCAGATGGCGCCAATGCTCCCCTAGCATGTTCGCCACTCGACTCTTCCCAATTCATGCCGTCTATCGGATAAAATATTTCCGTCCGATCGAAGATCGATTTGTTGTAAAATACAGGATAGGCCATGCGGTTCTCGTAGGGAAGCGCATATTGCGACCTGCTTGCGTCTGCCGCCTGTCCGAGTGCCAGCAGGCTGGGCTCCAGCCGAGAGGTGAACGTCAGAATCCAGCCGGCGAACGCGCGGAAATCTTTCAATATCCTCTTCTCATACTGCCGCTCCAGCTACTCGACATCGAGCAATAGCAGATCCGCCCACTCCGCGCCAGCAGCCTCGACTCGCTCCAGCGCTACCGAGGGATATGCTTTTCCAACCGGCTTCGCGATCTCAGATTCAAAACGCTCCGGGGACATGTCAGTCGCAATCGTCACGGACACCATCGGCACACCTCTTCCGAACAAATGTTCTTCTAGGTGTACCACACTTTTCCAGCTTGGACATCCTCTTGACACATACCTGCCCTATAATTAAACTGCCTATTTTCCCAACAACGAAGGAGTGAAAACAAGCATGAAGCATCCATTGTTGCCGGTCGGCGTCCTGTTCCTTGCGCTGTCGGTCATTACCCTCACCGGTTGTTCCAGCGAGAAAGACCCTGTTCCGTCCACCTCAACCGTCTCCAACGCTTCTCCTGGCTCGGCCGCTTCCGCCGGTTCCAGCGGCTCCACAGCTGCCGAAACTGCGAGCTTCACGCAAGGGCTTGCTACGACAACGGTCAAGGAGCTATTTGCTTGCAAAGGGGCCCGGGTGACGTCGCTAGGCGAAATCCAGTCCGACGACGGTAAAAAGTGGACCGTTCCCGCCGACATCGACACGAAGCTGACCGATGCGGCTGACTTGAGCAATCCATGCAAAAACGTCAACCTGCCGAATGTGGCTTCGGTCGATCTGAGCAAGGTGCCGGTCGTTGAGATCGATCCGAACGGAACCGTGGTGACGGGTTATATTTTCGCCGACAACTACTTCGAGCTGTACATCAATGGTAAGCCTGTCGCCAAGGATGCTGTTCCGTTCACGCCTTTCAACTCGCATGTCGTGCGGTTCAAAGCTTCTTACCCTATGACTTACGCAATGAAGGTAGTCGATTGGGAGGAAAATCTCGGCCTCGGCACGGAGGCCAACAAAGGGAACCCGTATCATCCGGGGGATGCGGGCGTCGTAGCGGTATTCAGCGACGGAACGGTGACGGACGGCTCCTGGAAAGCCCAAACCTACTACATAGCTCCCCTCGCGAGCAAAACCGACCTCGTCCTGGAGACGAGAAACGGCGTCCAGCTGCGCACCACTCCCAATGCCTCTAATTCGCCAAGCTGCGCCAAGTCCTGCTATGCCGCCCATTTTGCCGTGCCGGATCAGTGGTTCGCGAAGACGTTTAACGATGCTGCTTGGCCGAGCGCCACGGTGTACAAGACAGCCGACGTCGGCGTTGACAACAAATCGGAGTACACGAATTACAAGAGTGAGTTCGGCAAAGGTTCGTTTATATGGTCGAGCAACCTCGTGCTCGACAATGAAGTGCTATTACGTCGTACGGTGGACAAAGCACCGGCGACTAAGTAAGCTGCTCCGACTCCGGCGGTCGAGTCGTATCGCCGGCTTGGAATGTGCCGCGGATGCGGATGTGCTCGTAGGGCATCTGAGGGTTGGCGATGCGCCAGAGCATCCGATCCGCCGCGCGGTATGCGGTCGCGCGGATTTGCAGCAGCGGCCGCGAGCAGGTCGGCAGCCAGTCGTGCTGCTCGCTGGGGAATGCGACGAACGATAGGCGCGGCTTGTTCGGCTTGCTGCTTGAGGCGGCAACCGTGCCGACCCTCTCATCCCCATCATCCGCAACGCCGGCCCTCACGTCCGCCTCCTCCATTTGCATCAGAACGCGGTATACAGGCTCCATCTCCTCGGCGATGCCGCAAATCACCGCCGTCGGCCGCTCGCGCCGAATCAGCTCCGCCAGCTCCTCGATCCATCGTCCCTCCGGATCCCTTCTCGTGCTATGCTTTGCGGGGTCGGGGGCGTACCGGCGGGTATCGCCTTCTCGGTAATCGGCACCCGTACCGTCTCCCGCCCCGTTCACCGTTCCATCCGCCGCCCCGGTCCCGGATTCATTCGCCGCCCTGGTCCCCGTTCCATTCACTGCCCCGATCCCCGTTCCATTCACTGCCCCGGTCCCCGTTCCATTCGCCGCTCCATTCACTGCACCGCTCCCTATTCCTTTCTCTGTTGCTTTCTCGACTCTTACTTCCGCCGCCCTCCTCAGCTCCTCCCGCTCCAGCTCCAGCATCGCTTCGCCGAACGCATGCCAGCGCACAACATAGCCCCGCTGGCTGTCCGTGTCGCCGACATACAGAATGCGCCGATGCCCGAGCCGCCGCAAATGCCGCACCGCCTGGTGCATCGCCTCGTACAAGTCCCAGATGACGCTGTCCACCTCGGCCTCGGGCGGCGGGAAGTTGAGCAGGATGCGCGGCAACGGCAAAGCAAGCAGCTGCTGCTCGAGCAGCTCGCGCCCGATCCGCGGGGCAATGAACACCCCGTCCGCGAACAGCAGCTCCCGCTCCTCCGCCCAGGCGGCGAACTGATCGTGGCGCAGCTCGTCCGGCATCGCCACCTGCTGCACCGTATGCCCGAACTCGCGAAACCGTTCGTGCAGCCCTTGCAGCAGCAGCTCGTTGAAGCTGCTCTCGCTCGCTTTGTGCAGCAGCAGGAATCGCCGCTGCAGCACGGGGTACGGCGCGATCCGGTCGACGTGGAGCGCCTGCTTCTGATCGCGGGTCAAGTAGCCCCGCGCACGGGCGTGCCGGATCACGTCGGCGCGCGTCTCCTCGGACATGCCAGGCAGTCCGCGCAGCGCCTTCGAGATCGTCTGGATCGTCAGCCCCAGCTCCGTCGCCAAGTGGTGGAGCGTTACTTTTTTTCTCGGCATCGCCAATCTGAGCCCCTTTCACCGCTTGTCCTTCATCTCGGCTCAATTTTAAACTAAAGTTAAACTAAATTCCATCGTCGCCTCTCCCTTATAATGAGTGCAGGAACTAACAAACGCGTTGGGAGAGTGACCACATATGGCAGCAAAAACCTTTCAAGCCGACGTCGTCGTCTGCGGTGGCGGACCGGCCGGCGTCAATGCGGCGATTGCAGCAGGGCGAAGCGGAGTCAAGACGGTATTAATCGAGCGGTATGGCTTCATCGGGGGCATGTCTACGGCAGCGCTCGTGTATCCCTGGATGACGTTCCATACGATGGACGGCAAACAAGTGATCAAGGGGATCGCGCAGGAAATCATCGACCGGCTGATGCTGATTAGCGCCTCGCCCGGACATGTCCGCGATACGGTCGGGTACGTGCACACGATCACCCCTTACCATCCGGAAGTGTACAAAGTGTTGGCTGTCGATATGCTCAAAGAGGCGGGTGTTCAGCTACTGCTTCACAGCTTCGTCGATGAGGTGCGTGTAGAAGGCGATCGGATCGAATCGGTGCAGCTCACGACGAAGTCGGGTAAAATCGAGGTCCAAGGCAAAGTGTTCATCGACACGACCGGCGACGCCGATATCGCTTACTTGTCCGGCGCGCCTTGCCTGCAAGGCCGCGACGGCGACAAGCTGACGCAGCCGATGACGATGAAGTTCCGCATGCGCGGCGTCGATTTGGCGAGAGTGAAGGCTTATATGCTGGAGCATCCGGAGGAGTTTTACCACAAGACACCGATTGACGAGCTGCCTGACCTCCCGCTGTCCGGCGTGATGGGCTTCTACAAGCACTGGAAGGAATCGGCGTTGCCGATCAACCGCGATTCCGTGCTGATGTTCATCGGGCCGGCGGATGACGAGGTGCTCGTGAACACGACGCGGGTGCAGGGGCTCGACGGAACCGATGTCGAGGACTTGACCGAAGCGGAGGAGCTCGGGCGCAAGCAAGTGCTCCAAGTCGCCAAGTTCATGTCCGACAACTTGCCTGGCTTCGAGAAGGCGTCGATCTCGTCCGTCGGCTCGCAGATCGGCATTCGCGAGACTCGGCGCATCGACGGCCTGTATTCGCTGCAAGCGGACGACGTCGTGGAGGGCCGGAAGTTCGAGGATGTCATCGCGCGCAGCGGCTATCCGATCGATATCCACTCCCCAGCGGGCCGAGGCGGCGATAACTCCGTCTGGGTCAAGGCCGACGGCGCTTACGACATCCCGTACCGCAGCCTGCTGCCGAAGCGCATCGGCAACCTGCTGGCCGGCGGCCGCTGCATCTCGACGTCGCACGAGGCGCTCGCGACGACGCGGCTGACGCCGAGCTGCATGGCGACCGGCCAAGCGGCCGGCTCCGCCGCCGGCATCGCCGTGAAGCGCGGCATCGCGCCGGCGGACATCGACGTCGCGGAGCTGCAGCAGGTGCTCGTCGCCGCAGGCGCGGTGCTGCACGAATAACCTCAAAAAAGCTGCCGCCTGGTCACTCGACCAAGCGGCAGCTTTTTACTGTCTCGCGCCTATGCGCGGCACGTACAAAACTCCAGATAACGGTATGCCATCATCTTATTTCCCGGCGGAGTCCAAAGGAAACACCTGATTCCATGTCCCCGTCGCATCCGTGAACCCGGTCGCCCCATCCGACACGGCGGCGAACAGATGTGTCGGCTTGCCGTCCTGGAACAGCAGGAACGGCCGCTCCATGTTGCCGAGCACCTGCTCCGTGCCGTCGTCCCAGCGGATATGACGCGAATAGGCTTTCGGCCCGTCTTCACAGAGCGTCCAAGTCAAGCCGTCCGCCGACCGCGCGCGTACCCCGCCGTATTTTTCGCCGCACAGGTTGCCGTCCATGTCCTTGGCGATCAGCTCATACCAGCCGCCACGACCACGGCCACGGTCAGAGCCACGGCTACTCTCGCCGCCATCGCTCCCTCCCTCGTCAGCTTCGCCTTCGTCACGGCCACGTCTAACTTCGCTCCTGCCATCGTCGCTTTCGCCATTGCCACGGCCACCGACCGCGCCACCCTCACCATTAGCGTCGCCAACCGCCGGCACATACCAAACAAACGGATCCTCCAGGTGAAACCGGTCCGGCGGAAAAACCGGCTCCTCGCTCAAAACGCGATACGGCCCTAGATAGTGCTCGGCTTGCGCCGCCCCGATCGTCATCCTGCCGTGGGTATTGCCCTCGTACTGCCGCGCCTTGTAGATCAGCAGCACAGAGCCGTCCTCGTGCACGACCGGAGCCGGATTCGACGTCAGGAAGCTGTCGAACCGGCCGGGGCGCGTCTGCAGAATGGGCTCGTCCGCCCGTGTCCACGGTCCGAACACGCTATTGGCCGTCGCCAGCCCGATTCGTTTGTTCGCCCGACCGACGATGCAGCGCGGATCGCTCAAGCCAAAGCCGTCCCCCGGCTCCGGATCGCCCAAAGGGTGCGTAGACCCCATATAAAAGAGCAAATAGGTATCGCCATGTTTCACGATGTGCGGATTGTGGGTGCTGCGCCCGTCCCAGTACTCCGCCCCCCGTGCAGGAAGAACGACTTCTTCGAACGCATATGGTCCATCCGGTCGATCGGCGGAGGCGCGGACGATCTCCGAAGCGACGATCCAGCCTGGATGCATCGGCAGCGACTTCGGCCAGCGTGAAGCGAACAGATGAAACCGTCCGTCTTCCCCTTTCACGCAGGAGCCGCACCACACCCAATAATCGTCCATTCGGAAGCCTCCTTCTCGCGGCACATCCCGTCCCGTCAGCAGCAGTCCGGTCCCCGCCTCGGTCATTCGCCTTCCACGGCCTTCAGCCAAGCTTCGGCGATGAGGGCATGTCCCGCCGGAGACGGATGCACGCCGTCCGGAGCCCAATAGCTGGACTCCGCGCGCATGGACGCAGCTGCGAACAAACCGTCGAGCGGCACCAGCCGCGCGCCGTATTCCCGGGCCAGCTCCCGCACGACCGTGATCTTCGGATCGAGATCGACTCGCCATTCCCGACGGTCGGCCGGATGCGGCAGCACGAACGGCTCGATCAGCACAAGCTTCGCGTCAAGCTCCGCTTGGGTCCGATCGAGGATGTCCCGATAACCGGCTTCGAATTGCTCCGTCGAGGTCGGATCGTTGCGGTCATAACGCCGCCAAGTATCGTTGATGCCGATGTAGATCGACACCCATGTCGGCTTCAGGTCGATGCAATCCGCCTGCCACCGCTCCTGCAGGTTGACAACGCGATTGCCGCTGATGCCGCGGTTCAGGAACGTAACCTTTTTCTCCGGATATTTGTAGCCGAACAGACCGGCTGTCATCAGCGCGTAGCCTCGGCCGAGATTGCCCGCGTTTTCCCGGTCACGTCCGCAATCGGTAATGCTGTCCCCTTGGAACAGTACGACATCGTTGGTTTGCAATAAAGTGCCCATGCCATCCTCCTGATTTTGACGAAATACATGCTACCCTTCGATTGTAAGGGAGCCGAGGAGGAAGTACCATAGCCTTTTTTATATAAACGGATACACAATACTAACTTTATCGCCGGCGCAGCCGTCTCTTCGCCCCAAGCTTACGCCGTCTGCGACGAGAAATCGCGCCTAGTCTCCGCCTTCCGGATCGTTTGACCGCCCTCCGGCCTCTCACCCGTTTACGCCGCCTGATCCTTTTCCCGGCACGTACTTCCGGCACCACCGTCGCGGCCGCCAATCGCGCTAGCTCCGCCTCCCGGGCAACCTCCTCCGGATGCTGCAGCCGGTGATTCAGCTCCTGCAAATGCTGTCCTTTCACCGGATGGACCCAGTAATAGGACGGATGCTCCCGCGCCTGCTCCGCTTCCTCAGCCGTGATCTCCTGCCCCCAGCGAACGCTGTAATTGTACATGTGACCGTCGGGATATTCGCGAATTCGCCCGCCGCAAGCATGCACCATCGAGACGAAAAACGTCTCCTCCAAAGCAAACGGGGGGTTGTCGGTCAACATGCTCGACACCATGCCGGGCTCGTCGTGATGCAGCATCCGGGTGACGATTTCCCTTTTGTACACCTGCCCCGGGTTGAAGTACCGATAGAACATTTTCGTCCCGAACAAAGACTGCCACCGCGGCCAACGCTCCAGCATCGAACGAATCGGCGCCGAATCCGGATGGATGACGGAGGAGGTCAGCCCCCAACCCATACAATCCGCTTCCCGCATCGTCACATCGAGGAACGCCTCGAACCCCGGCTTCAAGAATAGGATATCGTGATCGAGGTTGACCAAATAGTCGTATTCGACCTGCAGCTCCTCGAGCCATTGCATCACTTCCCACAAATAAGGCGCCAAATTCCCGTAAGCGATCGGATGGCTGCGGGGAAATAAGCATACTCCGAGCGACTCGCCAAAGGTCGGATCGGTCCCGCCATTGTAGAGAATGACGCCTGCATTCGGGTTATAATGGTGAATATTGTTCAGCTGCGCGGCCAACACATCCGGCTCCTGGTTCGCCAACAGGGCGAAAATGATTCGTTTCCCCTTAAGCCACTCTATCGCTTCATCGTTATGGAGCACCTCATTTCCATCCCCTTTCCGCACCTGTAATACAGTATGAACGCCGACAAACAGATGGACTAGGTAATGGTATAATTTATGAAAGCGGGACAAGTATAAGGGTCAGGACGTGACAGGGTGGACATCCCCGATTTGAATTTGTTTATGATGTGCCGGTCGTTGGACAGGCGCGCTTTGCGCGAAATGCCGACGGGGTTTTTGGATGCGGTTGGTGGTGAAGGGATTCATGGGTTTTACTTTTTCGGACTACAGAGCGTGGTTACTTGGTTGCCGGCGTAGCTTGGGTGCGATTTCCCGTTCCTTTCTGCTCCAACACCCGATTTCTGCACGACCTTCCACCCCTCGCCAAGTAATCATTGCCTGTACACAAAAAGGCGGCAGACTTGGACGACGTTGCAAAGGCACGTCGTCCAGGCTGCCGCTTTCACTAGGTTACTCCCCTTACTCTACTGCCAAACCGATGGTCGTGTCGCCGATTTCCACGCGCTCCATGTTCGGTACTCTCGCGTAGCGGACGCCGGCCAGCAGGACGTTCTCCCGCAGGACGTCGTCGAACCGCTCGAGGGCAGCCTTCACGGCGCCGTCGGCATCGATCACGAGGTCGATGCGTTTCTCGATCGCGAGGTCGAGCTTCTTGCGGTAGTCCTGGATCGCGCGGACGACTTCGCGAACGACTCCCTCCTGCTCCAGCTCTTCCGTGATCGTCGTGTTCAGCGCGACGGTCAAGCGGTAGCCGGAGGCAGAGGCAAAGCCCGCCTTCGCTTGTTTCTCGACGAGCAGCTCCTCGAGCGTCACCTTATGCACTTCGCCGCCTTCGACCGCAACTTCGATGAAGCCGTTGTCGACCGCCTGCTTCGCTTCCGCTGCGGACAGCTGCTTGAAGTGCGCCTGCAGCGCGCCGACCGCCTTGCCGTATTTCTTGCCGGCCACCTTCAAGTTCAGCTTCAGCGAGAAGTCGACGAAGCCGCTGTCGCTCTGCTCCGCACGGATCTCCTTCACGTTGATCTCGTCCTTGATGATCGCCTCGAAGCGGCTCAGGTCATACTCGCGGTCGAACGACACGATCAGCTCGGACAGCGGCTGACGGTTGCGGATCGCGCTCTCGTTGCGGACGCTGCGCGCCAGCTCGACGATCTGCCGCGCCGTCTCCATCTCGCTCTCGAGCTGCAAGTCGATCGCCGCTTCGTTCACCTGCGGGAAGTCCGCGAGGTGGACGCTGCCGGTACCACCGAGATTGCCGTAGATGTCCTCGGCCAGGAACGGCGCGTACGGCGCGATAATCCGCGATACCGTGAGCAGCACCTCCTGCAGCGTCTGGTAGGCGGCCACTTTGTCGGCCGTCAGCCCGCTGCCCCAGAAACGATCGCGAGAGCGGCGGATGTACCAGTTGCTGAGCTCGTCGACGAACGACTCGATTTGCTTGGCCGGGTTCAGGAAGTCGTACACTTCCAGTCCTTTGCGCACCTGTACGAGCACGCTGTTCAGGCGGGACAGGATCCAGCGGTCCAGCTCGTTCTCGGAAGTTGTCCGAGCATGCTCCTCCGGCTTGTATTGGTCGATGGACGCATACAGCGCGTAGAACGCATGTGTGTTGTTGAGCGTATCGACGACCTTGGATTTCGCTTCGCCAACAATTTGCTTCGAGAACCGTTTGCTGTTCCACGGGGCGCTGTCGGCAAGCAAAGCCCAACGGAACGCATCGGTCCCGAACTCCTCGATGATGTCCCAAGGATCGATGACGTTGCCTTTGCTTTTCGACATTTTCTGTCCGTTCTCATCCAGTACGTGGCCGGTAGACAGCACCGCCTTGTACGGCGATTGTCCGTTGTACAGCGTCGAGACGGCCAACAAGCTGAAGAACCAGCCGCGCGTCTGGTCGATGCCTTCGCAGATGACGTCGGCCGGGTACTGCTCCTCGAACTGCTTCTGGTCACCGAATGGATGGTGGTACTGCGCGAACGGCATCGAGCCGCTGTCGAACCAGACGTCGATCACTTCCGGCGTCCGCACCATCGTGCCGCCGCAGGAGCAGCGCAGCTTGACTTCGTCGACGTAAGGCTTGTGCAGCTCGAGATCTTCGCCGATCGGCTCGACCGAACGCTCGCGAAGCGCGGCATGGCTGCCCGGCGCAAATTCGGAGCCGCAGGAGCCGCACTCCCAGATGTTCAGCGGCGTGCCCCAGTAGCGGTTCCGGCTGATATTCCAGTCGACGAGCTCTTCGAGGAACTTGCCGAAGCGTCCCTCGCGGATGTGCGACGGGTACCAGTCGACTTTGCTATTGTTCTCGATCAGCTGGTCCTTGACCGCCGTCGTCTTGATGAACCAGCTCTCGGTCGCGTAGTACAGCAGCGGCGATTTGCAGCGCCAGCAGAACGGGTAGCTATGTTCGTAACGCTCTTTGGAAAACAACAGGCCGCGCTCGGACAGCATTTTGACGATATCGACGTCGCAGTCCTTCACGAAACGCCCTGCCAGATCCGTCACTTGATCCATGTAGCGGCCGGACAAATTAACGACATTAACGAAGTCGAGTCCATGCTGGCGAACCGTCCGGTAGTCATCCTCACCGTGCGCCGGCGCCGTGTGCACGATACCGGTACCGCTGGCGTCGGTGACATAATCGGCATCCACGATAACATAGCCTTTGTCGACTTGCACGTAGTTGAACGGCGGCTCGTAGGCGATGCCCACGAACTCCGAGCCTTTGTGGGTGGAGACGACTTCGTAGTTTTCACCCATCACCTTTTCCACCAGGTTCTTGGCTACTACGTACAGCTCTCCGTTTTGGCGCACCTTCACGTACTCGAGGTCCTTGTTGACCGCCAGAGCCACGTTGGCCGGCAGCGTCCAAGGCGTCGTCGTCCAAGCGAGGAAGATCTCCTCGCCCTGCTTGCTCTTGAATTTCGCGGTGGCGCTGAGATCCTTGACGTCCTCGTAGCCTTGCGCCACTTCGTGCGAGCTGAGCGTCGTTTGGCAATCCGGGCAATAAGGGCTGACGCGGTGGCCTTTGTACAGCAAGCCTTTGCCATGGATTTCGGACAAGATATGCCAGACACTCTCGATGTAGGGGTTGCGCAGCGTCACGTATGGGTTATCCATGTCGGTCCAGTACGCGATCGCTTCCGTTAACTCCCGCCATTGGCGCTCGTACTCGAACACGCTGCTCTTGCACTTCTCTACAAACTCGGCGATGCCGTATTTCTCGATCTCTTGTTTGCCTGAGATGCCCAGTTGCTTCTCGACGCCCAGCTCAACCGGCAAACCGTGCGTATCCCAGCCGGCTTTGCGGACGACGCGATGTCCGGTCATCGTCTTGTAGCGGCAGATGAAGTCCTTGATAACGCGGCCGAGGACGTGCCCGATATGCGGTTTGCCGTTCGCAGTCGGCGGGCCTTCGTAGAAGACGAAGTTCGGCTTGCCCTGACGGTCGTCGATGGAGCGGCGGAACGTGTCGTCCTGCTTCCATTGCTCCAGCACGCGCAGCTCGCGTGTTCTGGCTCTTTCTTTAACGTCTACTTTTCTCATGGTTTCCTTGGCTCCTTTATCAATAAGGTGATCCCACAACGCTATTTGTCCAAAATCGTGTTTCCTCGCAAAAATAAGGTGATGGCATAACGCTATTTCGCTCGATTCCACCAGGTAGGTGCGAAATCTTCGGAATAAGGTGATCCCGTAGCGTTATTTTGCTCCAAACTTCGCTTTCCGAGGAAATAAGGTGATTTCATAACGCTATGTCCGGCGTCCGGTGTCCCGCGCAAAACAACAAAAAATCCCGCCCCTGTAAAGGGACGAGATTGTATCTCGCGTTACCACCCTTGTTCCGCAGCAACCTGCATCGGCCGCCGACGTCTCCGTCGATCGAACCATGCCGGCCTTGCGGCACCTCAACTACGCACTACCATGCGCGTCCCTTGTAACGGCGGGATCCCGGAACAGCTTACTCGCAACCTTCAGCTGCCCTTCTCGGAGAGGATGTTCGGCTAAGTCCTGAACGTCGGCTTGCAGCGCGGGACCGACTCTCTGGGGAACAAGAATTTAGCTTACTCGTTCTCGTCAATGAATTTGCTTGACTTTTCACATATATTCATTTTTACACGATGCCCCGGAAAAAGTCAAATGGGTTGGGCTTGTGTGGCTGGATCCTATCGAATAAGAACAATTTCCAATCCAGACCATTCTGGACGTTTCGCTTCTACACCAAGTACTAAATCCGCCCAAGCTCGATCGGCTGTAACAACCGGAAGCTGTAAACGAATCCCCAATGCCAAACAAGCACGATCGCCTAATGACAACCCATAACTCCGAGTATGCTGACGAAGATCTGCCGCTATAAGCGCATCCTCGGTGTTAAAGTCCATCATCTCAATGCCGACTAATCCTAAATAGGACATGGTTTTTGAAGAGGATACCCCTGTCTCGGATTGCTTTGCCATAACTTCCGTCACATTTACCGTTGATACGGCTGCTCCTTTTAACAAAAGCTCCGCTACTTGCTCCGATCCATTCTCGTTATTCATCCAAGCGAGGATTGCAGAAGCATCCATCACTACTGATGACTTACTCATCTGCGGCCTCAATTTTGCGTTCGGCTATCAGTTCATCAGCCAACAGCCGTCGATCCTGGACGTTCTTATAAAATGAGACCTGATCTTGTACATACTGCAAGGCTTGTCGACGGGTTAGCAACAACATTTTCCCATCCTCCATATGAAGGATCAGCTCATCCCCGATGTCTACTCCTAAGGCTTTGCGGAATTCAATAGGAATAACAATTCTTCCACCTTCGCTTATTTTCACAGGAGCCCTATCCATCCGGCATCACCTCACTAAAAATGACATTCCATTCACCCAATTGTCATTTCAATTATAGCATTGCCACAATATCCATTCAATCCCATTCCAGTATCAATCACTCTGTTTATAAAAACTCACTTCAAAGCCCACCGGAACGGCATCGAGTTGAAGAACAGATCCGGGTTGGCCTGGACGTTGTGCATCCAGAAGGTGAAATGCAGATGCGGGCCCGTCGAGAAGCCCGTCGTGCCGACGAGGCCGATGACGTCGCCTTTTTTGACGCGGTCGCCTACCTTCACCTTCAGCTCGGACATATGCGCGTATTGGGAAAACAGCCCCATGCCGTGGTCGAGGTAGATGGCGTTGCCTGTCAAATAAAGCATTTCCGCAAGCACCACAACTCCGTCGTTCGTCGCGTGGATCGGCGTGCCGGTCGGCGCGGCGAGATCCACGGCGAGATGCGAGCTGTCGTACTTGTTGTTCACGTAGCGCGTGTAGCCGTAAGGCGTAGTGAGGCGTCCCTCGATCGGCTTCATGAACTCGGAGGTGAATAGGAACTCCGGAGCGGACTTGCTGCGCGCCAAGTCGATCTTCTTCTGGTCGGCCGCGATGCGCGCCGTGTCCTGCTTCATCGCCTCCATCTGCTCGGTGACGACGAGGTATTGGGTGTCGAATTTCTTGGCTTTGACGGTGAGTGTCTTGTCTCCGATATAATAAGGGCCTGGCTTGACCGACATCGGCATCGGCAAATATGTGAAATACCCTGATTCGTACGGCTGCAGCTTGTACGTCACGCCTTCCCAGGCGACGGTTCCGGGACCGTCGTACCGAACCAGGACGGCATCGCCGGGGTACGTCGTCTCGGGGAACAGCTGCCAGCCTTTGCCGAGCGCGGTCTTCGCTGCGTCCGGGCTGCTGTAGAGCGCGGCTTCCCGGCGGATGGCGGCGCGGTGAGCCAGCTCGTCCTGGACCGCCTTCGTCACGTCCGGCGTCACCGTCGCGCTCCAGGTCGTGCCGCCGTCGGCGGTGACGAGCAGCGGCCGGTCGAGCTTGGCGCGCTCTTCGGTCAGCGCCCAGCCGATCCGGGCGGTGAGGAACTGCGCCTGTCTCACCTTCTGCTCCTTGCCCTCGAAGGTGAGGGAGGCGATCGCTTTGTCAGCCGGCGGCAGCCAGAACGGCTCGAGCGCATCGGGCGCCGGCGTCGGCTCCGCCGCCAACGCGGTGTCGCTCGTAGGCGTCCAAGTCGCGCCGCCATCCTGCGTCGACTCGAGGACGACGCCCTTCACGCCTGCGCCGTTCACGCCGTCCGAGTAGCGGATCCAGCCTTTGTCCAGGCCGGTCATCTTGAACTCCTGCGCCACTCGCGGCACCGGAGTCGGGGTTGGCGTCGGTGTAGGCGAAGGTGATGGCGCTACAGCTAGCGGCCCCCGGTCTGGCCACAGGTAGACCAGCAAAGCAACACCAATCGCCAGGATCAGCAACGTCCCTGTCCACAACGCCGATCGGCGTTTGCCGGACCGGCCTCTTTCTCGCAATCTCGACATCGTCTTCGGCTCTCCTTCTTTTGTCGCACAGTTGGTCGGAACCCGTCCTTATCTTCTCCATAGTACGATACGCGCCGACAATCGACAAGCCGGGCTCCTCTCGCACAAGCTGAGATTTGGCTGTACATGCCATGCTTTTGGCCTATACTACCGTTTCCAATCCGTTAGAATGGACGCAATAAGCTTGGAAACTATTGGAGGAACATATGGCACGCACATCGATTCTTAACGCTCATGGAGAACCGTATCCGATTTCAGAGGTCGAGGACTTAGGCGAGATCCTTTCTCCTGAAGCTTTCTGGGACAAGCTCCCTGGGTTGCAGGTACAGCCGCCGAAGCAAAGTTTGTGGACGGTCCCGTTGTTTCGCTCGTTCTTTTTTGGGATGACGGAAATGGAAGAGAAGCTAGTAACGTTTCAAGTCGCCGATGCCACACTGGAAAGAGATGCGGACATTCCGACTGTCTCGGAAGCCATGGGCAACAAAGTGCAATCGATGTTCGTCATCGACGATTCTCTCCCCTACAATCCGATTATGACCGGTCTTGACCGGCGAATGCTCACCTATAGCGATCGATATTACCCGCGGCGCAATCACGATTACGTGCTACAAGATTATTTGCCGTCTTACATGCTGACCGGAGATGAACGTTTCTGGCGGCGTGCTGAAGAGCTGATGGCCTTTCTTCGTTTTTCTCGTTGGAAAGAGGATGGAAGCAATGATTTTGTGGAGCGCTATTACCCGGAGGAAAAGCTGCCGCGGCCTGAATGGGCGGGGGGTTGGGATTATGTGTTCGACTGGGCTTGGTTGGACGGCTACGGCTATCAGTGGAGTCTTCATGAGCCCGACCACCATGTTTGCGCGGCGATCGCGTCTCTGCACGTGCATATGTTCGAGCGAACCGGTGCCGTCCATTATTGGGAGGATGCGCGGTCTTTTGTAATGAACCAAATTCCTCGATATGGGTTCCACAAAGGCGTTTGGAACGGGCATGTCTACTATTGGACCGAATATAACCCGACAGGACTCTCAGAAGGAAACCCCATCATGGACGCCTGCGACAACGTGGTCGCGTTGGTTGCTATGGCTGTATCCAAGGTCGCTTACTATGAAACCGATCCCGTCGTCAAAGGGCAACTGCTGGAATACACGCGGGGGTTGCTCTGGTATATGATCCGGGAGTGGGAGACGGACGGCAAATGGTTCTATGACGGGGCGGAAAATCCGATGAACCTGCGAAAATACGAGTCGCACGACATCGTCTGTATCGTTTGCTCCTTGATTGCGCTTGTGTATTTCTATAAGGCGGGCGGCGATATCGCTCCGTTCACTGAAAGCTTGTCCGATATGGAGGTCCGCTACACGACCATGTCCGGCCTGTTCCAGCGCAAAGCTTTTCTGAAGCTGGTCAAATTGTACGATGGGGAGCCTGCGCCTGGACAGGAGTTGAAGTTTACTTCGTATGCCCATGTGACCGGCCATCCGCTGCGTGATGTTCTATTCCGTGACAAGCTGTCGGATGGTCTCTCCGTACCGGAGCGATTCCCTCTGCGGGTGAGTCGGTTGTTGCCGCCGGATGCGCAAAGCAGTGAATGGAGGCCGGATCCGGAGCAGGACCGCGCGCTTTGGGTTGATCGGACACAGCTGCTTGAAGGCGTCCAGTTGCCATTCGAGCTGGTGCCGAAAGAGGCTGCCCGCAACCACTCCGGACAGCCCCCCAACCCGCCTTCCCTACCTACATCCCCTCGCACACACTACCTATTCTATCTCTGCACTTCGCACTCTGTTCTACGTTCTACGTTCTACGTTCTACGCTCTACGCTTTACGTTCTACGCACTACCCGCTCAACCTGCCCCACTCACTGATACCGGAACATCTCCACCGACCCGCTCAACCGCTCCGCCAGCGACGCCAGCTCCTGCGTGGCGGCAGCGGTCTGCTGCGCGGCGGCGGCGGCTTGCTCGCTGACGGCGGCGACGGACTCGATCGTCGTCAGCACCGCGTCCGCCTTCGAAGCCTGGCCGACGCTCGACTCCGCGATCTCGACGACCTTGCGCGACGTCGCGTTGATCTTGCCCACGATGTCCTCGAAGGCGACGCGCGTCTGCGCAAACTGCGTCACGCCTTCGCCGACCGCGCCGACGCACTTGGCCGTGCTGTTCTGCATACCGCTGATGATCGTCGCGATCTGCTTGGTCGCCTCGCCGCTGCGCTCGGCCAGCTTGCGCACCTCGTCGGCCACGACGGCGAAGCCGCGGCCCTGCTCGCCCGCCCGCGCCGCCTCGATGGCGGCGTTCAGCGCCAGCAAATTCGTCTGCTCGGCGATTTCATTAATGACCTCAATGATCTCGCCGATCTGCTTGGAATCGGTATCGAGCTGCACCATCTGCCCGTTGACCTGCTCCATCTGATCGATCGACCGCCGGATAATGCCCGAGCCGTCCGTCGCGATGCTAACCGCCTCCTGCGCCAGCTCCCTTGCTTGCCCCGCGCTCGTGGCGACCGATTGGATCGACTCCGCCAAATCCTCGAACAAGTCCGCCATCGTCCGCGCCTGGTCGGCCTGATCCATGCTGCCCTTCGCCACTTCGTCGGTGCTCGCGGTTATTTGCTGCGCCGAGGCGGCCACACTGCCCGAAGCGACGTTCACGACTTGAATCGTCTGCGACAGCGAGTCGAGCATCTCATTCATATGGCCGGCCAGCTGGCCCAGCTCGTCCTGTGACTTCACTTGCAGCCGCTGGCGGAAGTCGCCCTTCGACATCAGCTTCACCGCGTCGGTAATGTACAGGATCGGCTTGGCGAGGCGCCGGGCGAACCCATACGTAGCCAGCAAAGCCAGCACCGTCACGATCACAGCCGCAAGCAGTGTCGTCAGCATCATGTCGTTGATCGGCTGAAGCAGCTCCTTCTCCGGCACGGACAGCTGCACGACATAACCGTTCTTCGTCGCAACCGAATAGCCGATCTTCTTAACGCCCTTATAAGTATACGTATAGCTGACTGAAGCGCCCTTCCGCGCCGATTCGAAAGCCGCAATCACTTCCGGCATGTTCAACTGATACACGGTTTGGTTCATCACCAGGCTCGGATCCGGATGGCTCACGACCATCCCGGCAGAATCGAGCAACAAAGCATAACCCGTCTCCCCGATCTTAGCCTCGCGCACCACTTTGGTCGCGGCGCCGATCTCGTAACCGGTCGCGTAGAAACCGTAAGGCTTGCCCTCGCCATTCAGTAGAGGCACCGAGAACGTGACGATCAGCTTCGAAGGATCGGAAGGCGAAGGCACCGGATCGCCGATCATCGATTTCCCGCCGGTGACCGCCTTCAAGTAAGGGCGATTCGAGACATCCAGCAGTTGGCCTGTCGTGGTCGAGACTGTATTTTTACCGGTCAAGTCAACCGAATAAGCAAGCCCCGAAAACTCCGGATTCTCCTTGGCGAACGCAACGCCGAACTGCTGGTGTTTGGCCGCATCCAAGCCGTACGACTTGCCGATGCTGGCGGCGGCCTCCATCTTGGCGAGCTTCTTCTGCAGCTCCTCATCCAGCTCCGTGGCGAGCTGCTTCGTCTTCAGCCCCACCTCTTTGTCCAACTGCTCCCGGAACAGCTTGGAGTTCGGCAGGAACAAGGAAACCGACATGGCCGCCACTATTGCTACCGTAATGACCAAAGTGGTCAGTGTGAACTTTGAAGCTATTCTGCGAATCTGAACCATTTTCCACAAGTTCTTCATCGGATATCGGTCTCTCCCTTACTATCTATATAATGCCTAGCCATAATCTCGCCGCAAACCCGGACCACCTCATCCGCCTTCACCGGCGGGCTGAACAAGTAGCCCTGCACCTTCGTGCAACCGTAGTCCTTCAGAATCGCCAGTGTCTCCTCATCCTCTACCCCTTCGGCGATCACATCCAAATCCAAGCTGCTCGACATGGAGATAATCGTCCGAACGATCGAGGCGTGAACCGGATTCGTCCGAATCTCTCTCACAAAAGACTGATCGATCTTCAAGCAGTCGATGGGGAATTCCTTCAAATAGCTGAGCGAGCTATAACCGGTGCCGAAATCGTCCACTTCAACTTTGACGCCGATCGCTTTGAGGCTGTTTAAGGCCGTTAACGATTTCTCCACTTGCATCGTCATGCTCTCGGTTATCTCTACCGTCAAAAATCGAGCCTCCAACCCCGTCCGCCTCAGAATCGACAGGATTGTGTCCTTCAATCCGGGATCGAGAAATTGCTTCGAGGACAAATTGACCGCAACGGACATCGGCGGCAGCCCCGACTGCTGCAGCCTGCGATTAAAGGCGCAGGCCTCCTGCAGCACCCAGTTGCCGATCTCGAGGATCATATCCGACTCTTCCGCGATCGGGATGAATTCAACCGGCGACACTTCGCCGAGCACCGGATTGTGCCAGCGGATCAAACTCTCCACCCCGGTAATACAGCGGCCCGCGCCATCGATCTGCGGCTGGTAGTGGAGCTGGAACTCCCGACGCTCGATCGCCTTGTGCAGTTGGTTCCGAATCTGGTACTGCCGCTTGAACTGGGTGTACAGCCG
This sequence comes from Paenibacillus koleovorans NBRC 103111, assembly GCF_004000845.1. Taxonomy (GTDB): domain Bacteria; phylum Bacillota; class Bacilli; order Paenibacillales; family NBRC-103111; genus Paenibacillus_AA; species Paenibacillus_AA koleovorans. The sequence continues at coordinate 19,590 of NZ_BIMA01000067.1, forward strand.
CTCGTCCCAGAACTGCAACCGCCTGCCTCCATTTTTCTTGGCCGCGAACATCGCCAGATTGGCGTTTTTGAGCAGCGTCTCGGCATCCCGGTCACAGTCCGGGTATAGGCTGACGCCCACGCTGATCTTCACTTCGATCGACGCCCCGGCCAGATGAATCGGTTCCTCCAACGCCATGATAATCCGCTCGGCCAGCGCCTCCACTGCCTCCCGGCCACCGCCCGGAATGACGCAGACGAACTCGTCCCCGCCGGCCCTCGAGAGGAAATGCGCTTCATGCTGCATAAACGACTTCAGCCGTCGGGCGGTGAGCTGAAGGATACGGTCGCCCGTCTTGTGGTTCATCGTGTCGTTGAACAGCTTGAACTGATCGAGATCGATCGACAACACCGCAAACGGCGATCCCCCAGACTCCGAACCCGCAACCATCGATTCCAGCCGATTCAGGAGCGAGGCGCGGTTCGGGAGCTGCGTCAGATGGTCGTAATCGACCAAGTAGACCATCCGGTCTTCCATCTCTTTTTGCATCGAAATATCATAGCTCATGGACACGATGGTCGGCATTTGCCCTTCCCGGTACACCGGCTGCAAATACGTCAGCAAATGGACGCCGCGCCAACTCATCTCATAGCTCACCGGCTTGCCGCTGCGCCAGGCTTCCTCGTAATGACGCAGCTGCTGTTCATACAGCACAGGCGGGAACCAGGCGTTCGGCTCTTTCCCCAGCAGATCGGCCGGATGGAACCGGAACTTGTCGAGCAGCTCGCCCTCGGCATATGTGCAAATATAACTGTCTCCCACCTTGATGAACTTGAGGATCAGGCTGTTTTGCTTGCGGATCGATTTCTGGAGCTCGTCGAATATTTTCGCCAAGTCCTCTTCCATCTTGATCAACTGGGAAAACGACTCCATAATCAGCTGATTCGTTCGTTCCTTGTACAGAATCGTGCGGTCCCAATACGTCGTCTTGTTGCGGATCGCCACCTTGCAGCGCAGCAGGAAGTCCTCCCGCAGCCGCGAGCCGGTCGTTTTCTCGAGCAGCAGCTCCTTGTGGAAAAAATCGGCCGCCCCCAGCTCCATACACTCCAGCGCCAGCTCCGCGCCTTCCTCCGTATAGCTGCTGACCATCATCACCGGCACCGGAAAATCGCTCATGATCCGTTTCAACGTCGCCACACCGTCCATCCGCGGCATCTCGATATCCAGCGTCACCAGGTCCGGGGAAAACACGGCCATCAGCTCGAGCGCCTCCACTCCGTTGCATGCGGCTCCTATCACTTGGAAATGGGGATCATCACGGAACACCTCCGCAATGATATTTCTCACGAGGCTCGAATCGTCTACAATTAGCACCTTGTATGGATTCAACCTGCTTCCACCTGTTTGATTCATCATGGGATGCTCCTTCCTACTGATATCCTTCCGATCCCCACTCCCAGGGTTAGCCCGACAACGCGCGGTCGATCGACTCCAGCACCCGGTCCTTCTGGAATGGCTTAACTACAAAATCCCGAGCCCCCGCCGAAATGGCGTCAATCACCATTCCTTGCTGCCCCATCGCCGAGCACATGATCACTTTCGCTTGCGGACTCAGCTTCTTGATCTCCCGCACCGCGGCAATTCCGTCCATCTCCGGCATCGTGATATCCATCGTCACCAGATCCGGATTAATCGTCGCAAACACCTTTACCGCCTCTTCGCCGTTCGCCGCTTCCGCCACCACTTCATGCCCCGCCTCGAGCAAAATCGTTTTCAGCATCATCCGCATGAAAGCCGCGTCGTCCACCACCATAATTCTCGCCATGACCGATTCCTCCCCGTCCCCGACTAATGCGCAGGTCGCTCCAATGTAATGTAGATGTCCAGCTCCCCGATGTCCGTCTCTATGATGACTAATGAGTACTCTTGCATGTTGCGCAAAATAAAAGCCCCCTCCTGCACGAGAGGATGGGTGATGTTGACCGCAATGCCTTGCTGCGACAGCTCGGTGGCGATGCCGCTCACGATCCAGTTGCCGAACTCCTGGAAGGCGCTCCAGCCCATCTCGTCCATCCGCTCGATCGTCATGCCGCCCATCATACGCCCAACAATGCCTTTCGCCGTCCCCAGCTCCATGGAGCAAATCACTTGGCCCTCGAGCTGGCCGATCACTTGGATGATGACGCCCACTTCCTTGCTCTGCAGCGGCAGCGGCCATACGGCGGACTCCTCCGCTTCCACGATGGACGTGCTCAGTCCCAAGTATCCGCCCAGCACCGCTTCGCCGACCTTGCTCATCACTTCCTGACTGTTAATCGTACTCCCTCCAGTATTGTGTTCTAGGTTCTTGGTGCTAAGTATGGGCAAAAAGTATTAGGAAAGTTGCCGATTCGCGGCCTAAAAAGGATCAGATAATTGTGAGGGAAGTGTTAGATTGTTTTGAGAAAAAGAAAAAGAGCCGCTTCGGAGGATCGGGATGATCTCTCGGATGGCTCGTGAGGCGCCGGGCGGGTTAGCCGCCCCCTGTTACTCGATTGCCGCCGGCGCCGAGCGGATGAAGGCCGGATCGTCTACCATTCGATCGCTTTATGCTTCCGGTAATCGCTGGCGCTCATTCTCATCTTCTGCTTGAACACATGCGAGAAATGGGACAGATCGTAGTACCCCAGTCGGCTCGCAATCGCAACGATCGGCATTTCGGAGTTGAGCAGCAGGGAGCAGGCTTGGTTGATTCGCAGATTGTTGTGCAGTGCGATGACGCCAGAGCCGAACTGCTGTCTGGTCAGCTTCTCCAGTTGGGAGGTGCTGATCATAAATTCCCGTGCGACCTCGTGCAGCCTCACTTTCTCCGTAAGGCTGCCGTTCAGAATGCTGAGCAGCTTGTTGCGGAAGTCGAGCTGGGTCCGGTTGTCCGGGTCTTCCAGGAAAGACAGCAGAATTTGATCCATCATGCTCGCCATCTTCAATTTGGCATAGATGGTCTGGTTCTCGACTTCTTTCACAAGCTCGGTTATCGCGTACAGCAGATCGGGTTTGTTCAGCAGCGTGAAGTCTTTGAACCGGTTGGCGAGCAGTTCGTTAAGTCCTCTGCGGTCCGGCTCCACATTCAGATCGATACCCAATTGCTGGTAGCCGTTGTCGGTTCGGAGCGAGTGTCTCAACTCGGACGGAATGATCGCGAGCTGGCCGCGCGAAACGCTGAAGTGCTGGCCGCTATGCGCGATATGCACCACACCGTCCATGACATAGATGAGCTGGTAGAAGAGATGGTCATGCTCATGGATGCTCCACCCGCCTTTACGCAGAAACAAGGTTGCATTCTGATACGGCTCGGGCAGATCGGTCACAATTGCATTGTTTTTCACCGGAACACCGCCTTATTCGCAATCATTGTAGCCGATTATACAAATTATTGATTCGTTCTTCAATGTATGCTCACTAACAAATCCCGTATAATAAATGATGTAAGCGCAAGCATGAGTTTTCACTTATTATATCGGATTGTGAAAGAAAATACCATTCAGGGGGTAATAACATTGTCGAAAAAAGGAATGGGCGTTGGACTAGTATCCAGCTTGGTGACCGCATCGCTCCTGTTTGCCGGGTGTTCGAACGGCACAAGCAATAACTCGGATGCGTCGAGCGCGCCGAGTGCGTCGCCGCAGGCATCCGCTCAGCCATCGGCAGGGCAGGATTCGGCGAAGGCTTCGGATAAGCTCATCACAGTGAAAGGTTGGGCCGCTTTTACCCCGCCGACAGGTTCGGAAGGTGTCTCCACCTATAGCGATCATCTCGTGTGGAAGGAATTGCCGAAGATTACGAATGTGAAGGTGGAATGGACCGCTACAACCGACGATTACAAAACCCAGCTTGGTCTCATTACAGCATCGGGGAACTTGCCCGACCTGATCGGCCGCATCGATCCGCAGCTTGCCGCCCAGTATGGCAGCCAAGGGGCCTTGATGCCGCTGGAAAGCCTGATCAAGCAGCATGCGCCCAATCTGCAGAAGCTGTTGAACGACAACCCGCAGATCAAAGCGCAGCTGACTACGCCGGAAGGCCATATTTACTTCTTCCCCCGTCTGTTGTTCGACCCACGCACACAGGCGTTTAACGGCTTCTTCGTGCGCAAGGACTGGCTTGACCGCTTAAGCCTGAAGTCGCCGGAAACGACCGACGATTTGTACAACGTGCTGAAGGCGTTCAAGGAGAAGGATGCCAATGGAAACGGCGTGAAGGACGAGGTGCCGATGGCCGGCGATCCGCGCCCGCTCATCTGGGCGTTCGGAGTAGGCAGCCGCGGCAACGGAAGCGCCAACGACTTCTTCGTGGAAGACGGCAAAATCAAATACGGGCCAACCGATCCGCGGTTCAAAGACGCACTTGCCTACATCAACAAACTATATACCGAAGGGCTGCTCGACAACGAGTACCTGGGGCAAACGTCGGACAACTATACCGCACGGTTCACGAATGAATTGTCCGGCTTTACGTTCGGCTCCCACGCAGGCGTACTGACACGGTACAATTCCTTGCTCGAAAGCGCGGGCAAAAAGCCGGGCCTGGCCGGGGCGGTTCCGCCGAAAGGCCCGACAGGCGAAAGGAACGTGATCGGCAAGCATACGGAAATCGACCCGGGCGTAGGCGTATCGATCGCCAGCACGTCGAAGTACGGCGCGGAGCTGGTCAAGATGATGGACTACTTCTATTCGAAAGCGGGCAGCTTGCTGTTGTACTTCGGCGCGGAAGGCGACACTTATACGATGAAGGACGGCGTCCCCGTCTACACGGACAAGGTGGCCAAGAACCCCAAGCTGTCGGTGCTGAATTACATGAATGCGTATGTCGGCCAGGTCAGCACATGGGCATCGTCGGTTATTCCGGAGCACTATCTGGCGACAATCAGCGAGGCAGGCAAACAGTCGAATGCGATGACGGTAGCGAATATCGGAAACAAGAAGCCGCCGCTTCTCAACTTCACCCAGGCCGAGCTCAAGGAAGTGCAGGCGCTGCAGCGTGATATCGATACCTTCGTGGACGAGAATGTGCAGGCGTTCATCAGAGGCAAGCAGCCGATCGGCGACTATGACAAGTTCGTGGCAGGGCTTCAGAAGATCGGCATCGACAAGCTGCAAAAATTGTATGCCACCGCTTATGACCGTTTCGTTTCGGTAAAAGGAACCAAGTAAACAATCCGGTCATCGGAGGATTGCACACCTATGAAGAAGAGCAGGCGGCGGCTCGCCTATGCGAACCGTAGCCTGCTTTCAGGATGCTGTAGAAAGGAATGGATACCATTGCGCAGTCGAATCACGCGGGCATTCATGCGACATAAAGTCTTGTATCTGTTTCTGCTGCCGGCTTTGTTTTATTATGTCTTCTTTCATTACGTCCCGATGTACGGCGCGCTGATCGCGTTTCAGGACTTTAATCCGTTTCGCGGCATGCGTCATAGCTCGTGGGTGGGCTTGAAGCATTTCGACAGCTTCGTGAACTCGATTTACTTTTACCGCTTGATGCGCAATACCTTTCTGCTGGGGTTTTACAGCATTGTATTCGGGTTCGGTTTCCCGATTGCTTTCGCGCTCCTGCTGAGGGAAACGAAGAATCGCGTCGTTCGTACGGTTGCGCAGTCGATCAGTTATTTGCCTCACTTCATCTCTACCGTCGTTATTGCCGGCCTGGTGGTTACATTCCTATCTCCGTCCACAGGCTTGATTAATAGCCTGATGAAGACGGTAGGATTGACGCCGATCGATTTCATGAGAGAGCCCTCGTGGTTCCGTACGATCTATACTTCCTCAGGCATCTGGCAGCATATGGGGTGGAGCTCCATTATTTTTTTCGCCTCCTTGTCGAGTATTAGCCCGAGCTTGTACGAAGCGGCGGAAATTGACGGTGCGAGTCGTTGGCGCAAAATGTGGCACATCAGCCTTCCTGGCATTCTGCCTACGGTGATTACGATTTTGCTGCTCGACCTGGGACATGTCATGGAAATCGGCTTCGAAAAAGTATTTCTGCTGCATAATACGAGCACCTATTCGACCGGAGACGTGCTGAGCACCTATGTGTACAGGTCAGGTCTGGTGGATCAGCAATACAGCTTCGCCGCGGCAGTGGGATTGTTCAATTCCGTTCTTTCCCTTGTGGTGATCGTTTCGTGCAACAAGCTTGCACGCAAACTAAGCGGCTATTCGCTCTGGTAGCACGACACGAAAGCAGGTGAGCATAAATTTGGATATCCGCACTGGCAAAACGACATTGTTCGACCTGGTGGTCTACGCGGTGCTCCTGTTGGTTTCGGTTGTATTCGTTTATCCGTTTGTCTATATTGTGGCGGCGTCCTTGAGCGATCCGGTCAAGGTTTTCAACGATCCGCTGCTGTTGTATCCCAAGGGATTCTCGCTCGAGTCCTATGAGATTCTGCTCGGGTTCCGCGCGATATGGATCGGATACGCCAATAGCGTCATCTATACCGTCGTCGGTACGGCGCTCAGCACCACCGTTACCTTGCTGGCCGCACATTCGCTCGCTCGCAGGGATTTGGCGGGGCGTAACGTCATCGTGTTCATTATTGTCTTGACCATGTTCTTCAACGGCGGCATGATCCCGCTTTTCCTGGTCGTCAAATCGCTCGGGCTGCTCGACACAAGATGGGCTATGATCGTTCCGACGATGATGACGACCTGGAATTTGCTGATTGCGAAATCGTATTTGGAAACGAACGTGCCGGGAGAGCTGCGCGATGCGGCGGAAGTGGACGGCGCCTCGGAAACGACCTTCTTCGTCAAAATCGTGCTGCCGCTGTCGAAGCCGATCATTGCGGTGATCGCGCTCTTCTACTGCGCCAGCCAGTGGAACGCCTACTTCAGTGCGCTCATTTATTTGCGCGATCGATCGCTTTATCCGCTGCAGGTGTTCTTGCGGGAAATTCTGATTCTGGAGCAGACCAGCGAAATGATGGGAGCGATTAGCGACAACAGAGCGATGTACGCCTTGACGTTGAAATACGCCATCATGGTCATTGCGGTCGCTCCGCTGCTGATCGTATTTCCGTTCGTGCAGCGCTTTTTTGTCAAAGGTGTGCTGATCGGTGCCCTGAAGGAATAACCATTTATCGGAATAACAGGAGGAGGGGCATGTCGGCAATGGATCGCGGTACAGTTAGCGTCAGACGAATTACAGGTGACGACGGTCACTATTTTTACGGTTATTATGACAATGCGGCCTGGCATGCGAGCGACAAGCTTCATTTGTGCCATCGGGTGCAATTCTGGGATCGGCTGCCCGGTCCGGACGATCGGGCGGAGCTAGGCATATTGGACTTGCAGGGCGGGTTCCGGACGGTTGCCGAGACCATGGCCTGGAACTTCCAGCAAGGCTCGATGCTGCAGTGGCATCCGGGATCCCCGGAGGACGAAATCATCTACAATACGAGAGAGAACGGCCGGTTCGCAGGCGTCAGGCTGAATATTCGCACCGGCGCCAGGCAGTTGCTCGATCGCCCGGTAGCCAACGTGGACGCTGCCGGCAAATACGCACTAAGCATCAGCTTCGAACGTATGTTCGATTTCCGCCCCGGTTACGGCTACGCGGGAATTAAGGATCCTAACTTCGATTCGAACCATCCCGCGGATGACGGCGTGCATCTGGTGGACTTGGCGACGGGAGCCAGCAAACTGATTTTATCGCTCGACGACATTTGGCGAATAATAGAAAACTACTTTCACGGGCAGGATCGCAAAATACTGATCAACCATATCACCTTCAATACGGACGGCAGCCGGTTTCTTTGTCTGGTACGCTACTTCCCTCGCGAGGGAGAGAATTGGCAAACCGCGCTCATAACGGCGAATACTGACGGCAGCGATCCGTACCTGCTTGCCGATTTCGGATATGCTTCCCACTATCACTGGCGCGACAGGGATCACATTCTGATCCATTCGTCGGGACAGCCGACAAGTCTGGAAGGCCATCAGCTCTACCTGCTGAAGGACAAAACCCGCGAAGTCGCGACGGTGGATACGCAATTTTTCCTCTTCGACGGCCATTGCAGTTATTCGCCGGACCGGCAGCAAATCTTGTATGACAGCTATCCGGGCAAGGACAGAATGAGGCAGCTGCTCGTATATGACCTTGAGAGCCGGAAGGGGATCCGGCTGGGCAACTTTTATTCCTATCCGACGGCAGCCGGGGACATTCGCTGCGATCTTCATCCGCGGTGGAACCGATCCGGCAGCGCCATTTCGTTCGATTCCTCGCACGAAGGCCACCGAAGCGTATATGTGATCGATTAGAGTAAGGCTGCCAATTTGCATACAAGGTGGAAATGACATGACAACTATCGTCTCGCGATCGTTCGAGCTCCGCTATTTCAGCAGCGATCCCGCCGCTGACGGGGAGACGGATTTCAAAGGACAAACGGCGGTTTTCGATACGGAGCAGCGGGTGGAGTATTTGCGCCAGTATGCGCGGCATGCCCGCCATTTCTTCGGCAATCCACAATGGGATCGACTTGCGGTAACCGATGATGAGGTCGAACGGGTCGCCAGCGCCATCAAGCCGCAGCCTATTCCCGGCATTCGCCGCCACATTCCGCTTCGGCAATGGCGGCGGATCGGCAGCAAGGAAGGAAAGCGCGACTTGCGGGAGGCCAGACTGGCCCATTGGCGCCAATTTTCCGGTGTAATGCTTGAGGATGGCGCGATGTGCCTGACGAAGGATGGCGCGTATGCGGAGGTTCGGTTTGACAGGCAGTCATGGCGATTGTGGCTGGAGTGGCGGGTAAAGCATGCTGCCGGCAAAGCGGCACGATGCCTGATCGGACATGTGCTGGAAGCAGGATGCGACGAGCGGGGCCATCACTACTACCGGACGGGCGGAGAAATCATCGATTGCGGTCCGGCTGCGGCAGGTCAATGGACGGCCTATCGGGCGGAGATCGATCTGGCGTCGACCCGGTTTAACTTGTGGATCGGCGGTCGGCAACGAGCGGATTTTGCGCCGTTGCCGTCGGCAGACCCGGTTGACCGCCTCCTCCTGGATGGAGGAGCGGGCACGGCGTTCGGCGAGCTGCTCGGGATCGGCTTTGTGCCCAAGGAGCTGGAAGAGAACGGGAACGGCGGCGACAAGCCCTTTACGATTGCAACCTTTCTGGATGAGCCGTTCGCCGCGCATCCCGAAATACAGGGGTGGACGACGAAGGCGTACGATGACCGGTTATGGACCGAGACGGACCTTCCCTGCGTCCACGGCGGCGAGCGTTATGCGGGCGAGATGCTTTATTTGCGCACCGTGGTGGAAACCGGCGACTTCGCACGCGCGTATCTGAATGTGGAATGCCTGGACCCGGGAGGAGAAATATGGATCAACGGTGAAGTGATTGCCGTTCGCTTCGACCGCCATCCGTGCCGGATAGACGTCACTCGCCTCCTGTCGAAGACGGAGCCGAATCTGCTGTGCGTCAAAGTATTCCCGAACGAAGTGGAGACGAACATGCGGCATACGTCCACCGACCGGCACACCGGTTGGTTCGCAGGGAGAATGTCGCTCGATTTGACTGCGGACCGTCATATCGAGGATGTATTCGTCCATTGCCGCTCGCTGCACGAGGATCTTGCCGTTGCGCAGGTGCAGCTCACGCTGCGTAACGACAGGCACCCGTTGACCTCGCGGGAAGCGCTGGACAATCTGAGCTTTGCCGGCACCGTGCGGGTGCAGTGGACGCCATGGTTCCCGGACGAGTCGGATACGATTGCTGCAGAAATCGGCTTTCCGGTCGAGGTAGAGATGGGCCGAAGTCTCGTCCTGTCGAAAGCGGTGCGAATCCCAAGTCCGCTGGCCTGGACACCGGAAAACCCGCGCCTGTACAAGGTGCGCGTCAGGCTTTACGATGAAGGCGGCCACGAGCTGGACGAGTCGGTCGTGACAACGGGGCTTCGTACAGTCGGTCAGGAAGGCGGCGTGTTCCGGATCAACGGCAAGCCGGACATGATGAACGGCGCGTTGCTGTTCGGGTTTCGCTACCCGACCGACCAAATTGCGGCCTGGGATCGCTGCTCGCCGCCGGAGTGGATCGTGCGCGACTTGCTGATGCTGAAGCGCATGAATGGCAATACAGCCCGCATGAGCCACCATAACAGCATGGTCGGCGGGATTAACGACCCGAGATATGCCGAGATCGGCGATCAGCTCGGCATTTTGTTCCAATGGGCCACATCGTCTTGGGTTCGCGACGCGAGCCCGTGGCTGCTCGATTTTGACGGCTTGCCCAAGTATGTCCGGCAAGTGCGGAACCACCCTAGCATCGTCATGTGGCAGCCGGCCAACCATCCGTCCTTCGCCGGCTTCGATGCGGGTATGCCCTGGTATGAACAGGTGTACGCGACGCTGATGAAGGAAGATCCGAGCAGGCTGATCGCGCCTTCGGCCAATCTGACCCGTCTCAAAGCGCGCAACGACGACGGTACGCTCGACTACGAGGGTCGAACCGTTCACCCGATCGCGGTATGGACGGCGCCCAATCTGACCAGAGGCAACATGGACGGCGCAACCGGCTACGGCGCGGAATGGAGCGTATTGCGCAAGTGGCCGTTTCCGCCGGAGTGGGAAGGTCAGGACGGTTGGCGGGATCCGACTTACAAAGCCGATTATTTGAACAGTGCGGAACGCGCCTACTTCGAATACGAGAACGAAGAGTCCGCCGGGCAGACGAATTGGACGCTTCACGGCGGCAAGCCGGAATACCGGATCAAGTCGTATGAATGGGACTATGACCGCGGCTCGATCGGTCGCGAGCTTGACTTCTCTGAGTGGGAAGAGAGCCAGGCCTGGCAAGCGTTCAGCGCCTACGAGTCGATTCGCAAGAAGCGCTGGCTCGGTTATGACGGTTTCGCCTGGTGCACGCTTCGCGGCGGCGGAAATAACGGCACCTATATGAAACCGCTGACCGACTATTACGGGTACGGGAAGATGGCGTACTATGCCGTCGGCATGGCATACCAGAAGATGCTGGCGGGCAGCGGGGACGTCGATATTGTATACGGTCCCGGCGACACGATCCGGCCGGTGGTGATTCACACGGGTCCCGCTTGCAGCGTCGATCTGCACATTGCCATTCTTGACGCCGAGCGCCGGGTTGTGGCCGAACGGATCTACGCCGATCTGGCGATTCCGGCGGGCAAGACCGTTACAAGGCTCGCTTCATTCCGACCGGATTTGCCTCGCGATGCGTTTTATGCGGTGGAATACCAGGTTCTGTCGTGTGGGGATTGACCGTGATTGACACCGCCAGAGCTATGCTGGTCCGCTATTCGTTCGTTTCCCATTCGATCATGATTTTGATCGGTGCGGCATTATTCGCGCTGGCGATCCAGCTATTCGCGATTCCCAATCAGTTTGTCGAAGGCGGCGCCACAGGCATTGTCCTGCTACTCCATTATGCATTCCACTTCAAGCCGTCGTTAACCACGTTTCTCCTGAATATCCCGGTTTTTATTGCCGGCTGGCGGGTGCTGGGAGTACGTGGAATCGGGTTATCGGCCATCGGAGCCTGCGGCTTGTCATTCTTCCTGTGGGTGCTGGAGTATGCGCAGCACAAGGGCTGGCTGGTTCCGTTCCTTGTCGGCGATTATTTGCTGGCCGCTTTATACGCCGGTCTGACGAGCGGTCTCGGGCTAGGCTTGATTTTACGGTACGGGGGGTCGATGGGCGGCACGACGCTGATCGCCCGGATGCTTCATGTGTCGTTCGGCTTGCATCCGAGCAAAATGATTCTGCTGTTCGACGTCGTCGTCATCGGAGCGGCCGTTCTGTATATTCCGCTGGACAAAGTGCTGTACACATTCGTGATGGTTTACGTGGCTTCCCGCGTCATTCATCTGGTCAACAGGGAACAGTGCCTCGCCAAAGAGATGACGGTATATGCCAAATCCACTTCCGACTGGGCCTCGCAGCTATTCGGCGGCCTCGCGCATGGCTACGCCATGTTCGAGGTCACATTCGAGCCCGGCGGCCAGCGCATGCAAGCGATCCGCTGCCTGGTTTCCCGTTCTGAATGGTACCGCTTGAAGCGGGAAATCAAGCGGGTGGATCCGGCAGCGATTATGATCGTTCACGATGTGCATGACATGGCGGGGCAACGCTCGGCTTTCGAAAGCTAGCATGGCGGCCGTCTGCTCGGCGTCAGCAGGCCAAAGGCCATGCAATCGACTTTCTGCAGGAGGCTGAAGCCCTATGAACGTTCGTGAATTGGAGCGTTATTCGATTCATCTGCATCAAGTGAAGGATCAGTGGAAGCGGATCGTTTACGAGCAATCGGAGGAATCGTTCCGACGCGGCAAGACGGAGCGGGAGCATATCCGTACGGTTGAGCACGTCAGGCAGCGCCAGCAATTCATTCGCTCGGCGTTTCTGTCCTGCATCGGCGGGTTGCCGGAGCATGACCCCGGAGTTCCGCAGCAGTCCCGCATAACGGGAGTTGTGCAGTTGGAGGAGTTCCGTATTGAAAAAGTGGTCTTTTCATCAAGAGAGGGCGTATGGGTAACGGCCAATCTGTACGTTCCGAACGACCGGCAAGGCCCCGGCGCCGCCGTTCTGTTCCTATGCGGCCATTACGACCGGGCGAAGCATACTCCCGAATACCAGATGGTTTGCCAATACCTTGTCCAGGCCGGCTTGGTCGTATTGGCGATCGATCCTCCCGGACAGGGAGAGCGATTGCAATATGTCGATCAAGCGGGAGCGCCCCGGAGCGGGATTGGCGTCAGCGAGCACGACTATGCGGGCGCCCCGTGCCTGCCGCTCGGAGACTCCCTGGCGCGGTACTTTCTGCACGATGCGATGCGGGCGGTCGATTATTTGATATCCCGACCCGAGGTGGATCCTTCCCGTATCGGGGTGACCGGCAATTCGGGCGGCGGACTGCAAACGTCCATGATGATGATGGCGGATCCGCGCATTGCGGCCGCTGCCCCCGGCACCTTCATCATGAGCCGACAGTCGTATATGTACGCCGATCAAGCCCAGGATGCGGAGCAGATCTGGCCTTCCTTCAGCGCGAAGGGGTTGGATCACGAGGACATTTTACTGGCAATGGCGCCAAAGCCCGTGCTGGTGCTCGCCTGCGCCTATGATTTTTTCCCCATTGAAGGGACGAAGGAAACTGTAGACAGCGCGCGGAATTACTGGCGGCTGATGGGCGAAGAGTCGCGACTCGGCCTGCTGATCGACGATTCTCCGCACCGCTATACGCCTCTGCTGGCGCGAGGAGCGGCCGCTTTTCTGACTGAGCATCTGAACGGCGCGATGCCGGCGCGATACGAACCGGCAGCCGCTGCTGTCGAGCCGTCGCAGTTGTGGTGCACGGAGGCCGGTCAGGTGCTGATCGACTCGACATTGCCGCAGCCGCAGTTGGCGCTTCATGATGAAATCGCGCATCGCGCCGGGCAACTGCAAGCCGCAAGGGAAGCGATCCCGGAGCGGGAACGCCGGGAGTCGGCGCTGAGCTGGCTGAAGGATACCATTTACGCGAACCGGCAGCCGGTGCCGTTCCACCCCAGGCTGCACATGCTGCGCGAGCATGTGCATGAGCTCGATGTCGATAACGCGATCTGGTGGTCGCAGCACCGATTGATGAATCACGGCATGCTGTTCCGCGAGCATCGGTTTCGCGACGCGATCATTCCTATCACGCTCGCAGTGTGGGAAGGCGGCACGGGAAGCCTGCAGCGGCATTGGGAATGGATCCTCGCCGAGTGCCGCTCCGGCAGAAGCGTTATGGTCGTGGATGTCACCGGCTCGGGAGCGCTGCTGCCGGAAACGAACGCCAAGCCTGACCCGCTGGCTCTCTTCGGTATGGCGCACAAGCTGGCCGACGATATGATCTGGCTCGGGGACAGCGTGGTCGCGATGCGCGCATATGATGTCATCCGGGCGGCGCGGCTGGCGGCGGAGCTGCCGCTGACCGATGGACGGGATATAACGGTATACGCTTGCGGTCGTCAGGGCATTTATGCGGAGCTCGCAGCTGCGGTGGAAGACGCGTTCCCGCCGCTTCGTTCGGAGCAGCCTCTGGCCAGCTTGACGGAATGGGTGCAGACGAAATATTATGACCCCCGGGATAGCCGCAGTATTTTGTTGCCGGGCATGCTGCAGTATTTTGACCTGCCTGATCTCAGAAGATGGCGGGATGGCGAATAGGCCAACCGCAGTCCTCTGGCTTAGTATAAGGAGATGAACCTTGCCGGGTTCATCTCCTTTTTGCTGTACGCCTAGCATGGGCGTCATGACTGCCTCATCCGAATCAAATCCCAAGAACGAAGACGATTAGCAGCCTGGGCGAGATCCATTGAACATACCGACCCCCTTGCCACAGAGCTTGCTTATCGATAGGCTGCATGTCAACCCGCTTGTTCGCGATGGTACATGGCCGGACGAATGGAATTTGTGCGGACGTTTGTGGGCGATACTGAAGGCAGCTAGAGCGTGTACGATTTGAGAAGGGAAAGCGACCGCCAACAGCTTGACCTTGCACTGGGTAGCGTGGTTACAATAGGAGAAGCGCCCGGCTTGGGAGAAGCGGATGGTTCAGTCCCGAGCGGGAATGGAAAAGGAGATCGTTGTGATGCTGCCAATCAACCAAGAGGAGCGGCCGTCTCGGCTGCAAGGGGATTGTGAGCGCTGCTTCGGCTTGTGCTGTGTGTCGCTGCCGTTCGCCAAGTCGGTCGACTTCGCGATGGACAAGGACGCGGGACAGCCTTGCGCGAATTTACGGCCGGACTTTCGCTGCGGCATCCATACCGAGCTTCGCGACAGAGGCTTCCGGGGCTGCACGGTGTACGACTGCTTCGGAGCCGGGCAGTATATGTCGCAAGTCACTTACGGGGGGCGCGACTGGCGGCAGGCATCGACGGAGAACGCAGCCGAGATGTTCCAGGCTTTCCCTGTCATGCACCAGCTCTTTGAGCTGCTCGCCTATTTGCAAGAGGTGCTGGCGCTGCCGGAAGCGGGGCCGGTCCATGGAGCGGCGCGCTCGCTGCTCGAGGAGACGGAGCGGCTGACGCGGCTCGCCCCCGAGGGGTTGCTGCGCCTGGACATCGCGACGCATCGCGGAGCGGTCGGCACGCTGCTGCTGCAGGCGAGCGAGCTGTCTCGCGCGGAAGCCGGGCGGCGCTTCGACGCGGAGGCCCGCGAGGTCGCTCGCGGCGCGAGCAGTGGGAGTGCGGGCGGGCGCGACGGGCGCAGCAGCAGCGGTGCAGGTGACCGCTCTGCTGCTGGCGCGGGTAGCGAGAGCGCGGGCAGCAGCATGAGCGGGCGAGGCAACTCCAGCGACGGGCGCAGGCAGCGGTGCAGGTGACCGTGTAGCGGGCGGCACCGGCAGTGCGGGTAGCGAGAGCGCGGGCAGCAGCATGAGCGGGCGCGGCAACTCCAGCGACAGGCACAGCAGCGGTGCAGGTGCTCGCGCTACCGCTGGCGCCGGCAATAGCGGCAGCGCCGGCCCGCGCCGCCAGCGCCAGGGCCAAGGCCCGCCGCGCTCGCCCCAACGACGCCGCGACCCGGGCCGAGGCGCCGATCTCGTCGGCGCCAAGCTCCGCGGCGCGGACCTACGGGCCGCCAGCCTGCGCAGCGCCCTCTTGATCGCCGCCGATCTGCGGGAGGCCGACTTGCGAGCGGCCGACCTCATCGGCGCGGACTTCCGTGATGCCGACATCCGCGGGGCCGACCTGCGCGACTGCCTGTTCCTCACGCAAGCCCAGCTGAACGCCGCCCGCGGCGATGCCGCCACCAAGTTGCCGCCGACTTTCACACGCCCCGCGCACTGGAGCTGATCCTCTACGGCTCCATGTCATAGAACCCGGCATGCAGAAACTTCACCTGCACCTTCACGTCCCTCAGCGAGTTTTCGTCCAGAACAAGCTTCCCGTCCGCCCCTCCCGGCGCCCGCCGCGCTCCACATCCGATTCTGATGCCGGTACAAATATTGCTCGAGCCCGTACACATCTGTTTGACTAGCGATCCCGATTTGATAGCTTGCAGCGAGGAGATTTTCCATTAGTTCGGCAATTGGGTTCACACCTTCCATTTGTTTTCCCTAGTATCTCCTCGACATTTAAATTTTTCCAATTGATTACCAGAACCAGAAAATGAGCAGCAGCATCGTGAACCGTACGACCTCGTACGAGGTGTCTACCGCTACGACCAGCCAGCTCTTGAACTGCCACACCTTCTTGCCGACTGTAAAAGGAAGCGTGTAGCCGGCGGTCAGCAGCATCGTGAACCAAAAAGCGTTCAGCAGCGAATCCGCATTGTAACCGAAAGCTTGTCCGCCGGCTTGCCACAGCTTGAGACAGAGGGCATACACGATAGAAGTGACGAACGACACCAGGATGTAGATGATGAACGACTGCGCCTTTTGCCCGTTGGTCGGCTCATTCGGATTGTGGCCGGGCAGCTTAACGCCGTACATGTCTCGCTGGTAAGGCTTGGCCCAGAGGACCGCCATCCACAGGAAGCCGAGCCCCAACGACAGCACCCCCGTCACCAGCACCGCCCAGTAATGAATACCCTCCAATAAACTACCCACCGTTATTCCCCCCGTTGTGCAATTAAGAAACCTTTTGGTTTCACTTCTTGCATTATATAAAACCATTTTGTTTCATGTCAACGAGGAAAAATGCGCCAACTAGGCATCATGCACCAGTAGACACCATACACCAATTAAACTCCATGTACCAACTAAACTTCACCCGTCAAGTAACCAAATCCATCGCACGTCCGCTGAATACTGGCTCAGACGTACAAGATTTGTACACCTAACCCCAATTTATGACGTTCAGAGGGCCTTATGAATTTGAGTACACAATCCATGAACCTAATTTCCTTCATCAGGGTGCAGCGAGGCGATCTATGAACCTAAGTACATAAATGGGGAAGCTGGCTTCTCGAGGTATGTACATAAGTTCATAGTTGGGGGACTTCGGAGCTGGCTTGCGAAAATGGGTTCATAAGCAGCGAAGTTAGGTTCACAGGCAACGGAGGCAGAGCGGCTGACGATCCCAAAATCGGCCAAAACGCGAAAATAAGGATTCGGGAAATTGCTATTTGCCCTAGCAGCGGCCGAATGCCGGCTGTTTGGACGGAAATATCGTTATGCGGGATAGGGGATAACGTGAGCACAGCCCGGCGATAAGCCGGGTTTTGCTTCGCCAAGTAGACCCATTTTACCCCACATCGAGTCCAGCCGACCGTTCCACCCGCCAAGTAGACCCATTTTACCCTACATCGAGTCCAGCCGACGGTTTCAGCCGCCATGTAAGCGTAAAATAGTCCCCACCTTGGCAGCAAGATGGGGACGTGGATAAAGCTATTTTCTGGAGTTAAACACGCGGCAAGTCAGGGGGAGCGAGGTCGACCAGGGAAGTAGCGCGTCCAGCGCCTTTTCATCATGTAGATCCGTCAGCTGCGGGAGTTTCTCCAGGAGATACATCAAATAGTAAAACGGATGCAGTTGATTCTCTTTGGCCGTCTCGACCAAGCTGTAGATCGTCGCGCTAGCCTTGGCGCCTTTAGGTGTGTTGGCGAACAGCCAGTTCTTCCGTCCAATGACGAACGGCTTGATGGAGCGTTCGCTTCGATTGTTGTCGATCTCGAGCCGTCCATCGGAGAGATACCCAATCAGCCGCTTCCATTGGTTCAAACAGTAGTTGACGGCAACTCCGGTCTGACTTTTCGGCAGCACCTTCGCTTGTTGCTCTTCAAGCCACACCAAAAAAGCATCCAGCACGGGGCGACTCTGCTCCTGGCGGATGAGATGGCGTTCTTCAGGCGGCAGGCCCTCGGCCTTTCGCTCGATCGCATAGAGGCGATTGCAGAAGTCCAGCCCCTGCTGCGCGATGGTTCCGGCGGCCGGTACATGCTTCGGCAACACCTGAACGGCTTCGAAAAACTTGCGGCGTGCGTGCGCCCAGCAACCTACCCGCCTCACGCCGGCAACCTGGTCGTAGCCGTCGTAGCCGTCCGCGTGCAGGTAGCCCGTGAAGCCCGAGAGAAAGCGCTTCGGATGCTCGCCCGCCCGCGTGGGCTGGTACTCGTACAGAACGATCGCGGGGCTCCATGGTCCGGTCCGATACAACCACAAGTACGATTGCTGCTCGGCCTTCCGACCGGGCTCCTGGAGCACCTGCAGGGATGTTTCGTCGGCGTAGGCGATGTCCTGC
>NZ_BIMA01000068.1 GCF_004000845.1 Paenibacillus koleovorans NBRC 103111
GTGAGAGTCTAAGGGTTAACATAAGCCCAATCCTGCAATTTGAATATATTACCAGATCACCATCAGAATACCGCACGTTTGTTCCTGTGTAAACAAATTCCTTTTATACCTTATTATCAAGAGCCACAATTGCAGTTGCCTAGCAATGAAAAATGTTGTCAAGGTTTAATGACAAATGATATTTTAGTAGAAACTGGATGTTTTACAGTGTCCGATTATTGGACGCTACTTATCCTGGAGAGAGGTGATTTTTTTCATGAAATTTAAATACGGCCTCCCTGGAGAGGTTGGCATGTCCTCAAGTCGGATCGCCAACCTAGAAAAATTGCAGAAAGAGTGGGTAAATCAGGGTGTTTCCCCCATTATCGTTTCTCTGATTGCTAGACGTGGAGTCATCGTAAGCCACAATTTTTATGTGAATCCAGAGTATGAGCGGAATTACGGACCGGTAGATTTAAACACCATCTTCCCGTTAGCTTCCATTTCGAAATCGGTTACGGCCTCAGCCATCATGCTGCTGGTAGAGGAGGGCAAGGTCGCTGTGAATGTGCCGGTTCAGGATTATATACCGGAATTTGTCGGTGAACACAAGGAAAAGGTGCTGATTCATCACTTGATGACTCACACCTCCGGCATTGCCGAGGATTACATATGGAATGCGATGAATAAAGGAGAAGCTCCGTCTGATCGATCGCAGTGCCCTAATAATCAGCATCCTGAAGTGTTCAAGTACTTAACGGCTGGATACGAAGCGCCTCTGTCCTTTTTGCCCGGCAAGGAAATGAGGTATTGTGGATTCGCTTTTACACTGCTGACCGAAGTCATTAGGCGAGTCACTGGACAATCTTTCCCTGATTTTGTAGAAGAGCGTCTTTTTAATCCGCTTGGTATGGTAGACTCACATTTCTTGCTTCCTGAAAGTAAGTACTCCAGGGTAGCACAGCATCCGCCGAATGCTCCGTTCCCGGATTTCGCTCATTACGATCAGATTTCTATTCCATGGGGAGGAAGCGGGCTATGTTCTACCGTTATGGACATGGCGGTGTTCGCCCAGACTTTTTTAAATGGAGGCTCCTATAATGATCAACGACTATGGAGCAAGCTCAGTGTAGAGAAGATGACCTCAAACCAAATTCCGGGGGTGTCTTCAAGAATAGGCGATGAATTTTTCAGAGAAGCGTGCTGGGGACTAGCGTGGAATGTAAGTGGGAGCAAACAAGATTACACAGGTACGCTGCGATCGGAAAAAACATTCTCGAACTCCGGCAGAGGGAACACTCTGATTATGGTTGACCCTGTGAATGAAATGGTAATCTTGAACTTCCAAATAACGATGAAAAGGGTAAATAATCGGCCGTATCATTATTTCGAATATTTCAGCGACGCTGCACTATCGTGTATGGAGGACTAGGGTTGAGACGAAAATTCTGGTTTTACACCTCTTCTATAAAAAATGGGCATTGCATAGACTGATAAACGTCGGCAAATGACCAATACTTATGGAAACGGGTGAACGGCTTTTGGATAACATGAAAGCAAAGGCTTTGTGGTTTATGAACAGTGAAATTGAACGTACTCTTCTCCATCTGGAGGAGGGAATGATAAGTAAAGATCAAGCGATTGGCAGCCTCCACACGATTTTTCGAATCGCATCCGAGATCAGAAACGATGAATACATGCAGCTGATCAGTAAAATCACCGCTCATATTCGCAAAGTGCCTAACTATTTTCAGCTTCTGAAAGAGTTCCAATCCCGACTTCGTACGGAGCTTCAAGCGACCGCTTTATAAGCGGATATTTTTTCGATTTCATGTAACAGGCTGCCAATTACGGCAGCCTGTTGTCCTTCTATCTCTACTACACTATTATACCGTGGTTTCCTGAATGGCAGCCTCCGCTTTCTTCCGCGCCAATCTCCCCTTCAACCATTTCCAGCCCCCGCCGAAGATGGCCAGGACAACGATCCAGAACTTTTTGAAAAGCAGAAGGATGACGGCGAGCAACCCTGCTTTTTTGGCCACAGCGAGTCCGGCTCCGCCCAGAATCAAAGCAGTGAGACCATATTGCGAGACTTTGTCCGTAGAGGAATTAAAATCTTCATAGCGCTGGCCTGGCTTTTGCGTAATTTTGGGTAAGATTTCACGGGCTACGACTTGCTGATCATGACTGCGGTTAGCCGGATCCGTAACCAGGATGGCTGAAATATACCCGGTTCGGGTCAGGATTCGTTCGTCATAATTGACCAGCTCCACGCCGGACTGCTTCTCTCGTGCTGCAAGCGACCAAGCCAGACTATGGAGCGATTCATCATAAAACGGCTTGACGTCCCAGCCCGTAATCTCTAGCTGCCGATCCGCCGACAAGCGGGCATTCTGTTTCTCGGTCCCCTTCCGATAGCTGTCCAGAAGCGCGTTGGCATCTATCTTCGCTTTCTCATCATCCTTAATATGACCGGATTCGGTATATTCCAAGTAAAGCGCCCAGTTCTGATTCGAATCAACCGGATATACGCTGCCGATCTCGTTTCCAAATGGAATATCCCCGAATGATTTCATAATGGTTTTGGTGTCTTCCCCATTCAGGAATACAAAATTTTCGCCCAGCTCAAGCGTACTGGTCAAGCCCAGCTCGACAACAACTCCGCCTTTGATCCAGTTCACCTGGGGCAGGGTGGACGCAGGGGGATCTGCTGCAATTGCACTCCACGGGAAGACGAATAGCATGAGAGCGATTAGAATGAATACTCTTTTTAAAACTTCGGCGGCAATGCGTGGTTCACCTTTCAAGTGGCGTCCTCCCTAGTATTAGGCATCTATAGCCTATAGCGAAATAGTCATGCATCACCAGATTACCACATTCTGCCTGTACATGTAATATATTCTAAGATTTTTTTTGCGCATGAGATAATCCGGGGAGATAAGCTTTTATAGCAGAATAGGACGGGACGATAAGGGAAATATGATAGAATAGGGTTCATGCTGAAGCGGTGGTAATTCGTTTGTGATGAATGAGGGAGGACTTCTTTTTGAATAGTCTGGAAAAGGTTAGTACGGGGTTAAGAGAGTTTGATCAAGCAATCGACCACCTTCGGATAGGCGACAATGTGGTGTGGCAGGTGGACTCGGTATCGGGATACCGGATTATGGTCGACCCCTACGTGAGTCAAGCGAGGCTGGATGGGAGAAAGCTGATTTATGTACGGTTTGGCAACCATCCGCCGATTCTGGAGCACAGCGACGATATTCTTGTTTATCGCTTGAGTGCAGAGCATGGCTTCGAGAGCTTTGCGATGGAATTGAACAGTCTGGTTCGGGAAGAGGGCAGAGGCGCATTCTATGTGTTCGACTGTCTGACCGACTTGTTGGAATACTGGCACTCCGATTTGATGATCGGCAATTTTTTTAAGGTGATGTGCCCCTTCTTATATGAGATGGACACGATAGCGTATTTTGCGGTGATCCGAAATGTGCATACCTATAGTACGATTTCATCGATCCGGGAAACGACTCAAGTGTTGTTGGACCTCTATCAAGTCAACCACAATTACTACATTCATCCCTTGAAAGTGTGGGAGCGACATTCTCCGAAGATGTACTTCCCGCATCTCATCCAAGGACAGGAGGCTGTGGCCATCACGGCCAGCGCGGAAGCGACGAAGCTGTTTTCCAGCATCCGCCGGGGGGAGGAAAGGCTCGATTATTGGGATGTGCTGTTCAAAAATGCGGAAGAGACGCTTGATTTGGAGCCTGAACAAAAGGAGAGCACCAAGCGGCTGTTAATGTCTATTCTGATCGGCCATGAATCCAGAATGTTCGAGCTGTGCAACCGGTATTTCACCTTGGCGGACATTCTGAAGATTGCCTCAAGAGAGGTAGGCACCGGCTTTATCGGGGGCAAAAGTGTCGGGATGCTAATCGCAAGAAAAATACTGGAGCGCGACGGTAACGGGAGGTTCGCCCCCTATATGGAGCCTCATGATTCCTTCTTCATAGGATCCGACGTGTTCTACACCTATATCGTTCAGAACGGGTGGTGGAAGCTGCGCACCAAGCAGAGGACCAGCGAAGGTTATTTCAAGTATGCGCCTGAGCTCGGAGAGAAGATGTTGAACGGTAAATTTCCGGCTAATATTAGAGAAAAGTTTATCCAAGTGTTGGAATATTACGGTCAGTCTCCCTTAATCGTACGATCCAGCTCCCTGCTGGAGGATAATTTCGGGAATGCCTTTGCAGGAAAATACGAGAGTGTATTCTGCGTGAATCAGGGAACGCTGGAGGAGCGCTGTGAAGCCTTCGAGCAAGCGATCCGGATCGTCTACGCCAGCACGATGAGCGAGGAGGCCATTGCCTATCGCATGAATCGTGGGCTTTCGGAGAAGGATGAGCAGATGGCCATCCTCGTCCAACGCGTTTCGGGGGACCATTATAACCAGCTCTTTTTCCCTCATCTCGCCGGGGTAGGCAACTCCTCGAATCTGTACGTATGGAACAAGAAAATTAATATGGATGCCGGGATGCTACGTATGGTGTTCGGCCTGGGCACCAGGGCGGTGGATCGGACCGTCGGCGATTATGCCCGGATCGTGAGCCTGGATGATCCTTCGCGGTTGCCGCTGATGAACGTGGAAGATTATAAGAAGTTCTCTCAGCATTATGTAGATGTTCTGTCGCTCAAGGAAAATAAACTGACCTCCCTCAGCTCGGATGAAATAATGCACCAGGATCTAAAGGTCAACAAAGGGTTGTTCGCTTCGATAGACTATCAGACGGAGGAGCGGATGAAACAGCTTGGGATCACAGGGAGAAGCACGCCATACATTGTTGACTTTCAACAGTTGCTCGGGAGGACGGAATTCCCTGCCCTGATGCGGGACATGCTGTCTCTGCTGTCCAAGGTGTACGAGTATCCTGTGGATATCGAATTTACTGCGAATTTCACGGGAGACAACTCCTTTACCATAAACCTGGTGCAGTGCCGGCCGCTGCAAACGCGAGGGTTAGGCAAATCGGTCGAATTCCCGCAGCTATCGGATGTTCAGGATTGCTTCTTCTCTTCAAATGGCGATTTCATTGGGGGAAATGTGCGGCTGCCGATTGATTATGTCGTATTGGTCCGTGCCAAGCCTTACTTGGAGCGGGGCGAGCAAGGGAAATACGCGGTAGCCAGGCAGGTGGGCAAGATCAATAGCGCGCTGAAGGGGAGAAATGCGATGCTCGTCGGCCCTGGCCGATGGGGAACCTCCACTCCGTCGCTTGGCGTACCTGTACATTTCGCGGAGCTCAGCAACATGTCGGTGATCTGCGAGGTAGCCTCGTCTGAGGGTGGTATGGCGCCTGAATTGTCTTACGGCAGCCACTTCTTTCAGGATTTGGTGGAGACGGGTATTTTTTATGCGGCTATTTTCTCAGGACGGAAGGATGTGGTTTATAATCCGGAAGTCATCTTGGAACGCGAGAACTTGTTAGCATCCCTTCTGCCTGGAAGTGGTGAACCCTTCACCGACGTGATCCATGTCGCCGCCACGGATGGGATGGAAGTGTTCTCGGATATCGTCACACAGCGGCTGATCTGTATTCCTGGGTGAACAAGAAGAGCAACCCCCGCGGTTTGGGCCGTTGGGGGTTGCTTTTTTTGCATGTTATAGTCTCGTCGCCCCGCCGCCGGCAGGTTTAGCGGACAGGAGATTCGTTATTGTGCTGCTTTCAGCGTTTTTGGACTTTTGGCGGACACACGAGCCCTTATTTGACTTCCCGAATGCTCAGATAGCCGGTTTTCAGCTAAATAAGGGCTTCTGTGGCCGCCAAACTAGCGAAACGCAACTTTTGTCACAAATAAGGGCTTCTGTGGCCGCAAAAAAATTGAAGGTTGCCCGCACTCCCCGTAAAACAGCACTCCCGATGGTCACCGCTTTCCCAGTAGCTCTCACAGTCCCGCAGTCTCACAGTCCCGCAGTCCCGCAGTCCCACAGTCCCGTAATCCCGCAGTCTCACAGTCCAGTAATCCCGCAATCCCGCAGTCCCGCAGTCCCCAGTCCAGCAGTCCCAGTAGCTCTCACAGTCCCGCAATCCCGCAGTCTCACAGTCCCGTAATCCCGCAGTCCCGCAGTCCCGCAATCCCGCTATCCCGACGGTTCCCTCAACCCAAGCGGTCCCCCTGGTCCGGCGGTTGCCCTTGTTGTCCCGGCAGTCGCCCGGTGCCACCCCCGCTCCCCTGCGGTCCCCCACCCGCATCCCCCCTACAGCAAAGTCACAATATCCTTCTCCAACTTCTCCGGCGTGATCGTCGGCGCATAGCGCCGGATGACCTGCCCTTCCCGATCGACGAGGAATTTCGTGAAATTCCACTTCACGCTGCGTATCCCGAGGAATCCCGGCTTAGCGTGTGTCAGAATGCCTCCTAAATGAGATCCCTTGATGCTGTCCGTCAGGGGATCTTTTCCTACTTTATAGTTCAACAGGGATTTCGAGCAATCCTCTCCGATCGGCTCTTCAACGCGATTAACCGCTCTGATATTAAGAATGGCACCAAAATTTTAAGCATGGAACATATACGGGCACATGGCTGCATCCTTAAGATGGAAGCGTATCCAAGGCAAGTAATACCCATATCAAAGGAGAGGATGTTTTTGAGCTGATCGGTTTTTACGAAACAACCCCAACCAATTCCATATCCGAAAGGAGTCACAAAAGAATGAGCTTGAAGTGGTTAACTAAGAATGTGGCAATGCTTTTAACTTGTATCATGGTGCTCAGCCTCCTGCCCCCTCCTCCCCCGATTCAAGCGGAGGTTGCGGCCCTTTCCAAATTGGAGGCCAAGCTAACAATCAACGATACGATCGTGATCAAATGGACTGCGGATACGACCTGGAAGACGGCCACTGCAGCCGTATACGCGGCGGATTCTGCGATTGACTCGACAACCATCGGTCAGGCCACCCTTGTAGCGGCGAACCAGCCGGCCAGCGGGACTTACACGGTCGATCTGAAGGTCAATCCCCAGCTGCAGAAGAACTATTTTGCGATTCAGATGACGGACGGCTCGCGTTCTGCTGTGATCGGCGTGGAGCTATACTCCTTCCTCCCTCGAATTAAGCCGGGACTGTTGAATTTGCAGCATCCGCATCTGTTCACCACGGCAGAGGAGATAGAGACGCTCAAGGGGCTTATACAGACCGATCAATGGTATAAAAATACGCTAGGTGCGATGCTCGCCCAAGGCGAGACGGACATGCTCAACTACGGCACCATGACGGTCGTCCCTGCCAAGAATAACGACAAGCACCGCTACGCGTTCGAAGCGTCCAGGAACTTGGCCAACCTATACGCCTTGACCGGCGATTCGTATTATGCGGAAGGCTCCAAGAACATCCTGTTGCGCTATGCCGACTACTATGCCACCGGCGCAGACGCATACATTTACAACCAGAAGAAGGACGACGGCAATGCGGTTTTCGCTTTCACATGGGCGTACGATATTCTCTATAACAGTCCTGTGCTGACCGCAGACGATCGGGAAAAGATCGAAAACGGGCTATTCCGCAAAATGGCCGAGCAGCTTCGCAAGCTGTTCCGATACCCGATGGCGAACCAGGGTTACACGAACTGGGCCGTCGCAACGATCGGCCTCCTGCTCCATGAACAAGAATTTATCGATTACGCCTTCGATGATCCTGGATTCGGGCTCAAATACAACATGATTAACGGATTCCTCGACGACGGCTTATGGTGGGAGGAAACCATCAGTTACCATGAGGTTCGGCTAGAGGCGTTTATTTGGCTTGCGGAAGCGGCGAGACGGAGCAATTACGATCTGTACGGGCTCGCTATGTCCGGAGCGCGCAATCCCGATCAGCCGTATCCTTATCCGGGACGGAGCATGTACTCGGAGAATAAGAGCATTAAGGATCTGCTGGACGTGCCGATCTATTACATGTTCCCGAATATGTATCGTCCGGCATTCGGAGACTCCGACAAGAACGGCTTACAGCCCTCGTACGTGTACGAAGCGGCTTACAACCAGTATAAGGATCCCAAGTATGCATGGGTTATCTCGCAATATTTTGGGCCATCCCGTAATTTTACCGGCACCCCCGCTCTCCCTTTCACGATGTTCTGGGCGAAGCCGACGGTAGAAGAATACGAGTTTACGATCGGCAACGGGTATTTTAACAAACTGGGTTACAACAAACTCGGCAGCACCGTACTCATGGACTCAGGTCAGACGATTCTGCGTTCGGAAGGCGATCAGCACAATTCGAATAATCTCGCCTTCAAATGGGATAACCTGGGCACCCCCGGACATACGCACGCCGACAAATTAAATATCATTTTATTCGGACTGGGCAAGGAAATTCTTGTCGATCAGGGCCGCTTCACTTATGGCACGGCACAGCACAAGGAATACGCGAGGCACACGATCGCCCACAATACCCTGGTTGTGGATCAACGTTCGATGGCGCCGCAGAAAAACACAAATGTGGAGTTTCAAGGAGATCCGGAAGGCACCACGACCGCCGGTTATTTGAACGCGCTTTCCGTCGGGCCATTGTTCAAGGTTGCTCAAGGCGGGAATGACAGGGCTTATGAGGATCTGGGCGTTAAGCTAAATCGTACGGTGATGGAGATAGACGATTATGTGGTCGACGTGTTCCGCGCCAAAAGCGACGGTACCCACAGCTATGACTATCCGCTAACGATCAACGGCTTCATGGAGAGCACCACGATCCCATTGGTGGCGGAATCGCAGGCCGACAAGAGACTGGGCACTACGATGGGCTACAAGTATATTAATAATTTGAGCCGCGCTTCGACTAGCGACCTCTGGCAATCGGATTGGACTCTGGGGGTAAAAGGCCGTTTCCGTACGACCATGCTGGGAGAAGCGGACACGGAGATTATTAAAGGGACCGGCACAAACCGGAGCGGTGTTTTCGACAATCAATTGATCATCGCACGCCGCAATGGACAGCAGAATTCAACCTTTTTCAACGTGATGGAGCCGTATCGGGAAGCGAGCGAGTTGCGTACGATCACAAGCTTGCCGGTAACGGGCGAGCAAGCCTATGATGTGCGTGCCGCCCAGATTGTGACGCCTAACAAGTCTGCGACCGATGTGGTCATGACAGGAACTACCGGTGTGCAGAAGACTGCCGGAGGCCTGAACAGCGATGGAAACGTGTCCTTCATGCGGAAGGTTGCGGGCGAAGAAACGGTGGTGGCTGTTGTCAATGGCAAAAGTGCTTCCGGCCAAACGCTGGGGTTGAATTTGACTAACGCAGCAACGGCCCAGTTGTCCAAAGTGGCTGCAGATGCTTACCGCTTGGACTTCGACGGCACCCTGTCGACACCGGTTTCGCTTAACGGAATGCCGGCGGATTCTCTCGTGTTCGAGCTGGCGTTGAAGGATACGAACGAGCTGACGCCGGTAACGCATACGGTTGTGAACGGGGCCGTCAGCTTCACCGCCGATCCTAATCGTACTTATGTGATTGCTAAAGCTAGCGGTCTTGCCTCCTTACCGGAGCCGACCAAGCTGAAGATGGGCATTGAGACGGATGATTCCACAATCGGCCAAGTTAAAGTCGTTGAAGTCGATCGCGACGGCATCCTGATTGAGGCGGAGGACTTTACGCTCGAAGAGGGCGGAAAAGTAACGATCAGCTTCAAGAACGGCTCGCATTCAACGCTTAACAAGCTGGGCGATACTTTCTTCGGCTGGGATAAGCGGGACCATATTTTGGAGTGGAAATTCACAGCTCCGGAAGCGGGCAACTATCGCGTCACGATGCGTTATGCGTCGGCCGTGTATACTTCCGTGAGAGCTTTCCAGATCGACGGAAGCAAGGAAAAGTATTTCTATTATCCGAGAACCAATACATGGAATGATCGCGAGAACGTGGTGCTGCAAAACGGAGATGGCCAGGACCTGGTGTACTACCTGGAAGCTGGCGAGCACACGATCCGAATGACCAATTTCACAGCCGGATTAAACCTGGACTACTTCGTTCTGACCAAGGTGAACGATATCCCTGTTACCCTAAAGGCAAACGCCGCGGAGCTAACCGATGGGATGTCATTCAGCGAAACCGTACCGGTGTTGTTTGACGCAGCTCCTCAAGGATTAGGCACCGATGAATATGCAGTGGAGTATTTCTTGGATTCCCAGAGCATCCCTTCGGGTACAGCGTACGATTTCACCGGAAAAGCCGGCTCTCATACGATTAAGGCAAAGGTGACGGTCCATACCGGCCAAGTTCTTTTTGCCGAGAAAACCTTTACCGTGAGTCCGCTTGAGCGTCCAGCCGCTCCTGCGAATGTGACTGCCGTGAGAGGGGATCGTCAAGTCGCCTTGAACTGGAATGCGGTCTCGGAAGCTACCCAATATCATGTATTTAAGACCGAGACTTCAGGGCAGTACAGCGACACACCGCTTGCTACCGTAACTGCACCTGGTTATACCGCGCAAAGCTTAACGAACGGCACCTCTTATTCCTTTACGGTGAAAGCAAGCAACGCGGCAGGCTCGAGCGTTGCTTCGAATGAAGTAACCGCTACTCCAGCGACCGTACCCGGAGCTCCTGCGGATGTGACGGCTGCAGCCGGAGACGGTCAAGCTACGGTTACGTTTACGGCACCGGCAAGCAACGGCGGCGATGTCATTACAAGCTATGAGGTGAGCGCTTCCCCAGGCACCGCGGTCAAGACAGGAGCGACAAGCCCGCTCACCGTTACAGGCTTAACGAATGGAACGAGCTATACGTTTACCGTAAAAGCAATCAATGGAGTGGGCGGCAGTGAACTCTCCGCACCGTCCAACGCCGTGAGTCCGAGTGCGACGCCAACACCAACGCCAACACCAACGCCGACTCCGACTCCGACGCCAACACCGACACCGACAGCAACACCGACAGCAACACCGACAGCAACACCGATAGCTACACCAACAGCTACACCAACAGCTACACCAACAGCTACACCGACGGCAACGCCGACAGTAACGCCAACAGCAACTGCTACACCAGGACCGACAGCAACTCCTGCGAGTATGGGAACGGAGAAGACAACCGAACGAAACGGCCAATCCGTAACCACCGTAACTGTCGACCCTCAGAAGCTGGAAGCGAAACTGGCTGCGGCCGAAGGGCCGGGTACCGTCATTACAATTGAAATGAACACCGGATCGGATCGTGCCGTCGGGGAACTGAGCGGTCCAATGATGCAGAGCCTCGTGGATAATCAGGCGGTTCTGGAACTCAAAAAAGCTCAAGCCACGTATGCGCTTCCCGCGCAGAAAATTTTCCAGGCTATTCAAGAGCAAGTCGGACCGTCTGCCGCGCTTGAGGATATCCGAATTCAGATTGAGATCGCTACGCCATCGGCAGACATATTAAAAGTTGTTGAGAATGCTGCGGCAAAAGGAACATTCACCATTATCGCACCGCCTATGGAGTTTACCGTCCAAGGAACATTTGGCGATACAACGATCGAGCTATCGAAGTTTGATGCTTATGTAGAACGAACGTTGGCACTTCCAGATGGCGTTAACCCGGATCAGGTGACGACGGGAATCGTGGTGGAGGCGGATGGGACGGTTCGTCCGATTCCAACCAAGATCGTCACGATTGACGGGAAGCATTATGCCGTGCTCAACAGCCGTACCAACAGCACGTACACCGTCGTATCCAGCGTGCTCGAATTCCGCGATGTGACCAACCATTGGGCGCGCCATACGGTGAATCAGATGGGTTCCCGCATGATCATCAATGGGACGGAAGAAGGTGTATTCAGCCCGGATCGGGACATTACCCGCGCGGAGTTTGCCGCCGTCATCGTTCGCGGACTGGGGCTGAAGCTGGAGAATGGACCAGCGCCTTTCTCCGATGTGAAGCAAACCGATTGGTACAACAGCGCAATCCATACGGTGCATGCGTATCAGTTGATCAGTGGCTTCGAGGACGGTACATTCCGGCCGAACGACCGGATTACCCGTGAGCAGGCTATGGTCATTCTCGCGAAAGCCATGACGCTCACCGGCTTGAAGGCGAGGCTGCCGGTTCTATCCATAGACGCAACCTTGCGTGCGTTCACCGATGCGGCAGAGGCGTCCACATGGGCGCAGAGCAGCGTTGCGGATAGCGTCCAATCCGGTCTGGTATCGGGCAGAAGCGAGACGGAGCTTGCTCCTAAAGCTTCCATTACCCGAGCCGAGGTTGCCGTGATCGTGGAGCGACTGCTCCAGAAGTCTGGATTGATTAACTAGCCCGCTGCTCGGATACACAACAAAAACCCGCCAATCGGCGGGTTTTTGTTGTATGATGAGTCGGCCGTATTAAGACGAGCCGCTCCTGAAAAACCGATACTACCGGGGCTGCACCCTCTAAGTAGACGACCAAGTAGACCAAGTTTACCCTACATCGCGCACTAGTGTGCAGCGATTGGCTCCAAGTGCCTCTGCAAGAACTGAATCACCTTGCGCGCGTGCTCCTCCCCGACTTCATGCCCGGAGAACGGATAGTCGTAGATGCACTTCTCCACCTCCAGCCGATTGTAGGCGGCGTAGACCATCTCTGGCGGACATACCGGATCCTTCCAACCGACCGACATCAGCACCGGAGCCTTGAACCGATGGGCGAGGTTCACAATGTCGAAGTGGGCCAGCGTATCGAGCACCGCGTCCAGCCGATCCGGGTAACGCTTCACCAGAGGGGCGAGCTCCGACACGGAGCCCGTGGAATGCATCACCCCGTAATCCAAGCGGCACATATTCGGAATGTCGGCCGCCACTACCGCCACCTTATCGCTCAGCGCCCCGGCGAGCAGCGCGATCCCTCCGCCTTGACTGGCGC
The DNA here is from genome assembly GCF_004000845.1 of Paenibacillus koleovorans NBRC 103111. Taxonomy (GTDB): domain Bacteria; phylum Bacillota; class Bacilli; order Paenibacillales; family NBRC-103111; genus Paenibacillus_AA; species Paenibacillus_AA koleovorans. Next base: position 12,845 of record NZ_BIMA01000068.1, read on the forward strand.
CAATCGCCGCAATCCGGCTCGCATCGACCTCCGGCTGACAAGCGGCCACCTCCATCGCTCGGATTACATCCGTAGCGAGCGCCATGTAATAGCTGCACTCCTTGTCCAGCACCCCCATCGAGACCCAGCCTCGCGTCCAGCCGTGCTCCTGCTCCATCCGGTTACCCGTCTCCCCCAGCTGCCCACGCGCGTCAACGGCCAAGACGGCATACCCGAGCAGCAGCCATACGGCATATCGCTCCTCCAGCCCGCGGTCGCCTGCGTAGCCCGGGAATTTGACGACGCACGGCAGAGGGGTCCCCTTATTGCCGATTACTGCCGCAGGCACCATGAACCAGGCGTGAATAGGCGTCCCGTCCAAGCCTTCATATATCAACTTCTCCGTCCTCACCGTCGGGAAAACCGAGGGCTGCGGCTCTCGGCAAACATGCAGCGGCTTCTCCTTGGCCAACCGAATCTTCGGCTCCCAGAAAGCGTCGATCCTCTCCGGCTCCATCGTCAGGGCCGGCCCAAGCTGGTCCAAGTCCCGTTTGCGTCTTGCTACTGCGTTCATCTGCTTCAGTTCCTCTCCTTAAATATCCCATTCACAGAGCTATCCGATTTTCGTGAAAACGCTCCGTCCGCCGGCGATCGTCTCGACGATCTCCATTCGCCCGTCCTCGCCGGCTTCGTACACGATCAGATCGGCGGGCGAACCGGGGCGCAGCGAACCAATGCCAGCCTCAGCCAAACCAAGCACTTCCGCGGGACGGAGCGATGCCATCTCGATCGCCTCGCCAAGCGAGCAGATGCCGAACCGGGCGACGTTCTCCACGCAGCGGTTCAGCGCGGTCGCCGCTCCGGCGAATATTTGGGGTTGATCCGCCATCACCAGCCGACCGTCCGGCTGCAGCAGCACTTCATATCGTCCCCGCTTCATGTACCGTCCCGGCGCGAACCCTTCGTAATGCGTCGCGTCGCTGACGATGACCGCTTTGGCCCCCTTGGCTCGGATCATGGATTTCAAGACGGCGGGAGGCAGATGATGGCCGTCGCCGACCAGGCCCGCATAGAGGCGATCCTCCGCCAGTTGGCTCCAGATGTAATTCGGATGGCGCGGAAGCACGGGATGGGAGCCGTTGCCCAGATGCGTCGACATCGTGGCGCCTGCGTCCGCAGCTGCCTGCAGTTGCTCGTCCGTCGCGCCGGTATGTCCGATCGCCGCTACAACGCCCTCGCGCACGAGTCGCCGGATGAAGTCAGCCGCTCCTGTCCGTTCGGGGGCTACCGTCACCATACGGACGCGGCCGCCCGAGGCTTCCCGCCACTCGAGATACTCCTGCGCATCCGGGTCGCGGACATGCTCAAGCGGATGCGCGCCACGCGGTCCCGTCTCGCCGGAGATGTACGGGCCTTCGACGTGTATGCCCAGGACGGCGTATGCAACCTCCGGATAAGCATCGCATGCCTCCGCGATCGTGCGGATGCACCGGAGCATGCCGCTCCGATCCGACGTGATGACCGTCGGACAAAAACGGACGACCCCTCGCGCGTACAAATATCGGACCGCCTCCGCGATTCGTTGCGGGGTCGTCTCCGTTTCATTAAAATCAACCCCGCCAACGCCGTTCAACTGGAGATCGATCAGCGCCGGCGCAATCCATCGTTGCTTCTCCGCCCCCGCAGACTCTAGTTGTTCAAGGGCTTCGACCAGGCCGTCAGCCATCTTCACACGAATGGTTCTCCCGTGAAGCCAATGCCTGCCAACCCGCTCAATTGCTTCACTCATTTCGCTGTCTCCTCCTCCAGTTCATCATCTCCGGCGGCTTCGTACGAGAGCATCGGCAAATCCAACTGCGTCAGAATGCCCGGCACGATCAAGCTGTGGATGTCCCTCGAGTCGTAACCGGGATCCTTCACCCAATCGGAAAACGACAGCATCGGATCCTCCCAGCGAAATTTCAGCTTCGGTTCCAGCACGGCCGCCAAACAGGCGTACAATCCGTAGGTGCCCGATCCGTAAAGCCTCAAGTCCGAGGACCGAATGCCGGGCAATCGACCAATCGCTTCCGCCGCCCGCAGCACATCGAAGACGCGCATCGCCGCCAGACTGTCGTCCAGCCAGTACAAGTCGCAGGCAAGCTTATGGATAATCTCATAAAAATCGAGCGGATCTTTATCTTGAATCGGATAAGGATTCAGTGCCCCTACCCCGCTCACATCGAGCACGATAGCGGCCCGGCCTTGCCCGCAGGTGCGCCGCAGCCACTCCCGGTGCCGCTGCAAATCCCTGGTCCCCTCATTCCATACAGCGATCGTGGCGGGTATCTCCTGCCCCTCCGAGTCAAGCGGCCGGAGAACCATCGCATGGCCGAGCACTCCTTCCTGCGCCCACCATGCCGCATTGTAGACCGACCACTCGCCGGTGCTGCCCGTCAGCATATTCAGGCGCGGATTCAGCTCGCACGGCTTGCGGTCTCGGTACACGCGGTCCCGAAGCCAGTCGATCGATTCCCCACGAAGCTGCTCCTGCCCGATCGACGTCAGCCGTAACCCGCGTTCTTCCTCCAAGGAGCCCAACCTCTCCCTTATGATGTCATGAACAGATTGGGCTCCTCTGCACACCAGCTCCTTATCCAGCAGCACTTGTCCACCTGCCGTGCATAACAGCAACGATCGCTCGAACGGTTCGATCCGCTCCGATGCGATCGCAGCATCAACCTCCCAAGGAGCAGCCCCGGCGAGATGCTTCGCAAAAAAACGAGCCGCTTCCCGCGCCATTCGTTGCGTGTACGCATGGATAGCGTCGTCCACGAACAGCTCCAGCCGATCCCCCGCCTCGTGCAGCTCCCACAGCCTGCGGACTCGGCTAACCGTGTCCATCGTCCCCTCGATGGGGAAGAAATCGAATGCGGCCGCGAGCACAAGCACCGGCTTGGGCGCCATTGCCAGCAAAATATCGGCGTGGTCCAATCCCGCCGCGCTGAAGCCCGGCCAAATCTGCTCCGCATCCTGGCAGCGATCCGCGTACAGAAACGCTCCTCGGCTCGTGATGAACGTGCCGGGAGCAGCGGCGGCGATACGCGAATCGGCCATCATCAGCATGCTCGTCTGCGTACCGCCGCCCGAATTACCCGTCACCCCGATCCGGCTCGCATCGATCTCCGGCCTACTGCACAAATAATCGACCGCTCGCATGTTGTCGGTCAGGAAATACCGCGCAAGACTGTCCCCGAGCGGAAGACAGCATGCGCCGGCATGATCGTGCTCGCCCACCCCGCGGCCAACTAAATAGCCGCCGACCGGGTCGATGTACTGGGAGCGCTCTCCTTGCCCTAGCGGATCAACGGCCAACACGGCGAGTCCGGCCGCCGCCAGCGTCTGGCAAACCGACTGATATTCGGGATCGAGCTTCGCCTCGTCATGATGGCCGCATACGAACAAGACGGCCGGGTGAGGACCGCCCCCTGAAGGCAAGTACAAGTTGGCAGTCACCCAGACGCCCGGTCTGGACGTGAAGCGGACGCGTTCAATGCGGCAGAAGCCCAGCTCCACGCTGCCGACCGTCTCGCCGAGCAGCGGCTCCACTCGCTCCGGCAGCCCGCCAATACTACGCAGAAACGTGCTGCGAATGCAGGCTTGTCGTTCGGCAAGCTGCTCACAAGTCTTAATCCGGCCAAGCTGTGCCTCGCCCCGATCAAAAGCTTCTCTGGACCGCTCGTAAACATGCCGTTTCAGCTGATCCCTGACATTATACAGACGCAGACGATAGTGCTCGAGATCCCTAAGCTTGTATAGGGTCATTCGCTCTCTCCACCGCCCTCCAGCAGCTCCCGGATGCGGATCGGGCGGCCTTCGGCGATCGAGCGGTTGGCCGCTGCGCCGACACATAACGACAACGCCCCCGCCATGGAATCCGCCTCGTGGCCGAGAGGATCGGGCATCGCGGGGCCGAATAGTCGCCGCTGCAGGAGCAGATCGCTTCCGCCGTGCCCGCCCGATCGCTTGGGCACCCGCTCGACCAGCGTCTCTCCGCTATGCAGATGGAGCTCAATCGTCTGTTCCGGCTCGTCCGATCGGGGACCGCTCGTGAACACCTCCGCCGTCATCCGGCCCTTCGTGCCGTGGAACACCGCCCGCCAGCCCTCGAACGGGCTATAGGAGACAAGCGAATAGTTCATCGTCTTGCGTCCTTCATACCGGACGTTCAAGGACATCGTGTCGTAGATCGTAATCGACTCGTCGAACACGCAGCCGTCGCGGATGTAGCCGTCCCGATGCTCCGCCTCCAAGTAATACGCCCGGAGCACCGGATCGGCCGACAAATCGAGATAAAACTCGCAGCCGACCGCGTGAGCGCACCCCTGGCACCGTTCGCCCCGTTCCTCGCGAGTAGCCCCGTAGAAAAGCCGGTCGCCATACGCGTACACTTCCAGTGGATCTTGACCGAGCCACCAGTTCACCATATCGAAGTGATGCGTCGACTTGTGCACGAGCAGCCCGCCGCTGTTCTCCATCCGGCGATGCCATCTGCGGTAATAATCCGCGCCATGGGATGTATCCAGATTCCACTCGAAAAGCACATGAGTCGGTTCCCCGATCGCCCCTTCCGTGAGCAGTTCCTTAATACGCGTTACGTACGGGTTATAGCGGGCGTTGAAGGTGACGATCACCTTGCGGCCGCTCGCCCGCTCCGCCTCGAGAATCGCCCGGCATTTCTCGCCGTCGATCGTCATCGGCTTCTCCGAGATGACGTCGCAGCCGGCCAGCAGCGCATCGATAATATAAAGATGGTGCGTACTGTCCGTCGTGGCGACAATGACCACATCAGGCTTGGAGTCGGCCAACATCTCCGCGAACGAGTCATACACGGGAATGCCCCCGCATTCCTCGGCGAGCCGTTCCGCGCGAATGCGATTCGCGTCGTAAAGACCGACTAGCGCCGAAGTTTCGCGCCAATCCTGGACGATAGGCTTTGCGAACATGTACCTGGCGCGTACTCCCGTTCCTGCGATTGCGTAAGTTTTCATAGGTCCCCCCCTCCGAGGCGTTGGAACGCACCACGAATAGCGCCACAAATAGGCGCGATTGCCCGGGCGCGTATCCGTATCCTAACACCGGAGCCGGTCGCTTCGATATACGAAGATGTTCAGATCGATAGCCCATCGTTATGCCTGGCGACGTTCGCTGAAGAACCGAAAATCGTTCTTAAGGATAGACCATATCTGGACCAAACCGCCCGCGATATGATGAAAACAAACTTCGACCTTATTTCGTTGGGAGAAGTCATCACTACAAGAAAGGAAGGGAATTCGTACGGAGGACCGCAACCGTTTACATTTGCGGCGACAATACCAATGGATTGGGGGCTTTACAATGTCCAGGTCAGCTGTTGATATCATCCAGTGCAGCGATGGAAGATCACCTTTTTCTACCAGCCTTTATCCCGACGGGAATCGGCCTCATCAATCCTACACGTCCGGCGGGGTTGAGTTGAACACGGATGTGAGCTACACGAACGGCTCCATTGCGTCGCTCCGGATCACCGGCAGCCCGGGGTTTAATTTCGGCACCGGCCCGGCCCAGCAAATTACGTTCGGATTCGGACAAGGCTACCTCTATCAGCATAGCGTGGGCACGCAAGTCGTTACGCACACGGATGGTTACAGCAAGAAGCTGTGGACCTTCGAGGGACAAACGTTTCACCCGGACCCTTGGAAAATTTACGATGATTCCGGCTTTCGTTATATGAAATGCACCGGCGTCAACGGGAAAGCGTTCGCATGGGATTACGGCTCCAATCTGCCCGAAAACACCAGAATCTACCTCTCGTCTCTCGCAAGAGGGTATGCCATCGGGACCGCGCCTACGGCGCAATGGAAATCGCTGCGCATTACCCCGCTCTTCGTCGGCGGCCCCGGAGGAACCTCAACAGCCGCAAGGGAAAATAGCTTTTATGTGCATGCGTTCGTAAACGCCAATCCGTTCGTCCCGACGCTGGATGTAGGCTACTTGAAGAACGGATCGCCGGCGGCCAGCCCGACTAGGCCCTGTCAGCATCCGACCAATGACGACTTGTGGACGCTGCAGACGATCAACGCGTTTTCGGGAACGTTCGACACCTTTGACGGGACGGTCTTAACCGGCTTGCAAAAGGCTGGCACCGCTTACAGCGAAATATCCGTCAATCAGAACACCAATGTTTCCATTGGAACGAGCGTACGATTTCTGGAGTCCACCTCGTCCAATCGCTGGCGTTGGCTCAATGTGCAGGACTACCTGGACAACCCTCCGCCCACCCAAGGATTTTCACGAAGCGATACGTTCTTCCAAGTCGGAAGTGCCGCGAGGCTTCAGATCAGCGATGCCGCCACGCCGGCGACAAGCACCGAGCTGTACGAGTTGCCGATCCGTGTGGAATCGCCGACTCACTTGACCTTCCCGTTCTGGCAATCCCGATTCACCAATTTCAATGGAAAATACCTTCATTACTATAACGACGCAGGCGTATACACGTTCTCCATGCCGGTTGGCATATAAAAAGCTGCGAAAGCGGAGGTGCTTCAGGTGATTGTGCTGTTTCAGAACACGATAAATGATACGACCGTCGGTACAGGCGCTCAAAGACGCGTAGCCGGCTGGCAATTCACCGCTTCTCAAACCGGGCATGCCACCACGATCACGTTGAATTTCACGGCTGCCGGTCATCAAGTGAAGCTCGGCCTGTATGACAGACCGACAACGGCTCCAGGGAATCTGCTTGGCGGCGAGTCCAATCTCGTGACGACCGTCGTGGGGACCAACGTGTTTACGCTGAGTGCGCCGGCGCCTTTGATCGCTGGGAATACTTACTTCTTATCCCCATGCGCGTCGACGTCCACCACCATATTCGGCGCCGATTCAAGCATTACGGTGCGCAGATACAACGGGCAAGTGCTAACGGCCATCACGGATCCGCTGCCGAATCCATATGGCACGTCGACCTCGACAGCCGGTTCCAGGCTTCCTTATCTCTTGATCGAGGCCACCGATGTATCCATTGCCAGCGTCACTCCCTTAGTCTCGGGACAACTGTTCACGATTACCTTTAATGACCCCACTTACATAGCGACATCGATGGGTTTCAGCGACGGGCTCGTCACCAATACCGTATCGCTCACGAACACGGGAACCCCAGGCGAATATACCGGTACGGCTCCGGCATGGGTGGATGAGCAAACCGGCCTCGCGTACGGCCCTGTCAACCTGCAAGCGACCGACGGGACGAAGCTTACGACCGTTACCGCAAGTATATACTTGGCCGAGCTCGGAATTTCCATCCGGATCCTGACCTCCGCTGCGCCCAACAACTACGGGGCTATCGCCAACTCGCCTTTTAGCCCTGCGCTTAAAGCGAACACGCAATGCCGATATACTCCTGCGCAGGTGACCGTCTACGCGGACGGCACATTGGACGACGGCGGCACGAATTTCTTCGGCTCCACCGTGGTATGGGATCGCGATCCGGACACCGGCATAACCCGCCAGTGCAGGGTTGAGATTTCAACTTAGTACGCCGTCGCATCCGCTTGCCTCGAGGGCTATACAGGAAGCCTGGCGAACTGCTCCAGCATACCCCGCGCCATGATCCGGTAGCCTTCAGCATTCGGATGCAGTCGATCCGGCATATAAGGCAGTCCGGCTTCACCCAGCACCTCAAGACCGTTCACATAGTGCAGGTTCCGGTCTCCGCAGGAACGGAGCGCTTCGACAGCCTCCACGAGCTCCGATCGCATCTGGACCAGGTTCAGACCGACGGCAAGCTCCTGCTGTTCACGGTCGGGCGAATAGATGGGCGAGATGACGGCAATCGGGATCGTCGGATGTTTCTCGCGAATGATCGAAACCAGACCGATGACCGAGGCGCGGAAAGTACGGATGTTCAGGCTTTGCTGGCCCATTACGTTGATCCCGAGACAGAGCGAGATGAAGTCGGCTTCCTGATCGCGGATCAAGCGGGCGACCATCGGCTCCAGATGACAGTTGCCGTTATAGCCCAGACAGGTCAAATCCCAGCCTCGTTCCCGGGCGACCAGAGCCGGCCAAGTTTGCGCAGGACTGGCGGCCATGGAGCATTGGGTAATGGAGCTGCCGTACGTAACCCACTTGGGACGCGAGGAAGGAGCTGCCTCCGAGAAGGAGGCGCCCTCCTCGATCTCCAAGCGGTATACCAGAATCGGACTGCGCTGCGGCAAATAAATCTGGATCTCCTTGCCCCCCGCCGGCAAATCCGCGAACACGGCGGATTTGTCGCCGGCCGGCACGGTTACCGTCGCGATGAGCTTGTCGGCAATGACGCAATCCAGTACCAAAGGCTGCTCCGACGGGGCGAAATGCACATGAACCGTCCGCGTGTCGCTGAGGAAGGCCAACCGGACTCCCGCGGCGGCTGCGGCATGTCCTCCCAATCCGTTAGGAGGAAACAGCGCAAGCTGTTCGTACGGAATTCTCCACGGCTTCATTCCCCCATCTTTACTTTCCACGGATACGGCGCCTTTGAAAAAAGCTTGTTCGATCGGAATTCTTCTCATATCTACTCCTCATCCTCTCTCATTAATCACAGCCTAACCCCGCCGCATTAGAAACGTCCTTAGCTCATAAGGTGCGATTGCGAACGAAAGCTCCTCTTCTTGCACGACAGGGCCGGAAGGCCGCTCCATCAAGTCGCATGACTGCCAGGTGCAGCTCGGTAGAGCCGCCTTCAAGCAAACCATGCCCCTCCCCCCTGCGTATTCGTGCAGTCGGATGACAATGGCGTCGGAATCCTCGGCTAGTTTGACAGCGTCGACGAGAATGTGAGGATAACCGCCGATCTGCAGAAAAGAAAATACGGACTCCGCTGCAGCTCCAGTAGTCCATGTTAACGGGTTGTTCAGCGACCACGCCTCCCGTACCGTATCGCCCGATACCCAATCCTGCTCATGCGGGAGCAAGGCATACCGGAATTCGTGGAAGCCTTGGTCAGCGGTCGCATCCGGTACCAGAGCCGATTTGATCAGCGTCAACCGCAGGACGTCCTCGCGGATATCGTAGCCGTACTTGCAATCGTTCAGCAGACTTACGCCATAGCCGTGCTCCGATAAGTCCGCCCATTGGTGACCGACCGACTCGAATCGGGCGTAATCCCAGCTCGTATTCCAGTGGGTGGGCCGCTTCAAATTGCCGAACTGGATGTCGTAGGTCGCTTCCGTAGAGCGGACAGCTACCGGGAACGCAGCCTTTAGCAGCTGTCGCTGCTCGTGCCAATCGACCCGCGTATCGAGATCAATTCGGCGGCTATCCCGGTACAAGATCAAGTCCTGATCGATCGTCGAATCCATATACCGCCACGAAAAATGCAAAACGATACGCAGCGGGCCGAGCTCGACAAGCTCAACCTTCAGCATATCCGTCACTTCCCGTTGTTTTTCCTGATAAAAAAGATCGATATCCCACGCCTCATGACGGCCCTTCGGCTTATCCTCGAACACCTGAAGCACGTTGCCTCGCGCACCTGCAGCCAACACGTCGCGGCCCGCGATCCGGTCGTATACCCGTGTCCATTGACCGGCTTCGTTCCACAACAGCTCATAATAAGGCGTCCGGATGTACCGGCGGTCCTGATCGTACTGGAAGGGGATCTCATTTGAGTCAGTCGTACTAATATCCGTCGGACTGAAATACAAGCTGAGGTATCCCAGTGACGGTGCACCGGGAATCGCGATGATCCAACCGCCGTCTCGCGCCTGCTGCGACTCGAGCGCTTTGCCCGCGCCGTCCCTCCATAATCCCTCAGCGGTCGCTATCGGAATCCCGTCCACGGCCGAGAGATGAAGAAGATCCTGCCGATTCCACCCAGCATTGTTAAACACGGTGATCGCGTGCGTCTGCAAAGCAGGACTGTCCTCGACTAGCGCCCCCGCCGCTGCTTTCCAAGCTCCTTCCACCAGGGCCGCCGCCTCCGAGTATTCCTCGCGGCTGTCCGCGTATACCTCCCGGATCGACGAACCGGGAATGATATCGTGGAACTGGTTGCGCAGCACGATCGTCCAGCTCGTCTCAAGCTCCTCGCGCCGGTACAGCGTTACGTCCTCACGCCTCAGCGACGCCAGCACGCCGAGAAGCTCGGCTTCCCGCAGCCTCAGCTCCAGCTTCCGATTGATCCGCTTGGTATATGCTTGGCTCGTATAGGTGCCGCGATGCGTTTCCAGGTACAGCTCCCCGTCCCACTTATGAACATACCGGTCCGTTTCCTGCAATCGCCTCAGCAGCCGGTCGAAATAATCGTCCACCCGCCCGCTTGTAACTCGAGGAAGACCGGGCATATCCGCGAGCCTGCGCCGCATTTCCAGCATTTCACGGTTGACGCCCCCGCCTCCGTCGCCATACCCGTATGGATACAGCAGCTCGGCGTTCCAGGCCTTATCCTTATAACCGTTCCAGATGTCATGGACGGTGCCGGGAGTCACGCGGGGATTGGGCGTCTCGATCAAATGCGTCATGATCTCCGTGCCGTCGATTCCCCGCCACATAAACGTGTCGTGCGGCATGCGATTGGTTTGATTCCAGCTCATTTTCGTCGTCATAAACGTCTCGATACCGGACTTCTTCAAGATTTGCGGGAGCGCCCAGCTATAGCCGAAGACGTCGGGCAGCCACAAGTACCGGCATTCCACCCCGAACTCCTCGCGGAAAAACCGGGTGCCGTACAGAAGCTGGCGAACCAGCGATTCCCCGCTCGGCAGGATGCAATCCGCCTCCACCCACATCGCGCCACCGGCTTCCCAGCGGCCTTCGCGGATCCGTTCTTGGATTTGAGCGTAAATCTCGGGATAATCCTCCTTGAGATACGCATACAGCTGAGGCGTCGTCTGCAGGAAAACGTAATCCGCATCAAGCTCCATCAGCCGCAGCACCGTCGAGAACGACCGCGCGGCTTTCTCCCGGGCATGGCGAAGCCGCCACAACCAAGCGATGTCGATGTGCGTATGCCCAATCCCCTGAACCGTAACCGGGTGATGGTTGGGCAGCCGCTCCAGCTCGATCCGCAGCATATCGCGGGCGGCGATCACGGATGTATAGAAGCCGTCCGAGCCCGGACGGCTCCAGTCGAGCAGCAGGAACGTACGGTCCAGCGCGCTTAGCAACAGATGCCGTTCCGGCGTATTCTCCCCAAGCTGCTTGACGGTCTCAAGCGTGACCCTGGCGGTATAGTACAGATCGTCCGTCGACTCATCCAGCCAGGTCAGCTCCGCGCGCGCAAGCTGATGCTCCATGATGCGCCCGGGGGTATACCCGCCGAGTCCCGACCATAGCCTCAGCCGCATGGAGAGCGTTGTACCCGCAGCCTGTTCCGGCAAGAACACCTCGTCGTGATTTTGATCCACGCCCTGATAAGGCTTGCCGTTCAGGAACAGCAGCGATTCGAAGCCGCTGTTGTTGCCTCCGCCCGTTGAGCCCAGATCGAAGCGGGCCAGCACTTTGCGGCCCGCCCACTCTGGAGGGACGAGCACATCAGCGGCCAGCCAGTAGTATACGTCCCGGCCTTGCCAACGGTCCCCGATAGCAATCTCGTTCCAATCTCCGTCCTCGCTAGGGTAAGCGCCGACCTCGCCGCTCTCGTCCAGCTTCCATCTCAGCTTCGGCAGATGAGACGGCTCCCGATAGCGGAATTCCGCAAGCTCCCGGATGCGGGCATCCAGCTTTTCGACGGTCCACAGCATGTACAAGTCCCCTTTCCTACTCCTCATACCGCAAGCCTTATACGGATTCCCATAGTCTTCTTGCATTCTCCAGGCCATACGCCGTGCCCATAAAGATGTCCTCAGCGCCTTCGAATTCGATGGAAATCCAGCCGTCGTAACCGCTATGCTTAACAAGCCGCAGCACCTCGATCATATCGATATCGCCGTTGCCGACGATCGCGCCGCGCAAATAATCGCCGGTCCGCGTCTGGAACCACCCTTTTCCCGGCAAACGTCCGGCCGAACGCCAATAAAAATCTTTCAGATGGATCATCGAGGCTTGCGCCAAGCAGCGCCTGACGGCGGGAACGGATGATTCGTCCGCGCACATGAAGTTGCCGACATCCATCGTCAATCGGAAGTTCGGCCGATCGACCTCATGGATCAGCCGAAGCGCCCGCTCGCTCGACTGCAGATGGAAGCCGTGATTCTCGACACTCGTCGTAATCCCATAGGGGGCCGCATAATCGGCGATCGTCCGGCAAGCGTCTGCGATCGCCTCCAAATCCCGCTCGAAATAGGCGGGCGTCGTCTCCTCCCTTGGCCGCCAGGCCGCGTCGTGGCGCATGCGAGTCGTACCTAGCCGGCGCGCGACATCGACCTCTCGCAGCGCTTGCTCGATCGCCGCCTCCCGGCTCCCGTCGCTAGCCTCGAGAAATTGTCCGCCTACCGCATAATTGGATATAGGCAGCCCTTTCCCCAAAGCATACTCCCGTATCCGCTCCGGCATCTCCGGGAGCTCCATATCGATGTAATTGCCCGGCGCGATCTCGACATGGGAGGCACCCTGCTCCGCGATCCAGTCGATCGCGCCGAACACGTCCAGCTTCCCTTCGCGGATCGCCCGGGCCAGGCTGTACGTGGTCACCCCGAACTTCATACGAACGTCATCTCCCGTTTATACATAATTCAATCCGCCCGGCATCGGAAGCGGCACCGGACAGCGTCGACGGCGCTCGTTCAATGCGGTCAGCACGAGATCGAGCTCTGCGTCTTCCGGGGCGAACAGCCACTCAATCCATTGCTGGGAGCTGAGGGTAAACCGATCGGCTCCTACCCGCACATCGACGCTCCAGTCCGCGTACTCGCCATCCGGTATGAGCGGCTCGAAGCCCTCATCCCGCATATACGGGGCGAGCTCTATAGCGACGCGCTGGGCGTCGAGTATCCGCAGCGTGCCCGACATCCGGACGTGCTCGACCGTACAGCCCGTCTCTGCCAATCTCCACGCCAGCTCCGTCTCCTGCCATGGGAGACGCACCGTGCAAGCATCAGCCCCGTGCCGATCAAGCGCATAGGCGATCAATGCGGCCGCGCCGGCGCTCTCCCCCGCCCAATCGACCAGCGCCAGCGGAGAGCCTTGCGAGCCGGTCTGCTGCCCGCTGCGGGGCACGGCGAACACCGCATATGCCGCTATTTGGCCGCCGCTCTCGGCGATATAGACTTGATTGCGCATCTTCTTGCAGCTCGCCTGCGCTTCGGAAGCGATCAAATCCGCTAAATCCCAGAGGCTGCGCTCGAAGCCTACGGGCATCCTCCGATCCAGCTCGTGCAGGCGGAACCAGTCGGACGAATCGGCGACGCGAATCGATAAGGCAGGAAGGCCATCGGTTGCCGTCCGCAACCGTTCCGCGTGCTCCGCTTCGACCTTGACCGTCTGGGAGCCGCCGAAGCGCAAACAGCGATGCCGCTCGTAGAGCCCTCGGGCGCCGGAGACTAACAGCACCGAACCTCCCGAGCGCTTCGCGTGCGAGATCGCCGCTTCCATCGTCGCGTTGGCATAACCCCGGCCTTGGAAATCCGGGTGCGTACACACTTGCCCCAGCATGAAGGCAGAGAGCGAAGCGGCGCCGATCCGGATCCGGACAGGCACGAGGCCGATAAAAGCGACCAGCTTGCCCTCTTCGAAGGCGCCGAACGACTGGCCGAGCTCCATCGAGAACGACCGGGCGAACGCCACCTCCATCGTCCGCTCGTCCGGCTCGCGGAACACTTCGTTGACGAGCCGAATCGCTTCGTCGCGTTCGGCGGACCCTATTTGACGTACGTCCATATCGCCTTACCTCCTTAGCTCCGGCGAGCCAAGACGGGAACCCGCGATCGACACGGGTTGTCCGCTGACTGCGGATTCGTGTGCCGCTAGCGTCACCTCGGCTGTCTCCAAGGCATCGTCGTACGTGGAGCGGATCCCGCTCCAATCGCCGGAGCGCACCGCCTGAACGAAGGCATCGTCCTGCACTTGGAAGTAGCTGGCTGTCTCGCTCTGGAACGTCTGCGTCTCCGTGCCTTCCAGTATCGTCAGCGTACGGCCGGAGAGTGTCAGCCTGTAATCCCGGCCGATGATCTCCACGCCGGACCGCCAGTCCGGCTGGATGCAAGTCGTGTCGATGCATCCGATGGCGCCGGAGGCGTATCCGACGCTTACGGTCGTGACGGAGGCGATCGTCGCCCCGGGTTTGTCCTCCAGCTGCCCGAACCCCATTCGGGCATAGACGGACTCGATGTCGCCGGCCAAATAACGCGTCATGTCGACCGTATGCGTGGCTTGCTCCACGAGCTGACCGCCGGACAGCGACAGCTCCCGCCACCAAGGCGTCTCCGCGAAGCCGCACATGTATTGCGCCCGGACCATCGCGATCGATTTCCCGCGCAAATATTCCTTCGCTTGCTGCGCCAAATCCAGATAGCGCAGGCAATAGCCCGCCGCTGCCAGGATGCCGGCTTCGCGGATGACAGAAGCTTTGGCGCGGATCGCCGACATATCCAGGCCGAGCGGTTTCTCTACGAACAGATGGACGCCGCGCCGAGCGGCCTTCTCCTCCAGATCGCTATGGGCGAACGGCGGCACGCACAGGAATAACGCGTCCGGCTTCTCCTGCTCCAGCATCCGGTCGACGTCCGAATAAGCGACCATGCCGTACTGCCCGGCAGCCGCTTCGGCGCGGTCCAATCTGACGTCGCAGGCTGCGACAAGCTCCGCGTCCGGGTTGGCGTGTAATGCTTTCAGATGCGTCTGGGCAATCCCCCCAACACCGACAAAAGCGATGCGAACACTCATTTCGGTCTTCCTCCCCTTCGATTATCATCGCAGCACCTTCTCTAGCGAGGCTCGTCCTCGATCAGCACGTCCAGATGACGCGACGTATCGTAGACCGCCTGAACCGGGTAAGCCTGGTAGGCGCCGATCTCAGCGGTCAGCGTATCGGCGTAACCGATTTCCCGAAGCGCCCGCATGACCGCCTTCCAGGGCACGTCGCCGGACAGCAGCGGGACGAAGCCGCTGCCGTTGCCGACGGCGCGGCGGAAATCCTTCACGTGCACCTTCCGGATGCGATTCCCCAGGATGCGAATCCACTGATCGGGATGTCCATACGGCATCACATTGCCTACATCGAAATAAACGCCGAGCCAAGGAGAATCGAATGCATCGATAAATCGCGCCATCTCCGTCGGCGATAGCAGAAACTTGTTCCACACGTTCTCCAGCGCGATCGTAACCGCATGCCGCTCGGCGATCGGCAGCAGCCGCTCCAGCTGCGCCTCGCTGCGCTCCTCCAGCGAATCGTACGAGGTCGACTCGTCCAGGCAATAGCCGGGTACCGTCAGAATCGTATCCGCCCCAAGCTCGCTCGCCGTTTCCAGTTGCTTGACCACGATGGCGTATCCCCGCTCGCGGACCTCCGGCTGTACCGCCGACAAGGAGTTGTCCCACATCAGGCCGCAGGAAAGGCTGCGGAGCTTCAAGCCGTACGTATCGGCTAGCCGCCGGATCTCCCTCAGCTCGACTGCCGTCGACGCCAGATTGGGGCCGATCGCCCCTTCAGCGCCGAGATTCAGCTCGATCGCGTCGTATCCCGCTTTTTGGGCGTGCTCGAACACATCCTCCAACGGCATCGCCTTTGGGAATGACCAATGATTGATAGATTTTAACAAGCAGCAATCTCCTTCCGTCAACCGACAGGCGCTTGCAACCAAGCCATCTACTCTTTCAGCGAGCCGACCAATACGCCTTTTACGAAATATTTTTGCAAAAACGGATATAAGAGCAAGATCGGCAAAGTCGCTACCATGACCGTCGCGTATTTGATCGTCAAGGCAACCTGGTACCGATCGGTCTGGCTGATCCCGGTCAGCATCTCTTCCATGCTGTTCGTGAGCAGCACTTCCCTCAGGACGAGCTGGAGCGGGAATAGCTTCGCATCCGTCAAGTAAATCAACGCCCCGAAGTACGAGTTCCAGTGGCCGACGGCGTAGAACAGCGACATGACCGCCATAACCGGCAACGATAACGGGATGATCACGCGGAACAGGATCGTAAAGTCGGTCGCGCCGTCGATTCTCGCCGATTCCTCGAGACTCTGCGGAACGCCCAGGAACGAAGTTCGCATGACGATAAGATTCCAAGTGCTGATTGCACCCGGGATAATGAGCGCCCAACGGGTATTGTAGAGCCCGAGGTCGTTGATCAACAGGAACATCGGGATCAGGCCGCCGCCGAAAAACATCGTGATCGTGATCATCAGCATCAGCGGATTCTTGAGCATCAAATTCCGGCGGGACAGCACATAGGCGCCCAGACTGGTCATGAACAGATTAAACAGGGTGCCGACAACCACATAAAAGATCGTATTCTGATAGCCGGTTAAGATACGTTCGTTGGCAAATACCGCCTTGTAAGCGTCGAGCGAAAATCCCAATGGGCCAAACATAAGTCCCCGATGCTTCGTCAGCTCGACGGCATCGCTGACCGATGCAAAAGCGATGTATATAAACGGGTATAACGTGGAAGCCATAATCAACAGCATAAACAACACATTGAGCGCATCGAATGAGAGTTCACCGATGCTGCGACGGGTTTTCATCGTGCCTGCCCCCTTACCATAAGCTCGTCTCCGACACGCGTCGGCTGATCTTGTTGGCCAGGACGAGCAGCGTGAAGTTGATGACGGAGTTGAACAGCGAGACCGCCGTGCTGAAGCTGTAGCTCGACTCCAGAATGCCCTTGCGGTAGACGTAGGTCGAGATGACGTCGGCACTCGAGTAGGTGAGCGGATTGTACAGCAAAATAATTTTTTCGTGACCGACGCTCATCATGGAACCGAAGTTCAAGATCAGCATGATGATCACGATCGGCAAAATGCCGGGCAGCGTAATATGCAGCGCCATCTTCAAGCGGCCCGCACCGTCGACCTTGGCGGCTTCATACAGCGTCGGATCGATATTCGCAATCGCAGCCAAGTAAATAATCGCCGACCAGCCGAGCCCCTGCCAAATGCCGGAGCCGACATAAATCGTCTTGAACCATTCGGGCTTCTGGAGGTACGGAATCGCATCGCCGCCGAACATCACGATCAGTTGATTGATCAGCCCGTCGCGCGTCGTGAAGTCCGTAATCATGCCGGCGATGATGACCACCGAGATGAAGTGGGGCAAATACGAGATCGTCTGCACAAGCCGCTTGAACAGATTCAAGCGAATTTCATTCAATAGCAAGGCGAACAAAATCGGCATCGGGAAGCCGAAGATCAGCTCATAAACATTGATAAGTAGCGTGTTTTTGATGAGCCGCCAAAAATAGTAGCTGTCAAAGAAGGCTAAAAAATGTTTGAAGCCAACAAATGGGCTAAGTAGAAACCCTACACTCGGACTATAGTCTCGGAAAGCGATTTGCAATCCATAAATAGGGACGTAATGGAAAATAATGTAATAAGCAACGACGGGAAGGGCCATCATATAAACAAATCGGTTCCGTCGCAAATCCCGCAGCAGCCGCACCCCGTATGGCGGGAGGACGACGTCGCCGCCCTCCGCCTGTCCCGTTGCGCTGCTCCTCCATTGATTCGGCAGTCGCATGGTTGTCTCCGTTCCTTGTATGAAATTTCGTCCGTCCGGTGTTATCTCGCGTTATAACGCTGTAGAGCCGCTTGCTGAATCGCGATCGCGCGATCGATGCCCATATTTTTCAGCGTTTTGACGAAGTTGTCGAATTTGTCCATCGGCTCTATGCCCATGACGAACTTGTCCAGCATTTCTTTGGTGAACGTCTTGATGTCGTTCATGATCGCCGCATATTCGGAGCTTTCCTCCGGAGTCGGCGTCAAGCGCGGAAGATGCTTCTGGTTATCCGCGTTCATCCATACATCGAGCGAATGTCTGCCGTTTCTGGACGTCGCCGACTTCTGCTCCATCCAGCGTTTGTCCTGCACGAACGGACCGTAGGCAGAAGAAAGCGTCATCCGTCCCATCAAGTTATTGTCATTGAGCGCTTCCGGAATGAACTTCGGATAGTTGTTCTCCATCTTGTACGTTTCGCCTTCGATGCCGAAGTTGAACAGCATATTGCCTTCCGGACCGTAGTTGAAGTCCATCCATTGCACGAGGGCCGGAATGTTCTTCGCCGACGTCGTGATAGCGGCACCGTTGCCTGTAAAGGCGGGATCCTTCTGCCCGATGATCGGCTTCGTGCCTTTGGTCATCACCGGGTAAGGAGCCGCTTTCATCTCGAACGTAGGATGTTTGCCCTCCATCAGCGCGTTATAACGGCCGACCGTGTATTGTACATGCGCGCCGAGCTGGTCGCCGGTCAGCTTGGCGTCACGCAGCTTCGTGTCCATCGTGGCGTAGTCGGGATCGATGAGTCCTTCCTTGTACCACTTGTTCAGCGTGGCGATGTACTCTTTGAACTGCGGCTCCAGCATGCCGTATTTGACTTTGCCGTTTTCCTGGTAAAATTCGTTCAGGATGCCCCAGGCCGATTGGAAGCCGAGCTGATCCCACTTGTAGTACAGCGGCACTTCGTCCGCCTTGCCGTTTTTGTTCGGGTCGCCGTTCTTAAACGCTTTCAGCACCGTGTACCATTCATCGATCGTTTCAGGCGTCTTGAGACCCAGGTTGTTCAGCCAGTCCTGGCGCATGGCGATGCCCATGAACGTCAGCAGGAACGGGTCCCCGCGATAGAACGGGAAGGAGTAAATCGCGCCGCTGTCCGTGCTGATTATCTTCTTCATCTCCGGATTTTCTTTCAGCAGCTTGGAGAGATTCGGCGCATACTTATCGATGTATTCATTAAGCCGAATGATTTTGCCGTCCTTGATATACTTCTCCGGTCCGCCGGGCAAGCTGATCCATCCCGCTTCGATGATGTCCGGCAAATCCTTGGACGCCATCATCAGGTTGAACGCCTCGTCGCTCTGCGGATGAATGAACTCGGCGACTACCCCTGTTTTTTCTTGCTTTTTCTTGTAGGCGCCGTGTTCGCTGAGGTTTTTGATCGATGCCGCCGAATTGCTGTTCAGATACACCCAGTATTTCAGCTTGTCGATCTTTTCGACCGGAGCTGCCGTCTGCGACGACTGCGGCGCCTGCGACGGAGACGGCGAGCTGCCAGACCCCCCGTCCGAGCTGCAGCCTACGAGAGCCCCGATGAGCGGCAATGCAACCGTTGCCCTCACCCACTTCTTTTTGATGAACGTCCCTTTCATTCTCTGAATCCTCCTCAAGATTGGATAGGATACGAGGTACGCTCCCGCGTTTCCCCGACTTCATCATGCCTCAGCCATTCCTCCGTGCCTATACTCCAAGCTTCCGTTCCGTGCGCTGAACTTCATATTCCGATGGGCATTCGTTCATGACCTTTCTTCATTCTTAAGATGCTCGCGATATTTGCCCGGCGTGACGCCGACGTACTTCTTGAAGACGCGGATCAAGCCGGCATCCTTGGCGTATCCGACCGACTCCGCGATCCGGTTCAGGCTTAGCGCTTCATCGTGCAGCAGCCGCTTCGCATGCTCGATGCGCACCCGTGCCAAATAATCGGCGAGATTAATGCCTTTGTACTTCTTGAAAAAGCCGGACACATACTGCGGCGTCAGCCGGAAGTGATCGGCGATGGAGATCAGGCTAAGCGAATTGTCCGCGTACCGCTCCTCGATATAGGCGCCGATGCGATCCGCAAGCACCGTCCCGGGGTCCTGCTGGGTAGATTCCACGCCTTCGCATATTTTTCGATAAATGTCGCGGATTTTCTCCTGCATCTCGCCCAGCGTCGAGCAGCTCGACAGTTCGGCGAGCGGGTCGAAATCGTGCTTGAACGCGGAACGTATCCGATCCGACGCATCGTTCCATATTTGGATCAAAGTGCTCATCATATTAAAATACAGCAGCCGGCCCATCTCGAGCGAAATTTGCCGCGACTTGAAATTCATCTCGTCCACGTGGTTCAGCAAATGCTCGGCCTGTTCATAGTCGCCGGCCCGGATCGCGTTGGTCAGCTGCAGCTCCACGTCGAGCGGGTAATAGTAGCGGGCTTGAGCCTGGTCGATTTCGCGATAATGCGTCACTCGATTTTTCCCTTTGACAATCCGGTAATCGACAGCCGCCATCGCTTCGTTCAGACAGGTGCGGATCTCGGGGAACCCATGCTTGACGTTGCTGACGCCGATGCTCGCCGCGATGCCGAACTTGCGATCGACAAACACCTTCAGATTCTCGATCGCCGCCTCCAACTGAACCGAATGCTCCGCCGAGTCACCGGTGTTCAAATTCACGAGCAGCACGAGTCGGCTCCGATCCGTCTCGACCACGTAGACATGGTGCCGCGCCCCGAACAGCTCTTGGCTGACATTGGTCACGACGAATCGGACCATCGCCCATTGCCGTTCGTCGTCCTCGCCGGGAAACTTCTGGAAATCATCCACGTCTACTACGATAACCGCGAATTGGTCGGACACGAACCGGATGCCCACGAATTGCAGCGATTCCGCATTCATCGTCTTCGGATCGACCAGCCCGCGAAGCAGCCGGTTCAGGAAATTCGCTTGAATGGCCGGCGCCTGGAGATCCAGCAGCGTCTGCAGCTCCTCCTGGGAGCGCCAAGTATGCGACAGCGTCTCTTCGATCAGCAGGAACTCGCTCCGCCGCCTCCGGTCGGTCCCCTCCTCGCGTTTCACGATGGAATCGACCAGCTGGTTGATCGGACTGTACAGCCGCTTGGCCAGAACGTACGCTCCGCCGATCCCGAGCAGCAGGCAGATGCCAAGCAGCGTCAGCGCAAGCGACTGCACCCCGTGCACCGTTTCCATCAACGTCGCCCTCGGCACAAGAGAGACATACCGCCAGCCCGTCTCCGGAGAGACAACCGTCGTAACCGTCAGCTCCTCCCCATTGATCCGGGAAATGTAGGAAGCTTCGCCGACTGTCGGCTGCTCCGATCCAGGGAACATCACTTCGTCGAAATTCAGACTATCCAGCCGGTCGTCACCGCTGGACTCCGCCAGCAGCCGCCCCGTCTTGTCCGCGATAAATATTTTGGCTTGGTGCGCTCCTGTGAGGTTTTCCAGCAGCTCCCGGATGCGCTTCTCCTGGATCAAAACGACAAACGCCCCTTGCGACGAACCGCTCTCCCCGTACGGGATCGGCCGAATGTAAGTGATAACGCGCTCCGGGACATCCTGCCGGTTCTTCTCGGTGACTGCCATCACCGGCAAGTACAGCGCTTCGGGCCCGCTGCTTTGCAGAAATCCCCGCCACTGCTGTTCGGTGAGCCCTTCGTATTTATAGAAATTATTGTAGAAGACGCTGGCATCGCTTTTGACCGTCGGCGTCACAACCGTATCCTGTTCGCGAAAATACACATACTGCTGTTCAATAAACTCGTTGGCCATCGAATAGTGAGCTAACGAGTCCATGATCTCTTTGTACTCGTAAGGGGTCGGCGCGCCCATTGCCTGTGAGCGGCCGAGCAGCAGCTCGATTTTGGGCCGGAACGAAACTTTAACAGCCAGCTGCTCTACTTCCCGCAGCCGGCTGTCCATCATCATACTAATTTGTTTCAGCATGGCCGTATTCGACCGGTTCACGTCCTCTTTGAGAATCCCCTGCATGTTCTGGTACAAGGCGATCGTCAGGAGCGTCGGGAACAGCAGGACGAGGATCAAGGCCAGCAGCATCGCCGCAAAAAAACTCATGTTTCGCTTCATGTTGTAGCCACCGCCGTTTTATTCGTAGAATCGAAACAAAGTATCGAACAGGATCAGATGGTGATCCAGAATCTCGTCGTGCGTACACCGAAGCCGTCCGAAATCGAGCCCCATGTTCGTCTCGTACGTGCAGCTGATTCCTCCGCATACATGGTGCATGGCGGCGTCGAACGTTAACTCGGTGGGACGGTCCCTGTCCTCCGGTCGCTCTTCGCGCTCATTCACCAAGTATTCGAGCCCGCGGGCCAAACATGCCTCCCGCACGTTTCGCGCGAAACGTGCCGTTTCTTGCCGTACTTTTCGCGGCATGTAAGCGGTGTCAAGGATGTGATTCACGCAATTGTCTCCGCCATGCAAGTGAAGGCAAAAATCGGCCGCCTCCCGTTCCGCGATCTCCAGCAACAGCTTCGTCTCCTTCGCCATCGGATCGTAAAACCGGTCATAGGCGATATTGACGCCGTCGTCGTTGAAGTAGCCGCCCAGATGAGCGACATGCTCCTTGATCGGGTGAACGCTTTTGCATTGCGGCCATCCGCATAGCGTCCCGTCCTTCCAGGTCCCCTGGACGTAGTAACGGAACGTGTCGAAGTCGAGCCCGACCAGCGAATCGACCGGCACACGGGCGCGGCCGTCCGGGTTGGCGCAGGGAACGAGGATTAGCCGGAAGCGATCGCGATGATTATAGAGATAGTTCCACTCCTTGCCCCGATAATCCTTCCCCGTCTCGAGCACCTGGATCAAATTCAGAATGGCGGCAACCCCTTCCAGCTCCCCGCCATGCACCCCGCCGAGCAGGTACAGCACCGGTTTGGCGTCTTCCCGTTTGTCCGCGTAGTAGCGCACGTCGCCGGCCCCGCAAGCCGAGCTGTAATTCGCCTGCCTCTTGAAATCTTGCTTCTCGCCGTAAGTCGCCAGGTAGATCGGCCGTCCGCCCGCGGAATATCCGGCGATCGTCGTCTCGCCTGCCTGTACACCCTGTATTTGCCTTTCCACATCCGCTAATGTCGTCTTCCAAAACTCCGGAATTACAGCCTGTTCGGCCATTATGGTTCCACCCTTCCTCGTCCTTGTTGCCTATATCCATCCTACCCCGAACGGACTTTAGGCAACATGTGCTGTTCTTCCGATGGATGTTCGTTTCTTCCGGTCGAGGGAGAGCAGGTGTATTTAGCGGGGCTAGGAAGCTCGGCAGTTCCAGAATTGTGCCAGGATTCCACGTTTAGTTTAGCAAACCGAGGTTCTGTTAATACCTGTGAATCGTGAAATGGGTGGCTAGTGTGGGGAGATGGGGGGGGGCGGGGCAATGTTGTCAGGTTAGGGACTCCAACAGCGGCGAGTAAGCGGACCATACGGCCCTTATTTGTGAACAAAATGACTATTTTACGGGGTCAGCGGACATACGATGCGTTATTGGGGCCAAAAGTGAGGTTTTGAGGGGTCGAAAGGGCAAATAAGCGCATCTGTGTCCGCTCCGAGCTCGGCCTGACGAAACACCCACGCCCTTTCCCTTCAAATAAGCATAAGGAACGGCAACCGGTCGTTTGGACCGGCTGCCGTCATGTGATGATCTTCGAGACATGCAACATCTTATAATTAATCGATAAACTGCACGTGCTGCAGCAACCGCTTCAGCATGACGGAGATTGGCAGCCGGCATCTGAGTGACGGACGACTGGGCATCCCGGTTCACGATAACGGTATACGATTTCTGTGTCCCGTTCAGAGCGGTGACCGAAATCGAGATCGTGTTTGCTCCTTCGCGGAGCGTCAGCTGCCCGCTCGACGTACCGCTCGCAACCGTCTGCGAAGGGTCGCCGTTTGCGCTCAACGTTATCGAATCCGATGTGTCTGCGGTAACGGGCATGACCGTTATGAAGGAGACGTCTTGAGACACACGAGCCGAATAGCTGTCCGTATTTCCCGCGAAAGCAGGACTAAGCGTACCCGCCGAGAGTGACAATCCGCTCAGCTCCGCAGCCGATGTGTCCAGTCGGAAGCGGTTCGACTGCGCGTTCACGGTGTTGCCGGCGGCATCCTCCGCCTTAATGTGCAAGTACCAAAGTTCTGTCACCAAGGTATTGCCAGGCAATCTATGAACCTAAGAACACAACTCGGGAAGCTGGATTCTCGAGTACTGTACTTAAGTTCATAGTTGGAGGGAATGGGGGAAATATTGCGAAATTTGTTTCA
>NZ_BIMA01000069.1 GCF_004000845.1 Paenibacillus koleovorans NBRC 103111
GCTCGCGCCTAGCGCCGGCGGCGACCCGCGCGGCGGCATGCGGCGCACCGCGCAGCGGCTGCGGCGCGGCGCCGAGCTGCTCGGCGGCATCGGCGCGATGAAGTCGATCGTGCAGGCGATGCGCGACAAGGCGGAGCGCCTCGAGGGCAGCACGTTCACGATCGCCTTGTTCGGCGCCTTCAGCGCCGGCAAGTCTTCGTTCGCCAACGCCCTCATGGGCGAGGCGGTGCTGCCGGTATCGCCGAACCCGACTACGGCGGCGATCAACAAAATCGTCCCGCCGACGGCGGAATGGCCGCACGGCTCCGTGCGCGTGCAGATGAAGTCGGCGGAAGCCATGCTAGACGATGTTCGCTACTCGCTGCAGGTGCTGGGACACCAGGTGTCCAGCATGGACGAAGCGCTCGCCGCCATCGACAAGCTGAAGCCGGATGCGGTAGCTCCTAGCGGCAAGCCGCACTACACGTTCCTCAAGGCGGTCCGCAAAGGCTGGACATTCGCCTCGGAGCGGATGGGAGCCGAGCTGCGCGCCGACCTCCGCGAGTTCCGCTCCTTCGTCGCCGAAGAGAGTAAGTCGTGCTACGTTGCCTTTATCGAGCTCCACTACGCCTGCGCCTTGACGAATCAAGGCATGGTGCTCGTAGACACGCCTGGAGCCGACTCGATCAACGCCCGCCACACCGGAGTGGCGTTCGACTATATCAAGAACGCCGACGCGATCTTGTTCGTCACGTATTACAATCACGCGTTTTCCCAAGCCGACCGCGAATTCCTTCTGCAGCTCGGCCGAGTCAAGGATACGTTCGAGCTCGATAAAATGTTCTTCGTCGTCAACGCCGCCGATTTAGCCGCCAGCACGCAAGAGCTCGAAGGTGTCGTAGGCCATGTGACCTCGAACCTGCTGCAATACGGCATTCGCAAGCCTCGCATTTACCCGGTGTCGAGCTTAGCCGCCCTAGACGGCAAGCAGGACGGCAACGAAGCGCTGCTCGATCAATCGGGCATCCTTCCGTTCGAGCGGGACTTCGTCCGCTTCGCGTTCGAAGAACTGGCGGACATCGCCGTCCATGCGGCGAACCAGGAGCTCGAGCGGGCGAACGGCATGCTCCGCCAATGGATCGACAGCGCCCGCGAGGACGAAGCCGAGCGCAAGCGCCGGATCGAATCGCTGCGCGAAGCGCTTAACCATGCCGAGCAGCGGCTGGCCGAACGCGACGCGAGCGACGAGCTGAAGGAAGCGGCCGGGGAATCCCGCGAGCTGCTGTTCTATGTCAAGCAGCGGCTGTTCTTCCGCTTCGGCGAGCTGTATGCCTACGCATTCAACGCGGCTTCGCTGCGCGAGGACGCCGGGCCGATCCGCACGCTGCTTGGCGCCGCCGGCAAAGACATGCTGCGCCTCATCGCCTACGACTTGTCGCAGGAGCTGCTCGCCACGACGCTTCGTGTCGAGCAGGCGCTAGGCAAGCTGGCGCGAAAGCGGATGGAGCGCCAAGTGGAGCGTATCCGCGAGCGAATCCCTAGCTACGAACCTGCAGGCTTTGCCTCGCCTAAGTTCAAGACGCCGCATGTGGAGGAAAGCTTGAGCGGCATCGCCTTCGAGGAGAAGGAGCTGACCTCCATGTACAAGAGCGGCAAACACTTCTTCGAAGGCCCAGGCCGCATGCAGCTGCGCGAGCAGCTCGAGAAGCGGCTGCAGGAGCCGGTCGCGTCTTATATCGAACGCCACAGTGCGCTGATTGAGTCGACGTACGGCGACCAGTATGAGCGTCTCATCGATAGCTTGCAGGAGCGGGAACGGCAATCCGTGCAGGAGCATGTCGAAGGGCTGCTGGACGCGCTTGAGATGAAGATCGATCTCGGCGAGCTGCGCCGTTTGCAAGAGGCTTTTTCCCAGCTGTAACCGATCATTTCCTATCGTTTCCTATCGAACCCTCGTCGGAGCCAAACCAGGTCCGGCGGGGGTTGTCTTTTACCTGTCTCTATAAAGACCTTTTTTCCATATTTTCATGAAAACGTATCCATTGCAGGGTATCGGGACGATTCGGAAGATACTCATGGATTATGCGCTGATTTTCTCGATTTACGAAACATTTAGAAGGTTTACGGGGATTTCCCCCGTTTCGATTGATGGAGGAATGGAAGGGATGGTGTTAAGATACATAAAGATTGAAAATGCTTTCGGTGAATGTCAAGCCGACGCTCGCAGAGCGCATTTATGTGGCGAAATTTCCCAGGTCCGATTGTCGCCGCAAATGCTGAAGGAGGCACCTGATGAACGTATTAAAGCAATTGAAAGAGTTTTACTGGCATGAAAAGAAATGGTTGTTCGCATCGATTTTTTTCCTGATGTGCTCGACCGCCCTCGGGTTGGTATACCCGAATCTGCTCCGCTTCCTGATCGACGATGTCATCAGAGCTGAGAATTACAGCCTGGTCCCCTACATCGCGCTCTCGGTCATCGGTGTCATTGCGGTAAAAGCCAGCTTTCAGTTTCTGCACGGGTTCACGGGGGGAAGACTTGGCAACACCGTTGCGTACAACTTGCGCAATGCGCTTTACAGCAAGCTGCAATACTTGGCTTTTCAGTATTACGACCGGGCGAAGACCGGGGACCTGATGTCCCGGCTGACGGCCGACCTCGAAGCGATCCGACAATTCATCGGCTTCGGCTTCGCGCAAGTGCTGAACGTGTTCCTCATGTTAGGCTTCGGTACGATTATGATGCTAACGCTCAGTTGGCAGTTGACGCTAGTCACGTTCGTCACGGTACCTTTCATTGCCATCACGGCGCTTCGGTTCGAGAAGACGGTTCACCCCGCATTCCGTTCCGTTCGTAAGGCAATGAGTAATCTGACGACGGCCGTCCAAGAGAACATAACCGGCGTCCGCACCGTCAAATCGTTTGCCCGCGAGCCTTACGAGGTCGAGAAATTTTCTCATCGCAGCGAGGACTACAAGGCGAACCACATTACGTTGGCATTCGCTTGGGCCAAATTTTTCCCGCTGATGGAGCTGCTCTCCAACTTCTGCATTGTGCTATTGCTGACAGTCGGAGGCTGGTTCGTTATCGACGGCAAAATGACTATCGGTGAGCTTGTAGCCTTTTTCAGCGTCGTCTGGTATGTTATCGCGCCGATGCGCGACATCGGGCTTCATATTAACAACTATACGCAATCCAAAGCATCCGGCGAGCGAGTGCTTGAGATCTTGCACCAATACATGCACGTGAAGGACAAGACTGGCGCTTCGGTGCTCAAGAAAGATCAAGTCCAAGGCAGCGTGAAATTTGAAAAAGTGACGTTCGCTTATACGGATAAAGAGCCTGCGCTGACCGATTTCAATGTCGATGCGCCTGCGGGTACGGTCATCGGCTTGCTCGGGCCGACCGGTGCCGGCAAATCGACCGTCATCCAACTGCTGATGCGCGCCTACAACATTCGCGAAGGCCGCATCACGCTCGACGGACAAGATATTCGCGACATCAGTCTGACGAGCTTGCGGGAGCAAATCGCGCTCGTTTTCCAGGAAACCTTCTTGTTCTCGTCCTCGATCCGCAACAACATCGCCTATTCGCGCCGAGATGTGAGTATGGATGAAATTATTCGTGCGGCAAAGCTGGCCAAAGCCCATGACTTCATCATGGAATTGCCGGAAGGGTATGATACGATTGTCGGCGAACGGGGCATGGGGCTGTCGGGCGGACAAAAGCAGCGGATCGCCATCGCTCGAGCTTTCTTGCGCGATCCGAAAATTCTGATTCTCGACGATGCGACGAGCGCTGTCGATATGGAAACCGAGCATGAAATTCAAGCCGGCTTCCAGGAATTGATGAAAGGCCGGACGACGTTCATTATCGCTCACCGGATCTCTTCCTTGAAGCATGCCGATCAGATTATCGTGCTCGACCATGGCAAAATCGTTCAACGCGGCACCCACGAGCAGCTGCTTCGCGAGCCAGGACGCTACTATGAAACCTACAAAATTCAATACTCGGATCACCCGAGTCTCGTGAAGAAGCAGATCGAAAGGAGGTTGGCGAAATGAGTGCTACAGGCGCTAACACCCCCTTGAATAAACAAGTCCCGCCGGCGAAGCAGGAAGCTCCCGGCACGGGCGGCAAGGAACGGTTCGTCTATCAGGACGACGAGCTGATGGAACGAGAGTTCGACTGGGGCCAGCTTCGCCGACTGGGAGCGTATCTGAAGCCCTATCGGAAACAAATGCTGCCGATCATCCTGCTGGCCATGCTGCTCGGTACGATCGCCAAGCTGGCGATCCCGTTCCTGATCGGCTATGCGATCGATAATGCGATCACGGACGGCAAGCAGAAGCTGCTTTTCTCGATCGCTGGCGGTATGGTCGTGCTGTACTTCATCCAGTGGTTCGTCAACAACTACCGGATCCGCTATTTGAACATGATCGGCCAGAACGTCATCTATGATTTGCGGCAAGACTTGTTCAAGCATATTCAACAGCTGTCGTTCCGTTTCTTCGACAAACGTCCGGCGGGTTCAATTCTGGTCCGGATTACGAACGACGTCAACTCGCTGCAGGATTTGTTCACGAACGGCGTCGTCAACGTCTTGATCGATTCGATCCAATTGATCGGAATCATAGCCATCTTACTAACCTTGAATTTCAAATTGGGTCTGGCTATCATTGTAACTGTACCGGTCATGTTCTTCGTATCCGGCAAGCTGCGTCGTACGATTCGGATAGCCTGGCAGGATGTGCGGGTCAAGACATCCCGGATCAACTCCCATTTGGCGGAGAGCATTCAGGGTATTAAAGTAACGCAAGCTTTTACGCAAGAAAAAGAGAACATAGTTTATTTCGATCAGATGAATTCGGCGAACCGCAAGCTGTGGGATAAAGCGTCGACGCTGAACCAGACGTTCGGTCCGATCATCGAGCTGACAGCGGCAATCGGCACTTGTGTCTTGTTCTGGTACGGCTCACATCTGATTCAGACAGGTGCACTGACGATCGGCTTGCTCTACATGTTCGCGAACTATCTGGGCAACTTCTGGGAGCCGATCAACCGTCTCGGTCAAATGTACCAAGCTATGCTGATCGCCATGTCTTCCTCCGAGCGGATCTTCGAGTTCATGGACGAGAAGCCGACGGTAGGCGAGAAGCCGAACGCCAAGGAGCTGCCTCCAATCACCGGCAGCATCAAGCTCGAGAACATCGTGTTCGAATACGAGAAAGGCCGTCCGGCGCTTCGGGGCGTAAGCTTGCAAGCGAAGGCGGGGCAGTCGATCGCACTTGTCGGACATACTGGCTCCGGTAAGAGCACAATCATCAACCTGCTGTGCCGGTTCTATGATCCGGTCGAAGGTCAAGTGCTGATCGACGGTCAAGACATCCGCGATTTCACCTTGCAGAGCTTGCGTTCCCAAGTCGGCATCGTGCTGCAGGATACGTTTATTTTCTCCGGCTCGATCCGCGACAATATTCGTTTCGGCCGTCTTGATGCGACTGATATGGAAGTGGAAGCGGCAGCTCGCGCCGTCTACGCTCATGATTTCATCGCCGGACTGCCGGATGGGTACGATACGCAGGTGGAAGAGCGCGGCAATGTGCTGTCGATGGGTCAGCGTCAGCTGATCTCGTTCGCTCGTGCGCTGCTTGCCGACCCGCGCGTTCTTATCCTCGACGAGGCGACAGCGAGCATCGACACCGAGACCGAGCTGCGCATTCAGGAAGCGCTCAAGGCGCTGCTTGTCGGTCGGACGTCGTTTATTATCGCGCACCGCTTGTCCACGATTCGCAATGCGGATAAAATTATCGTAATGGATCACGGCCGTCTCATGGAAGAAGGCAGTCATGACGAGCTGATGCAGCATAAAGGCATTTACTACGGCCTTGTGGAAGCCCAATATAGATTTTTAGGCGATGCGGTGTAGCTTGCAGGGCTGCCGCCGGGTCGGCTAGGCACTGTCAGAACGGAAGGATGTATCACTTCATGGTGGAAGTCCCGCAAGCGGTCAGTCAAGAATTTACGCCTTACAACACCTTTACGCGCCAGGAATGGGCGAAGCTGCGGGATGTCACGCCGCTCACGTTGTCCGAAGCCGATCTGCTTCAGCTGCAGGGGTTGAACGACCGCATCTCGCTAGGCGAGGTGCAGGACATTTATTTGCCGCTCTCCCGGCTGCTCAATTTGTACGTGGAAGCGACCCAAGGGCTCTACAAGGCAACGCACACATTTCTGAACGATCATACGGCGAAGGTGCCTTACATTATCGGCATAGCAGGGAGCGTGGCGGTTGGCAAGAGCACGACGGCCCGCGTCTTGCAAGCGTTGCTG
Source organism: Paenibacillus koleovorans NBRC 103111 (assembly GCF_004000845.1). GTDB lineage: Bacteria > Bacillota > Bacilli > Paenibacillales > NBRC-103111 > Paenibacillus_AA > Paenibacillus_AA koleovorans. Next base: position 6,314 of record NZ_BIMA01000069.1, read on the forward strand.
TCGCATTGGCCGAACCATCCGAAGGTCGATCTCGTGACGACGGACGGCTTCCTGCTACCGAACCGGGTGCTCGAAGAGCGCGGCTTGATGAAGCGCAAGGGGTTTCCGGAGAGCTACGACACGCGCAAGCTGATCCGGTTTCTCGCCGACATCAAATCCGGCCTTGCCGAGGTAAGCTGTCCGATCTACTCACACTTGGCTTATGACATTTTGCCGGACCGGAAGCAGACGATTCGTCAGCCGGACATTCTGATTTTCGAAGGCATCAACGTCCTTCAGGCGCACTCGATTCAGAATCGGAAAAATCGTCCCACCCGCGAGGTGTACGTCTCGGATTTCTTCGATTTCTCGATCTACGTCGATGCGAAGGAAGCCGACATCGAGGAATGGTACGTCGAGCGATTCAAGAAGCTGCGCAGCACGGCGTTCGCGAATCCGAGCTCGTACTTCCACCGTTACTCCAGCTTGAGCGACGCGGAGGCGATCGTGACGGCGACCGGCATTTGGCGGGAAATCAACCTGCTCAATCTGCACGAGAACATCCAGCCTACGCGGTCGCGCGCCGATCTGATCCTGACGAAGGGCGCCCGGCACGAGGCGGTCGAAGTGAAGCTTCGCAAGCTATAGCTTGCATTTGGAGGGGCAGCGGGGGATCCGCTGTCCTTTTTTGGTCCATTTTTCCACCGGACATGCATTTCTCCCGCTCCCCGGAATAGGCATAGAACCGATGAGCGGAACCGGCGGCAGCCAGCTGTCGGCGTGAGCGGGAGGAGGAGTCAAGTTTGCGAATTACTTCGGTTCAACCGGGAGATTCCTTATGGGCGATCGCTAGGCGGCATGGGGTGACCGTGGACGAAATGATTCGGGTGAACGGCCTGGAGGCGCAGGCCAATCGGTTGGTGCCCGGGCAAGCCTTGCTCGTGCCGATCCGGGAAATCGTGCACACGGTCGGAGCGGGCGAAACGTTGTGGAGCATCGCGAACCGCTACGGTGTGTCGCCTGACGCGATCGCTCACATGAACGGGATCAGCAATCCCGCGATGATCTATCCCGGCGCACAGCTGCGAATTCCGGGGACGAATGCGGCGGCGCAGCCGAAAATGACGATCGAAGTGAACGGCTACTTGCAGCTCAAGGGGACGGAGCGCGACCGGCAAATCGTCCAAGACACGGCTCGCCAGCTCACTTATTTCAGCTTGTTCCAATATGTGGCCGGCGCCGACGGCAGCCTCACGCCTCCACCCAAGCCGATTCCAACACTGGAGGCTATCGCCAAGACGAATGCCGTGCCGATGATGGTCGTGACGAATTTCAAAGACGGCACGTTCTCAGCGGAAATTGCCCATGCGGTATTCACGAATGCGCTTGCCCGCGAGAAGCTGATCCACAACATCGAGCAGACGCTTATGACGAATCAATATTATTCGCTCAACGTTGACTTCGAACACATTTACCCGGACGATCGTGACTTGTATACCGACTTCTTGAAGGAGCTTACCGGGCGCGTGCACGCGCTTGGCAAACCAATCTCGACCGCTGTTGCGCCTAAGACCAGCGCCGAGCAGAGCGGACCCTGGTATACGGCACATGATTACGGAGCGCACGGGGCGATTGTCGATTTCGTCATCCTGATGACGTACGAATGGGGATGGTCGGGTGGTCCTCCTATGGCGGTGGCGCCTATCCCTCAAGTAAAGAGGGTGTTGGATTACGCGCTCACCGTCATCCCCCGGCACAAAATCATACTTAGCGCTCCGTTATACGGCTATAACTGGACGCTTCCCTACAAACCCGGCGGCAAGTTTGCTCCAACACTCAGTCCGGAGGCCGCCGTAAAGCTGGCCTACGACGTCGGCGCCTACATCCAGTACGATCCGACGGCGCTGGCTCCCTTTTTCCGCTATTACGACAAGGAGGGGCTGGAGCATATCGTCTGGTTCGAGGATGCGCGCAGCATGCAGGCGAAGTTCAACTTGATCAAACAATATAACCTGCGCGGAATAAGCTATTGGGTACTCGGCCAGCCGTTCACGCAAAACTGGATGCTGCTCGAAGCAAACTTCAACGTGAAAAAGGTTAAATAACCTGTGGGTGTCAAGCACATCCTCCGAAGTCCGACCCAGGTCTTTCGGAGGGTTTTTGCTGTGCCCGGCGTAGGGGAATTTGCAAAATCTACACGAAACCTATACTCTACTAAATAGACACTTAAGCCGCTAGGGGGGGAAAACGATGAAGTCGTCGCGCTTGCTCTGGAGAACCGTCGGTCTGGCCGCCGTCCTCACGACCGTCATGATGCTGGTCGGGCTCGTCTATGCCATGAACGATATTTTGAACCCGCAGCCGGTCGAGTACATGGCGGAGCCGGAGCAGCCGAAGCCGGAATCGCCGCTCGACAAGAACAGCATCAATATTGTGGCTCTTGGCGATTCGCTCACGAAAGGCACCGGGGATGCCAGCGGGAAAGGCTATGTTCTGAATGTGAAGGAGCAGTTGGAGAAAAAAGCGGGCAAGGAAGTGCACCTGATCGGCAATTATGGCATCAGCGGGTATAAAACCGATCAGCTGCTGAAGGATCTCCAAGAGCAGAAAAGCATCGCCTACGGGATCGACCAAGCGGATCTCATCTTGTTAACCATGGGCGGCAACGATCTGTTCGACATTTCCAAGAACGTGCAGACCTCGTCGACGGATCAGCTCGATCCGGAGAAAGTGAGGCTGGCCATGCCGGAGCCGCTCAAACGAATGGAGCAAATTCTCGTGAGGCTCGCCGAATTGAATCCGCAGGCTACGATCGCATATGTAGGCGTGTACAATCCGTTCTACGATTTGCCGGAGATGCGGCCGGCATCCGTCCACGTCGCGGAATGGAACGAGGCCGTGTTCCGGTTAACCCTTCGGTATCCGAATTTGGTGTACGTTCCGTCGTTCGATCTGTTCCAGCTGAACTTCTCCAAGTACATCTATACGGACCATTTCCACCCGAACGAACAAGGCTATGTCCGGATCGCGGAACGCGTCGTGCAGGCACTGCAATAAGGAGGAGGGGCATCGATGTCCTTGACGAATGGGGCGGCCGTCCTGTCGGTCCGCAACGTGAAGAAGAGAATCGGCAAACGGCTCATTATTAAAGGCGTGTCATTCGAAATCGGCGAAGGTGAGATTTTCGGCTTTCTTGGGCCGAACGGCTCCGGCAAAACGACGACGATCCGGATGCTCGTCGGGCTGATCGCGCCAACCGAAGGCTCGATCCGCATTTGCGGCTACGATATCCGAACCGATCACAATGAAGCTTTGCGCCTGGTAGGTTGTATCGTGGAAAATCCCGAGCTGTACTCATACATGACCGGATGGGACAACCTTGACCATTTTGCGCGAATGCTGCCTGGCGTGGACGAAGCGAGAATTCACGAAGTGGTGGAGCTGGTCGGACTCGATCAGCGGATCCACGACAAAGTGCGCACGTACTCGCTCGGCATGCGCCAACGGCTGGGCATCGCTCAGGCGATGCTCGGCCGGCCGAAGCTGCTCATTCTCGACGAGCCGACGAATGGCCTGGACCCGCAAGGGATCAAGGAGATGCGCGCCTTCATCCGCAAGCTGGCGGACGAAGGGCTGAGCGTGTTCGTCTCCAGCCATCTGCTGAGCGAGATTCAGCTGATGTGCGACCGGGTGGCGATTATAAGCCATGGCGAGGTACTGGCGGTCGGCGAGGTGGACGAGCTGCTGCGGGAAGCCGGCGAACGGATCGCCTGGCAGGTGGAGCCTCGCGTGCTGGCGCTTCAAGTATTTCTTGGCGAGTCTCAGACGGTGCAGTTGCTGGATGAAGCCGAAGCCGAGCCTGATGTCGCAGCCATAACCGCAGATCCGCATCACGCCGACGCAGAGCTTCTTACATCCACCCGCCTCATTATGACGCGGATGGAGCCGGAGCATATCCCTGCGCTGACAGGCAAGCTGGTCGCTGCAGGTGTGCGCGTCTACGGCATCCAGCACCGAAATCCGACGCTCGAAGAGCTGTTCCTCAGCATGACGGAGGGGGAGACCATTGACTAACGAACGAATCGGGCTGTACCCGCTGGTTAAGAACGAGACGATCAAGATGTTGAAGAAGCGCCGCTTTCTCGTCGTTTTGCTTATTTTGGCGGCTCTAATTCCGATGTTTACATACGCGCAGATGAAGGTCGCGCAGAACAACCAGAAGCAATTCGGACAGCAGGACTGGCGGCTGGTCAACCAGCAGAAGATCAAGGACTACCAAAATCGGCTGAGCAGCGGACGCGTTCCGGAAGAGTGGAAAAAGGTGATGCGCGTGCAGGTTCGGGTGCTTCAGTACTACCTGGACAAAAACGTCAACCCGGAGTCGCCGAACGCCGTCACCTTCACCATTGGATTTCTAAAAAACGCGATTTTCCTGTTCATCCCGCTCATGGTGATGGTCATCGCTTCGGATCTGGTCTCCTCCGAGCATTCGACGGGAACGATCAAGCTGCTGCTAACTCGACCTGTCCGACGATGGAAGGTGCTGCTTAGCAAATACATTGCGATGATTTTCTATGTATCGCTTACGGTCTTTGCCACGGCAGCGCTCTGCTACTTGATCTCGGGGGTCGCGTTCGGCTACGGCGGATGGAATATGCCGATCTTCAGCGGCTTCAAGGTGATCGGCGAAGAGGTCGATTTCAGCTACGTCCATCCGGTGCCGCAATGGCTGTATTTGCTTATGGAGTGCGGGTTAGTGTGGTTCGCCGCCTTCGTCGTGGGCTGTATGTCGCTGACGATTTCGGTGCTCGTGCGCAGCACGGCCGCAGGCATGGGAATCATGCTGGCGCTGTTGATCGCGGGTTCGATCTTGAGCAATATGGCATCTTCTTGGACCCAGGCGAAATATTTGTTCATGGTCAACTTGTCGCTGACGGACTACTTATCGGGCGGTTTGCCGCCGATCGAGGGCATGAATTTGGCGTTCTCGATGACTGTATTGTCGGCGTGGACGGTAGCGGCCGTAGCGATTTCGTTCTGGACGTTTATGAAAAAAGACATATTAAATTAATGGAAACTGATGATATAATGCATAATATGTTACAACCTTGTGGAATGGGGGCTTCAGGATGGCCGAACAGTTGAACTTGTTCTCCGCGCCGGAGACCGCTCCGATCGCGGCTGCCGGCTATGATGCGGACGATATTCAAGTGCTGGAAGGCCTCACCGCCGTCCGGAAACGGCCGGGTATGTATATCGGCAGCACCAGCTCGTCGGGCTTGCATCACCTGGTGTGGGAAATTGTCGACAACGCGGTCGATGAGCATTTGGCCAAGTTTTGCTCGAAGATCGACGTCATCATACATAGAGATCAATCGGTAACGGTGAGGGACAACGGACGAGGCATTCCGACAGGAATGCACAAGATGGGGATTCCGACTCCGCAGGTCGTGTTTACGATTCTGCATGCAGGCGGGAAATTCGGCGGCAACGGCTATAAGAAATCGGGCGGACTCCATGGGGTAGGCGCATCGGTGACGAACGCGCTATCCGAGTGGCTCGAGGTCGAGATCAACCGGGAAGGCAAAATTCACCGCCAGCGTTTCGAATTCTGGGTGGATACGGAGGGCAAGGAGCATGTCGGCGAACCGACAGGAGGCCTTGAGATCATCGGGAATACGAACCGGACGGGAACGAAGGTGACTTTCAAGCCGGACAAGCGGGTGTTCCAAGGCGGCATCGCGCTCAGCTATGACACATTGGCCGAACGGCTGCAGGAAATCGCTTTCCTCAATAGCGGCTTGCAGGTGAACATCAAGGACGAGCGCTCGGACAAGCAGGAGACGTTCCAATACGCGGGCGGCGCCAAGCAGTTCGTGCAATTTCTGAACGACGACAAGACCGTGCTGCACGATGTGATTCACTTCAGCGCGGAGAAGGACGAGATCGAAGTAGAGGTTGCCTTCCAGTACAACGACGGGTATACAGAGACAATCGCTTCGTTCGTCAACTCGATCCCGACGCGCGGCGGCGGGACGCATGAGACCGGCTTCAAGACGGCTTACACGCGGGTAATGAACGATTACGCCCGCAAGGCCGGCATCTTGAAGGAGAAAGAGAAAAATCTCGAAGGCGCCGACTTGCGCGAAGGCATGATGGTCGTCATCAACGTCAAGATGGGCGAGGTCGAGTTCGTCGGACAGACGAAGGACCAGCTCGGCAGCGCCTCGGCACGGAGCGCGGTGGACGCGATCGTATCCGAGCAGATGGATGTGTTCCTGGAGGAGAATCCCCAGGTGGCGCAACAGCTGCTCAAAAAAGCGGTGCAGTCGGCCAAAGCTCGGGAAGCGGCTCGCAAAGCTCGCGAAGAAGTGCGCAACGGCAAGAAAGGCAAAAGCGAAAGCTCCAACCTGAACGGCAAGCTGACGCCGGCGCAGTCCAAGGACCATGAGCGCAATGAGCTGTTCATCGTCGAAGGCGACTCGGCGGGCGGCTCGGCGAAGCAAGGCAGGGACTCGCGCCACCAGGCGATCCTGCCGCTCAAGGGCAAACCGATGAATCCGGAGAAAGCCAAGCTGATCGACATTCTTAAGAACGACGAATACAAAGCGATCATCGCTGCGATCGGCGCGGGAGTCGGCTCCGAATTCGAGCTGGAAGAATCGAATTACGGCAAGATCATCATTATGACCGACGCCGACACGGACGGGGCGCACATTCAAGTGCTGCTGCTCACGTTCTTCTATCGCTACATGAAGCCGCTCATCGATGGCGGCAAAGTATTTATCGCCCAACCGCCGCTCTATAAAGTGACCAAAAAAGCGGGCAAAAACAGCATAATGAAGTATGCTTACTCCGACGAGCAGCTGGCAGTCTTCACGAAGGAATTGGGCAAATCCGTCGAGCTGCAGCGGTACAAAGGACTGGGCGAGATGAATCCGGACCAGCTGTGGGAAACGACGATGGATCCCGGAACGCGGACGCTGCTGCAGGTACAGATCGAGGATGCCGCCAAGGCGGAACGCCGAGTGTCCACTCTGATGGGCGACAAGGTCGATCCGCGCAAACGGTGGATTATCGAGAATGTCGACTTCACGGAGTACGTGGAGTAATCGAGCAAGAGCAATATCTCCATATCTCGCGTAGGCGTGACGGAAGAAAGCAATTTGAGGTGATTGGACACGTATGAGCTCACCGGAACAGCTATTGCCTGCATTCCTGGAAGAAATCGTTGGCGACCGCTTCGGCCGCTATTCCAAATATATTATTCAAGACCGGGCTATCCCCGATGTGCGCGACGGCTTGAAGCCCGTGCAGCGGCGTATTCTGTACGCGATGTACGAGGCCGGCAACACGCCGGACAAGCCGTATCGCAAGTCGGCCAAAACGGTAGGCGACGTGATGGGCAACTACCATCCGCACGGCGACTCTTCGATCTATGAAGGGATGGTGCGGATGGCCCAGCCGTGGAAGATGGCGCATACGCTGGTAGACGGCCACGGCAACTGGGGTTCGATGGACGACGATCCGGCGGCCGCCATGCGGTACACGGAAGCGCGATTGTCCGAGATCGCGATGGAGCTGCTGCGAGACATCGAGAAGCGGACCGTCCTGTTCCGCGACAACTTCGACAACACGACGAAGGAGCCATCCGTGCTTCCTTCGCGTTTCCCGAACCTGCTTGTGAACGGGGTGAGCGGGATCAGCTCCGGCTTCGCGACCGAGATCCCGACGCACAACCTGCGCGAGGTCATCGACGCTTGTACTGCGCTGATCGACAATCCGGATATGCCGCTTGAGGATCTGATGAACGTCGTCAAGGGGCCGGATTTCCCGACCGGCGGCATCATTATGGGTGAGGAAGGCATTCGCGAGGCGTATCGCACCGGGAAAGGCCGGATCTACGTCCGCGCCAAGACGTCGATCGAGGATATGAAGGGCGGCCGCCAGCAGATCGTCATCACGGAGATTCCGTATCAGGTCGTCAAGTCGAAGCTCGTCACTGCGATGGAGAACATCCGGCTGGAGAAGAAGGTTGAAGGCATTGCGGAAGTTCGAGATGAGAGCGGACGTAACGGCCTGCGCATCGTAATCGAGCTGAAGAAAGAAGCCGACGCTTCGGGAATCCTGGCCTATTTGCTGAAGAAAACCGATCTGCAAGTAACCTACAACTTCAACATGGTGGCGATTGTCAACAAAACGCCGATGCAGCTCGGCATCAAGCAGATGCTGGAGGCCTACATCGCGCACCAGAAAGAAATCATTACCCTTCGAACCCGCTATGATCTGGAGAAAGCGGAGGACCGTGCGCATATTCTAGAAGGGTTGGCCAAGGCGCTTAATGTGCTGGATGAAGTCATTGCCACGATCAAGGCGTCGAAGAACCGTCAGGACGCTCAGAACAATCTCGTTGCGCGATTCGGGTTCACCGAGCGACAAGCGGACGCCATTCTGGTGCTCCAGCTATACCGTCTGACGAACCTGGAGATCCATTCGATCGAGAAAGAGCTGAAGGAAGTTCAGAAGACGATCGCTTACCTGCGGTCCATTCTCGACAGCAATAAGAAGCTAATGGGTGTCATCAAGGACGAGATGGGCGACATTCGCGCGAAATTCGGCATCGATCGCCGGTCGGAGCTGCAAGGCGAGGTCGAGGAGCTCAAGGTCAACCTTGAGGTGATGGTGACGCCGGAAGATGTGCTTGTGACGTTGACGAACGAAGGGTATGTGAAACGAACGAGTCTGCTTTCGTTCAATCGGTCGGGCGGCGAGTTGGAAAGCACGGGGCTGAAGGAGAAGGATTACGTTCGCTACGTGCTCGAGGTCAATACGATCGAAAACCTGCTTATTTTCACACAGAAGGGCTTGTCCTTCCTGCTGCCGGTCCATCAGGTGCCGGAGTACAAGTGGAAGGACAACGGGACGGCTATCGTAAACGTCATCCCGATCGCCAAGGACGATCGTATCGTCAGAGTGATTCCGATCAAAGATTTCGAGGATCCGCAGAAGTCGTTCGTCTTTGTGACGAGAAGAGGACAAGTGAAGCGGACTGAGCTCAAGGAGTATTATACGAACCGTTCCGGCGGCATCGTCGCCATCAAGCTGGGCGAGCAGGACGAAGTGCTCACGGTGCGGCTGAGCGACAATTCGAAGGAGCTCTTGCTCGTCACGAAGCTCGGCATGAGCATCCGGTTCCGCGAGATGGAAGTGAATCCGATGGGCCGTGCGGCGGCCGGCGTGAGAGGCATTCAGCTGCGGGAAGACGATGAAGTGGTCGGCGCCGAGTGGGTGGACGGCGAAGAAGGCGAAGTGCTCGTGATCTCTGAGCTTGGTTATGCCAAGAGCTCGCTATTGCTTGATTATCCGGTGCAAGGACGGGGCGGCAAAGGGATCATTACGTTCGAGTTCAAGGAAGGCAAGCGGGTGCGGGCCAACGGCTCCGAGCTCGTGAAGGCGTTCTTCGTGAAGCACGCGTTGCAATTAAGCGCCGTGCTGAAGAGCGGCGAGCTGGTCACATTCTCGTCGGAGTCCGCTCCGATCGAGGAACGCAAATCATCGGGCAAACAAGTCGTATCCGTCGGCAAAACCGATCAAGTCGTTGCGGTAGTGCGCAGAGGGATTCACTCGTAGAGGCAAGGCTTCGGCATCAATCGTAGGACTCGTACGGCGGGTCCAGCTTCTCGATCAGCTTCAGGAACAACTCCATGACGGCCCACACTGGCATAGGCTCATCCAGCTTATTCAGCCATTGCGGGTCGTTTATTATGCCTTCGGTTAAAGCTTTCTTCACGATCTCCAGCTTTTGCGCTTGATCCATGGGGAATCCGCTCCTCTCAAGGTGGACTGGTTTCGTCAATTTCTCCCCTATCCTTCTGCAATATATGTAAAAGCCTAGCGAAACGTTATCGATTGGCCCCGATTCGTGGGTGAAAATATTAACGGGATTAATCTATTATCCGACATGGGCGGCTGATATAATAGTAGTATAACCAATCGGCACGGGAGGGATAATCGCGATGCATTCCAAGGAATTTGCCAGACTGTGGAGCAAGATCAGCAAGGACTTGAAGCTGCACTTGGAGACGGAGCTGGCGCCTAGCTTGACCGAGGGACAGCTGCATGTGCTGGAGGTATTGCTGGGGATGGAGAAGCAGGGAGCGGGGAGGATGAAGCCTTCCGACCTGCTGGAGCATCTGCACACGACGCCGGCGGCCATTACGACGCTGCTGGACCGGATGGAGAAGAACGAGCTGATCATGCGCCAGCGGGATGAGAAAGACCGGCGGATCGTCTGGATTATTCCGACGGAGAAAGGGTATTCCGAGCATGCGCGCGGGCTGCATGTCCGGGACTCGTTCATTGAGGCGCAGCTCGACCGCATCTCCTCGCACAACCAGCAGCTGCTCATGTTCCTGCTTGGCAAAGTAGCGAATTAACTAGTCAGATAGAAGGCCGAAAGGGCTGTTCCCACACAGGGACAGTCCTTTTAGCGCTTCGTTCCGCCTAGTGCTGTGAAGTATAGAGTGTGCCCGCTCCAGGTGCATGATCTAGGATCCGTCGTGACTGCTGAATAGATTGAAGGATGGACGGAACCATGGTAGAATTGCTCCTAGGATCGACGCCGTTCGAGTATATCGGGGAGTATGTTCATGAGATCGGATTCTACTGAATTTTCAATGAAAATAATGACTATTTTTTTTGCTATATCGCTTTGCACCGCTTTCGTTTTCATCTTTTACTATCAGGATGTGAACAAATCCAAAGATGATATCAGCATGGAGATTCTACAAGACAAGTCGGGAAACATGACGTTGTCCGATGTGAAAATCAGCGATCAATTCGTAGCTTTGCCTGGCAACAATTCCAAGGTTGGCTATTCTCCGGTCCGATTATGGTTCAAAATAAAAGTAAATCGGTATAACGCGGATGAAATGAATTACCTTACCATAAACAACCCTCTTTTTGAAGATGCAACGATTTACTTCCCGACAAGTAACGATTACGTAACCAAGCATTTCGGCTTCGCGTATAAGAGCAATTCCGATGAGATCGACTTTGTCTACCCCGCATTCCAAATCCCGCCTCATTTTGATCATAATCAGTATATATACATGACAAGCAAATCGTTATACGGACAAAACTTTATTGTTCAACTCGTAAATGATGATCTATTTAGGAAGTCAAGTCTGATAAACGTCTTGGCGGGAGGCATCCTATTCGGCGTTATGGCGGCATTGTTTTTTTATCATTTGATCACGGGTTTAGCCATAAAAAACAAAACTTTTTTAATATACTGCTTTTTTGTTTTCACCACCTTGTTATGGAATGCGACAACGACGGGACTGTTAAACATCACGGGCTTCAAGTACGCTTATTGGATTGCGGATTACTCCGCGGGCATCGGCATTCTCATGTCGCTTGCCATCACCATTTTTATGAGAGCGATTTTTCAGACCCCAACCAGGTTCCCCAAGATCGATTTTTGTTTAAAGCTGCTCATCCTATACTTCCCTATCGATTTATTGCTGTTTCTTTTCGTTAGTAGAGAGCTGGGGGCATTTGCTGCCGGCGCATCTTCTGTGGTGTATTTATTGTATTTTATCGTTATGGTTACAGGAATATGGAACAAAACCATTCGTTCGCCGCAACTCATAACGGCATGGCTCTTGTTTATTGTGTCGATAATCTTGTTTTATTTGATGGTTTTCGGAGTGCTTCCTCAAAGTTACATTCTGATTTATTACTTATTTTTTATTTCTTGCGTATCCGCTACCGCCTTTGCCCTGTCTCTCGCGGGAATCATAAATGATTTAAATGAAGAGAAGCAACGCAATCAGGTTCTGTTTGAGAATTCCGAAATTCAATCCAGGCAGTTTGAGCTTGCGTTCATACGGGCACAAATGGATCCGCATTTTGTTCACAACACCTTGAATGTGATAGAAGGGGTCATTGCTGAAGACAAAGAAAAAGCGGGCAGCTTGGTCAACGATTTATCCCATTATCTCCGAAATATATTCGATTACAGCAATTCGGAAAGATATATTTCTATCCACGAGGAGTTGGATACAGTCAAGTTTTATGTTCGTATTGAACAAGCCAGGTTCCCGGACAAAATAGTCGTCAACTATGAAGTCGATCCAGGCATTCAATTAAAGGTGCCACGCTTGGTTATTCAACCCTTGGTAGAAAATGCGATTAAACACGGGATACGTAAAAGGAAAATTGCAGGAACCGTCACGATCAGTGTTAAAAGGCTTGAACGGGGCTTCTTGATAGCGGTAGAAGACGACGGTGTCGGCATTGAAGACGCGGACAAATATAAACTGCTTGAATACTCGTCCAACAAGGGCATTGGGCTTGCCCATATAAACGCGCGGCTTAAGGCCGAGTATGGCACGCAGCTTCAAATCGTTAGCCAGAAGGGTAAAGGAACTGCGGTTCGTTTTGAAGTACCCATTAAGGAGCGGCCATGAAAGTTATTGTTGTAGACGATGAATATTATGCACTGCGGAACTTGAAAAGCAAGTTGGAGAAAATGGAGGATGTCGAAGTCGTTGCGATGTATGAAGATCCTGCAACAGCCTTGGAAGAAATGAGCAGCATGCAGCCCGACCTTGCTCTACTGGATATCGAAATGCCGGAGATCGATGGCATAACCTTGTTGGGGATGATGTTCAAAAAAAGACCGGAAATGGATTTTGTTTTTACAAGCGCTCACCATGCCTATGTGTCGGACACGCTTGAAACAAAAGCGTTGGATTTTCTCGTTAAACCGGTGAAGTACGAACAACTTTATGTCACCTTGGAAAAGATAAAGAAGATCAGAAGCAAAAGCGGCATGAGACGAAAAATGGAGATTAAGTGTTTTGGCGACTTTGCCGTATTGATCGACGGGCAATTGATCGACGACAATTGGCGAACCAAAAAAACGGAAGAGCTTCTCGCTTATTTGTTATGCATGAACGGCAAGTATGTGTCCAGAGAACGGATCATTAATGACTTGTGGCCCGATTTGGAGATGAATAAAGGTTATGCAAACTTATATACGACGCAATATAACTTAAAGAAACGATTCGACGCTTATGGCATCCATCATTTGATCAAGAGCAGACTGGGGAACATTTGGCTCAATATCGAAGACATTAAAGTGGATTTATTGGAGTTCGATCACTTCAGTAACCGTTTTAATGCAGATAATAGTAAAATGGAAAGCCTCGAGCAAATGGTGGAGCTGTACAAAGGCATGTTATTTGAAAACAAGCTTTATTCATGGACGTTAAGTATACAGCAACCTTACGAGGTAAGGTACGACAATGCGTTAAATACTCTGATCCAGTTTTATAGGGAACGCGGCGATGAGAAAAGAGCCGGATACTATGAAATGAAAAAAACGTTCTGATCCAATAGCGTCCGGATAATAAAATCGCCCGCATGCTGTGACCGGCTGCGGGCGATTTCATTGTTACGCATGATCTTTATGAACCTATGACAAAGGTGTATGTTTTCTGAGTACCGTCTTGTGCGGTTACGACCAACCGATCGGTGCTTTGCAGACTATTTCCGTGCGTAAGCTCCGTATTGTCCTGATGATAAGATTTGTAGCTTCCATTCGGCGGTCCGGCGACAGCAGTAGTAAAGATGCCAAGGTAGTAAGTATACATAGGCACGGTAATCGTCCCTGCGACCGGATCGATTTGATAGCTGGGCGATGACGAGGTCAAGGTTACGTCGTTGTACAGAATAAGGTAATCCGCAGTAGACGAATCTTGAGCGGTAACGCGGACGATCAAATCGGAAGTGATATCGGCCGTCTGATCCGTCACAGGCGCCAAGGCTTGATCCAACACTTGGGCGGTAGCGTGAGGGGATAGCGTTAACCCGCTCAACAACTGACCTACGGTCAAGGTGCTCGGAGCCGATAAGCTGCTCCCGCTCATATTCCCGTTCACATTGGAGAGAACCGATTTGGCGCCGCTAAGCATCGGTGTCGGCGGCGGACAATCCCATTGTGCGGAATAGGAGGTGTCTTGGGCCGGCATAGTGCTTGTTGGCGCGGGCGACCAATCTGTAAAAATACAGTCTGAATTCGATACGGTTGGCGCCTGTATGGCAGCGCCGTACTGAACTCGAGCTGTGGAACCTCCGGCGCCTCCGTTCGCATCAAACGTCAAGTTGTAGCTGTTGCGCGTGTAATAACGCACGATAGTAAGGCTTCCATCGGCTGCAATCGTACTCGAGGCCAAGGCTTTACCGCTGCTGTCAAAGGCTGTGCTTGTGCTACGGTCATAAGTAAAGCCGGGATACTGCTGGATCGCCGGCGCCGCAGACGTGCCGGTTGTCCCTTGATAACTTCCCGTGTCGGCTTCAACGTAAAGCGAAGTGCTTCCGAGACCTTGCAGCCTGTTCGAAACACGGTAAGGCGTATCGGTACGTACTTTCCAGATGGCCGTGTACGTGGTGTCTCTCGACGGCATGGTGCCTGGAATGGCCTCTGACCAGCCGGCAAAGAGATAACCTGGTTTTGAAAAATTCGGTATTGCACTGTCGGGTATCTTCGATAAGCTTCTGGCCGAATAAACGATCGAAGTTTCTCCAGAATCGGCATAGAAAGTCATTTTGTACTTGGCAGGCAAGTATTCGTAGCTCATTTTCGATAAACCGGTTCCGAATATGTTCATGGTTCGTGCGGGCGGTGTTTCATAGCCTTCGATTGTTATCGGTACCGGTGAAACGGAAGCGCCTGCTGTACCGGTAAAGGTAGCTTTTTCCTTCGTTGTGCGGTTCCCTGTATCGGGATCTACCGTAATGTAATCAATCAGATAGGGTATATTCGTGAGCGGTGTCCATTGCGCGTACAGCGTTATATTTCCTGCTGGCATGAGGTCTGGAATGATGTAAGGTTTCGTTCCTTCAGGATCCATTGCCCATTCCTTGAATGTATAGCCAGTTCTTTTGGGCACGATTGTTAAGCTCTTTACATCTTTAATGGACGTGTTAACCGGTTTAACAAGCCGCCCGTACTCGTTGACCCGAATTTCCTCTCTTGGATCTTGACCGTTTACTAATGGGACATTAGGATTCAAGGTTATAGAATGGTATCCGCTCTTGTACCAGGTCATATTAATAACGCGCGAGTAGGGAAGGGAATTTAAACCCGTCGTTGAGCCCTTCCACGTGACAGTCATCCTGCTGGTGAGAATTTCATCCGCGGCTGTTGGCGATACGGTTACACGGAGTGTGTTCGGATCGTATGTAAACTTATTGTTGCTAAAAGTGAGCGTGTAATTTTGTGGACGATCTTTACCCGTCATGATTTCGCCCGTTACCAAATTCAGATCGTTCAGTTTCAAGGCTTCATCGATCGATGGGAAACGTGTCTGCTCCATGGCGACAAAAGAAGGCGCTTCTTCATCTTTATAGGCAAAACCAATGAAATGACCAATCGGCGTGCCGGCTTGATAAAGTGGCCAGTATTCGCTATAAAAGAGGTCGGAGTACGAAAATGATCCGCCAAGAACTTGCGCCTCCCACTCTGCCTCCGCATACATGCCGATCTCCAGTAACAGCGCTCCTAATGTTTTTGTCGGCGCCGAAGAAGAGATTTCGTAATAGAAATACCCGTAGAGCTGGAGGTAAGCGCCGCCCTCTGCCGTGACCCCGATGCTGTCCAATTCGATATGGAACAAACCTGCCGCCAGCTCGAGACGAATTCCCGCCTTTAGACCCAGCGTTCCCATCACATAGAAATAGAAATTATAAGTGCCGTTGCCCGGCAAATCCACTGTGCCGAAAGAAGGCAAGCCTTCGCTGAGTTTGAAGCTGGCCGTGTATCGCTTCGCGGATTCATAACTGAAGCCGATCCCCAAGGCAATATTCGGATTCATGCTGATGACGAAACTTCCTTTAAAGTTGATATGAAGAAGACCCAATAACAGGTGTTTGTCCAATTCGAAGATTTCTTCCTCTACCAGATCAACCCAATCCGTTTCGTTCTCCAGCATAGCTTGATAGCTTTTCACCAGCGTATCGGCGTTTACCTTGGCCGGAGCGGAAGGAGTCTGCTCCAGAACCGCTTTCAGCTGCGCCTTGATGTCTACTTTGTTGGTTGCCGTATCCCAGATATTCGCCCAGCGATCAAGCGGAGTATTCGCGGCCACGGTGCCGATCTGCGCAGACGCGTCAATGCTCGTAAATGTGAAGGCGTCCAGGTTGGCGCTGGCTTGATAGTCCTTGGGATACGGGAGATCAAAAAGTCCCAGATCGATATAGCCCCAAACCGTATTGCCGTCCACGCCCAGGCTCATTGAGATTTCTTCCGTAAATGCTGCGCTCATATGGACAAGGATATCATTGGCCGCGCCTGTCGAAACTTGAATATCGCTTGAAACGGTGAGATTCAGACGCAAGCCGCTTTTTCCCTTGAAATGGGATAACGTCGTGCCGATGTCTGCTGAAACCTGCAAGTTGTGCAAGGTGACGTCCGCATTCTCGTCTCCCGGTGCTGCGGAGAGGATACGGACTTCCGGATTATTATCTTTCGGCAAGGCTGGCGAGTCGCTGGTTGCGATCAACGCTTTAAAGCTATCGGTTTGCAAAGCCGCAGTTGACAAATAGTTGGCAGCTTCATCGACAAATCCGCTTGCCAGCGCTTGCTGTTTAATTTGATCCTCCAAAGCAGCGATATTGGCTTGCGACAACAGGTCGGCTCCGTCAATCGCTTCCTGCTTATAGAAATCCAAGGCACGAGTGATGTCTTCTTGTGTCGCATCGGTATAAGTAATTACATAATGATTCCCTGAGATGGAGACGGACGTCACTTTCCCGTAGCCTGAAGAGGCTCCCGTACGCATATTGACGAGCGCGAGGAAATCCCCGACTCTGGCAACGGTAGCGGCGTTAAGATCCATTGGCGCATATTTGGCGTCGGAATAATCCATCGACGCCGGAGCGACCGTGATGGAGCGGTTCGTCCTGTCCCCGTCGGTGTCCGACGCAGGGTCGACGGGCAGTACGTGCGGTTTGAGCAGAACATTCATCGGGTTTGCTCTTGTGTAGGAATAAATACTCCCGTTGACCGCTGTGATCGCTACATAGGCGATATCGCCGTCATCAGAACGATCCAAAGTGCGGAGATCGGGACGAGTCCCTTCATAAACGGCGACGGTATCGCCTACCTTCAAGCGCGTATTTCCATCGTAGCGAAAGGTGCCGCCCGCAACATCGGCGGAGTTCGGATTCGAGCCGCCGCCAACGCTCGCGCTCATTACCGCGATCGAAGGGGAGGCGACGGATACGCCATTCAGGCTCATCTGAGAGATATCGGAAAACTTCAAATAAATCATGTAAGGATTGAGTGGCAGCCGCATGACCTCTTGTTTGGCAATGCTAAAAATATAATTTCTGGTCGTTGCGTCTTTGTTTGTGAAAGCAAGACTTGTATCCGTCAAAGTGATTTGGTAGGTGCTGCCCTCTTCGAATAAACCGCTTTTTGCAGCTACAGTAAAGTTGCCATTCGAGCCGGTTACTGCAATTCCTTCAAAATCAGGATTGGACGGAGATTTGAATGACATGCCGGCTTGAACGGCCGCCGCCGTCATTGTACCTGTAGAATCTTTCACAACGATGCTAAAGTTCGGCGCCTGGTCCATTGCATATGCATTCGGAGTGATTCTCGCAGCATCATCGGACGATGCCGTATAGTTGGCATACAAGGTCATGTCGCTCTTGACGGTATCGCCATTCATGACCGGTTGCGTAAAAGTACGATCCTTATACCAGCCATTGAAAATGGAGCCCTCCTTGAAGGCGAGCGGAAGCTGATTCAGCGATTCGCCTCTCTTCAGACTTAGGCTGTCGATCGGCGAGCCGCCGTTCGGATTAAAAGCAATCGTATAGGTTATGTTGTCGCTGGCCCTCGCTACTTTGTTCGTTCGCATTAAAAGCGCGGCCGCTTCAGCGCGAGTCGCTTCTGAATGCGGTTGGAAATTGCCGTTTTCATCTCCGGCAAACAAGCCGGCCTGCCAAAGCTTTACTGCCGCATCAACCGCCCATGGAGAAATGCCGGATATGTCATTAGGCTTGGATGCACGGTCCATGGTTGGATAAGGGATACGATCGCTTTCAAAATACCTCAATGTCAGCACGGCCATCTGCTCTCTCGAGATAGCGGCGTCCGGCGAGAAGTTGTTGTTGCCGGTTCCGCTTGTAATGCCGCTTTCGATTGCCCATTGCACATAAGGTGCATACCAAGCGTCCAGCTGCACATCTGTAAATGCGGAATTTTGGAATTGAGCTGCATCCACTTTGGCGATTCGCCCAAGTACCGTAACAAACATGGCACGACTCATGGTTGCGTCAGGCGAAAAGCGATCTTCGCTTGTGCCGCTGAATAGGCCATTGTGCTTGACATACATGACCGCATCGTAGAACCAGGCCGAGGGTGTCACGTCATCAAACAAGCTTGGAGACACGGGCTGCGCAGTCGTTTGGGTTGCTGCCGCAGGTTCGACAGAAGTCGGTGAAGCGGCAGAAATCCCAGGAGGCATTAAGGTTGCGAGTATACAAGACAATAGCAACAAACTTAATAGGCGTTTATACAAGTTCAATTTCCCTCCTCATCATCTATTAACTTGCTGATCTTAACAAACGGATCTAAATGGAATCTGAACACAATTCAGCGATTGCGACGATATGCAACCGGCATGCGTCGCGCTAAATGTAACACAAACGCCAAATAGCCGTCCGTAGGACGGTTTATGCAAGATATAAAAAGTTATTAGTTTTGGGACAAGCCGAATTTATTGTGTGCCATGAGGAGAGAAGCAATAACAAACTAGCGTTCCGTAAATAACGGCTACGAGTTTAGTAGTAGGGGAGTTGGGTTTGTTAAAGCTGAGGTTCAAATCTAGGGATTGCTTTTGTTCTGTCATGGAGAAGAACACCTCTTCTGTGTGGTAGTGGGAGCTCGACACTCTCACTTTACAAAACGAAGAGGTGTTTTTCTATTGTTTCAAGCCGTGTTTCAAACCGTACATTTAAATGTGTGCAAACTTATGCTACGCGTAATGTTACGCTGATTTGAGTCAGCGAAAGTTGAGATATTAAAAAACTCCGTTTACTCCGACTCCCAACGTCCCAAGATACCTGCAGGCATGATCAGCTTCGAAGCGGTGACCGGAAGCCCGATCTCTCCCGCCGTGATGCGTCCGCCGAACTTGCGACCTAGCGACATGTGCAGCAAATTGTGAAGCACTGTAGGCGACAACCCCGTGGTGTACGAGTTGATCAGCATGAACAGCGGGTTGCTTGATAGAATCGTCTCACAGGATTTAACGAACGGGAACAGATCCTCCTCCAGTTTCCACGTTTCCCCGTTCGGACCGCGGCCGTAGGAGGGAGGATCCATGATGATGGCGTCGTACACGTTGCCCCGCCGTTGCTCGCGCTGCACGAATTTGAACACGTCGTCCGTGATGAACCGAACCGGCTTGTCGCCGAGCCCGGATAAATGCAAATTTTCTTTTGCCCACTGCACGACGCCCTTCGCCGCATCCACGTGGCACACTTCCGCTCCGGCATAAGCGCAGGCCAGCGAGGCCCCGCCCGTATACGCGAACAGGTTGAGCACCTTGATCGGCCGGTTGGCGGATTGGATTTTGTCGATCATCCAGCTCCAGTTGGCCGCTTGCTCCGGGAACAAGCCCGTATGCTTGAAGCCGGTCGGCTTGATATAGAACGATAGCTTGCCGTAAGAGATCGTCCAACGGTCGAGCAACTGGCGCTTCATCTCCCATTGGCCGCCGCCGGCGCTGCTCCGGTGATAATGGGCGTCCGCCTGCTTCCAGCGATTCGTCTCCTGCTCAAGCGGCCATATGATGAGCGGATCCGGCCGGCGCAGCACGACATCTCCCCACCGCTCCAGCTTCTCGCCGCCGCCCGTATCGAGCAGCTCATAGTCTTTCCAATCCCTTGCTACGAACATGATGCGAACCTTCCTTTTCCTATTCACATTTCGATCTGCCCCTTATTCTACATCATTCCATCTGGCAATTCCACTTGATGCGCCTGTTGTAAGCGCTCTCCTCACCGCGTTGCTGGCCATCCTGCCGATTGTGCAAGCGAAACCGAACCGATGAAGGAAATCCGGACGTCCGGAGCATACTAGAGCTATTCCTTGAATGGGGTGGCCTCATGCCCGGACGTATTTTATTGATTGAAGACGAAGACCGGATCGCCAGAGTGCTGGAGCTGGAGCTGAAGCACGAGCAGTACGAGACGGTACGGGCTGCGGATGGTAAAACTGGGCTGGAGCTGGCACTCGCCGACGGCTGGGACATCATCCTGCTCGACGTTATGCTGCCGGAGCTGGACGGAATGGACGTGCTGCGGCAGCTGCGCGCCCAAGGCTCGACCGTGCCGATTATTATGCTGACCGCTCGGGATGCAGTGAAGGATAAAGTCACCGGGCTCGACCTTGGCGCCGACGATTACGTGACGAAGCCGTTCGCGATCGAGGAGCTGCTGGCGCGCATCAGACGGCTCATACATGCCGTATCCCGTCTGCATTCAGCCGACACGGCGGAAGTGTTGGGGCTGGACGGGCTGCGGGTGGAGTCCCGCTCGCGTCAAGTGACCCGTGACGGCCAGCCGATCGAGCTGACGCCTACGGAATTCGATTTGCTTCTCTATTTGCTTCGCCATGCAGGCACGGTCCTGACGCGGGAGCAAATTTTGGCCGAGGTTTGGGGCTATGATTTTGTCGGCGATACGAATCTGGTTGACGTTTACATTCGTTATTTGCGCCAGAAGGTGGACAAAGGGTACAAGGTAAAGCTGATCCACACGAGCCGAGGCGTCGGGTATTTCGTCCGGGATGCGGTGTAAGGAGGAGCGCCATGAGTTTGAAGCAGCGATTGATGGTGCTGTCCTCGATTTGGCTGGTGTTTATCCTGGTGTTGGTCAACGGCTTTACGTATTTCTTTGTCGTCAACATCACGACGAAGAGCGAGAAGGAGCTTATGCTCAACAAAGCCCGGACGATCCTCGAGAAAAAAGACTTGCTGGACCCGACGCTCTGGAGCGAGCCTGGACTGCTGGAGGAGTTTCTCGTCACCAACGAGATGATCCGGATTATCGGGCGGACCGGGCTCATTCAGCAGCAAGTGTTCACCGACCCGAAGCTGACGGCGAAGCAGGTTGTTTGGCAGACGAGCTACAATGTGGAAATCGTGCGGATTAACAAGGAGCGTTACTTGTACGTGCAGGTACCGATTTTGGCGGGCAACGACCAGGTCGGCGTACTGGAGCTGGGCCGGACGATGCGGCTATGGAACGAATACCTGGACGTCCTGCTGACGGCGTTAACGATCACCTCGTTTGGCGCGCTTGTCCTATCCTTTATTGGGGCGTTGTTTTACTCCCGGTTTATTTTCAAACCCATCCGCCATTTGCTCACGACGATGCAGATTATCCAGAACAGCGGCACGTTTCGTAAGCTGGACATCGATTATACATCCCGCCAGGATGAGTTAGGCGAGCTCAGCATTACGTTCAACGACATGATCGGCAAGCTGGAGGAGCATTTCCTGAAGCAGCAGCAATTTCTTGCGGATGCTTCGCATGAGCTGCGTACGCCGCTCACGATCATCGAGAGCTATGCGAATATGCTGAACCGTTGGGCGAGCAAGGATGCGGAGCTGCGAACCGAAGCGATCGAGGCGATCTCGTCCGAGACGAAGCGGCTGAAGGGTATGGTGACATCGCTGCTGCAGCTGGTCGATTCGGAGGCGCAAGCTTTGGTGGAGCTGCAGACGGTCGAGCTGACGGGATTGATCGAATCGGTGGCGTCCTCCATGGAGCTGTCCTTTGAGCGAGAAGTATCCGTCGTAACGGATGGGCGGACGTACACCATATTAGGCGTTCCGGAGAAACTCCGACAATTGTTCCTCATTTTGCTCGATAATGCGATCAAGTACAGCTCGAAGCCGATCACCGTTTACATGGGGCAAGAGGAGGGCGGGGTAATAGTGAAAATAGCGGATCACGGCATTGGAGTCGCTGCCAGTGAGCTGCCTCATTTGTTCGACCGGTTTTATCGGGTGGATCGCGCTCGAACCCGCCAAACCGGGGGCCTCGGTCTCGGTCTCGCCATCGCCAAGCAGATTGTCCAGCAGCATAAGGGGAAAATTGAAATTGACAGCGAGCCGGGTGTCGGGACGACGGTGAAGGTTAAGTTTATGCGGATGGAGGAACAGTAAGACGGAATGCGAAAGGGCCATATCGATGTGGATCGAAGTGGCCCTCTATAGGCTTGTTGGTTTACAATACGCGTCTAGCTGTAATGTAATGACTGCTCCACCAAGACGAGTTCAGCGAAGATACGGTTACGCCTATCCCTTTTTGATATGTGTGAAGAATGTTGCCATTCCCCATATAGACGCCTACATGCGCGATTTTGCCTTTGGAGGCGGCCGTGGAGAAGAAGACGAGATCGCCTTTCTTCAGATTGCTTCTCGAGACGTAGTGTCCGACCTTGGATTGCTGCTTGGACGTTCTAGGCAACGAGATGCCTTGTTTCTTGAAAATGTATTGCATGAACGAGGAGCAGTCGAAGGCGCTCGTAATGCCGGTTTTCGCTCCGAATTTGTAAGGCGTGCCTTTGTATTTCAGTCCGAGCGAAACGACTTTATCGGCTCTGGAGGCAGCGTCGACGGATACCGATTTGGCTTGCGCCGGTTTGGCGGCGATTGCCATGTTCCCCGAAATAGCGATCGCAAGTACAAGTGCGGATGCGACAATAGGTTTGATCCAACGAGTAAGCAAGGCGTTCATAATTTGGATGACCTCCAGGTAGTTGTTAGTTTGATGTGCTCTTGTTGTGTGGCTGCCACTTGAAACCCAGTATAGCAGATCATTTTCAGCCACCATTTACCACGAGGCGTGCTTGTCCTACAGCCCCATGGAATGAAAGCGTTTTATTAGAATCTCATGAGAAATGAGGCGGCCCAAGCTATTGACAAAAAAAGCCCCTGGAGCACGGGGATTCCGATGTCCAGGGGGCGGGGCCAATTGACGTTAGCCAACCGTTGTGCGTTCTAGCAACAGCTCATAGCCTTCCGGAGCGATGGCATCCAAGTCTACTTGGCTCGGGCTTGTGATCCGCAGATGCAGTCGTTTGTTGGCTTCATCCGCTCGCCACGCCACATCGATTCGTCCGCCCTGAGGGAGCGGGACGGCTCCTCGCGCCCAGCTCAGCCCTGACGGCTGCGGCGCCACCGTAACCGTGGACCAGCCAGGGGACGTTCCACGTACGCCGAGCACATACGCGCCCAAGAAATAGGCGGGACCTGCCGACCAGGCATGGCAATGGCTGCGCGTCAGCATGTCGAGGTTGTCGTTGAAGTTGCTGGACGGATACATCTCCCAGCATGTCGTCGCTTCGTTGTCGATCATGACTCCATATTGCGTGCGCATGTCGTCCAGCAGCTCACGGTAGCGGCCGTTCTTCACGAGCGCCTCGTAGTAAAAGAACGACATGAACGGACTGCCGATCTGCACGAATGAAGCGGGCGGATGAAGCAAATAATGCTCCAGCTTCTGAGCGCGATCGCCTTCGGCGACCCCGCATAAGCAGGCGGTTACTTGCGTTTGCATGCTGGTGGTACGGGACGGTTGGCCGTCCGCATGGATGCAATCGACGTAGGCTTGACGGGCCTCATCCCACAAATATCGATTGATGGCTGCCTTCAGCGACTCCGCTTGCTCTTCGTAGCGCTGTCCGGAAACGTCGCCAGCCACCGCCGCTAGCTGAGCGGCGCCGCGAAGCGCCTGTACGAGGAACATGTTCTGAGGTGTAACGACGCCTTCGTGCGGTTGCTCGAACGCCGCCCAGTCCAGCAGGTTCCAGCCTTTCATCCGCAGCAGCCCTTGCTCGTCCAATAGGCTGAGATAGGCGTCCAGTGTGAGGCTGATGTGCGGATACATCGTGACGGCGAACGACTTGTCTCCGCTGTATTCGTAATATTCGCGGCAGGCGTTGATCCAGAACAGCGTCCAGTTCGGGATGACACTGTTCCAGCCGCTCGGCACTTGATCCGCGTAAAGCGGCGTCTGGAATGCCGAGCCGGGTACGAGGCGGAGGCAGCGCTCGACGATTTCTTTGGCGCCGAACACATAGTAGTTGACCAGCGCTTCGTTTCTGGCATCGCCGACCCAATACGCTTGCTCGAACGCAGGGCAGTCGACGAACGTGTCTTCCATACAGACGCGAGTCGTGTGGCGGCTGATCGCCCAAATGTCGTTCAGCAGCGGATCGGAGCAATGGAACCGGCCGATGTCGGCGACGGGATAGTTGCTCTGCAGCATCGTGATGTTGTAGAGCTGGACCGGTTCGCAAGTTCCGCGGATCGTGAGCGTCAAGTAGCGGAGTCCTCTACGAACGTAGGACGTATAGGATTGGCGACCTTCCACGCAGATGTAGCGGAACGTATTGTCCAGCTTATAGGTGTGTTGCTGGCGGCCGTCACGGCTATATTCGACGCCATAACCGTCTACGATCGTGCCTGCGGCAGCTTGAAGCTCGAATTGGATGTAGCCCGACAGCTCGCGTCCGAAGTCGATGACGATTTCGGTATCGTAGGAGGTTCGGGTTGGGATCGTGGCGGGATCCGGACTCGCCAGCACGGCGTTTTGCAGCTGGAGCGGCACCGGTTGTGCGACAGCCGCTGTTCTCCAGACGTTCGCGCCGAAGACGTCGTGCAGGTTGACCAGATTCCCCGGCATCGGGCGAATCCACGGGGCGAAATCGGCCAGCTCGGCGGCCGAAGCGATCCGGGCCGCGCGTTCGAAGTCGGGATCGTCCTCTCGGAGCGGTCTAGTTTCTTGATGATCGATGATTTCCACGGCATCGAACGGGCCTATCGTTAGAAACGGCGAATCGATTGAAGCGCTATCGGCGATGGATGTGCCGCCCCAAGCCGGCCGCACAATCTCGAAGTCTTCTCCTCCGCAGTCAAAGCCGAGATGGAAGCCGTGCCCGTGCGTGCTTGCGCTTACATCGAACAGCACAAAGCTGTCGCCGGCCGGCAAATCGACGGTCAAATACCGCTCCGGCAGCTTGCCGGTAAATGCTTCTTCCGGATATGGAGTTCCATTCACCGAAATGCGCAGCGGGGTTCGGCCTTCGTCCACGGAGCCGATAGTACAGCGAACCGGCTTCGAGGTGCGGATGACGGTCGCTAGATAGCCGGTGTAGGCCACATTGTTCGCGTGGTTGATGCTCTCCGGATCGAGCTGCGCCCGCAGATCGAGCACGGCGGCCCACGGCACAGGTTTGACGAAGCTCAAGCTTTCGATTCTCGCCGGGTAGATGAGCTCTTCCGTCAAATAGGGAATGTCGCGCTCGACGAGCTTCACCCAAGGCTCCATACCGACTGGACCAATCCCTTCTGCTTGGGTCCATCCTGCGTCGTCGTAGTCTGATTTCGTCCAGGAGTCGTCCATAGCTCGCGCATCCATAATTTCAGTGAACGCCAACTGACAGGAAATCCGGGAGGAATGAGGGTCGTGACCGAGATGCAGGGAAGTTATCCAAGTTGAGTCCGTTGTCAAAATTGTTTTGTTGTTGGCTTGCGTGTTTTCTGTGTGGAGAGGCGTCGCCTCCAACTGAGCGAGTAATCCGCCTCTCCCGCGCAAATACTGAAAGTTGGCGACACCGTAATGCATGACAAGCACGGCTATCGTGTTCTCGGCATCCGGCTTAAGCAAATGACCGACTGGGATTTCATCATAGGCCAGTTCGAAAGGCCAAGACCGCACCGGGCCTCGTCCGGCCAAGACGCCGTTTACGTACAGCACATAGCGGGAGTCGGCCGTTAGCTTAAGGGTTGCGGAGTGTAAGTTTAAGTCGGCGGCTTGGAGTCGGAACTTCTTGCGAAAGCAGCGCCATTCGTTGCGCGGGCTCGCCTCCGGGCTATCGGCCCATATCCATTCGGCCGTCCAGTTTGGATGCGTTATTTGATTTTTTTGCATGATACAGCAGCCTCCCGTCTTTACAATGATTCAGCTTTATTATAAGGTGAGGTCATCGGGTGACTTTGAGGGGGATTCGGACAAATATTAGGGATGGTTCGGTCGTATGGTATGCTGAACGATCGGAGCAGGAGGACATCTGCATGCAACCTACACGCGTTATTACAACGACGAGCCGCCAGCTTTTTTTATCGTCCGAGCTGCCCGTCCATATTAATCGTGTCTCGGAGTCTTACACTTTGACCCAGCATCGGCACGAATTTATCGAGATCAACTATGTCAGCGAAGGGCTCGGCTTTCAGTACATAGAAGGACAGAGAATTGCTGTAGCGAAAGGCGATTTGTTTTATTTGCCGCTCGGGAGCTCGCATGTGTTCCGTCCTTCTTCGCCTGAGCGCGGCCGTGACGGACTGATCGTTTACAACTGTTTGTTCGATCAAGAGTTGGCGGAACGACTGGTGCTATCGTTTGACGGGGATGCAGCAGTTAGCAAGTTGCTGGAGACCGGGTACCCGGAGCAGAGCTGGCTTCATTTGAAAGATGTCGACGGCTATTTTGAACGGGCTTTCAATGCAATGCATGAGGAGTTCTTGAGGAAAGAAGCGTGTTACGTTCCCGTCATTCAGTCCGAAATTATGCGTATCCTGGCGCGGATCGTACGATCCCGGGAGCTGTCTGGGCAAGAAGGGCGTGCGGAGGAAAAGGGAGCGGGCTACATGGTGCATGCTGCGACTTATGTGGAGCGTGCCATCGATGCGAGTGCGCGCAGGATGCGGCTTGAGCCCGGGGAACCGTTTCGTATCGCGGAGGAAGCAGGCAAGGCGGGGCTCAGCGAAAGGCAATATCGCCGCCGTTTTGCGGAGCGGATCGGCATGTCGTTTATCGACTATTTGCATAAATGCCGGATCGAAGCTTGCTGTGAGCGGCTTCTGGCTACACCGGACAAGGTCGGTACGATCGCTCAGCAGGTCGGCTATCAGGACATCGCTTTTTTCAACCGGCTGTTCAAAGAGAAGACAGGTCTGTCCCCAAGGGAATACCGCAAGCAGCAAGCTGGGAGTCTACTTGCAGAAGCTTCGCTAGAACTGGACCTAGGTCTAGGGGACGCTAACGCTACAGTAGGAAGACAGCGATGAGCGAGTATGATAGATTTAATTCATTAGGAAAAGGGCGACAGCCATTATAGAAGAAGGAGATGCAACATGAAAATTCGATTTGCGCTAGGTGCGGTATTGTTGCTGCTAGGCGGCTACCTGTTGCTGGACCGTGACGGTTCCTTGGGCGCCGGGACGATTTTCGCCAATTTTTGGCCGATATTGTTCGTCATACCGCTTGGTTTATTTTTCCACTGGATGTACTTTTCTTTGATCGGGCGTAAAGGTGTAGGGCTGCTTATTCCGGGCGGGGTTTTGTTCGTAGCCGGCTGTGTGTGCCAGATCGCCACGCTGTTCGACAGCTGGTCTTACATGTGGCCCGGATTTATCGCGGCGGTAGCGGTCGGATTGTTCGAGTTTTACTGGTTCGGGGGCCGGAACAAATGGCTGCTCATCCCGATCAACATATTGGTCGTGCTGTCGGTTCTGTTCTTCATCGTGTTCTCGACCGGCGCTTTCTTGAGCGGTTTGGCCGGACAGCCGATCGTGGCGGTACTGATGCTGCTGCTGGGTGTGTTCCTGCTGGTGACTCGCAAACGCGAATTCTGATCTTGATGGTTAGTTGGAGTGATTGGGCAATCCGCTGTTTAGGCGGGTTGCCTTTCGCTGTGTTTGGGAAGGAGGGCATTCGGTTGACGACATTGTTGACCTTGATCGTATTGGCTGGCATTCTAGTTGTCGTTTTGCTTTTTCGCCGCCGTCGGATGGAGCCTGAATCCTTTTTAACGCTGAAATTGATCGGGTGTTTGGTGCTGGGTGCGTTTACGCTGACTTGGAGCGGGGAGAAATGGCCGCTTGGTTTTGTATTGTTCGTGCTCTTGTTCATACGGCTGAAGCGGAATGGCTCGGTCAAATGGGCGGCGGCGATTACAGGATTCATGTTGTATATGGCGCAGATCGTGTACCCGTGGGCGGAAAATGCGGTTTTCGAGCAATCTCGGCACTTGGCGATGCCGGTCATGCAACTGGATATGTTCGGCTTTGCGGCGCAGTGGAAGCTGGTCAGCGGGTCGAGTGGAGTGTCTAGCGACGTGGCCAGGATGGAAACATTCGAACTGGTGTTTGGCCATGACGGGTCAGTGAGGCGGGTGCTGTACGAAGTGGTGGAACCGTCGCAGGACGGATTTGTGTTATATAAGGTCGATTACAAGGAAGGGGCGAAGGCTGCTTCAGTGAGCAGGAAGCGGCTTGGAAGCCAGTGGCTGCAATACGCGAACGCGATGGAAGCGGGCTATTTCTTTGAGCGTTTGGACGACATGGAATTGTCCGTTGTTCGGCCGGCAGGGGAGTATCCGTTTCGCAAGCTGACGCTGCATGAGAACGGAGCCAGCATTACGTATTCGATCGCGGATACGCCGAAGTTCGTTATCTACTACGGAGGGATGACGGCGATTAGGGATACCCAGCTTCCAGTGCAGGGGCATTGGCTGTCCGCCTGCGGGCTGACGGCTGTGGAGAGGGAAGGGCCGTATTCGCCTTGCGACAACCGCTCGGACTATATTTTTGACGTAGAGTTTATCGGGTCGGAAGAGGAGTATTTCGAATAGTTGGTAGAGTACTAGAATCTGTTGATTGTTGCGGGCGGTTGGGCAGCAATCGGCGGGTTCTCTTTGTTTGTTGCGAGAAAATTTGGAATGTTCGGTTGGAATTTCTTGACTACGAACAAATGTTTGGTATAATAGGGATATAGAACAAACGTTCCTATTTGATGAGAGGGGTGTACCGATATGACAGCGAGACGAATCCGATTCCTGGAGAGAGATTATTACCGCCGGTTAATGCTGACTAGCAGCGAACAGATGACAGAGGATCAAGTGGAGAAGATCCTGGACATGGCGGGCTCTCATTGGGAAGACCTGACGTTCAAGTTTTACGATAACGGCGCCGTGGAAGTAATCGACAACCATACCGACTTGCCGGTTCGATTGGCCGATCTGAAGGGTGCGGCTTACGACTGCTACGTTCGCGAGCGCATTCGTTCGATTCGCACGAATTTGCAGGAGAAGATTTTGCAGACGGCTTAATGAACTGGTTTCGCATGTTGCGACGGTTTCGTGTACAATAGAGGAATAGGCTTTATCACTTATTTGGCGAAACAGGAGCTGTGGGCATGTCGAGCGAAGAATTGATGGTCACCCGCGAAGGGTTGGAAGCGATGGAGCAGGAGCTGGAGGAGCTGAAGACGGTCAAGCGCAAGGAGCTGGCCGAACGGATCAAGCTGGCAATCAGCTATGGCGACCTGAAGGAGAATAGCGAGTACCATTCGGCGAAGAACGATCAGGCGTTTATGGAGACGCGGATCCTCACGCTGACGAATATGTTGAAGCGGACGCGTGTGGTCGACACGTCTCAACTGCGGTCCGACATCGTGCAGGTAGGTTCGAGCGTGGTGCTGAACGACATCGAGTTCAGCGAGCGCATCACCTACCGCGTGGTCGGCCCATCCGAGGCGGATGTCCAGGAGAACAAGATCTCCTACGAGAGTCCGCTCGGCAAAGCCCTGCTCGGCCAGAAAGTCGGCTCCACCATCAAGGTGGACGCCCCGGCCGGCCAGATCGAGTACGAGCTGCTCGAGATCAAGTAGTACCAAGACGCTGGGCGGGAGCCCGGCGTTTTTTGTTGCGCCTGAGTACTGTGTCAGGACTTCAAGGGCGCCTTCCATCTCCCAGAAGTTCTGAGCGTCTGGCTAAGTGCGCAAGTTCTTTACCGAATCCTCGCCAAACGCACGGGTCGGTCCTCGCCCTACCTCGCCCAATTTCCGCCCATTACTGCCAATCCCACCAACCCACCAACCCAC
Source organism: Paenibacillus koleovorans NBRC 103111 (assembly GCF_004000845.1). Classification (GTDB taxonomy): domain Bacteria; phylum Bacillota; class Bacilli; order Paenibacillales; family NBRC-103111; genus Paenibacillus_AA; species Paenibacillus_AA koleovorans. The sequence goes on from NZ_BIMA01000069.1 coordinate 36,272, forward strand.
CAACCCCACCAACCCCACCAACCCCACCAACCCCACCAACCCCACCAACCCCACCAA
>NZ_BIMA01000070.1 GCF_004000845.1 Paenibacillus koleovorans NBRC 103111
GCCGCGCCCGCCGGCGACGACGCTGCGCGCGCCGTCGGCGACACCGCCGAGCAGCGCGAGCAGCTTGCCCGCCGCTTCGCGCGCCGCCGGCGGCAGCTCCGCCGCGCGCGATGGCTGCAGCGCCTCGCGCAGCTGCGTCGACAGCTTATCCAGCTCCTGATGGAATGGAGCCCCGTGAATGACCTGCGCCAGCGCCCTTACCGTCCCCGCCGTCACCGGCAAATTGCGTTTCATCGCGACGATCGCCGCTTCCGTCCATTCGGCGCTGTTCGCGCCTTGCGGCATTTGCGCCACTACCGCCTGCAGCTGTTGAGCGTTCCCCCGCGTGAGAGGCACCCCGAACTGCTGCATCAGCTTCAGCAGCTCGCGCGAAGCGGGCTGATCCTTGAGCCCGACATTTTTCAGCACCTCGGTCAGTGTCGCCTCCGGGATCGGAGCGTCGCCGGACGTCATGGGCTTCAACACCACTTGCCCGCCTACCGAGTTCGGCTGGACTTGCATCAGCGTCACTTGACCTTGCTGCAGCGGAGCTTCCAGCTTCGCACGAACGTGCACGCCGTTGATGTTGACGAGCGCATCCGACTCCGAGAGGAGCTGCAGCACCATCCCTTTGACAACTTGACCAACCTTCAGCTCCAGCGATTTCGGCTCTCCCGCCTGCGTCTCGCCCATCAGCCCCCGGATCAGCTGTCCGATCTGCATGTTCATGGAAATCCCTCCGTTCCAGCGAACTAAACTTCTTTATCGTGTATATCGGTTTTCCCGGCGCCGTTCAGTACCCCGAAATTGTATAGCTTCGCCAAAATCCGCTAGAACAGCTCCTGCTGCACGTTCAAAATGTTGCCCAGGAACGATTTCCGATGCATCGGCGTCGCTCCGTATTCCACGATCGCCTCGCGATGAACTTTGGTTGCATACCCTTTATGTACCGCAATCCCGTACTCCGGAAACTCCAAATCCCAAAATCGGCACTGGCGGTCCCGCGTTACTTTGGCGACGATGGACGCTGCCGCAATCGACTGGCTTAGCGCATCTCCATGGATGACCGCCAGCTGCGCTATCGGACTGTCTACCTTCTCCGCATCGACCAGTAAATAGTCCGGCTGCACTTGCTCAGACGCCTGCTCCAGCGCCAGCTTCATCGCCCGTCTCGCCGCTTGCTTGATGTTGATCTGATCGATCGTAGCCGCATCCACATGACCGATGCCGACGGCAATTGCATGCTTCATAATCACCTCATATAGCTCTTCGCGCCGCTTCTCGCTCAGCTTCTTGGAATCGTCGACTCCTTCCAGCTCCAGCCCTTCCGGCAAAATAACGGCCGCAGCCACAACATCGCCGAACAAACAACCGCGCCCGACTTCGTCAATGCCCGCAATTTGCCGAATGCCGCGTTCCCACAGCCCTTTTTCGTACTCCAGCATATGTAAACGTTCCCCGATTCTGCACTAATTCCCCCAAGGGGTATCCTCTCATTTTACCTCTATACCGCTAGTAAGGGAAGACGTTCACGCCCATGAAAAAAAGCACCGATCCAAGCGCTGTCCGCAGCAGATTGCTCTTCCCAAGAGCAATCGTCAACGAATCAACGCACCGAATCAGGTGCTTCCTGATTTTCCTACTTGCCCGTACTCGCCAGCATCGGGCGCTCCAGGCTAATACGGCCCAGCTTGCCGCCGCGAAGATCCCGGAGAATGAGCATCGAAGCTTTCTCAAGATTGACGCTGCCTCCGCTCTGCAAGCAGCCTCTACGACGGCCGATTTGCTCCATCACATCCACGATCGGATCGGATTCCATATCCGGCGAGTAAACCGGCACCGACTCCAGATCGAATCGTTCCTTCAGCTCGGATGGATATATCTCCAGCAAATACTTGATCGTATAAAACGCAACATCCTCGACACTCAGCAGCTGATCCTTGATCGAGCCGATGATCGCGAGCCGGTAGCCGACTTGCTGATCCTCGAACTTCGGCCACAGGATGCCCGGGGTATCAAGCAATTCCATCGAGCCGCCAGTCTTAATCCACTGCTGGCCTTTGGTGACGCCCGGCTTGTCTCCTGTAGCAGCGACGGCACGGCCGGCCATCCGGTTGATCAGCGTCGATTTGCCTACATTCGGAATCCCCACAATCAAGGCGCGAATGGCCCGCGGCTTCATCCCTTTGCGTATTTGCGCATCGATTTTTTCCTTCAGAATGAGCTTCGCCCGCTCCGGAATTTCTTTCATCTGAAATCCAGTCAAAGCATCGATCGGCAGCGCATCGATTCCCTTCTCGGCAAAATATTGCACCCATTCCTTCGTAATCGCCGGGTCGGCCAAATCCGCTTTGTTCAGCAGCACCATCCTCGGCTTTTGGAGCAAAATATCGTCGATCATCGGATTGCGGCTCGATAGCGGAATTCTCGCATCCAGCAGCTCGATCGCGATGTCGATCAGCTTGAGCTTCTCTTGTATTTGACGTTTCGCCCGAGTCATATGACCCGGGAACCATTGTATAGTCATCTTTCTCCTTCTGTCCGGTCCCGATGGACGCTACGTCCGAATCCTTAATGAATCCAGTGCAGCTCTCCTATGGGCCAGAAAATCAAATCGGCCCGTCCGACAACTTTGTCAAACGGAATGGCGTGAATGATCCGGCTATCGGAGCTGTTAGACCGGTTGTCACCCATCACGAATATAGACCCCTCCGGCACTACCGTCTCTTGATAATTTCTGTCATTATAATTTTTTCCTGCTTGATGAGCTTTATCCACTGCTTCCTTCAAGTAAGGCTCATCGAGCAATTGTCCGTTAATATACACGTTGTCACCTTGTACACGAATCGCTTCACCAGGCAGCGCAATAATGCGCTTAATGTAATCTTTATCCTCTGTTGCGTGGAAGACGACAACCTCTCCGCGCTTGGGCTCTCGAATATTGTACAATATTTTATTGACGATGATGCGTTCCTTATCCTGAAAATTCGGCTCCATCGACTCCCCGTCCACGATGAACGGAGCGAAAATGAACAGGCGGATCACATAGACAAGACCAAGTGCGATGAACAGCGCTTTCGCCCATTCCCACGCCTCATTCTTGGCTTTGCTCGGTTTGGCGCGTTTGGCCCCGGACTCGTCCCGTACCACGCCTTCCTCCAACTCGGCGGCTCCGCGCCGGCCGTCCAGCTCGTCATGCAGCGCCGCGTCCGGGTCTTCGGTTCGACTATCGCGATCTCGTTCTGAATGCTCGTATGCAGGCGGCTTCTCCTCGAGCGGCTCCGATCCGGGAGATGTCGGAGACTCCGGATTGCGCGGCTTGTTCGACTCGTTATCCATCACACACTCACCTTTCCCTTAAGCTCGCAACGCATTATGTACTTGAATCCAACTATAAGGAAAGCGGGCGACATCCGCAGCCCGCTTTCCCCGTATAGGACACGAAAGGAGACTTGCAAAACAAGCCCCCCGTCCGTCTCTTTATTATCGAATTTCTTTGATTCTGGCTGCTTTTCCGCGAAGTCCGCGCAAGTAGTACAGCTTGGCGCGACGCACTTTACCTCTGCGCGCTACCTCGATCTTCTCGATCTTAGGGGTGTGAAGCGGGAACGTTCTCTCAACGCCGACGCCGTACGATACTTTACGCACCGTGAACGTTTCGCTGATGCCGCCGCCGCGACGGGAAATGACAACACCCTCAAACACCTGGATCCGCTCGCGGGAACCCTCGATAACTTTTACATGTACTTTCAAAGTATCGCCGGGACGAAAGCTTGGAAGATCTTTGCGGAGTTGCTCTTGCGTAATTTGTTGAACAAGATTCATTGGGACTTCCTCCTTCCACTCAGGTGTTCGTACACGTTCCAGAAGCGACTGAATCGCTTCGTCATCACGGGCAGCGGACCACCGGACTCATCAAAACTGCAACAGATGAAATTTTACCACAATCGCTAGGCGTTTACAAGCCCCAGTTATTGCTGCTGCTGAGACGCTTGCCGTTCGCGTTCCAACCGATCCAACAGCTCTCTGTCTTGCTTGGATAGCTCCTGCCCTTCCAGCAAGTCCGGACGCCGCTTCCATGTGCGCTCCAGCGACTGCTGGCGGCGCCACTTCTCGATATTGGCATGGTGGCCGGAGATAAGCACATCGGGCACCGCCCAGCCGCGAAACTCAGCCGGTCGCGTGTACTGCGGGTACTCGAGCAGGCCGGTCGAGAATGAATCCGTGACGGCCGACTGCTCGTTGCCGAGCACGCCGGGCAGCAGCCGGACTACGCTGTCGATGATCGCCATCGCCGGAATTTCGCCGCCGGTGAGCACATAGTCGCCGATCGACACTTCATCCGTCACGAGGTGCTCGCGGATGCGCTCGTCGTAGCCTTCGTAGTGTCCGCAGATGAGGACGAGGTGCTTCTCGCCTGACAACTCCTCCGCGAACCGCTGATCGTACCGGCGGCCCTGCGGACAGAGCAGCAGCACGCGAGGCCTCGCGCCATCCTCAGGCGGCTCCAGTGCCTCGACGGCCCGAAAGATCGGATCCGGCTTGAGCACCATGCCGCCTCCCCCGCCGTACGGGTAATCATCGACCGTATTATGCTTGTTCTCGGCATAATCCCGGAAGTTGACCGCCTGCAGCCGGACGAGCTCCTTCTCCCTCGCTTTCCCGAGAATGCTCGCCTGGAACACCGATTCGAACATTTCCGGGAACAGCGTCAGCACGTCGATTCTCATCCGAGCAGTCCTTCCATCAAATGCACGGTCACTTGCTTCTCTTGGACATCGACGTTCAAGATAACCTCATCGATGACCGGGAGGAGCAGCGGCTTGCCGTTCGGACGGTCGACGACCCAGACGTGATTCGCCCCGGGGGACAAAATCTCGGAAATCGTACCAAGCTCCGCCCCCTCGTCGCTCACAACGCGGCAGCCGACGATCTCGTGGTAGTAATACTCGTCCTCTTCAAGGTCGGATAGCTGCTCTTCGTTGATCTTGAGCCGCCAGCCTTTATATTTCTCCACATCGTTGATATTGTCGTAAGACTTCAGCTTGATGATGTAGACGTTCTTATGTACACGCGCCGATTCCACTTCTACGGGGATCGTCGTCCGATCGCCTTCATCCGTCAGCGTCAACCGGCTTCCCTTGGCGAACCGCTCTTCGGGAAAATCGGTCTGCGGGACGATCTTCAGCTCACCGCGTATGCCATGGGTATTGGCGACAATGCCTACGTTGAACCATCGTTTGTTCATGGCAACCTCCGCCTAAATGTCAGAAAAAGGGCTAGGCGCATCTGCATGTTCCTAACCCTTCTCTGTTAAGTTTGTGTGTCCGGCCGGGTCTATATGCGCCTCGAATCGCCCTGTAATCAGGAAACGATTTCTAGCGAAACCCGCTTCGGTTCCTTGACTGCGGCCGAGGTGACGACGGTCCGAATCGCCTTCGCGATCCGGCCCTGCTTGCCTATGACTTTGCCCACGTCGGACGGGTGCACAGCCAACCGGTAAGTAATCTCGTCCTTCTCTTCCACTTCGCTCACGACAACATCTTCGGGATGATCCACCAAAGCCTTAGCCAAAACGGTGATAAGGTCCTTCATGACGATACCTCCGAATCAGAAAAATTACTTCTGGAGTTTGCTCTCGTGGAACTTAGTCATGATGCCGGCTTTGCTGAACAGGTTCCGCACGGTATCGGACGCTTGCGCGCCGGTTTGCAGCCACTTCAGAGCTTTCTCTTCATCCAGAGAAACAACTGCTGGTGTAGCAACCGGGTTGTATGTGCCGATTTCTTCGATAAACCGTCCGTCACGCGGAGAACGGGAATCGGATACGACTACGCGATAGAAAGGAGCTTTGTGAGCGCCCATACGCTTCAAACGAATACGAACTGCCATCTTGAAATTCACCTCCCTTGCAAAATGTCAAACGATTATCGCATGCCGATCAAGCCGACTTCGGTTAGCCGAAAGGAAACTTGAACCCTTTGCCGCCGCCGAGCTTGTTCTTCATGCCTTTCATACCGCCCTTCGGGCCTTTGGGACCCATCATGGACGAGAATTGCTTCATCATCTTGCGCATGTCGTCGAACTGCTTGATCAGCCGGTTCACTTCCTGCAGCGATGTTCCGCTGCCGCTTGCGATCCGTTTGCGGCGGCTGGCGTTCAAAATTTCCGGCTTCTGCTTCTCTTCCTTGGTCATCGACTTGACGATCGCCACAACGCGGCCCATCTGCTTGTCGTCGACCTTGAGATCCTTCATGCCCTTCATCTTGTTCGCGCCGGGCAGCATATCGAGCAGCTGGTCGATCGGTCCGAGCTTCTTCACCTGCTCCATCTGCTCGAGGAAATCCTCGAAGGTGAATTCGGCGGTGCGCATCTTGCGCTCCATCTCGGCCGCCTTCTCCTTGTCGATGTTCGTCTGCGCTTTCTCGATCAGGCTGAGCATATCGCCCATGCCGAGAATCCGAGAAGCCATCCGATCCGGGTAAAACGGCTCCAGCGCATCGATCTTCTCTCCGAGCGTGGCGAACTTGATCGGGCAGCCGGTGACGGCCTTGACCGATAATGCGGCACCGCCTCGAGTATCGCTGTCGAGCTTCGTCAGCACGACGCCGGTCAGCGTCAGCCGCTCGTTGAAGCTCTGCGCGACGTTCGCGGACTCTTGACCGGTCATGGCGTCGACCACAAGCAGAATCTCATCCGGCTCGGTCGTCTTCTGGATATTGCCGAGCTCATCCATCAGCTGCTCGTCGATGTGCAAGCGGCCGGCCGTATCGAGAATGACATAGTCGTTGCCGTTCGTCTTGGCATGCTCGACCGCCTGACGGGCGATCTCGACCGGGCTTGTCTGGTCGCCGAGCGTGAACACCGGCACCTTGAGCTGATCGCCGAGCACCTGCAGCTGCTTGATCGCCGCAGGCCGGTAAATGTCGCCCGCTACGAGCAGAGGCCGGTGGTTCTGTTTCTGGAGGAGCTTGGCGAGCTTGGCGGAGGAGGTCGTTTTCCCCGCCCCTTGCAAGCCGACCATCATGATCACCGTCGGCGGTTTGTTCGCGCGCGCGAGCTTGCTCTGCGTGCCGCCCATCAGCGCCGTCAGTTCCTTGTTCACGATGTCGATGACGAGCATCCCGGGGGTGAAGCTCTTGAGCACCTCTTGCCCGATCGCTTTCTCCTTCACCTTGGCCACGAACTCTTTGACGACCTTGAAGTTGACGTCGGCTTCCAGCAGAGCGAGCCGCACTTCGCGCATCGCTTCGGTGACATCGTCCTCCGTCAGCTTGCCCTTGTTGCGAAGCTTGCTGAATACGCTCTGCAGCCGGTTCGATAATCCTTCGAACGCCATATTCACACCCCCATTCCCTTCCGGGAATCTCACGGATCCATTCGAGATTCAATCTATGCTATATATACGTTGGACCAAGTCTTTGATTGCATTCTTCATTCGTTCCGAATCGCCTTCCAGCAGCGACTCGAGCTGCGAGATCAGCTTCCCGCGCTCCTCGTGCTTGGCGAGCAGCTCCAGCTTCGTCTCCAGCTCCTCAAGCGTAATCTCAGCCCGCTTGATATGCTCGTACACAGCCTGGCGGCTAATTTCGAACTCGCTTGCAATCTCGCCGAGCGAGAAATCCTCGTGGAAATAATAAGAAAGAAACGTGCGCTGCTTGTCGGTCAACAGCCGGCCGTAAAAGTCAAACAGCAAGTTGATGCGGTTCGTCTTGGCGAGCAGCCGTTCTTCGGACATCGGCGCTTCCTCCTAATACTCTGTCAAGGAAAATACCTTTACAACAAAATCAACTTCCCTATCATACTGAAAGTCGATGTCGATGTCAAGTAAAATACATTGACACGTTTCCCCGGTCTTATTCGGCTGATTGGTCCTGCCCTTCGCTCGAGGCAATCAATCCGGAGAACAAGGCATGCACAAACTGCTCGGAATCGAAGTCCTGCAGATCGTCCATCTTCTCGCCGAGTCCGACTAGCTTGACGGGCAAATCCAGCTCCTGGCGGATGGCGATGACGATGCCGCCCTTCGCCGTACTGTCGAGCTTCGTCAGAACAAGTCCGGTTACGCCGGTTTTCTCGCCGAACATCTTAGCTTGATTGAGCGCGTTTTGCCCGGTGTTCGCGTCGATGACGAGCAGTACCTCGTGCGGAGCTCCTGGGATTTCCCGGCCGATGACGCGGTAAATTTTATTCAGCTCGTCCATCAGGTTCGACTTCGTCTGCAGCCGGCCCGCCGTATCGCAGATCAGAATGTCCGCCTTGCGCGTCTTGGCCGCCTGGATCGCGTCGAACATCACGGCCGCCGGATCGGAGCCCGGCTGCTGCTTGATGACGTCGACGCCGACGCGTTTGCCCCAGATCTCGAGCTGATCGATGGCCGCGGCGCGGAACGTGTCCCCTGCAGCAAGCAGGACGTCCAACCCTTGCTGTTTGTAGCGGTGCGCCAGCTTGCCGATCGTCGTCGTCTTGCCTACGCCGTTCACGCCGACGACGAGAATGACTGTCAGTCCGCTCTCGGCGCGGGCGATGCCGGTGTTCTGCTCGCTCTTCAGCAGCCCGACCAGCTTCTCCGACAAGATCGGCTGCAGCTCCGCCGCCTGCTCGATCTTGCGCTTGCGCACTTCCGCGCGAAGCTCATCGATCAGCTTGACGACCGTGTTGATGCCGACATCGGCGCCGATCAATATTTCCTCGAGCTCCTCATAGAACTCCTCGTCGATTTTTTTGCGCCGCAGGATGAGATCCTCGACCCTTTCTACGAACGCGCTCCGCGTCTTGGACAGCCCTTCCTTGAACTTCTGCGTCACCGCTTCCGTTTTGCCGGCAATGCTGTCGACCAGCTTTTTGAAAAAGCTCATCTTGCTTATCCTCCGTCTCTATCGCAACTGTCTCATTTCTTAAGCGCTTATGGCGTCGTCTTCTTCCAGGCGGACACTGACGAGCTTGGAGACGCCGCCTTCCTCCATCGTAACGCCGTACAGCACATCCGCCGCTTCCATTGTTCCCTTACGGTGGGTGACGACGATGAACTGGGTCTCTGCCGCAAACTCCCGCAAGTAGTCGGCGAACCGGGTGACGTTCGCTTCATCCAGCGCCGCCTCGACTTCGTCGAGCACGCAGAACGGTACCGGCTTCACGCGCAGAATGGCGAACAGCAGCGCCATCGCCGTGAGCGCGCGCTCGCCGCCCGACAGCAGCTGCAGGTTTTGCAGCTTCTTGCCGGGAGGCTGGGCGACGATCTCGATGCCCGTATCGAGCAGCTGCGTCGGATCCGAGAGAATCAAGTCCGCGCGTCCGCCGCCGAACAGCTTGGCGAAGACGACGACGAATTGGGCGCGGATCGCTTCGAATGTCGCGCGGAAGCGCTTGGACATTTCCTCGTTCATCTCGCGGATGACCTGATACAGCGTCGTTTTCGCCTCAATCAGGTCCTGCTTCTGCCCAAAGAGGAAATCGTAACGCTCTTTCACCCGCTGGTATTCTTCGATTGCGCCGAGATTGACGTCGCCGAGCGATGCGATACGGCGTTTCAGCTCACGCACCTCGTTCTGCATGCCGATGATATCCTCCGGGACGGGATAGCGCTCCTTGGCCAGCTCGAAGCTCATCTCGTAATCTTCCGCCAGCTTCTTCAAGAGGCTCTCCAGCTCCACATCGAGCCGGTTGACGCGAATGTCGGTTTGGCGGATTTGATCCTCCACCTGCTTGAGCAGCGTCCGCTGCTCGCGGGTTTTGTTCTCCTCGCGCTCTAGGTGCTGCAGCCCGCTCGTCCGTTCCGCGCGCTTGAATTCGATCGCATCGGTCGATTGGTTCTTCTTCAGGCGGAGGTCATTCAGCTGCTCGATCTGGAGAACAGTTTGCTGCTCGTTCATGCGAATGTCCTCGTCTAGCTGAGCGAGCATCCGCTCGTTCGTAACGCATTCTCGCTGCAGATTCGCGAGATCCTCTTCGAACCGTTCGAGCTGCTCGTCCAACGACTGCTTCTCCTGCGTGCTCGATGCGATCTTGACCTTGAGCGTCGTCAGTTGGGTCTGAAGCTCCTCCTTGGCGGATTCCTTCGTCTTGCGCGACAGCTCGGCCTCGCGGATCGCTTGCTGCAGTGACACTTCCTGCGCCTCGGCTTCCACCAGCGCGACAACTGACTGCTCCCGCTTCTTGCTGAAATCAGCCTTCTCGCCTGCAAGCGAGCCCAAGTCCTGCGAATAGAGCGCGAGATGATCCTCGGCGTTCTTCAGCTCGCCCTGCAGCGCCTGCAGTCCGCTGCGGACGCGCTGCTCCTCGATGCGCAGCCGCTCGCTCTCCTCGCGGAGCGTCTCCAGCTCCTTGGAGCCGGTGTCCAGCTCGCGCCGCAGCCGCTCGTATTTGCCCCTAAGATCGGCAAGCTGGGCTTCGGACGTTTTCACTTCCTGCTCGAGCTCCTCGATCTGCCGTTGGCGGCTCAGCAGGCTCGTCGTCTTCTTCTGCAAGCTGCCGCCGGTCATCGAGCCGCCCGGGTTGACGACGTCGCCCTCAAGCGTGACGACCCTATAGCGGTACTGGCAACGCGCGGCGATTCGGTTCGCATCCTCCAGATTTTTGGAGACGATGACGTTACCGAGCAAGCTGCCCACAATGTTGCGGTACAAGTCGTCGTAACGGATCAAGTCTGCGGCGATGCCGATGTAGCCGTTCAGCTGCGACAGCCCGCCTCGCTCATGATCCGGCACCGAACGGCCGCGAATAACGTCGAGCGGCAGGAACGTGGCCCGTCCCAGCTGTCGCCGCTTCAGGAACGAAATCGCTTCACGGCCGAGCGCCTCGTTTTCCACGACGATGTTCTGCAAGGCGCCGCCAAGCGCTGTTTCGATCGCAATTTCGACTTCTGCGGGCACATGCACAAGCTCTGCTATGGCGCCATGAATCCCTCTTAAGCCGTCGTGCCGGTTTTTCGCCTTCAACACTTCTCGCACGCCATGCGCGAACCCGTCGTAATCGTTCTGCATCTCGCGCATCGTATCGCGTCGGGATGTAAGCGCGTCGATCTTCTGCTCCCACTTGCGCACTGTGCCGGTCAGCTCGGCGAGCAAATCCTGCTTCGCCTTCTGCTCCTGGCTAAGCGCGATGTAGCGGTTGCGCCCTGCATCGAGGCGCCCCGCCAATTGATCGGCCTCCGCCTCCATCGACTGCCGCTTCGCTCCCAGCTCCTGCGATTGCGTCGCCCATTTCGCCTCGTCCTCGCCCATCCGCTCCAGACGCCGTTCCAGCGATTCGACATGCTGGTCGGAGTAGCGGATTTCATTGCGGTACTGGGCCATCCGATTCAGCGTCTCGAGCAGCTCCGCCTTGAGCCGTTCCTCTTCGGCACTGCTCACCCCGCCTGCAACCCCAAGCAGCCGATCTTCCTCCGCCACCAGCGTCTCGGTCAGAGCTGCGATTTCTTGCTGCAAACGGCTCGTCTTCTCCCGGTAGCCGGCGTTCTCGGTTCGTTTCTCGTCCATGCGCGCTCGTTGCTGCCGGGTCGTCTGATCCAGCTGATAACGGTTGCGGGTCAAGTTGCTGTTTCGTTCCTTCAGCACCTCGCCCTGTCCCTCGCATTTCTCATACTCTTCGCTCAGCCGTAGAATCGTTTCGTGCAGCTGCTCGATCTCATCCTCCAGCTTGCGAATGGCGAGCCGGTCCTTCTCCAACTGGGCATCGTGCAGGCTTACGACTGCGTTCAGCTCCAGCTCGCGATTATGTAGCTCCTTCAGCTTGGCGCTTTCTTCGCTCCAAGTTTTGTGAATCGTTTCTATCTGGTGGACGTAGAGCGATACTTCGCCGACTTTCAGCTTTTCCTTCAGCTGCTTGTACTGCACCGCTTTTTCCGATTGGTCCTTCAGCGGGTCCAGCTGATCCTCCAGCTCCGACACGAGGTCGTGGATGCGCAGCAGGTTATGCTCCGTCTCGGCCAGCTTCTTCTCCGCTTCCTTCTTGCGCGACTTGTACTTGACGATGCCGGACGCTTCCTCGAAAATGCCGCGTCGATCCTCCGACCGGGTGCTTAGAATTTCCTCAATCCGGCCTTGTCCGATGATGGAATAGGCTTCTTTCCCGATTCCGGTGTCCATGAACAGCTCGGTGATGTCCCTCAGTCGGCAGGCTTGCTTGTTGATAAAATATTCGCTGTCTCCGCTTCTGTGGATGCGGCGCGTCACTGTCACCTCATGAAAGTCGAGCGAAAGCGCCTCGTCGCTATTATCCAGCGTCAAGGACACTTCGCCGTAGTTGACGGCTTTGCGCGAATCGCTGCCGGCGAAGATGATGTCCTCCATCTTGCCGCCGCGCAGCGACCTCGCGCTCTGCTCGCCGAGCACCCAGCGGATCGAGTCGGAGATATTGCTCTTGCCGCTTCCGTTTGGGCCGACGACCGCCGTGATGCCTTGCACAAACTCCAATTCGGTTTTGTCGGCGAACGATTTGAATCCCGCCAGCTCCAACCGCTTCAAATACATATTTTCACCCCAACACTTGGTCATGACCATAAATAGAGGCAATCGTGATGTTCCCAAACCTTTGCCAATGTTGCAAATGGTTACCCTTGATTATAGCACATCGGGGCCATACTCTGCTTAGAGGCTTAAGACGCACAAAAGAAGAGCAGATCGCTCTGCTCTTCTTCCCGGCTCTTACGTTATTCCCTCACGTTCAGCGCGGTCAGCGCCTGCGCGGCCGCCTGCTGCTCCGCTTCCTTCTTGGATCGGCCCGTGCCTTGACCGAGCACAACGCCATCCATGCGCACCTCGGAGACGAACTGGCGCTCATGCGCAGGCCCTTTCTCGTCCACGATCCGATACTCGAGCGTACCCATTGCGTGATGCTGTGTATGCTCCTGCAGCTGCGTCTTGTAATCCGTCATCGACAGCTTCGTCTCGACCTCCAGCTGGCTGAACACATGCTGCTGCAAAAACCGCCGCACTGCCTCCAGCCCTTGGTCGAGATATAGCGCGCCGATGAACGCTTCGAACACGTCGGCCAGCATCGCCGGACGGGAGCGGCCGCCGGTCAGCTCCTCCCCTTTGCCGAGGAACATGTAGGCGCCGAAGTTCAGCTTCTCCGCGAATCCCATCAGCGAAGGCTCGCAGACGATCGCCGCGCGAAGCTTGGTCAGCTCCCCCTCCGTACGGCCCGGGTGGCTGCGGAACAGAAACTCGGACACGCTGAGCTCCAGCACCGCATCGCCCAAGTATTCCAGCCGCTCGTTGTCCTCGAGACCGGCCGAACGCTGCTCGTTGACGTAGGAGGAATGGGTGAACGCCTGCTTCAGCAGCTGTTCCTTGCGAAACGGGACGTTCAGCTCTTTTTGTAGCTGCTGCAACTCTTTCAACCGATTCACCGCCTAAACTTGTTCGTTCTAGGTTCCGACAACCGGCGAATCTTTATGCCTCGTACTTCTTCAAGATAATCGTGGCGTTATGGCCGCCGAACCCGAACGAGTTCGACATCGCGATCTTGACGTTCGCTTCGCGGGCTACGTTCGGCACATAGTCGAGGTCGCATTCCGGATCCTGATCGACCAGGTTGATCGTCGGTGCAATCCGGCCGTACGTCAGCGTCAGACCGGAGATAACGGCCTCCACGCCACCGGCGGCGCCGAGCAAATGGCCGGTCATCGACTTCGTCGAGCTGACAGCCAGCTTGTAGGCATGATCGCCGAAGGCACTCTTAATCGCCGTCGTCTCCGAGCGGTCGCCTACCGGCGTCGATGTGCCGTGCGCGTTGATGTAGTCCACTTCCTCGGGCGCAATGCCGGCGTCCTTGAGCGCCTTCGCCATACAGCGAGCTGCACCCGCCGGATCCGGATCGGTCATATGGTATGCGTCGCCGCTCATCCCGTAGCCGATCACTTCGCCATAGATGCGGGCGCCGCGAGTCCGGGCATGCTCGAGCTCCTCGAGAATCAGAATGCCGGAGCCTTCGCCCATCACGAAGCCGTCGCGGCCCGTATCGAACGGACGACTCGCCTTGTCCGGCTCTTCGTTGCGGGTCGACATCGCCCGCAGCGCACAGAAGCCGGCCATCCCCGTAGGACGGATCGTCGCCTCGGCGCCGCCGCATATCATGACCTCGGCATCCCCGCGCTGGATCAGCTTGTACGAATCGCCGATCGAGTGGGTTCCCGTCGCACAGGCGGTTACCGCCGTGCTGTTCGGTCCCTTCGCGCCTGTCTGCATCGAAACTTGACCGGAAGCCATGTTCGCGATCATCATCGGGATGAAGAACGGGCTGACGCGCTTAGGCCCTTTCTCCAGCAGTACGTTGTGCTGGTCTTCCCAAGTGCCCAATCCGCCGATGCCGGAGCCGATATAGACGCCTGCCCGTTCCGGATCCATATCGGTTTCTATATTCAAATTCGCGTCCTTCAGCGCCGAATGACTTGCGGCAACGGCAAACTGAACGAAGCGGTCCATCTTTCTCGCTTCTTTGCGGTCCATGTAATTCTCGGGATTGAAATCCTTGATCTCGGCGGCGATTCTCGTCGGGTAGTCGCTTACATCAAACGCTTCGACCAGAGATACTCCGGATTTGCCGGCCATCAGATTGTTCCAAAACGTATCCAGTTCATGGCCGAGTGACGTCATGACGCCCATCCCCGTAATCACTACTCTTCGTTTCATTGTATTCCACCTCTCCGACACGAAACCTGAATTCTATTAGTGATCGCACGGTTCGACCCGTACGGGCTTATCGTTCATAGGCAAGACAATCAAGAGCCTCGTATAGGCGCCGGGTGCATAATGGAGAGAAGTCCCGTTGGTTCAACGGGACTGGACAAAAGGCCCTTCCGCAGCAGTCCATTCTCTTCGAAAACGCCGATCGGCGGCGCCCTGCGAGAAGGACGCGCCGACAGGCGTCTTCGAAAAAGGAATGCTCCTTAGGCTTGAGCCTTTATGTAATCAACAACTTCTCCCACTGAGGTAATTTTCTCGGCATCTTCGTCTGAAATTTCCAAATCAAACTCATCTTCCAATTCCATTACCAACTCAACTACGTCGAGAGAATCAGCACCTAAATCGTCTTTGAAGGACGCTTCGAGGGTCACTTCGCTTTCTTCAACCCCAAGGCGGTCCACTACAATCTTCTTAACTCGATCCAAAACATCGGACATCCGGTTCACCTCCTCTAGGGTATTATACGAGAATTGCTAGTAAAATGCCAGACCCGTCCCACACCGGCTCCGCGAGATTCTTATGCGAAAATCGGACGGGGGGCGAGGTGCGACAGGATACGCTACATGTACATGCCTCCGTCGACATGAAGCGTCTGGCCGGTCATGTAAACGGCCTCGTCGGACGCCAGGAAACGAACGACGCGCGCGATATCCTCCGGCTGGCCGAGACGGCTGAGCGGGATTTGCGACAGCAGCTGCGTCTGCATGTCCGGCGACAGCTTGTCGGTCATGTCCGTCACGATGTAGCCTGGCGCTACGGCGTTGACCGTAATATTGCGCGAGGCGAGCTCGCGAGCGGTAGACTTGGTCAAGCCGATAACGCCGGCTTTGGCGGCGACGTAGTTCGCCTGACCCGCGTTGCCCAGCACGCCTACAACCGAGGAGATGTTGATGATGCGACCGGAGCGCTGCTTCATCATCGGACGGGTAACCGCCTTGATGCAGTTAAAAACGCCCTTCAAGTTCGTATTAATAACTTGGTCAAACTCTTCCTCTTTCATTCGCATGATGAGGTTGTCGCGGGTTATGCCGGCATTGTTCACCAAGATGTCGAGCCGCTCGAACCGGTCGAGCACTTGCTTGACCATGTCCTCTACTTGCTCGGAAGAGGCGACGTCGGCTTTCACCTTGAACGCGCGGCGGCCCAGAGACTCGATATGCGCCACGACATCGGCGGCGGCTTGCTCGCTGCCCGCGTAGTTGACTGCCACATCGGCGCCTGCCTCCGCCAGCGCGATCGCGATCGCGCGGCCGATGCCGCGGGATGCGCCGGTCACCAGCGCCGTCTTGCCTTGCAACGATTGCGTAGCATTGCTCATCCTAATTCCTCCCTCTCTCTGAAGTTGAATTCTCGTTTAGACCGTAGCCGAATAGTCGGCCGCAAACTTGACGATCGCTTCCTCGTTATTCAACGTGAAGACGCGTACGGATTTGTCGATCTTCTTGATCAAGCCGCTGAGCACGGAGCCCGAGCCGATCTCCACGAACGTATCCACGCCTTGCGAGATCAGCCAGGCAACACTGTCTTCCCATAGTACCGGAGCGCAGACTTGCTCGACGAGCAGTCGGCGGATGTCGTCCGCCGCTTGAACCGGCTGCGCCGTAACGTTAGCGACTACAGGGATCCCAGCGTCGCGAAGCTCGATTCCGGCCAGCATACCGGCCAGCCGATCGGCCGCAGGCTTCATGAGCGACGAGTGGAACGGACCGCTCACCTCAAGCGGGATAACCCGCTTGGCGCCGGATTCCTTGCCGCGCTCGACGACGGCTTGTACACCGGCCGCCGAACCGGATACAACGATCTGGCCGGGGCAGTTCACGTTGGCCATCTCAACCGGCGTGCCCGCCGCCGAGATGTCGCGGCACAGCTTGTCCAGCTGCTCGCGCTCCGCGCCGAGTACGGCCGCCATCGCGCCGGTGCCGCCCGGCACCGCCTGCTCCATGAATTCGCCGCGCGCACGCACGGTGCGAACCGCATCCTCGAGCGAGAGCACGCCGGCTACGACAAGTGCGCTATACTCGCCAAGGCTGTGCCCGGCCACATAGTCCGGCTTCACGCCTTGGCTGCGGAATGTCTCGTACAGCGCGACACTCGCGGTCAGCAGCGCTGGCTGCGTATTGGCGGTTTTCTTCAGCTCGGAATCCGGTCCTTGAAAGGCGATCGTCGACAGCGAGAAGCCTAGCACCTCGTCCACCCGATCGAATACCGCCTTCGCCTCCGGATATTTCTCATAGACGTCCATTCCCATGCCTACCGCTTGCGCGCCTTGGCCCGGGAATACAAATGCGATTTTGCCCATCTTGTATCCATTCCCCTTTCCCATGTCGTTGAGCGTTCACCCGCTTCCCCGGTGTTCGTTCGTCGATTACCAGACGAGCACCGTCGCGCCCCAAGTCAAGCCGCCGCCGAAGCCGACGAGCAGCAGCGTGTCGCCCGGCTTGATCCGGCCTTCCTTGTTCGCTTCTGCAAGAGCGACCGGGATGGAAGCCGCCGACATGTTGCCGTACTTGTTCAAGTTGATCATGCACTTGTCTTCCGGCAGCGACAATCGCTCCAGCGACGACTGGATGATGCGGAAATTCGCCTGATGCGGCACGAGCAGGTCGATATCGGTTTTGTCGAGCCCCGCCTTGCGGAGCGCTTCTTCTCCGGCGCTGCCCATAATCTTGACGGCGAACTTGAACACTTCCTTGCCCGCCATGTAGATGAATTGCTTCTTGCTTTCCAGCACTTCCTGACTGATCGGATTGCGCGACCCGCCGCCGGCCGCCGTCAGAAGCGGTCCTCCGGAGCCGTCCGCGCCGAGCTCGAACGAGCGGAAGCCCCTGCCTTCTTCGACTTCGCCCAGTACGACAGCGCCTGCTCCGTCGCCGAACAGGATGCAAGTGTTGCGGTCGGTATAATCCGTTATTTTGGACAGGCATTCGGTGCCGACGACGAGCACATGCTTGTAAATGCCGGTCGCGATGAAATTCGCGGCATTGGCGAGCCCGTAGATGAAGCCCGAGCAAGCCGCCGACAAGTCGAACGCCGCTGCTTTCTTGGCCCCGAGCTTATCCTGCAATATGCAAGACGTCGAAGGAAACGCCATATCCGGCGTTATCGTCGCCACGATGATCAGATCCAGATCTTCGGCGGTTATTCCTGCGTTGGCGAGCGCCTCCACCGAGGCGTGGTAAGCCAAGTCGGACGAAGCCTGCTCCGCCGAGGCGATGCGCCGCTCCTTGATCCCTGTGCGCGTGACGATCCACTCGTCGTTCGTGTCCACCATCTTCTCCAGCTCCGCGTTGCTCAGGACGCGTTCGGGAACGTACATCCCCGTTCCCCAAATGCCAACCGGCTTCCCAATCATGTTCTACTCCTCTTTCTTCCCGCTGATTTCCGTTGCTATCATTTGAACCAGATGATTGCTGATCGCGATCCGAGCCTGGCGCACGCCGTTCTTGATCGCTTTGGCGTCCGAGGAGCCGTGGCTCTTCAGGACAAGCCCGTTGATTCCGAGCAGCGGAGCGGCTCCATGCTCGGAGTAGTCGAGCTTCTTCTTGAACCGCGACAGCCCGGGCTTCAGAATCGCCGCGGCGAGCTTGGACAGCGTCGACCGCGTAAACTCCGACTTCAATGCCGAGAAGATCGCCCCTGCCGTGCCTTCCATCGCCTTCAGCAGGATATTGCCGACGAAGCCGTCGCACACAATGACGTCGCAATCCGCGTTCAGCACGTCCCGCGCCTCCACATTGCCGATAAATTGAATCGGCGCCTGCTCCAGCAACGGGTAGGCGTGCTTCGTAAGCTCGTTGCCCTTCATCGCTTCGCTGCCTACATTGAGCAATGCTATGCGAGGCTTGGCTATTCCATGCACCTGCCGGCGATAGACGCTGCCCATAATCGCATATTGCAGCAAATTATCCGGCGTGGCGTCCATGTTCGCCCCCAGGTCGAGCGCAAGCACACCCTTGCCGTCCATCGTAGGCAGCATCGGCGCGAGCGCCGGGCGCTCGATGCCGGGGATGCGCCCCACGATCAGCAAGCCGGTCGTCATCAGCGCGCCGGTATTGCCCGCGGAGATCATCGCATCCGCCTGCCCTTCCCGTACGAGCCGTCCGGCCACGACCATGGACGCGTCCTTCTTGCGGCGCACCGCCTTGACCGGCTCTTCCTCCGGTCCGATCGCATCCGCCGCATGGTGCAGCGTGACGTTCGCCGGTAGCCGGCGCCCCGCGAGAAGCTGCTCCATGCGAGGCTGATCCCCTACTAGAACGAGCTGTACGTCACTCCATTCGGCAGCCGCGAGCAGCGCTCCCTCGACGACTACCTGCGGAGCGTGATCGCCACCCATGGCGTCAATTGCGATCCGCATGCGATCACTCCTCACCTGTCATTTCTTTGGCGAACCGGTAGATCAGGAAATTGCCCTGGAATACCATCTCTTCGCCCACGTATGTGAAAACTTCCACTTTGGCTTTCCCTTTTTGCCCGGAAATGGATCTGACATAAGCTTTGGCGATACATTTCTCCCATAACCGAACCGGTCGAATAAACCGAATGTCCGCGGAAGCGGTCAAAGCCTTCTCATTGTTGATGACCGCAATGGCGAGCGAGTTCGCCTGCGAGAAAATATGGTGGCCGCGCGCGATCTTCGTTCGGGAAAACACATGCTCCTCCCGGATCTCGAAAATCGAGATGCCGCTCTTGTCGAGCTGCAAATCGATGATATCCCCGATCACCTCATGGAGCGGCATTGACTGAATCTGGTCGTAAGACCGTTCGGCCATCAGCTTCATCCGTTCCCGCAGCTCCGGAATGCCGAGCTCCAGCCGGTCGAGCCGGATCGTCTGAATGCTGACCTTGAACTTCCGGGTCAGCTCCTCGTCGGTTACGAAAGGATTGTCTTCGATTTCTCGAGCCAGCTGCTGCTGGCGTTGACGCTTAGGCATCCGTTCGATGACGGCCACCTCCTCTTTCTCGAAGCGCACGGACATGCGTTGTCGGTATGTAGCAGCAACCTTTGTTACCAGGTACCAAATCAGTATATATAATTCCCTCCGAAAAGGAAAGGGCGGCCGTCCCGATTGCGCAAACAAAAAAGCACCCCACCGATTGTGAAGTGCTCTCCTGCGCACGAAATCTTATTGTTTTACGATTTCTCTGCCTTTGTAGGATCCGCAAACTTTGCAAACCCGGTGAGCCAGCTTCAGTTCACCGCAGTTGTCGCATTTAACCATACCCGGTACTACCAGCTTGAAATGCGTACGACGCTTGTCGCGGCGGGTTTTGGAAATTTTTCTAAAAGGAACTGCCATGATTCCCACCTCCTTAAACGAGTCTACTCTTGCTTCTTCTGTTTCTCAAAATATTGGGCGAGCACTTCCAACCGAGGATCGATTCGCGCTTCCGCAGGCTTAGCCGGATGAATGTTCAGGTTCAAGCCCGTCTCCGGGTCAAGTCCCTTGCAATCCTCCTCGCAAAGCGGAACATACGGAAGTCCGAGCTGCGCGGTCTCCTCGAAGAAAGGCATCAAGTCGATCTTGTCTTCGACGGCCAAGTGCATATGCTCATCCTCTTCATCCACCTGTTCCGCATCCTGGGTAAACCATTCCCGGAACGGCAGCTTCAGCGTCTGGCAATAGGACGTCAAGCAACGCGAGCAAACCATCTCGACCGGCAAAGTCAGCATGCCGGCAACCTCGACGAGCTCGGCTGCGGCTGCGGCATGAATCGCCGCCTGCAACGGCTCTGCATGTACAATATCCCGGCGTCCCGACGTCAGAAACGGCATCTCGATGCGTCCCGACCAATCGATCCGGCCGTTCTTGGCACACAAGTCACGGACATTCACTATCATAGTTACCTCACCCCAAACAAACAAAAGTAATTATATCGAGATTACGCCTATTTTGTCAACCGTTCGCAAACGCTTTTTCGCCCGAGCCGTCAAGAGGATTTTTCCGGCAATCCCGCCAAAACCTGCAACGCTTCCTCCAGCGAGCCGACCGGCACGACCTTCATTGCCGATTTGATCTGCTTGGCTTTGTCTGCGGCATCCGTATAATTCGCCACATCTCCGGCCAAGCCGCATTCGCCCGCCTTGCGGTCCTTCGGCGCGAAGAACAGCTCGGTGCCTTCCCGCTCGGCGGCGACGATCTTGTGCTGGATCCCGCCGATCGAGCATACGTTGCCGCTGGCGTCGATCGTGCCGGTGCCTGCGATTCGATAGCCTTTGCTCAGGTCGCCGACCGTCAGCTGGTTGTAGATCTCGAGCGAGAACATAAGACCTGCCGAAGGACCGCCGATTTCGCCGGCTTGAATCTCGACCTTCTTGTCCGCTTGATCCGGCACCGTAGAACGCAGATCGGCAGTCGTCACGCCGATGCCGGGCCGTGGTCCGGACTCGCCGCCCGGCGATGGGGACGGCGATGCGAGCCGGGCGGAAACGTCGGCCAAGACAATCGGGTACGTCAGCTCCTCGGCGCCGCGTTTCACAACCAAGCTGACCGTATCGCCGACCTTCTTGGCGGTCAAGATCGCCTGCAGCTCCTTAATGCCGCCGACGGCCAAGCCGTCCGCCTGGATGATCGTATCGCCCGGCTTCAGCACCTGGTCGGCAGGAAGTCCTTTTTTCGTCTCCGTCACATAGGCGCCCATGCTCTTGATCTGGAACGGAATGTTCGCTTTTTTGTAGGCGGCCTGGATGGCGCTGCTCTGCGATTCGAGCATAACGATTTCCTGGCGCTGCATGAACTGCTGCTCGGTCTGTCCGTGCAGGACGTCCCGCTTGCGTTGCACTTCCATGTTCGGATTCCAGATAGCTAACAAGTAGCCGAGGATGCTCGTTCGCGGAATCAAGGCGACCGTCGTCAGCATAAACGCGCCTTTTTCCTCGGTATCCGCCTGTACGACCTTGACCATCGGCTTGATGCTCTCTGCGGAGCCCGGCTGGTAAATGTAGTAAGGTACTTGAATGACGTACAAGCCGTATAGCACGACCAAGGTGACGCCGAACGACAGCAGGAAACCGCGCAATGCCCGGTCACGGTCTCCGGTCCGCCGGGCTCCCATTCTCCCGCCCGTATAGCCTTCATTCATTTTTCTTGTCCTCCTGGCGCCTGTCAGGCCGACCGCGCTTGGTCTAATCCGTGTTGCTCCCGCGTAAACTTGTACCACTTACTCTATTCTGAAGGTGGTCATCGTATGCCCAGCGGCATCTTCCATACGCAGAGCCGGTCGTTCACCGTACTGCTCGCCGCCCTGACGGCTCTCTTCGTGCTCTCCATCCTATTGTTTCCCGATCGGGCGTTTCAATCATCGCTTGGCGGATTGTCGCTTTGGTGGAACGTCGTCTTCCCCGCGCTGCTGCCGTTCCTCATCGTCGCCGAGCTGATGATCGGCCTCGGCTTGGCGCGGAGCGTCGGCGTGCTGCTCGATCCGCTCATGCGGGTGCTGTTCCGCCTGCCGGGAGCCGGCGGTCTCGCGCTGGCGATGGGCGGCCTCGCCGGCGGGCCGGCCGGCGCCCAGATCGCGGGCAAGCTGCGCAGCGACGGAGCGGTCACCCGGGAGCAGGGCGAGCGACTGCTGGGCATGTCGCACATGAGCAGCCCTTTCCTCATCCTGAGCGTGATCGGCGCAGGGTTCCTTCACCACCCGGCGACGGGAACCGCGATCGCCGTCATTCATTATGGCTCGGCGTTCGTCGCCGCCATCGTCATGCGCTTCGCGCGTAAAGAGGAGTCCCGGCTGCAACTCCCGCTAAAGTCAGCAGCTTACACTGTTGTTAGGATGCCGCTTCTCGTTAAGTTTTTCCGGGAAATGCACGAAGCGCGTCTCCAGGACGGTCGCACGTTCGGCAAGCTGCTGGGCGACGCCGTATCCGGCGCGATCCAGACGCTGCTCGCGATCGGCGGCGTCATCATGATGTTCTCCGTCGTCATGCACGCCTTGCAGCTGTCGCTTGCCGCTCCTGCCTTCAATGCAGCGCTAGGCTTGGTCATTCGGCTGTTCGGCTATAACGGTGCCGCAGCCCCCGACTGGATTCCGAGCATCCTGGAAGTCCATCTGGGCACATACGCGTTCAGCCAATTCAATCCTGGCGGTGCCGGCATGCCTTGGCAAGCGGCGCTGATCGGCCTCGCACTCGGCTGGAGCGGGCTGTCCCATCATCTACAAGTGCAAAGTCTCGTTCGCCACACCGATCTGCGCTATTGGCCGTTCCTCGTGCATCGCCTGCTGCATGGCGGGCTGGCATTCGGCTCGACGCTCGCGCTGTGGAATCCGCTACAGACGATGCTGGCTCGCGCCCGGCCCAGCTTCCTGTCATTCCCGGCAGCCATGCCGCCGGCATTCGATCTCCCCGTAAGCGGTAAGACATCCATAGCTACGGAGGCATGGAGCGGCTGGACCGCCTTTCCCGGCAGGCTGGAGCAATTTGCCCTCCTGCTGCTCACGCTGTTCGTTTTGTCCGGCGCGATCGCCCTTATTCGCCGGCTGGTGTCGGCTTCGACGGAGCGGCTGAGCTAGCCGCCCCGCCGAATTTCCGCTTCAATGCCGACTCCACGATATCCGGAACAAGATCCTCCACGGGACCGTTGTACTTCGCAATCTCCTTTACAATACTGGAGCTGAGGTAAGAAAACTTCGGATGCGTCATCATGAAGAACGTCTCGATCTTGGCGTTCAGCTTGTGATTGAGCGACGCCATCTGCAGCTCGTATTCGAAATCGGATACCGCCCGCAGCCCTTTCACGATCACATGCGCCTGTTTGGCTTCCATATAATTGATGAGCAGTCCGCTGATGCTGTCGATTTCGACATTCGGCAGATGGCCCGTCACTTCCCGCAGCAGCCCCGTTCGCTCTTCCAAGTTGAACAGAGGCTGCTTCGAGCTGTTCGTCGCGATGGCGACGATCACTTTGTCGAAAATGCCGGCAGCCCGGCTAATGATGTCGAGGTGCCCGTTCGTTACCGGATCGAAGCTTCCCGGACAAACGGCGACCGTGTAGTCATGTTTGATTTTGCTCATGGTGCCCCGCCTCCTCTTCTGCAACTTCTTCTTCAAGCTTCAACTTATAAATAGAAACCGCTGTTTCGCCGTATTGCGCCCGTCTCGTACAAACCGCGTCTCCAATTTGCTCGGCGCAGTTGTAATCCGCCTCATGCTCGACGAGAATCGTCGCCTCCGGCTCCAGCAGCTGCAGCGATTGAAGCAATCCAACCAGCTTCTCGATATCCCTGAGCTTGTAGGGCGGGTCAAGAAACACCAGCCGGAAGCGGGTGTCCGGTTTCTTCGCCAGCACCTTGATCGCCCGCTCGGCGTCGTTGCGATACACCTCCGCCTGCTCGGCGAGCCGCGCCGCCTGCAGGTTGAGCTGCACGATCTCGACCGCGCGTTTGTCGGCGTCGATGAACACGGCCCGCTCCATCCCCCGGCTGAGCGCTTCGATGCCAAGGCCGCCCGTGCCGGCGAACAAATCGAGCGCCATCCCGCCGTCGAAATAAGGGCCGATCATGCTGAAAATCGCTTCCTTCACTTTATCCGTCGTCGGCCGCGTCCCCATGCCGGGCACCGGCTTCAACGTTCGGCCTCGCGCCGATCCCGATATGACTCTCAACGTCGTCGTCCCTCGTTCCTGCGAATTCCTGCTGCTATCGTACCACAATCGTTTGACCGTTCACAAAATTTTTCCGCCCTATGTATAAGAACCCAACTTGGCGTCAACAATGAAGCTATCGACATGAACAATGTCGTAGACAACCGCGGAGAAGACTTACGTTTCCCCATAAGCTCTTCGTCCGGTTTCTCCTCTCCCATGAGGGGCCCCGCAAGGGGTCCCAAAAACTTCGATCCGCTCATCCCTTGTGGGGAGCGGTTTTTTTCTATCTCCTCCCCATCATTAACACAGCATTTTCTCACATTGCCCACCATTTGACCACCAAATTTGTACATGCCCCATCTATCCGGGTGAGCTTATGCGACGTGGGAACCCGTTGCCATGCCTCACGCCGTCCCCGAGAATCACCCGGGGGACGGACGCATATAATAGAAGCGTCTTCTTTAGTCGGTGCCCAAGCGGCCCGGCTTTTTTGTTGTGCTGCCATCCAGATCACGACAGAGCTCATGCAGCCAGTCCACGTCATTAGTCATGCTGGCCTTCAACGCTTGATTCTTGAGCAGCGCCTGCCGCCAGCAGTAGTTGACGATCCAGTCTAGACACAGCTTAAGCTCCTGCAGTTGGACCGGATCGAGCCCCCGTGCCTTTTGGACAACCCGCAGTTGGGCGATCCGGCAAATGATTGGGCTGTCGCTCAAGTCCAAAGTAACCACCATCCTACACACGCCAGCGCCCCGAGCGCGACCACGTAACACGCAGCGAGGGTTTGCATCCTCGGATCATGCACCCGCTCCTGCGTGGCGTACACTGCCTTTGGACGGCCGTCGAGCGTGTAGCGGATGCGGTAAACGGTTTGCTTCTCCATCTGTACCATCTCCTTTTGTTGGTGATGATACAGTGTATGCGGTTATTTGCAAAAGTTGCCGACTAAGATACATTTTGTGTACAAAAAGAAACACTACTCATCCAGAAATACGATCTCCTCGACCGTCTTATTTAACAGTTTGGAAAGCTTAAGCACTGTTTCAAGTTCCGGCTGCGTCTTCTGCCGCTCCCACCGATTATACAAAGTCCTGTTAATGCCGATGTGCTCGGCAAACTCCACTTGGTTCATCCGATGGTCATGACGGATTTCCTTGAGTCGGTTTTTAACGGCCATCCCTATCACCTCAACCACAATTTCAACGTAGATAGCCGAGAATCCTACTTTTATTACATATATTTATTTTATAAATTCCCAAACGCTTGGGAAAATAGAAAACCCCGCTAACCGAAGCCACCGAGGGAGTAGTAATGACTTACTGTGACCGAGTGCCGATACTTATCGGCACCGCTATTTTTATTCAGTGCCATAACTGACTCTCTGCCCCTCATGCGGTATTTGTAGGTTCTGACAGCCATCTACCTGACTTTGTAATAATCGTCGACCAACATTCCATATGTGGACCGGCCTCGTCAGCAATTTGCGTGCATCCACGCCCCTTTTTCGGTCCAAAGATAGAGAACAGCGGCGTTTTTTAAACCTAAATCAATTTGATGTTGGTTGATAAAGTCCCGTTTCTCGTCGCCAAGGACCGCGATATAATGTTAGCTGTGTCCGAATAGCATGAACAAGTAAGACAGGTCAGTCCTTCGCATCTTACTTATTCCATTCGACAGAAAGGAGTCACACCATGACCCAATCCCTGGACGCCGCAATCCGTGCCATTGTCGCGGAGGAAGTAGCAGCTGCAATACGCATTCTGCGTGAGGAAATGGCCGTTCAAGCTGACCAGACACTGACGTTCACTGAGGCCTGCGACTATCTCAATCTCAGCGAGCACACGCTGCGCAAGTACATTCGCCAGAAACGCATCCCCCATCGTGTTGTAGGAGCGGATGGCAGCCGGAAGCCGCGGTATCTGTTTAGCACGCTGAGTCTGGATAAGTGGAAGGCTGCTCAAGAAGCCGCGAATTACATGGAGGGGAGGTGAACACCAAAAGAAGGAGCCAAGCCAAAAATTGGGGAAGCGATACCTCGGAAGAGCGTATTTGAAAACTAAATAGAAAGTGAGACTCCAGCATGACTATCAAAATCAAACAATACGAAAATTTACCGGACATTTTGTCTCTGCAGCAAGCGGCGGACTTTTTTTGGAATATCTCGTCGGCGGGTTTACGAGTTCTGCCAACTGTCCCCTGAATTCGGTGGGCTCCCTAGTTTCATCATAGGGGCTTCTCGAAAATAGAGAGAGAAGGTTGAGCTTCGAAAGTTTATCGATCGACTTAAATCGGTGTGAAAGGAACGGATGGAGTCAGGGAGTGCGTTTAACCCTAGTCAAAGTTTTGGCAATGGTAGGCGACTGATGCTGTAGCGGAGTAAAGAGGCTTCGGCTCCGGCGAGCAGTACCGCAAAGCCAAATTCGTCGCCGACCAAGTGTGTATACAATAAAAGACACCCCTAATTAAGGAGCGCCTATGAAACTATCTCGGCATTTGCTATAATGCTAGTGTGCAACAGACTTGGGTGGGAAGTATTGCCTCCGGATCGGGGGTGATGCTTATGCAGTTTTCGTTTACAGAAGTGATTACGCTCGGCATGTTCTTGCTGGCGCTCCTCACATATCTGAATAAACGAAAATAATCCGCCCAGGTTAGCGCCACGGTGCGGATTATTTTCTGGCTCATGCTGGAGGTTTCCCACCCAAAATGTTGTGCAGGGGAGTCGGACGGCCATCCGGCTCCTTATTTCTATTGTAATAATAACATGGCGGTTTCATACGTGCAACGTTGCACCCGGTCGTTTTAAGCTATCGAATTAAGCGATGCTACAAGATTATTGAGATACGACGCATGAATCGCATCTCCGCTACTCTTTGTACCCGGTGGCGGCGATGTAGGGCTCATTGGATTGATAGTATTGACTGCTTGGTTAAATATCCAATAATAAAAATCCCCACCAGTGCTCACGGTGGTAAACCCGTACGCCCCAAGACTTTTATACACGCGAAAGGCGTCAATCCGAGTTGTAAACACATTCCATTCGGCGGCGGCCAGGTTGAAATTTCCTCCCGTTGTCTGGGCGATGGTCCAACTGGAATTTGACAGGCGAATCCGTACAGCGTGGGCGTGGAGCTCTGCATCGAGCCGGACTGGATGTTCCACCCGGCAACCTACGAACGGGCGGTGCAGATCGGCGTGGAGCTGTGCCGGCTATATCGCGCGACGCCGGCCGACCTTATGCGGCATTACGACGTAACACGGAAAGTATGTCCGAAACGATGGGGAGAGCATCCAGAAGAATGGGAAGAATTCAAGGCCGGAGTAGGCAGAAGATTAAGCACTGGAGGGGATGACATGATGATTTTGTTTATTCCTCCAATGCTCTTAGAAACATCACAAGCCCCTTTCTTCCATCCTGACTATATTTTTGAGCCAAAAATCGACGGACATCGGTTGATACTGTCACGGCAGGAAGGCGTTACGCGCCTGTACACGCGCCACAACAACGATTGTACAATGCAGTACCCGGAGCTGTTCGATCTGGCCGAAGACGATATCATCCTTGATGGCGAGGTTGCGTGCGTCGATCGCTTATCTGGTTCCATCGACTTCGAATCGGTTATGGAGCGCTTCTCTGCACGCAATGTGGACAAGGTGCTCAGGCTCACCGCTACGATGCCGGCCAACTACATCGTTTTCGATTTGCTTCGCTACAATGGGCAGGATCTGCGCGGCTGGCCGCTCATGCAGCGCAAGCAGCTGCTGCCCAGC
The DNA here is from genome assembly GCF_004000845.1 of Paenibacillus koleovorans NBRC 103111. Lineage (GTDB taxonomy): Bacteria > Bacillota > Bacilli > Paenibacillales > NBRC-103111 > Paenibacillus_AA > Paenibacillus_AA koleovorans. Next base: position 28,022 of record NZ_BIMA01000070.1, read on the forward strand.
ATCGACTTCGGCAAATCCTCGGATCAGCGTAGTCCCTTACATAGAACGGGAAGGAAAGAGACTATTTGTTGAAATGGTTGATCGGCAATTCGAGGGAATGATTGCAAAACGGAAAGAGTCCGCTTATGTCCTGGGGCAGCGGAGCCCGCGTGGCAGAAAGTAATTAACTGGTCCTACGCTGAAGTGGTGCTGACGGGATGGAAGAAAGCCGAGTTTGGGTGGCTCGCAGCGGTCTAGGATCCGGACGGTCGGAATCGACCAGCAGGGATTATTGAGTTTGGAGTGACCCCTACCCAAAAGTAGGCGTTTTACAGCGTCATCCGTCCGTTCGTAGTGGCGGAGGACCGTGACCATGTATATGTGGAGCCCCGGATCCATGCCACAGTAAAGATGCGGAACTGGACCCGTAATGACTTATTGCGAAGCCAGGTTTTTGCGGAATTTATCGTATGATCTATGTAAAGGCCAGCCATGCACGGCCAGCTCGTGGCGGATTTCCGCGAGCAGCGTCATCGCGACGCGGCTTTCGGCCGGTTCCCATCCGGCCATCGTCAGGCGGGGCACTACTTTTCCGCATTAATTCCCAAGCTTCGTTTCAATCCGTCTTGGAGAATCTGCGAGAAGTTCAGATTATGGCGCTCTCCTTCGTCTGCCAACCACTTTGGCACTGTGAGCGTCTTCTTTACCGCTTTTGACTCCATGGCCTCACGAACAGTTGGCATGTAAACTTGGATATCACATGCCGCTTCTCCTTCTTCCAGTTGTCCGATAATCCGGTCCAGTGTGGACGGATCCGGAATCACATCATTGTCATTCTCCATTACACAAAGAAAACCGCCAAGCGCTTCCCTTGCTGCCACATGAGCTTCTTCAGCTGTATCCCCACTTGTGAAGCAGCCGGGAAGATCAGGAAACCTTACCGACACACCATCAGGGGAGTAATGGAAAGCTGCCCAGAATCGATACACATCTTTTTTGACCATTTATGTTAACCTCCTTGGGGGGGAGGGCATTCGCCCTCTATAACCCCGCGCTTTGTAGTATGTTCTTTTGAGTTTTGGGAGGGAAGCTGTCTCTCGGATGCGGCACCGTAACTTTACCGGGCTTCGTGGGATGTTTAAAGTAATGATGACTTCCGTTTGCTCCTATGTAGTACCATCCATCCGCTTCGACTAGCTTTATGATTTCCCTCGAGCTGTAAGCTTTCAATGTTTCCCCTCCTCTCTGATTTAATGATAACACGTATAAAATGTACGTGTCAATTAAAAAATACGTGCAATTAATACGTGTAAATATTAACTCAGCGATCTCGCTTGCTATTCCACATAATTGAGAGTGAGCTCCTACTTCCACCATACCCTCGTTCCTTGCTTCCGCTTTTAAAGAGCTAAATTTATCCACCCTTACCTGAAGCGAAAAATAAAACCGCCTCCAATAACCGGAAGCGGAAGTGAATTTTGAAAATATAATCTAGCGCTATTTTGTACTCGCCAGCACCCGCAGTCCGTCGGACCACGATTTTCGCGCTTGCAGCGCTGTGAGTCGACGTTCCACGGACTGCAAGCTCGATTTTGCTGCTTAGCGCGGGCGGACGGGATATCCCGCTGTTCAAAAATCGGAGAAGTCTCCCATTTCCAAGCGCCGTCTCTGCTTCTCCTCGCGGCACTCCGGACAACGCTTCGGCGGGTCCCAGCCTTGCATCCGGAACGAGTCCTGCTCGCTGATGCTCCACTCGAACCGGTCGCCGCAATCCCAGCACTTGAGCCGCTCAGAACTTCGGGTCAGCACAATGTCCGCGGTTCGCATCATCGGATGCGGGGAGCCTTCCAGCTCCAAAGTCCCCTTCGGGTCCTTGAGATAGGCAATGACTTGCCCGATCGCTTGGCGAACCTTCTTGTAGTCGATGGGCTGCCACTTTTCGAGCAAAGGGATGAATCGGGCATCTTGAGTTTCCGCCACTTTTTCCAGGAACATCAAGATCATCTCGCGATTCTTATCCTTCATATGGGACATGCTCAACACGGGCACTTGATGATCGACCCAATCCGTCCATTCGCTCAAGAGCCGGTTGACGCCTTGCTCGCGCTGCACGATCCACCCATAGTCGGTGAAATACAGCAAAGGCATATCACCCGAGTAGCCGATCGACAAATAATCGTTTTTGATCATCCAATCGACTCGTTCCAACACCTCATCCTTATGCCGGTCCGCGTAGTACCCGTAGGCGTCGCAGCAGTTCAACCCCAGCTCGAGCAGCTTTTTTTCCCGCGACCCTTTCAACACTTTCACAAGCATGGACCGCCCCGCACGGGATACTAGACTATCCGCAGCCTCCAGAATAGCTAGAACGTCTTCCCTCTGCATGACTGGTTCGACTGACAATGATTTCGACACTTTAGCCAAACTCAAACTCCCCTTTCCAATTAAGCTTTGCCTCCTACCATTTAGTAGTTTCCATTCTAGCATCTCTTAAACATGAATTAAAAACTATGCTCCCGCTGAACCTTGGCGTAGACGGCAAGCAAGTAATCCAAAATGGCGTTCTGACCCTGCGGCGTCCAGCTCATGCCGATCCAGTTCGGAATGGACAACACCTTCTTGTTCCTGACGGCGCGTATCGTCGCCCATGACTCGCTGCGCCGCAGCTCCGCATACTTGGCGGAATACGAGCAGATGATCCGTCTCGAACAGAGGCAGGCTGCCAAGCGGATATTCCTTGTTCCGTTCCCGCATGGGCACGCAGCTCCCCGGGTGCAGGCCGAGCTCGGTGTAGAGCAGTTGGTTCATCGGATGGCCGATCGTGCCATACACCCGTACCCGGTTGTAGAAAAAGCGCAGCATCGACACGGTCTCCCGGCCGATCGTCTGGGCCAGCCTGTCGCGCGCATATCCGATTTTCAAATCCACCTGATCCAAATGCTGCTGCGCTTCCTTCTCCCGGCCGACGATATTGGCGATCCACCTGTAGTTTTAGCGCCAGTCCATTGCAAAAGCCTACCGTCTCCGCCACTTCCTTAATCGGCCAGCTTTGCTGCAGCAGCTCCTTCGAGCGATCGACCCGAATGCGGGTCAAATAATCGATAGGGGATACGCCCTTCGCTTTTTTGAAGCTCCTCGAGAACGAAGTCTCTGTCAGGCCGGCTCGGGCGGCCAGAGCATCCAGCTTGATTTTCTCAGGATAGTGTCTGTGCATGTACAGGATGCTCGCATCGATTCCACGGTTCGTCTCCTCCGCTTCCCGCTCCTCGAGCAGCTCCCGGGTCCTGATGCATGACGACGACTAGATGAGCCGACACATGCATGATATAGTCGCTCTTGGGCCGTCCGTACTTCTCGCGGTCCTCTTCGCCATGCTCATACGAGCACCTCCTCCAAATTGTCGCTGTGGCGGCTGGCGTTTCGTCCTCTTGTGGCTCGTGCGGCGTCGGATCGCTATATGGAGTCATGCGGTGGAATGGTTTCGGGCTATTTGGGGGGCAGAGGAAGGAAGAGGAGACGGGAGACGTGGATGAGAAGAGCTATTTTGCTAAAATGAAACCCGAAGCGGGGCCGAGGTCAAAAAGAAAACCGAGCGGCAAAGCTGCACTTGTTTACCGCGGGGGTGCGGGGAGAGCTGACAGACAATCGGGCCCGCATCCGACTCGCTTACTCCCGTTGCAGCGATAAGGAAGCGGAGACAATGAGAAAGCTGTTCGAAGGCGGTGGCTCTTAGAGGAAATGCGTAAGCTCGGACAAGCGCTCCAATCGACCAAGAGCGGGAATGGACCGTTTGGCGAATTCTTCGCTCTTGGATCGGTACGCCACGAAAGATACACCCGCCTGCATCGCGGCATGTCCATCGATCCAGGAATCGCCGACAGAAAGCCAGTCCGCCGCAGCCCAATCCGGGTACAGCGATAAAATGGCATTCACCCCTGAAGGCGAAGGCTTGAGCGCGGCCATCTGCTCCCGGCCCAGCACATGATCGAACAATGCCAGCGTTCGGGTTGTCTCCAGCGCTTGGATCGCCGCCTGACGAGCATTGTTCGTAAGGATCACGAGCGCATAGGAACGGCTCTTCAGCTCGTGAAGCAGCTCGAGCGCTTCCTCCTCCAGCCCGGCGTCGCGCATCCCTTCTCGCTCCCAATCCGCCACCCGTGCCCACAGTGTTTCATTCATCGCATCGGTAAGCCTGCCGCTCGCTTTTGCCGTTTCCAGCAGCGTGGCGACCGTATGCTCTTGCACGCGGGTTTGACGATCCAGCACCGCTTGCTCGATCAGAGTAGCCGCGATATCGGCCTTCATGGCCGGGAAATCGATGCGCGAGCGGAGAATCGTATTGTCCATGTCGAAGATAAGGCCTTTGTAGCGCTGGGTGCGTTGCACCAAGTGCGCTTGTTCCAGCATGTATGTACCTCCTTTTTCGGGCAATTAAATCCGCAGGCAGCTTATTTTCCATCCTTGACTATGTAACGCGTCACTTGCTCGGGAGCCGTGAACAGCAGGTCGGGCTCCACCTCGAAATGCTGCGTCTGTACATGCTCGAACCAGCGCACGGCGGCTGTCAGCACACCAGCGGCTTTGCCTGCGCAAACGTCGGCGATGCTGTCGCCCAGGAACATCGTCTCCTCCGGGGTGGAGCCGAGTCGCTCCATCGCCAGCAGCACCCCTTCGGGATGCGGCTTCGGCTGCCGAACATCATCGCCGCTAATCTCGACGTCGAACAGGCCATCCAGCTGTAGGTGGCGGAGCGAGATGCGCAAGCTTTCGGCTCCTTTGCCGGTTACGATCCCCAGCCGAAGCGATTGGCGCTTCAAGGCATGCACCATGTCCAATACAGGCTGCGAAGGCGGAACAAGTGCCGGATGATGCTCGTCATAGAGCCGGAGAAACCGCTCTACCCCCTGCTCCGCGCGTTCCTTGTCCGTTAGATGCAATCGGATTATGTCCGGCTCTGTCGGGCCGAAACGGGCCACGATCTCCTCATTGCTCAGGTTGAGCCCGTCAAACTCGCGAAACACTTCCCGCAGCGCATGAAAACAAACCGGCAACGTGTCCGCCACGGTGCCGTCGAAGTCGAACAATATCGTCGTTTTCTTCATCCAGTCCAATTCCTCTCCGGTCTTATTTGTACCGATTCCGAATCTGGCGGCGTTTCAAGGCAGCCAAAACCCCCTTCAACACAAATCCAAGCACCAAATAAATGACCACAACGACGACCAACGTCCACATCCGCTCCATCATGCTGCCATCGGCGAGCAGCACCGGGCCGATTCCGAAAAACGTCACCAAAGCAAACAAAACGATGAAGATGGCGATTACGAATGCTTTCATCCTTCACACGCTCCTTGTTCGGTTGATGGTTGGCACTAACCAAACTGTTGACGCATGTACTTGGCGACCGCATCCTCGTTGTGGCTGCCGATTATCCGGTCCGCCATTGCTTGCAGCCGCTCATGCGCCTCTCGGACAGCAACGCGGGTACCGGCGGCTTCGAACAGGCCTACATCGTTCAAGTTGTCTCCGAATACGGTTACTTGGCTCGGCTCGATCCCCATTATTCGGGCCCATTGCAGCAGCCCTTGCTTTTTGTTCGCCAGCGGATGACTGACTTCCAGAAAATAATTGTGCTCGCGAACATATGCATCCCGCATCAAGTGCAGGTGAATGGTTGATCCAAACCGATTCGTGAGATCGGCATGAAACGGCTCGAGCTCCTCCAGCCTGCCGATATAGGTAAGGATGAGCACACGTTGGTCGAAGGGACAGACGAGCCCGGCTGTCTCACGAAAGCGAGGGTCATTCGGTCGATTGGCGTAAAACTGACGGTCGCCCGTTCTAAGGAGAGGCTCGTGCAGCACCGTCTCGTTCCCGCCGCCATCCAACCCGAACAGGAGCGGCACCAATCGATGCCGGCTTTTACCGAACTCGATCAGCTCATTCGCGGCCTCGGAAGTCAACCAGTTCCCTCCCAGCAGGGAGCCGTCGACCGGGTCCATCAGTACCGCTCCATTGTAAAGCACCAGCGGATGCTGCCATGGAATCTCCCCAACCACCTGCATGGAGCTTCTGTAGCTGCGGGCGGTAGCATAGCTGACCGGAACGCCTTGTTCCAAAAGCCATGTAAGCGTCTCGACTGTGAATGGCGACACCGTCGCATCGGACCGAAGCAGCGTGCCGTCCAGATCGGTCAAAAAGGCTTGTGTTGCTTGGGCGGATGTCGGGGCCATCGATAGTCCTCCCTTAGCGTTTACACGTTCAGATGTTTCGTGCAATTGAACAGCTCGCATGTCCAGCCTTGCGGATTTTTGGCGACGATGGTGACGGAGGTGTTGTCTAGCGGCCCTTGTACGTTCAGTTCTGGCACAAGCTTGCGGATCGTCGAGCCGATCAAACCGCCATGACTGACGATTAATATTCTTTCGCCGGGATGGCGTTCTGCGATAATGTTCAAAATGGACTGTCCGCGCTCCGCCACTTTGTCGTTCGACTCGATATCCAGCTCGAGCTTCGCCCAGTCGACTCCCCACTTGGCGAGACGGTCTTCCGGCGTTGTCCCTTCGATTTGACCGCAAAACTTCTCGCGCAAAAGCGGTTCCTGGATAACCGTCAATGAGAGACGATCCGCCACCGATTGAGCCGTTACATAAGCACGCCCCAGGTCGCTGCTGTAAATGACGTCCCAGCTCTCATGCTGCATCCTGTCCGCTAGTCGCTGCGCCTGCTGAAGACCGTCCTCGTTCAGAGGAATATCCGTGTGGCCTTGCGCCTTTCTTTGCACATTCCAGTCCGTTACGCCGTGTCGAATCAGTCCCAATACCGTCATCTCTTGCCAGCTCCTTTATCTCTCTATTTGAATGTTAGGATTCTATTATTCTATCATAACTCGCAAGGCGGCGAGCAGCAGGAAAATGACCACTCCTCCAAGCATATGCGCAAAATCGGCCCGTTCGAACCGCGATGCGGCTGCGCCGGGATGTCGATGAAGCGCCTCGTCCCTGAAGCCTCGCTGCTCCATCGCCAGCGCCGCCGCTTCGGCCATCCGGAACAGCGACAACAGCATCGGCACGGCTACGACCGGCAAATCGCGCGCCCGGACGGTGCCCGGCTTGGCGCGGCTGCCGCCTCTCGCTCTGGCGATGCGGGCGAAGCGCAGCCATTCCGCCTTGATGATCGGGATGAAGCGCATCAGCATAGACACGTACAGCGCGATCGCCGTCACCGGCACTTTCCAGCGGGCGGTAGCGGCGAGGCTCGTCTCGAGCGCTTTCTTAAGGGCGAGCGGGCTGTATTGCAGCGGCAGCAGCAACCCGATCGCCATGATGAACAGGAAGCGCTGCATCGAGAGCAATGTGCGACCGGCGGCTTCGAAGGAGAAGCCGATCCACTCGACGCCGGAGAACACGACGGTGAAGCTCGTCAGCCAGACGAGCGGCAGCACGGCGCGCCACACGGTCCGGAACGCAACAGGCGACCAAGCGATCGCCGCAAGCGTGACGACCGCGGACGCCGCCAAGCCGGGCAGACTGCCCTGTAGCAGGATGCCGATCGACACAAGCGTGCAGAACACCCACGCGGCGCGTGGGTCGATGCGGCGCTTGGGAGGCGTGGCGGCAGGTGCCGGGGCGGCGGCAAGTGCGACAGCGGTTCGGTTGAGCTGGACCGCTGGTGACGACACCGTGTTGTCAGTAAGTACATAGGCCACTGGGTTGAGTTGGGGGACCGGCGCAGACGTCGACGTGGCGTCAAGCGCGGCTGCGGTGGCCGGGTTGAGCTGGGTGGCTGGTGACGATATCGGTTTGTCGGCAAGTACAGGGGGAGCTGCTAGGTTGAGCTCGGCGGCTGGTGCAGACGTCGAGCTCGCGCCGCCCGCGCGCCGCGCGACGGCGGCCGCGACCGCCGCGGC
>NZ_BIMA01000071.1 GCF_004000845.1 Paenibacillus koleovorans NBRC 103111
CGGGTGCGGCGGTCGATAGTGCGGCGGTCGATAGTGCGGCGAAGTTGGAAGTTGGAGATGAGGCGCGACGTAGGGGGCATAAAACTGCACCCAACAAAAAACCCATCTCCCCGAGCCAAGCTCGAGAAAATGGGTTTCCATTCCATCCAACAACCAGCAAACCAACTTACATGCCAAGCCACTTCGTGAATAGCCGCTTCGTCGTGTCCGCGTTGATCGCCGCGATCGACGTCGTGAGCGGGATGCCCTTCGGGCAGGAGCGCACGCAGTTCTGCGAGTTGCCGCAGCCTTCGATGCCGCCGTCCTCCATCAACGCGTCCAGACGCTCATGCCGGTTCATCTCGCCCGTCGGATGGGCGTTGAACAGACGCACTTGCGAGATCGGCGCCGGGCCGATAAAGCTGTTCTTGTCGTTGACGTTCGGGCAAGCTTCCAGGCAGACGCCGCATGTCATACACTTGGACAGCTCGTAAGCCCATTGGCGCTTCACTTCAGCCATCCGCGGGCCAGGACCGAGATCGTACGTGCCGTCGATCGGGATCCAAGCTTTAACCTTCTTCAGCGAGTCGAACATGCGCTGGCGGTTGATAACCAGGTCGCGCATAACCTTGAACGTCTTCATCGGCTTGATGCGGATCGGTTGCTCCAGCTTGTCGACGAGCGCCGTACAAGCCTGGCGCGGCTTGCCGTTGATAACCATCGAGCAGGCGCCGCACACTTCCTCGAGGCAGTTGGACTCCCAGCAGACCGGGGTCGTCTTCTTGCCGTTCGAGTTGACCGGATTCCGCTGAATCTCCATCAGCGCGCTGATGACGTTCATATTCGGGCGGTAAGGGATTTCGAAGTCTTCCGTATAAGGCTGGGATTCCGGACTGTCTTGGCGAGTGACGGACAATTTGATCGTTTTCGTCTCGGCCATGATCAGTTCCCTCCTTTCTTCTTATCGGTCGAATAGTCGCGCTTGCGCGGCTCGATGAGCGATACGTCGATCTCCTGGTACGAAATCTTCGGTCCTTCCGGCGTCCAATCGGCCATCGACGTCTTCATGTAAGTCTCGTCGATTCGGTCCGGGAACTCCGGCTTGTAGTGCGCGCCGCGGCTTTCGTCGCGGAGCAGGGCGCTGACCGTCATCGCTTCGGCCAGCTCGAGCATGTTCCACAGCTGACGGGTGAACGCTACGCCTTGGTTGTTCCAACGAGCCGTGTCGGTCATGTTGATCTTGCCGTAGCGGGACTTCAGCTCCTTGATCTTCGCTATTGTTTCTTCCAGCCTCTTGTTGTAACGAACGACGGTCATGTTGTTCGTCATCCATTCGCCCAGCTCTTTGTGCAGCACATAAGCGTTCTCCGTGCCGTCCTTCTTGAGCAGCGACTCGTACTGGTCGACGCGTTTCTTCGTCTCACGGTCGAACACCGAGCTCGAGACGTCCTCGGCGTGTTTCTTGAGGCCTTTGATGTACTCAACCGCTTTCGGACCGGACACCATGCCGCCGAAAATCGCGGACAGCAAGGAGTTCGCGCCTAGACGATTGGCACCGTGAAATTGATATTCGCATTCGCCGGCTGCGAACAGCCCCGGAATGTTCGTCATCTGGTTGTAGTCGACCCACATGCCGCCCATCGAATAGTGGACTGCCGGGAAAATTTTCATCGGAATTTTACGCGGGTCGTCGCCCATGAACTTCTCGTAGATCTCGATGATGCCGCCAAGCTTGACGTCCAGCTCCTTCGGATCCTTATGCGACAAGTCCAGGTACACCATGTTCTCGCCGTTCACGCCGAGCTTCTGCTCCACGCACACGTCGAAAATTTCGCGAGTCGCGATATCCCGCGGAACGAGGTTGCCGTACGCCGGGTACTTCTCTTCGAGGAAGTACCAAGGCTTGCCGTCCTTGTACGTCCAGATCCGGCCGCCTTCGCCGCGCGCCGATTCGGACATGAGGCGCAGCTTGTCGTCGCCTGGAATCGCTGTCGGGTGAATCTGGATGAACTCGCCGTTCGAATAAGTAACGCCTTGCTGGTAAACCGCGCTGGCCGCCGTACCGGTATTGATGACCGAGTTCGTCGACTTCCCGAAGATAATACCAGGGCCGCCGGTTGCCAGAATCGTAGCGTCGGAACGGAAAGTCTTCACTTCCATCGAGCGCAGGTCCTGCGTGCAGATGCCGCGGCAGACGCCTTCGTCGTCAACGACGGCCGAGAGGAACTCCCAGTGCTCGTACTTCGTAACGAGACCGGCCGCTTCCCAACGGCGCACTTGCTCATCGAGCGCATACAGCAGCTGCTGGCCCGTCGTGGCACCGGCGAATGCCGTACGGTGGTATTGCGTACCGCCGAAACGGCGGAAATCGAGCAATCCTTCCGGCGTCCGGTTGAACATAACGCCCATCCGGTCCATCAAATGGATGATGCCTGGAGCGGCTTCGCACATTGCCTTGACCGGCGGTTGGTTCGCCAGGAAGTCGCCGCCGTAGATCGTATCGTCGAAATGCTCCCAAGGCGAGTCGCCTTCGCCCTTCGTGTTGACCGCGCCGTTGATGCCGCCCTGGGCGCACACGGAGTGGGAACGTTTTACCGGTACGAGAGAAAACAGGTCGACGTGAACGCCGGCTTCGGCAGCTTTGATCGTCGCCATCAGCCCGGCCAATCCTCCACCTACAATAATCACATTTGATTTAGCCATTGCCGTTCACCCTCCTTATTTATTCAAATCCAATACGCTGGTGTCCGAGAATTGAGGATCCGTGAAAGCAGTCATCGTCAGGACGAACATAACGGACATCGCAACGAAAACGCCGATCCAGATGTAAGTCGATACGCGCTGCGCCCTCGGTCCAACCGTGATGCCCCAGCTGACGAGGAACGACCACATGCCGTTGCTGAAATGGAACACCGAGCTGATAACGCCGATCAAGTACAAGGTAAATGTAACGGGATTCGTGAAAATGTCATGCATCAGAACGCCTAGCTCATCATGCGTCGTATGGCCCAGAGCAACCTGAATCCGTGTGGACCAGACATGCCAGACGATGAAGATCAGCGTAATAACGCCGGTTACACGCTGCAGCATGAACATTACGTTGCGGAAGTAACCATAATTGCTAACATTGTTGCGGGCTTGGAAGGCTACGAACAAGCCGTAGACACCGTGATACAAAATCGGCAGCCCGATCCCCACGATCTCCAGAATCAATACAAGCGGCAAATTGTTGAGCCAGTGCACCTTGTCGATGAACGACTGATGCCCGTCCGCCCCTCCGCGGAAAGCTTCATAGTTCGTCAGCAAATGCTCTACTAGGAAAAAGCCGACGGGAATGACGCCCAGCAAGGAATGGAGCTTGCGATAGTAATACGAATTTCCAGTCATGGTTAAAGAGTTCCCCCCTTGAAAAATGAATACCGCACCCTCATTTTCAGACAATCCGTATAGCCGTCCAAATAATGGACAGCCTTCAAACAAACATCTTTCATTTTACCCCGGCATGCGACAAGCGTCAACAAAATGTCACAACTCTTCACGTCGACAAGTAGTCGATAATAGCGAAGCGACAAGCGCGTTCGCCTCCGTCACTCCCTATTTTCCCAACATCATGCCGAATTAACCATATCTTGAACATTGTTTGACAACTTCATGTTACTCCCTTTACTCTTATAAGGGAAATGCCGTTTTCTAATTAAATGATATAAATATTTCGCATAAGGAAATAATTGAAGGAGAGTCTCCTCATGTTAGCCCATTTGAAAATATTCGCCACGATCGTCGAGCACAAAAGTTTGAATAAAGCCGCCCAAAGTTTGACGATCTCGCAGCCCGCCTTATCCCGCAAAATCAATCAGCTCGAGGAGGAGCTGGGCGTCCTGCTGTTCGAGCGCAAAGGCAAACGGCTCGAGCTGACGCGGATCGGCCAGATCTGCTACGAAACCGCCCTGGAGATGCGCAAGCTCGAGGAGAGGCTGCTGCGGACGATCTCGGAATATCACACGCCGGGCAAAAGCAGCATCAAGATCGGCGCCAGCTTGACGACTCTGCAATCGACGCTTCCGGAGCTGATTGCCTTATATACGAAGGATTATCCCGAAACCGACATTTCCGCCGTCACCGGCAAAACGCATGAAATCGTCTCGCTCGTCAAAGACAAAAAAGTCGACCTCGGGCTCGTAGCCTCGACGATCGACCAACCGGAGCTTCACTCCGTCTCCTTATTCGAAGACCATCTCTGCCTTGTGCTGCCCGCCCACCATCCGTGGTCCGGCCAGTCCGGCATTGAGATCGGGGACTTGCAGCATTTGCCGATGATCCTGTTCTCCAAAGGCACCTGGTACCGCATCCTGATGGATGAGTTGTTCCTTCGCTACTCGGTGGCGCCCGATGTGAAGATGGAGATTGACTCGTTCGAAGCGATTATCCGCCTCGTATCCACCTGCAATTTCGCTACCTTGCTGCCAAAGTCGTACTTGCGCAGTACGCTGCTCGACCCGAACGAGCTCGTCCTGCTCGAGGTGAAGGAGCTTCGCGAGACCGTCCGCACGACTTCGCTTATCTTTGGCGATCCGACGATGCTGGGCGCTTCCACGCTGCAGTGGATCCAGAAGGCGAAGCTGCATTACGCCACTTCATAAAGCAGGCTTAGGAGCAAGCCAAGCGGTGTTAGCGGCTAACCAGCTCTTGCTCGAATTGCTCGATTTGCTTGTTCGTGCCGATGATGACCATAACGTCCTTCTCCGCGAGCACGTCATCCGCCGTCGGCGCGATAATGACGCCGCCCTTCTTGTTGATCGCCACCACGCTGCAGCCATGTCTAGCACGCGGATCGAGATCCTTGAGCGATCGGCCGTTCATGCAGCTCGGGACGGACAGCTCCGCGATCGTGTAGTCCTTAGAGAGCTCAATATAGTCGAGCAGGTTCGGCGACACGAGCTGATGCGCGACACGAATGCCCATTTCCCGCTCCGGGAAAATGACGCGATCGACGCCGATACGCTCCAGCACCTTGCCGTGAAGCTCAGACAGCGCCTTGGCGACAACGGTCCTCACGCCGATCTCCTTGAGCAGCAGCGTCGTCAGGATGCTCGCCTGGATGTCGTCGCCGATAGCCACGACGGCGCAGTCGAAGTTGCGGATGCCGAGCGCCCGCAGCGTCTCCTCGTCTGTGCAGTCCGCCTGCACGACATGGGTCAGCTTGTCGGCCATCTCGTCGACGACCTCCTCGTCCTTGTCGATCCCCATCACTTCCAACCCTTGATTGATGAGCTCGGCGCCCAGGCTGGAACCGAACCTGCCCAAGCCGATGATGACAAATTGCTTCATTTTCATATTGCGTCTTATCCCCTTAAGCGATTATGAATGCATGAAAAAAGACATTGGAAGCCCAATGCCCTTGTGCGAACGGTCTGGTTTCCTGTCGTAGCCTACGAGGTTAGCTGACGGATTCGGATGGCAGGCCACCCTATTCGCTTCGTGCGCAAGTGCATTCGGCGAAATTCACCCCAAAATAATGGTTCCCCCGTTTTCCCTTGGAAATTCGGCTTTTTGTTCAATTGATTCGTATTATAATCCTATCCCGCTCCATCTACAAAGTCATTTTTGGCGGAAATAAGCCGTGGAAAGCGTTAACAGTGACAACCCTGCGAGAGCAGCCGGACGTTTTCACGGATTAGCCTCCACTATTGGCGAGATGCGTACGTTTTTACTCGAGAATGGCGGCGGAATGCGGAATTGGAAAAGCTCGGGATTGTGTGATAAGTTGAGATTGGACGATTGTCCTTGCCCTTATTCGCATCCCGTTCGGTAAAGGAGTTCTACATGCCCTTCTTACAGCGGTACAAATGGCTGGTATTAGCCGGCATCGGTCTGATCCTGTTCGTGGCGGCGAGTAATTTGCCGGTCGGCAAAGAGAAAGATGGCTCGGCCCTCTCGATTCCACATGATCGGACGATTTCCAAGTCGGAAGCGATACAGGCTGCCTCGGCCTGGGTAAAGCAGCGGCTCCCGTCCGGTGCCGAACCGCTCGCGGAGACGACGGTCTCGTTTCAAGCGAATACACGGCTGAGCGGTTATTTGCAAAAAAACAAGCTGGTCGCCCGGTATGCCGACACGTTTCTGTTCGACTATCCGGTCGAATACTGGCAAATTGAGCTCAGACCTTCCATCGGCAGGACGTCCGCCTACATTCTAGATTTGGACATGGCGAGCGGCCGCGTCGTCGGCTGGCGCATGAAAGCCTCCGAGCTGCTGGATGCTCCTTCCTCGAGAAGAGAAGGCCAGCGCATCGCGGAGAACTACCTCCGCGAATACGCTGGCCCGAGCGAGTCCTATGAGTATGTGCAGGGACCCGACGGCCGCAACCCGTCCCGCTATGTATTCGAGGTGCCCGATGTAAAAATCGGAGAAGCGGTCTTGCGCTACGAGCTCGAAGTGAAGGGTCGCGAGGTGACCGCCTATCACACTTCGTTCCGGGTGCCGGCTTCCCACAACGCTTGGCTGGAGAAGCAACAAGCGGCCTCCGGCGGCATGTCCCGCTGGAGCCTGATCCTCACCGGGCTGATGGCGCTCGCTGCGATTTACATGCTGATCCGGCATCGCAAGATCACCCGCTTCCGCAAAGGCCTGCTGCTCGCCGCCGTCTTCCTCGGGCTGTATCTGATGAACAACTGGAATCAGATGCCCGCCTTCCTGGCGATGGCGTTCGCGAACATGCCCGATCCGTTCGCCGGCAAAGCAGCCGCTACGGCATTCTCGATCTTGTCCGGGCTGCTGGCCGTCGCGCTCGCGCTCATGACCTACATGTCGCTCGCCGCCGGCAATGCGATGTGGCAGGCGAGGGGCATACGGCTATGGCCCAAATGGTCGGATGCTTCCTTCGGCCAAGAGACACTTCGTTCGATGGGTCGAGGGTACAGCTTCGGCGTGCTCATGCTTGGCTTGCAAGCTCTCATGCTGTGGATCGCGCAAGCCGGCTTCGGCATGTGGGCGGTGAACGATCCGTCCAGCTCATACTACAACTTCTACGTGCCGGCCTTGTTCCCGCTTATGGCTTGGGCTGCGGCCATCTCCGAGGAAGCGATTTACCGGCTGTTCGGCATTGCGCTCTTCATGCGAATATTCCGCGACCCGGTCGTGGCCGTCTTCGTCCCTAGCCTCATCTGGGCGTTCAACCATACGCTCTACCCGATCTATCCCGTATACACGCGGTTGATCGAGGTGACGCTGCTCGGCTTGCTGTTCGGCTACGCGCTGTGGAAACATGGCTTCCTGACCGCGCTGTTCGCCCATGCCGTCATTGACAGCGTGCTCATGTCGCTGCCGCTGATCGGCAGGGAGAGCGGTGCCGGCCAGTCTGCGCTAGGCATTGCCTATCTGGCCTCACCGGCCGTCGTAGGCTTCGCCATCTGGTGGCTGCACAAGAAGCTTCGCCGACCGATCAGCGAGACGGATTCTTCTTCGCCTCCTGCAGATCCGCCTCCGGGAACGGTTCCTCCGGCGCTTCCTCCAGGCTGAAGCCATCACCAGCAGCTGCTGCAGTCTCAGCCGTCTCGGCCTCGGAGCCAGCCGGCTGCTCCTTCTGCAGGGCGGCGAGAATCTCGCGCGCGAGCTTCTCGCCGATCCCGAGCGGGCGGAAATCCTCGACCGATGCCTCGCGAATTTTCTTCAGCGAGCCGAAATGCTTAAGCATCGCCTTCCGCCGTTTCTCTCCGACGTTCGGAATCGCGTCGAGCTGCGAGACGACCATCGATTTCGCCCGCGTCTCGCGGTGGAATGAAATCGCGAAACGATGCACCTCATCCTGGATGCGCTGCAGTAAGTAGAACTCCTGGCTGTCCCGCGGCAGCGGCACAACTTCCGCCGGATCGCCCGTCATGAGCTGGGCGGTCCGGTGTTTGGCGTCCTTCACTAGGCCGCATACCGGAACATAGAGCCCGAGTTCGTTCTCGAGCACGTCGAGAGCGGCGGAGATTTGCCCCTTGCCGCCGTCGACGACGATCAGATCCGGCAGCGGCAAGTTCTCCTTCAGCACGCGCTCATAGCGGCGCCGAATGACCTCGCGCATCGTCTCGTAATCGTCCGGCCCTTGAACGGTTTTGACCTTGTACTTGCGATATTCCTTGCGATCCGGCTTGCCGTCGATGAAGACGACCATGGCCGACACCGGATCCGTGCCCTGGATGTTCGAGTTGTCGAACGCCTCGATGCGGCGAATCGCTTCGGTCCCGAGCCAATTGCCCAAGTTCTCGACCGCCTTGACCGTACGGCCTTCATCCCGCTCGATCAGACGGAACTTCTCCTCCAGCCCGACTCTGGCATTTTCCATTGCCATGCCGACGAGCTGCTTTTTCTTCCCCCGCTGCGGATGCAGCACCTTGACCTTCAGCCAGCCTTCCAAAGCCTCGCGAGTTTCCTTGGACACCTTGCTTTCGGGCTCCTCGCCCTTTGCCTCTTCGCCCTTTGCTTCGTCGCCCTCGGCCTCTTCGAGCTCCGCTTCAGCTTGGAGTACTTCGGCTCCCCCCGCCTTCGCTTCCTCTATCGCAGCCGCTGCTGCCGCTACAGCAGCGCTTGCGTCGGTCGGCAGGAACAGTTCCTTCGGCAGCGCCGGATTGTCGCTATAATATTGCGAGACGAACGTGATGAAATCGTCGTACGCCTCCCCGTAATACGGGAACGTCGAGGTGCGGCGTTCGATCAGCTTGCCTTGGCGGACGTACAGGATTTGCACACACATCCAGCCCTTGTCCACGGCGTAGCCGAACACATCGCGGTCCATCGTGTCCGTCGACGTGATTTTCTGCTTCTCCATCAAAGCATCGATAGCGACGATCTGATCCCGCAGCTCTTTGGCCCGCTCGAAGTTCAACTCCTCGGCCGCCGCCATCATTTTACGATTCAGCTCGTCCTTGATCTGCTCATGCCCGCCGTTCAGAAAACGAGATATTTGCTGCACCATCCGCTCGTTCTCAGCCGGAGCTACGTCGTAGACGCATGGGGCGAGGCATTGGCCCAGGTGATAGTACAAACACACCCGGTCCGGCATCGTCCTGCATTTGCGCAGCGGGAACAGCCGATCCAGCAGCTTCTTGGTCTGTTGCGCGGCGAAAGCGTTCGGGTACGGGCCGAAATATTTGCCCTTGTCCTTGCTGACCTTTCTCGTCACTTCCAGCCGCGGCTCTTTCTCATTCGTTATTTTGATATAGGGAAACGATTTGTCGTCCTTGAGCAGCACATTGTAGCGCGGATGATGCTTCTTGATCAGGTTGCACTCGAGGATGAGCGCCTCCATGTTGTTCCCCGTCACGATATACTCGAAGTCGCAAATTTCCGAAACGAGCCGCTGCGTCTTGGCGTTATGGCTGCCGGTGAAATACGACCGCACGCGGTTTTTCAGCACTTTGGCTTTGCCCACGTAGATGATCGTGCCTTCCCGGTTCTTCATCAAGTAGCAGCCCGGCTGGTCCGGCAGCAGAGACAGCTTGTGCCCGATGGCGACGCTTACGTTTTGCCGTTCCTCGCTCATGAGTCTCCCCCTCCCCCCATAAGTGAAAGAGCCCTTTTTCAGCAAGCCGAAAAAGAGCCCTCGATCTTCATCTTGTCGTACGCGGGATGCCGAGCTTACATATGACGGCTGACCACAGTCTTCAGCGCATCCTTCGGCTTGAAGCCTACGATCTTGTCAACCGGCTGGCCGTCCTTGAACACGATCAGCGTCGGAATGCTCATCACGCCGAAGCGTGCCGCCGATTCCGGATTGTCGTCTACATTGACTTTGGCAATCTTAAGATCGCCGATTTCGGAGTCCAGCTCCTCGAGTACAGGCGCGATCATTTTGCAAGGGCCGCACCATGGCGCCCAGAAATCCACAAGAACCGTACCGGTCGACTCCACCTCGGATTTGAACGATTGGTCGGATACATTAACGATGGACATGATAGTTACCTCCTTCTCTATGCTTGCAAAACCCGAATGGTCACAAAACAAGGCGCCCAGCCGCATTCGGTCCGTCTCCGCTTCCGAAACGATTGGGTATGCTGTAATATTAATCAATTTTGGTCAACATGTAAAGTATGCGCCAAATCGGTGTTTTTCATGAACGCGCAGGGCGAGCTAAATTCCGGATGCATGCGGCGCCAAGAAGGGGCGCATAATGGAAGGAAGCGGCACCGATGCCGATTTGTCACCTTCTCGTCACTTTACAGGCACGTTCCGGTTGGGTATACTAATCACATCAGTATGGCTGTTTTTAGGAGGCATGTCGGATGAACGATCCTAGACTTCACGTCAATGAAGAACCAAGCAACGATTTCCTCGATGTAGCCATCGGGCTCGGCGCGACTTTCGGCTTGTTCTTCCTTATGGCACTTGTTGCGACAATTATCAAGATCTACGTATAAATTGCCGCGCGCAAACATCGAAACGGAGCCATTCCTCGGGGGAAGGCTCCGTTTTACGTTACTTGCTGCGTTTCTTAATGGTCGCCGTGATTGCCCTTGCTCGGGTTGATGATCATGAACCCTTCTTGATCGCCGTACAGGTAGTCGATCTTCACGCCGTCCAGCAGCGGCTGATCCTTCTGCACGATGACCGAGATGCCCTTGTCCGTCTCGACTACGACGTCATTCGCGCCCGGCTTGTCCAGATCGAGGCCATAGTGGGCGTGGTCGCCGTGCGCATGCGTCACGAGGACGCGAAGCAGCAGCTCCTTGTTCTCTTCCTTGTCCAGCTCCGTTTGAATCACTTTAGCTGCATTGCGCGTTATTTTCACGTTCATGCCGATCTCTCCTTCGATTCCAAATATGCTCCTATATTGTAGAATAAGGCGGTGGGGAAAGCAATCAGCCTATTGCGGTTTGCCCGCCCCCCGTTTGTTGAAGCCACCTATCTTGATCACATCGACGAAAGGCCGAATGCGGTCCATGATGCGCTGTCCCTTGAACTCTTCGTCCCCATCGCGGCTCGTGAAGCTGAAATGTCGTTCCAAAGCATCCAGCTCATAGTTGGACGTGAAGAACGTCGGCTTGCGGTTCATCCGATAGTTGAGAATCGCACCCATCACATGATCGCGCACCCAAGGGCTCAAGTTCTCCGCGCCGATGTCGTCGAACACGACCAGGTCCGTCTCCTTCAAAATATCGACCGTCTCCTTCAGCTTCTGCGGCTCCTGGATCATCGACTTGAGGTCCTCGACGAAATCCGGCATGTAGACGATCGCGCCGGTCAATCCTTCCTTGGCGAGCTGGTACAGCAAGTACGACATGAGGTACGTCTTGCCCGTCCCGAACGGACCGACAAGGTACAGCCCCGTACGCTGCAGCCCCTGATCCTTCGTCTGGTCGATGTAATTCTGCAGTTGGCCGACCGCCTGGGTTCGATCCATGTCCATGAACAGAATCTGTTCGCTGGAATAGCCTTCCTCGAGCGCCTTGACGTCTACATAGAAGCTGCGAATGCGGCTGCGGATCGTGTCCTGGTTGTTTTTGGCGATCCACTTTTTGCACGAGACCTTGTAGTCGTGAATGTAAGTCTGGCCGTTGATCTGTTCGACATTGAGGCGGGTGTAATGGCCTTGAAAATCGTTCGGGCACTTGTCGAGGCCGGGACAGCTCGTACAATTGCGGTACTCGACGACGTATTGGTACAGCCGGTTCATATGGATCTTGAGGGTCTGCTCGTCCAGTTCCGGATGCTTCATTCGCAGTTTGGCAATGAGCGGATCGTCCAGGAGCTCCCGGATCGTCTGCTCGGCCTGCTTCATGAACGACAGATCCGGTAGGCCCGACAGCAAACGCGATAACGATTCCATCCGGGGTTCCTCCTCTCATCTCTATTTCTTCAGCTTCCCGTCCAGCTTCTGCGCGCGGCGGCGCATCTCCTCCAGCTGCTCTTGCGTGAGCTGAGGGGCGGTGGGAATATCGGTAATGATCGATATTTTGGGCTTCTGCGACTGCTGGGCGTTGCCGGCTCTGCCGTTGTTGTAGCTGCGGCGGCCTCCTGGGGCTGCTGTGGAGGTTCGGCTGTCCTTGCCTGCTGCAGACGCGGAATCGCGCCCGCCGGTCCGCTTCAGCGTCTGTTCACGGATATATTCGACCGCCTGCTCATAAGTGCCTACACCCTTGGCGAGCATATTGGAAGCGACGGAGTCGATGTAGCCCTTCGTCCAGGACGATTCCTTGTAGACGTGCAGGTGATGGATCATGACGTTGATCACTTCATCCGGCAGCTTGTAGTTAATATCGATTTTGTCGAAAATATCGGCCACCGTCTTCGGTACGGTCCCCTTCGGGAAAAAGCGGCTGAGCAGCTGCGTGTAAGGCTCGTTGCGAAGCAGCGCGTTGTACTGGTGAATGTCGCACTGTCCAATGAAGAGCGTCGGCACTTCCAAATAGTAGCTCATCTCGACCGTCTTCTCCTCGATGCCTTCCCACTGGGAAGACTCGCGGCTGTTCGAACGTCGGACGGCCTCGGCCGCCGCTTCCGCCTTGACGATATGGCGCTCCCGCTCTTCGTCGCGCTTGCGGCCTTGTCGGTAATTCATGTTTGCCTTGTATTGGAGCAGGTCAACCTGCAGCTCGCCGGCTTCATCGAACACGCCGTCCTCGTCCAGCAGACGTACCGTATCTTGCAGCGTGAGCGAGAATTTGCGCGCGGTCATATTGATCGCGATCATCTGCTGCGGCTCATAACGAAGCGCTTCGACGAACGGACGGTTGGCCGATTCGCGCGGGAACCGGGTGATGATCTCCGTGTAATGGAACGCTTTGCTCGTCACGTCCAGGCCGGATGAGCGCTCGCGAGTTGGAGCCGTCTCGTAGAGCGCCTGCTCCAGCTCGAAATCGATAACGGATGTGTTCAGCTGGAACAAGTCGTAGAATGGCACGGAGATGTTCTCGGCGACGGCATCCGGATCGGCCAGCTCTTCCGGCTCCTGGCACTGGAACGACTCGCGAAGCGCGAGCACGGCGTATTTGCCGACCTTGTCCCTGAGGAGCATGACGAGGTGCTGGTTTTTGAAAAACTCGTCCGGCGCCAGCGGTGCGAGCAGCTGGTATTCGTACATGTAATCGTCGATCGCCGGGAAATAACGTCGCGTCGTCTGCAAGAGCCCGACCGCCTCCAGCTTCGACGTCGTCTCGATGAAGATCTTGCGCCCGCGTTCGCCCGGCTCCAGATCGAGCGCCAGGAACAGCTTGCGCTGCTGCTCCAGCTCGGAATAGCCGAGGCGATCGGCCGGCACTTGGCCCGCCAGCGTCTGGTAGATGCTGATCGCGTACGCGCCTATCATCGGCTGATAGATGCTCGTTAGCATTTTCAGCTCCAGAACGCCCAGCGCAAACTCGCGGTATACATAGAACCGATGGTTTTCGGTAAAATGGTGCATGTTCGAAATTCGCATGGTGCATGCTCCTATCTATCGACCTTTCGACAAGAAAAGTCGACTTCTCTCATTCTATCATAAATGGAGAAAAAAAGACTCCGCCCTTTTTCCCGACGGAGTCCTTCCTGTCTCGCTTCCATACCGTTGTCGAACCGTTAGAACATCTTGAATCCGCGCTCCCGCAATGCTTTGATCGCCGACCCGCTCAGAAACGCTCCGAACAGCCCGCCGATAAACGGCGTATAGTCGACAATCGTGTTGCCGGCGAGATTTTCCCACAGCGTGCCCGATTCCCAAGCCCAGTACAGGAACATTCCGATCACCGCAAGCACGTATAAATACACCGGGAATACCGTCGTCTTCAACAGCATGTTGAAAATAAAGCCGATCCCGAACGCCAGCACGAAAATTAGCAAAGCCGCAATGACCAATTGAATCATGGTCGATCCTTCCTCCTGCCGAATAGCGAATTCATCTCCTTTTAGTGTAAAAAGGGACGGGCCTAAAGTCAACCCGCCGCTCGGAACCGATGGCTGATTGATGTTATCGGCGCTCCAATTGGTGACAGCTCTGTGACAGCGTTTGCCCTTTGGGAGGCGTTTCGCTACAATACTGGTAAAACCTTGATTGATAAAGGAGCCCTACGACCGATGAGCGATGCCGTACAAACACTGGAAGGCTGGTACGCCCTTCACGATTTCCGCACGATCGACTGGACCGCCTGGAAGCAGCTAAGCGCCGAAGAGCGTGCCAGCGCCGAGGACGAGCTATACACGCTGCTGCAGGAGTGGCGCACCGTGGAGGCAGACAAGCAGGGCAGCACCGCCTTCTACAATATCGTCGGGCAGAAAGCCGATTTCGTCTTCATGCACCTGCGCGAGACGCTGGAGGAGCTGTCGGCGATCGAAACCGCGTTTAACAAAACCACATTCGCTCGGTACACGAAGCCTGCCTACTCTTACGTGTCCGTTGTCGAGCTGAGCAACTACATGTCCAAGCCGGGCGTCGATCCGATGGAAGATCCGGAAGTGGTCGCCCGCTTGAAGCCGACCTTGCCGAAGACGCGCCACATCTGCTTCTACCCGATGAACAAACGCCGCTCGGGCGGTGACAACTGGTACATGCTGAGCATGGAAGACCGCCGCGCGATGATGCGCAGCCACGGCATGATCGGCCGCAGCTACGCGGGACGCGTACGCCAGATCATCACCGGCTCCGTCGGCTTCGACGACTGGGAGTGGGGCGTGACGCTGTTCGCGGACGAGGCGCTGACGTTCAAGAAGCTCGTGTACGAGATGCGCTTCGACGAAGTGAGCGCGCGCTTCGGCGACTTCGGCGACTTCTACGTCGGCAATTTGCTCGACGAAGCGAAGTGCCGCGAGTTGTTGCGGGTGTAGGGAAATGAATAGAAGACCTCCTGAACGCTGCTATAGCGTTGGGAGGTCTTTTGACATTTCACCGACTATTCGAGTTCTTTGCCCAGCAAAGGCAACAGTCGGTCGTAGGCGATCACATCGATCAGATCCTGCTTCAAGAAGGTGATAAAGTACCCTAGTTACACATTCGACATTTTCCAACAAATCCCTTATTTGGTTATGAGGAAATTGAGAAAAATAGAAACCGAAACGAATTTTCTAACGTATGAAACTAGTGGCGGCTTCTGCGATAACCGTTTTCTTATTGCGAGATAGATCCCGTTTAGGAGGCTGATGCATATGAAATGTCCGGTTTGCAGCGACGTACGCATGCGCGAGGTGGAGAAGGATGGCATCCTGATCGATGTGTGTCCGGATTGCAAGGGAGTCTGGCTTGACCGAGGCGAGTTGGATAAGCTGATGGCGGGTGTAAAGGAATTCCGCCAAGATTATGAGCGCGAGATGAGGAGCCGAGGCGGCTCGCAGCCGCAGGGGTATCCGGACCGCGATCGGCCGGCGGCGGCGTACAACCAGGAGCAGCGCTATGATAGCGACCGCAAGTACGAGAAGCGCTATGATGACGATGACGACAAGTACAAGCAATATCCGAACCAGGGTTACGGTCACGGGTATCCGAAGCATAAGAAGAAAAAGTCGGTGTTCGACGTGTTCGAAGATTTATTTTAGATAGCAGCCGCTTATGGGGACGCAGCAGAGGGAGCATCCTTTGCACCAACTCCGGCTTCCTGCACCTTCTGGAGCCCGAGTTAGTCCATTTTTGCACCAACTCAGGCTTCCTGCACCCTCTGGAGCCCGAGTTAGTCCATCTTCCCCTCCTGCGCTCATACTGGCCGGATGGTGCGTAACAGGGATTCCCTCACTCCCAAGAGTAAGTATCGGTCAAGTAACCCGCGAACTTCTTGCTCTCCTCCCGCCGCAGCTTGCGGATCTCCGCCCGCTTCTCTCCCGTCTCGTGCAGCCGCTTCTCTTCCTCCGTCTCCGGCACGACTAGCGGCACGGGAATCGGGGTCATTTTCGACTCATCGAGCGCGACGAAGGTCAGGAACGAGGTGGCGGCGATCTTACGGACACCGCTCCTCAGATCCTCGGTGATCACCTTGACGAACACTTCCATCGAGCTGCGACCGGTCCAAGTCACGAACGACTCCATCGTCACCGACTCCGTCGTCAGGATCGGCAGCAGGAAATCGACCGAGTCGGTCGAGGCCGTCACGACGAAGCAACGGCAATGTTTGGCCGCCGCGATCGAGGCAATGTCGTCCATGCTGGCCATCAGCTTGCCGCCGAACAAGGTGTTGTGGTTGTTCACATCGGTCGGGAACACCCGGAATGTCCGGTAGCATCTCGACTCCTTGCAATAACGTTGCCGCTGTTCCATGCGATCCCCCTATTGTATGCTTCGATATAGCTCGAGCGCCTGCTGCATTTTCCGAATATAGGCTTCTTCTCCGCCCGAACACAGAAACCGGATCGTTCCGCGTCCCTCCGGCGCTCCCCCCTCGACCAAGTCGAAGCGGGCCAGCTGCTCCTGCAGCCGCTTAACGGTCCCCCTGCTTCCGTCGATAATCGAGAGATGCGTGGGCAGGATCCGCTCCAGCATCCGCTTATAGAACGGATAATGCGTGCAGCCGAGCACAATTGTACCGTATTCTTCCAGCTTATAGGATGCCAGCTTCCTATGAAAATATTCCGGCAGCTCCGTCTCGTCGAAATTGAGCGCTTCGCAGTATTGGACAAGCTCCGGCAGCGGCAGCGAATCGACGATGCTCATGTCGTCCACACGGCCGACTAGCTCCTGGTACTTCGTCAGCTGCAGCGTCAGTTGCGTGGCCAGCACGAGCACCCGCCGACCGGTGGGCCGGTTCATCTCGACGGCGGGTTTGACCGCCGGCTCCATGCCGATGATCGGGATGTGCGGGTACAGCCGACGCAGCTCGCCAATCGCAATGCTGGTCGCCGTATTGCAGGCGATGACCAGCGCCTTGACCTCCTGCCGCATGATTGCTTCCACCGCATCGAGGATGAACCCTTTCACCTGCTCCATCGGCTTCGGTCCATAAGGAACATGCAGCGTATCGGCGTAATACAGCCAATCCTCCTGCGGCATGCGATCAATAGCCTCGCTCAGAACCGTTATTCCGCCCAGCCCCGAATCAAAAAAAGCGATTCTCACCGGTCGTGCACCTCCAACATCCGACTCCGTCAGTCCGTCAGTCATCTTATCGATCTATTTTATTCCTCCGGCGCACCGTTTAGCAAGATTTCTGAGCCGATTACAATCCATCTCAATACTGGCGGTCCAAATCGACGCGGTTGCGCGAAGGCTCGCGGCCGGCCGCATAGTCTCGCAAGTTGTGCAGGAATACCTCGAGCGCGCGCTCCTGGTAGTGAACCGTCGAGCCCGCATTATGCGGCGTGACAATAACGTTGTCCAACGCCCAGAGCGGGCTGGACGCCGGCAACGGCTCCTGCTCGAAGACGTCGAGCCCCGCGCCGCCCAGACGTCCGCTAGCAAGCGCCTCGATCATTGCCTCCGTGTCGGTCGTCGCCCCCCGGCCGATGTTGATGTAGACGGCGCGGTCCGGCATAAGCGCGAATTGCTCGCGGCCGATCAGCTGCCGCGTCTCGCTCGTCAGCGGCAGCGTGTTGACGACATAGTCGCTGCGCCGCAGCACGTCGGGCAGTCCGGCGAGATTGTACATCTCGTCCACTTGAGGCGACGGCTCGCCGGAGCGGCGGACGCCGAGCACGGTCATGCCGAACGCCCGGCAGAGGCGGGCCGTCTCCTCGCCTATCGCGCCGACGCCGAGGATGCCGACCGTGCGGCCGTGTATTTCGCCGAGCGGCCCGACCAATTGCCAGTTCGCTTGCGCTTGGTTGCGCGTCGTGAGGTGAAGCTTGCGGGCGAACGCCAGCATCATCCCGAGGATCGTCTCCGAGATCGGGTAGGCGTGTACGCCGCTTGCATTCGTGAGCAGGACGCCGTGTTCGGCGAACCGCTTGCAATCGATCGAATCGACGCCCGCTCCCCACGCTTGTACCCAGCGCAGCCTAGAGTCAGGCGTCAGGCTGAGCTCCAATTGCTTGCGCCAACCGATCGCAATTTCCGCTTCGGCCAACAGCGCCGCCGTCTCTTCCAGCGTTTTGCCGCCCCTGCCGTCCAAGAGCTCCCAGCCTGGCGCCGTTTCGAGGATCCGTGCCTTCTCCGATTCGGACAAGGCGAGCAGCAATAAAATTTGTCCCTTCCGTTTCTCACTCATGATGAGCCCTCCATTCCTGATTGCGGATTCTACCTATTACCTAACAGTATATACTAGAATCGCCGATAAGCCGAAAGGAGCGGAAGAAAAATCGGATCGCTAAGTAACCTTGCTCTTCTCTGAAAATTCGCCCCATTTTCAGCATCCATGATGCCGCCTCGAAGCATCGGTGTCTCCAGCCCGAAATATTCGGACTACCCCAGCCGACAACTCACCCATTTGCAGCCTCAATAGCTTCCAACGCACCAAAAAACCGGCACCTGGGCAGTCAGGTGCCGGTTGTCGGGTGGCCGGGCTTACAACGGACCGGCCACAGAAGGCTGCAGCGGCGTCGGCCTGGCGCAGCAGCACGGGGCCGCCGTATGTGTTCGGGTCGGGGACCCGAAGCGTCCCTTCGCTGCCATAGATCTCAATACGCGGCAAGTCGGTGCCGCCCTTGATGTCGAAGCTCGTGATCAGCGTGCGACCGCCCCGCTCTAGACGGCTAATGTCAAGCCGAGCTTGTTCTCGATGTACTCCTTGCAGATCCGCAAGCTATTGATCGGCGTGCTCAACGAGCGGTCGATCTCAACTGTCAGCCAGCCGTCATAGTTGATTTCCTTCAGCACTTCAATGACCGATGGGAAATCGACCGGACCGAGCCCAAGCTCGCAAAAAATCGGCATTTGCTCGTCGCCGCTCAAGATCGGGAAATGGGACAAATCCGGCTGCTCCGGGAACACGTCCTTCAGGTGCAAATAAGCGATCCGATCCTTGTAGCGGCGCATAATGACGGCCGGATCCATACCCGCGCGAAACAGATGTGCCGTATCCGGGCAAAAGAACACGTAACGCGGATCGGTCAGCTCCATAATCGCATCCACTTCGCTCTCATCCTGAATCTCCGTGCGCAGATGCGGGTGGACGCATGCCTTCACGCCCAGCTCCAGGCAGCGTTTGCCCGCCTCGTTCATCGTCTCCGCCGCAATCTTCAGCTCCTCGAGGGTCGTCCCGCCCTCCGTACGCGGTCCGCGAGGCCCGAAGACGATCCGGTCACTGCCGCAAGCCGCGGCGAATCGGGCGACCTGCACGTTGTAATCGAGCAGCTCTTGACGATTGGCCAGTTCGGTGAATCGACCTACGCCGTACAGCGCCGAAAGCCGGAACCCGTACTGATCGAACAGCTCCTTGAACTCCTCGATGCGGTTCTCATATTGCAGCGCGAGCCGCGTAAACGTCTCGCAAGCCTGATAGCCCAACGTAGACGCCTCTTGCATCCCGTGTACGAAATGGTCGCCCCATGTGATCAAGTGACACGATATTTTCATCGGTCGGAGAACCTCCCAGTATGATGTAAAGTGAACCGGTCGCCGGGCTTCACGTCGGCATAAACTTCGCGTCCTTCGTAGAGCACCGTCTCCTTCTTGCCGAGGCCGAGCCGTTTCTGCGGCTGCTTCCAGTCGGCGTCCATCCGGATCAGAGACATGTCCGAGCGGAATGCAAACCTTCGTCCCTCCAGAACCGGTTCGAACATGTAGTAGGTGGAGGGCTTCAAATAGTCGGAGGAGTCGAGCAGCGCCACCTTGCCCTTCAAACTCCGTGTAAAATCAGCATCCGCAAGGCAGTCCAGCTCAATCTCGACTCGGCGTTCGTGCAGGTCGACTTCAACGACACGGCCGGATATCGCAGGAGCATCCGCCTCGAACAGATGGACGCTGTCCGAGATGCGCGTATACCCCACCGCTTCCATCTCGACGAGCTTATCTCCGCGGTAGCGCAGCAGCAACGACCCAGCATCCGTCTCATACACACGACCGCCTAGGTCCACGAAGCTCGCGACACCGCGCTTCTCCCCATGTACAGCGATCACGATATCGCGATGCAGGCCGTCGGCAAACACAACCTCAAGCCCGACCGGCTTGTAGCCGTCCCCGCTTTGCCCTTGCAGCTTCAACCGCCTGACATGCCTAATAAACGAACCATCCCGCTCATGCGGCTCCAACACACTCGCATACACAGCCCGATGCCCGGCAATACTCTCCTCGCCAACCGTATCCGTATCCGCATCCGCCTCGTCCCGCCAGACCACCATCGGCTCCCAGCGCGACTTGCGCATCTCCTCGCCCCCTCGCTCGCCGAGCGCGCAGACGATCTCTCGCCGCTCGCCAGGCTCCGGAGCCGTATGCACCTTCAGCGCCGCCCCCGCATAACGATACGTCCAGCTGACGGGCCGATCCGTCTCCAGCTTGCGCAGCGCCTGCATCCAGCCGAGTCCCGGCTTCGAATACAGCTCGACATGCTCGCCGGCCATCGTACCGCTCAGCTCCCGCCAAGCTCCCGCCACAGCAGCCCCCTCGCCGCCAAACTCCACCTCGTCGAACGAAATATCCATCCCCATCGTGTTGTAATCGAACGTCCGTCCGCCAGTCAAATAGTTCAAGTCGACGACATATGCGTCCTTCGGGTCCGGTGCCTGAACGACGAGACACCAGCGCTCATAATGCGTGCCCGGATACGCCGTCGTATTTTCCATGCCCGATACTTGCAGCAGCTCGCCCTCATAATGGCATTTCACCCGGGAATAAGAGGGCATCTGATTGCTCCCGTCTACAATGACGACCGTACACGCCGCCGAATGCACCTCCCACTCGTCGAATTTCGGGCTCAGCCATGTGAACGGATAGCCTCCGATCGGCGAGAACAGATGGTAGCCGTACGCTCCGATCCAGAGCCCAAGCTTGTCCCCGTGCTTATGCCCGGCCGACGGATGCCCGTACAGCACGACATGCTTGCAATTATGCGGATTCGTCCCCGCCCGCAGCACGCTCGTCTCCGAATCCTCGATGAGAAACGACGGCTGAATCGAGGCGACCTCCACCTCAAGCCCCTTATACCTCTCGTAATCCACCCGCTCCCCGGCCGTCGCAAGCAGCAGCAGTCCGTGCTTCACGTTCGTCATGTACATCGAATCCGTCCGGTATCGAGCGAGCTCCTCATCCTCGAACGCCGCCAGCATCGGCCCCAGCGCCTCTCGTGCGGACGGGCTTCTCGCAAAAATTATTTCAAACGCCTGGCTATACCTGAACTTGCCATTCACCCGGTCCTCTGAAATCGGCTCTACGTTGTCTGCAATCGTGTCCCCGAACATCGGCGTCAATCCGCCGCAATACAGGCGCGAGTACAGCTGGATAACTTGCCGGATCCCATATTCCGGATTCTCGAACAGATTGAGGCCCTGCGGAAAATAAATATCGTCGCGGAAGCCGTAGTTGTTGTTCGCCATCATCGTCACTTGGTCGCAAATTTGCACGACATAGCCAAGCGAATCATAGTGGTACCGACCGTCGCGAAAAAAATTGTTCCGCACTTTCGCCTTCAGGCTGCTTCCCCCGACATTCAGCACATGATGCATCAGCTTGCCGCTCTCCATGAAGCTTGCCAGCAGCAGCTCCAGATTCGTGTAACGCAGCGACCAATCCGCCGTGCGGGTACGCTCGATCTCGCAGCTGTACAGGATGAAGGGAATCATGTCCTGCACAACCGCCTTCAGGCAGAAACGGTCCGAACGTTCCTTCCCTTCCGCATCCGGCTTCCCGGCAAATACGGCCGCTAAGTCCCCTTCCACCCGATCGATCGTATCGTACAGCAAGTCCAGCGAGTCAAAATAATTCGTCAGCCAGTGGCATTCCGTCGTCGTCGGCTCCGCAATCTGAACGGTGTCGTAGTAGCCCGAGCCGTAGTTGCCGTTCATATAAGGGATCAACTCGCCCAGTCGTCCTAACAAAACAAGCGCCTTGCGAGCGTACGCCTCATCCCCGGTTAAATGATAGGCGAACGCCAAATTCGGAATCGCACCGGCAAAGCGTACACCCGTTGTCTCCGGACAAATCGTCGGATCTTCCAGCACCGAGCAATAAGGAGTCCCGAGCAGCATGGAGATCAGGAAGAGACGATAGGACGCCGTGAACATGTACCTCGCCCCTGGAACCGGAAACCCGTCAGGCGCAACGAACCCGCCGCCATCGTCCTCAAGCTCCACCTCTTCTCCCGTCTCCGGATTCATCAGCGTCATGCCAACCCGCCACCAGGACTTCGTATGGATGCTGTAATATTCATAAGGCCGCTCCAGGCAAACCTCGAAAGCCGTACGTTTGCCCCCGTGCAGCGGATTGCCGAAAAACTGCCCGACCGACAGCGACCGCGGATTGCCCGTCGGCACCAGATCGAACAGCTCTTCGTCGCTCTTCGCCGCCCAATAATCGGCGATCTCGACGATCCCGGCGCGCATGCGCCGACCCCAGTCGGTCGTGGACGCCTTCCGCTTCGCTCGCTCCACGTCCTCACGGCTGAGCCGCCCCGTGAAGCCCCGCCGCTTCTCCGCCATCAACGCAATAATATCATCCGGGATCCAACGCCGCTCCCATTGCTTGTAATGCGTGCTGCCGTACGTCTGCACCTTCTCGGCCCAGGCGGCCAGCTCCGCCTCGTTCAAGCCGCGCGTGAGCAGCATATCCCCGTTGCCTACGCCGCCGGACGGACGGTCCCCCTTGATCCCCGACCAGGAAATAAAATCGCCGGCCAAATTATTGAACGGATCATCCTTCGGATCCTTCAAAATGCGCACCGCATTGAAGCCGATCACCCGATCCTCTTCCGAACGAATTCTCAAGTGTGTCAGCGGAATCTCTACCACGACCCGCTCATGGCCTTCCTGCTCCGACTCCGCCTTCACGCAGATCAGCCCTTCGGGCAGCGGAAGCTGCTCCGCCTCATAGTTGTGCTCCTCATAAAGCACGCGCCCGTCCGGCTTCAACCGCAAGACAAACAGGTTATGCCGTTTGCGCCGCGTGCTGCCCCGGTCGAAAAACAACAGCACCTCGCCATGGTCCCCGCCCCGGCTCGCCACATGCTCGTACTCCAGCAGCACGATCAAACGGGTTCCCTGGGTGTAGGCCTGAAACGAGATGCTGTGCGTCGTCTCCTCCAGCTTCGCATGCTTGCGGCGAAACTGCACATCCGCTACCAAAAACTTCGACGAGCGCTCCACCGCTCGCCCGCTTCCCCACTCATGTACCGGATACACCGGATACAAATGCTCTTGCACTTCTATCCCCTCCCCTAGCGATTCCTTCAAGCTTCGCTTTTTGAAAAACGACCAGGAAAGCTTCATAAGCCGAGCGGAAAGTTTACGGGCCGCCTTTGAAAACGTGTTCCATCCGATGAAAGGTTTTAGTAGAAAAGGAACACGGTTTCAAGAGCGGCTGGAGCCGGCTTATAAGCTTGGAATGGCTTCGTTTTTCAAAAAGCTTTCTTCGCTGGAATTCGCGCTACTCCTTTAACGACCCGAGCTGAGCGCCCTTGACGAAATATTTTTGCAAGAACGGATACACGATAATGATCGGCAGCGTTGCGAAAATGATAATACCCGCCTTGAGCGTTTCCGGCGTAATGTGCATGTCGAGCAATTCCTTGAAATCCGGCGAGTTCTCGGAGACGATCATCCCCCGCAGCACGATCTGAATCGGATACAGATCCTTGTCCCGAATAAAAATCAGCGCCGCGAAATATCCGTTCCATGTACCGACCGCGTGGAACAACCCCATCGTGGCAAACGAAGGCAACGACAGCGGACAGGCGATACGCCAGTAAATGCCGAACTCGCTGCAGCCGTCGATGTACCCGGCGTCGAAAATTTCCGAAGAAATCCCTTGAAAAAACGTCTTCATCAAAATGACCGAAAACGCGCCGACCGCCCCAGGAATCATAAGCGCCCACAACGTATTCGTCAGCCCCAGGAAGTTGACCGTCAGGAAGTAAGGAATAAGGGGCACATTGAAAATGAACGAGATGACGATCAGCCGCATAATAAGCTTGCGGACCGGCATATGCGGCCGTGACAGCGCGTAAGCCATCGTCGAGGTGAAGAGCAGGAAGATGACGGTCCCGACCACCGTAATGTAAACGCTGACGCCCATCGCCCGCCACAGCCGCTGCTGACTGAATATATGCTCATAGATGAACGTATTGAAGCCGCGCGGCCAAATGAATACTTTGTTGGCGTCTACGAACTCCGTCGAGCTGAGCGAAATCGACAGCACGTGCACCATCGGGGCCAGCATAAGCGCGCCAAGCACAAGGAAAAAAGCGGCATTGAGAAACTGGAACAATTTTTCCGAACGATAGACTGGCATGGGGGTTCCCTCCTAAAGCTTGAGCAAAATCTGAGTCTAGTAAATGCTTTCTCCTGTCGCCCTCTTCGCGAACGCGTTCAACCCCATGACCAGCAGCAAGCCGACAACCGATTTGAAAAAGCCGATCGCGGTCGTGTAGCTGAAGCGAGCCTCTAGCAAACCGACGCGGTATACGTACGTATCCAGCACTTCGCCGACATCGCGAACGAGCGGGTTAAGGAACATGAGCACTTCCTCCACGCCAGAATCGAGCAGGTTGCTGATCCGCAGCAGGAACAGTACGACGATCGCCGGGAGCAGAGCCGGCATCGTAATATGCCACATCTGGCGCAAGCGGGTAGCTCCGTCCACGACGGCCGCCTCGTACAGATTCGGATTGACGCCTGCGATGGCCGC
Source organism: Paenibacillus koleovorans NBRC 103111 (assembly GCF_004000845.1). GTDB lineage: Bacteria > Bacillota > Bacilli > Paenibacillales > NBRC-103111 > Paenibacillus_AA > Paenibacillus_AA koleovorans. The sequence continues at coordinate 24,623 of NZ_BIMA01000071.1, forward strand.
CAAGTAGATGATCATATCCCACCCGACCTCCTTCCAGATCGCCGCCCAGACGATGATGCTGCGGAAGTACATCGATTCCGTCAGGAACGAGATGCGTTCGAAGCCAAGAGCCGCGATGATGTCGTTCACGATGCCGTTCAGGTCGATCAGGCGGAGGAAAATGCCCCCTACGATAACCCAGGACAAGAAGTGCGGGAAGTACAGAAACGTTTGAATCGAACGCTTGAACGCCATCTGGCGAATCTCATTAAGCAATATCGCAAGAATGATCGGGGCCGGGAAGCCTGCAATCAGCCGGTACAAGCTCAGCAAAATCGTATTTTTGAGAATTCGAAAGAAGTCGTAGTACGTAAACATCTTGACGAAATGGTCGAAGCCGACCCATTTGCTTCCCCAGATGCCTCGGAACATATCGTAATTCTGGAACACGATAATATTGCCGAACAGAGGAACATACTTGAATGTTAAAAAGTGAACGATGCCGGGCAGCGCGATAATCAGTAACGCCGTGCGCGGATTGGAAATCCATCGTTTGAGTGTTGCCATTGGGTTCACCTCTGCTGCCGAAATAGGAGCCTTGTCGCCAGAAAAGGGGAGCTTGCCGGCTCCCCTGTCTCCTGTTGCCTCTCATATGGAAGGGCGATTACTTTTTGTTATTCTTGTTGTACCATTCAGTCGCTTCCTTGATGACCGCGTCGCCGCCGCGTTTTTTCCAGTCCGCCACGTATTTGTCCCAGCCGGTGTTGAGGTCATCCTTGCCGGTCACAATCTTCGTGAAAGCATCCATGAACAGCGTGCCCGTTCCGGCGCCCAGCTCCGGAGTCGTGGCCATCACTTCCGGTACCGGCATGTTGATGCCCGGATCGTTCTTCGTGTTATTGAGCGCATAGTCGGTCGCTTTCTTGAGTACATTCGGATCGATCGTGCCGCCCAGCTTCACAACTCGATCATCCATCCGCGAGTCGCCGGCCGGATTGATCATCGTCTGAATGAAAGTCTTCTCTTTCTTGTTCATGTCCGAGTTGCCGTCCCATACCGCGGCGGCGCCTTCACCCGTATAGTTGCGATCCTTGATGCCGAAGGCGAAGAAGTCGTTTTTCTTCTGGTCGTTCGAGTATGTCCAATCCATGAACTGCACGAAGCGCTCCGGATTTTTGGTGCCCGAGATGACGGCATGCACCTTGGCAATCGGCAAACCCTTGAAGCCCATGAAGAATTCACCCTTCGAATCCTTGAAGCCCGGCAGCACGTCGATGACTCCCTTCTTGCTGGCGAACGCGCTAGGCGCATAAGAGCCAAGCTGGCGGATGTCGAGGTTCCAGAAGGCTACCTTGTCGTCCTGGATCATCTTGGTCATGTCGGCTGCTTTTGCCGTCACCCAGTCTCTGTTCATGTAGCCGTTGTCGTACAGCTTCTTGTAGAACGCGATGGCGTCCTTCATCTTCGGATTGATGATGTCCGGGATGAACTGGTTGTTCACGAACTGCCAGGCCGTACCGCCCGCTCCTTGCACCGATCCGGTGTAGAGGCCGAAGGCGGCGAAGAACACTTGGCTATTGCCGAAGTCCGAGCGCGCCACGAAGCCCACTTCGTCAGCTTGCCCGTTGCCGTTCGGGTCCTTCGTCTTGACCGCCTCGAAGAAGGCCAAGTAGTCGTCCAGCGTTTCCGGCGGCTTCATGCCGAGCTTGTCGAGCCAGTCTTTGCGGACGATGAACCCGCGCGTCTCGGTCGGCGTCAGCAGCTTCGGAATGGCGTAAATTTTGCCGTTCTGGCTCACCTTCGGGTTTTGCCAGACGAAGTCCGGAATGTTCTTCTTCAAGTTCGTCCCGTACTTGTCGATCATCGCGGTCAAGTCCACGAAGATGCCGTTCTCGACCGCCGTAGGATGCCCCTTGTCCATAATGGAGCCGGTGGCGATAACTTGCGGCACATCCTTGGACGCGAAACGGACGGTCAATTGCTCGGAGTAGCCGGTCGCCGGCAGGAACTCATAGTTGATCGTTGTCGGTGCGCCAATGTAGTCGCTGAATAGCTTGGACATTTGCGTGTAGATCTGATCGTCCTTCTGCGCGGTTTTGGCGTATGCTTCGCCTCCGTCGTTGTTCAGGATCGTGAATGAAGCAGGTTCTTTGTTGACGGTAGCAGTTGGGGTCGGCGAGCTGGAGCCGCTTGTGCCGCTTGTGCCCTCTGTTCCATTGCTGCAGGCAGTGACCAGAGCCGCGATACTGATTACGGCGATCGGAAGCATTGTAAAACGTTTTTTCATTGGTTGATTGTCCCCTTTCTAAAGTCGCAGTGTAATCGCTTACTTCTGTGATTTTAGATTACTGCAAGTTGCCCCTCGCTTAATATGGCTAAAATTGCAATAGTATGGCGGTTTTAGCGTCATCTCCCTTCCTATATCCCGTGTACCATCGCCACGGGGCAAATCCTAGCTTCGCATAGAAATCGAGATGCGTTGTCCAGTCAATGACGAGGCGGTCCCGGCCGCGGCGTCGGAGGAAGTGGATGCCGGCCTGCACCGCCGCCAGTCCGAGCCCTTGGCCGCGCTCGGAAGCGGAGACGCCGAGCGGACCGATCCCGCCGCCCGTGCCGGGCGGGAACAACGCGTGCCAGTAGACGCTGCCCGCCAGGAGAGGCGACTGCTCGTCGTTCAGCCGACAGAAGCCGATCGGCTCGACGCCGCCGTCCTTCCAGAGCAGCACGAACTCGCGGCTCCCCCCGCCCGCTTGAAGCAGCGCCTCGGTCGACTGCGCCCAGCGAGGCGAGAACTCGCGGCGCAGGAAGCAGAGGAACGCTTCCGTCTCCGCAAGCGGGTCGAGCAGCCGGAACTCCACGCCCGGGCACTGCGGCAGCTCCTCGATCGGCTCGCCGGTGAAGTCGGCGAACAGATCGCAGACGCTGCCGCCCTCTGCCGGCGTGTAGCCCCTTCGCTCGAGCCAGCCGCCGAGCCCGCTCGCCTCGGATTCCTCCGGCAAGCCTGGCATATAATGACGCGTCTCGCCGCCGAAGTCGATCCGCCCGGCACCTGACCGGCGCAGCCCGTCCTCTGCGAGCGCCAACAGTCGGCTGCCGATGCCCTGGCGGCGGTAAGCAGCGTCAACCAGCAGCAAGCCGATGCTGCCGCCACCTCCTTCACCGTCCCCATCAGCCTTCGACAGTTTGCCCGCCACAAAACCAATCAGAATCTCCCCGCCATCTTGGGCGGCTATCGCCGCCCAAGATGCTCCGGGCTGCAACGGCGCAGCTCCGAAGCTGTTTTGCCGCACGAGCCGATCAGAAAGCGGAAACCGGGAGCCCAGCTCCCGGTTCCACATTTCCACTATGGCATCGATATGCTTTTCCGTGAGATACTCATACCGAATTGCAGCTATGTCCCTCATAAAGCGATCGTCTCCCCGCGCTGACGGCTCATGTTCGCCGCTTCTATGAAGCGGACGATCTCCAGAGAGACGCCCATCGGCACCTCGGTTCGCCCGGTCCTTGCCATATCGATCGCCGCGCTCAGAAGATGCATATACTTTTCCAGCCCGTCTGTCGCCGTATTGATATAGACGCTGCTATTTTCCCGGTGGATGACCGTCCCATGGCTCACATTCGGCAGCTTGTTCCCGCGCACGAGCCCGATGCGTCCGTCGGCCCACAAGCCGGTGATCACCTCGTATTCTTCGCCGGGGGCGCCTGTCGTCATCGTCGTGACGGAGAGGCAGCCTCTGCCCATGATGGCGTACAGCGCCTCCACCGTGTGGATGCCGTACCAGAACCAGCCGGGCTGGGAAGGGATAAATTCCAGCGGCCCGTAGCATTCCGCTCCGATGACGGCCCCTTCGCTGCTGTTCTGAATCGCGGCCGTCAAATCCGGGGCAAACCGCCTCACGGAAGAGGTCATCAGCGGGATGCCGTTTTCTTGAGCCAGCTCCGCCATCGCCACAGCATCCTTGCTGCGCAGGGCGAACGGCTTGTCGACGAACACCGGCTTGCGATAAGGCTCGATCCGCTCGAACAAGCTCCGGTGCACGCGCCCGTCAACCGCAGTGAGCAGCACCAGATCGACCTGCTCGGCGACTTCCTCCGGGGACCCGACAATGGATACCCCATACTGGGTCGACAGTTCATTCGTGTAGCCCTCGACCCGGTTGATGCTGGCGGGGAAATCCGCCGATCCGCCCGGATATCCGGCGATGACACGTCCTTTTCCCGGCATGTAATGCTCGAAGGAAGGATCATTGACAATGCGCGTAAACACTTTGGCGTGGGACGTATCCAAGCCGACCAAACCGATTTTGATCTCATCCATCGAGTTTAACTCCTTTTCCGTCATCTCGCTGCCGACCCAGTCTACTGCCCTCTATTACACGAGCTCAAGTCCACGATACACTTTCACGACCGCTTCAATGACTTCGTCCGCTTCCTTGTCCGTCATGATCGGGCTAACCGGCATGAGCGTCATGCGGGGCAGGATACGCTCGGCGTTCGGGCACATCCCCTCGCGATACTCCACCGGCTTCTTGAACGGATAGTCGAACGGGAAATCGTTTTTCTCCAGTGTCTTCTTGTTCAGCAGGAACGGCATCATATAGATCGGCTTCGCCCCGTACATGAAGTAGGTAAAGAAATTTTCCGCCGTCATCGCTTCAACGAACTGCTTGGCCCGCTCCGCACTGTCGTGCAGCAGCGCTAGAATACACCCGATGTCGCCGTCCTCGTCGACCGTCTTGCGGAACTGGATGCCCGGCAGCTCGGCCTTCAGCGCTTGTTTGATTTTCCGATGGTTGCGGCGCATGCTCGAGATGATCAAATCCCGTTTCTCCCACTGCTCCAGCATGATCGCCCCGGCCATTTCCGTCATCCGATAATTTTGTCCGATTACCGCTTCGCCTGCGGTCAGACCGCTGCCCGGCGTCACGTAACGATCCTTGTCGCGGAAGCTGCCTTGATCGTGGTACCGTACCGACCGCTCGAACAGGTTGAAGTCCCGGGTTGCGACTGCACCGCCTTCGCCGGCTGTAATGATTTTTTGCATCTGGAACGAAAACGCGTTGATCGTCCCGAACGTACCAGCCTGCTGGCCTTTGTAGGAAGCGCCGAATGCCTGAGCAACATCCTCGATAATGGGCAAGTTGTATTTGGCGGCGAATGCCGAGATCCGATCCATATCGCAAGGATGGCCGTTAATATGCACGACAATGATCGCCTTCACTTCATCGTCCATGACCCGCTCCAGATCCTCCGGATCCATATTGAGCGTCTCGTCCATGTCGCAGTAGACCGGCACCGCATTGCAGCAAATGACTGCGCCAGGCGTAGCCGTAAATGTGTTGGCCGGCACGATGACTTTGTCCCCGTAGCCGATGCCGAGCGCCTTCAGCGCGACGACCAGCGCCGCCGTCCCTGAGGAGACGCCAAGTGTATACGGCATGCCGAGTCCGGCGCCGAGCCGATCCTCGAACGTGCTGACCGCGCCTTGATTATCCGGTCCGTAATACCGGCTCATCGACTGCGCTCGCATAACTTGCGCGACACGCTCGGTTTCTTCCGGTCCTACTACCATCGCGCCGCGCAGCATCCCGGCGTTCATGGTGTGGCGGACAGGCGTTCCGCCGTGAATGGCCAATTTGTCTAGCTTTTGCATCGGTGATCTCCCCTTCTTGTCGGTCGTACTAGTGGTTGGATTGGTGATTGGATTACGGTTTAGGTTGGTGCGCTTCCTAAGGGAGCATGTCCCGCAGCAGCTTCAGGGTTAACTTCGTGCCGTCCTTGCGGGTGCCGCCTTCCGGCGAATAATGCGTTTCGATCGTGAACAGCCCTGTGAAGCCGTCCTTCTCCAGCGCCTCCAGCTGCGGCAGGAGCGGTTCCTCCCCAAGTGCGACATACCAATATTTCAGGTGAAAATGAACCTGAAGGTCGCGCACATGGTTGTACCCTTTCGGGAAGGACGGGCTATGACGATGCTCGTTGCCCGGGTCCCACAGCACCTTGAGGGCGGGCGAGTCGACCGCTCTCACGAGGGCAGCCACCTCGCTGGCGAAGCCGCCGTTGCAGGAATGCTCGTTCTCGAGCAGCAGCACGACATCTTCGCGCTCCGCTGTTTCTGCGGCCCGGCGCAGATGCGCGACGATCTCCTCCGTATGAAGAGACGGATTCTCCTCCCGCCAGAACGAGAAGATGCGGATGTACCGCGTCCCCAGCCGCTTGGCGTAGTCGATCGCGAGCGGCAGCATCGCATGGTGCTCCTCGGCCGTTTTCTCCGCTTGGCCGAACTGGTCGCCGGTGCGAAGCGGCCTTGCCGGATCGAGCAAACATTTGAACAGCGGCGACGATACCGCGGAGACGAACAGTCCGCGGCTGTCGGTTTCCCGCTTGATGCGTTCGACCTGCGCCACCGTCAGTTCCATGACGTTCACGCCGTCTACCATCCGGATCTCGACATGCTTCAATTGCTCGCCTTGGATCCAATCGAGCGCTTCGATCAGCTCCGGCGCGACTTCGTCCGTGATGACCCCAAGCCGGTCCCAAATCATGCTGTATGGCTCCCTTCGTTGTGGAATTGCTCCTTGTTCTTGTCGGATGGCCTTCGGCTGATTCTGCTTCTGCTTCTACTTCTACTTCTACCTCTGCTTCTGCCAGACCATGAACCCGTTTTTGTACGTTTCCAGCACTTCGATTTCGTTGTTGTCCCCTAAGCGGAACCGGACGAGATCCGCCGGAGCTTCGGCGGCCAGGCCAGCCTCTGACGGCAAGCCCATCAGCCGTGCCGGGTACAGCGAGGCCATCGCCCACGCTTGCGGCAGCTCGCAGATGCCGCAGCGGACCAGATGGCCGACGCCCCAAGGCAGCGGCTGCACGGAGCCGGCCAGCAGCTTCGGGTTGTCGGCGAGGTGCAGCTTGCCCTCCTCGGTCTTCACGACCTGGACGCGCTTGTGCGACCAGTATGTCCCGGGCGGCAAGCCGCCGAGGTGGACGGCATCGCTGACGAGCAGCGTTCGGTCTCCCTTGACCTTGGCCGCCACGCGGAGCACCGCTTCCGGCAGATGGAAGCCGTCCGCGATCAGGCAAGTGTGCAGCTCTTCCTGCGCGAGCTGCTCCCACAAGTAGTTGGGATGGCGCGGCAGCATCAGGTGCGCGCCGTTGCCCCAGTGCGTGGACATCCGCGCGCCCGCTTGGACGGCCTCGCGGATTTGCTCCGGCGAGGCGGCCGTATGGCCGATGGCGGCGATGACGCCGCCCTCGGTTGCCCGGCGCATGAAGCCGGGAGCCTCGGGCCACTCCGGCGAGAGCGTCACGATGCGGATGCGGCCTTCGGCCGCCTCCTGCCAGCGCACGAACAGCGCGTAATCCGGCGCCTTGACGTACTGAGCCTGATGCGCGCCGCGCGGACCGTCCTCGGGGGAGATGAACGGCCCCTCGAGGTGGATGCCTGCGATCGCGGCGGCACAGGCGGCGTCCTCCCGGCAAGCCTGCGCGAGGACGCGCATCGCTTCCTCGATGCGCTCGTCCGAGTTGGTCGTCACGGTCGGATACAACGTGGTGACCCCTTCTTCCAGCAGCTTGGCGACCACGGCCTTGACCGTCTCCGGCTCAAGCGGGAAGCTGTTGATGTCGTGGCCCATGAACCCGTTGACCTGCAAGTCTACAAAGCCTGGCGCTATGTAGATTGGCGGTGACGGTTCCGCTGCGGGGGGTGCCGGTGTGACAGCGCCGATCGTACCTGCCTGCAGCGTGATGCGGATCGGTTGTCCGGTACGGTAATCGAGTCCAGTGATTTCATTTATTTGCGGCATCGGCTTGCTCCCCTTCCTTTTCCCTAGCCGGACTCGACTCTAGCTCCATTTTCATCAAGGCAACAGTCCCGACGATTAGCGCTTCGTTCTCCGGCACGAGCGGCCCGCGCAGCCCATGCAGGATGAATGACTCAGCCTCATAGCCGCCTTCCCGCAAGATACGTTCGGTCGGGATGTAGGTGGAAACACCGTTGGAGTAGCCCAGTACGATAACCGGGGCAAGGTCTGGGAAAAGGGACTTGATGCGCAGCGCGTAATCGGAAGGTACTTCGCCTTCCAACGCGACTAGAGTGGCCGCTTCCCCGAAGCGCCACAGCTGCACGATATGAGGCACTTCCCGCTTCACACGACCCTCTTGAAGCGCTTTCAGCGCGCGGCTTGCGGCGCGCCTCCTGTAGGCCGTATTGCGCTGGGTATCCGCAATGATCGCCTCCAGCTCCGCCGCTCCCCATCGCTCGGTGAACAGCCTGACGTCGCGCAGCGCCGCTTGCCAATGACCGCCACGGTTAGCTGCTGGTTGGGTGGGGTTCGGCAAACTAGCCAACACTGCATTAACCTCTTCTGCCACGGTGTCTCCAGCCTCCCGCATTTCCATCTCGCTCAGCGACCGGAAACTGTCGCCGTTTACGCCGGCCGACGGCTTGATGTCCCCTGCGCAGCCTTGCAAGAAAAGCGCGGTACAGCCAGGGTGCATGGCCTCCAGCCGTGTGCATGCCTCGCCGACGAAATCGGCGGAGATCTGGTTCGCGCTCATGCTCGTCGGATGGCACGCGAAGCTGAACAACAAGCCGCGCATCATCCCGGAGCGATCGGTCAGCTGCAGCACCGACAAATCGCGGTCAATCCGCTCCTTCGCGTTCGGCCGCATTCCCACTCCCTCGGCCGTCGTCAAGCGGCGCGATATGTTAGCTGCCGTTGTGCCTTGCACTGCTTGGAGCGTGCCTACTTCCAGCTTGGCGTAACACTCTGCTGCAAGCGCCACCAACTGGTCCCGCAAACGGCGATAATATTCGATATCTTCCGAGTAGTCCACATCCAGATCGCGCTCCGGCCAATGGTCCTGCCCCATGCTATAACCGCCCCGGCGGCCGGTCGGCTCCTCCCCGGTCAAGTACATCGAGAAGTGCGTATGCGAGAAGTTGACTAAGATTTGCTCGGCGTTTAGCCCGAACGCCTCCTTCAAAGCAGCTCGGATGCCTGTCATGAAGCTGCGATCGCCACCCAGCGCATCCAGCGTCACGACGAGCAGCGTCATGTTCCCCTCTTGCAACAGCGCTGTTTTGGCGTAAATGTCGTCCAGCACGCCTTCGCGCTTCGTCTTTCTTCCCCCGAAGCCCGCCAGGAAAACCGGCTGCTCCGGTGTGATGCGCGCTTTGGCCAAGGCAAATTTCATGCGTTCGACTCCTTTCCATATCCCCATAGTAGACCCGCCATTCCGGAAACGGTATAGACGGATCGGAAAAAACATGTGTTTTATTGAGCGGATGCTCGCTTCTTTTGTAGCCTCTGCAAGGAATACAAAAAAAAGGCCCGAGCGTTTCGCGCATCAGGCCTTTCCTGTCTTTCCACTATTTGTACAACGTACCGTTCCGAATTCTTGCAAATGATTGCTTCGCCTCTGCATTCAGAGGAGTGATGTAGATCTGGAACGTGCTGACCCCGCTGACATCCAGATCCACATTCCGCTCCTCCCCCGCTGCGATCGAGTTGCTTGTATACAGTACCCGGTTATCCGCGACGATCATAAACTTGACCATAGCTGCCGCCGGAGCCCCGTCCTTCAAGGCAAGATTGGCCGTGAACCTCGAAGCCCTCTCGTCCAAATCATATTGCATCAGGAAGCTGCTGTGCGTCCCCTTCAAATTAATACTCATATCTACATCCGTACCGTAAACAGCAGATGTTACATTCCCAATGCCACTTACGACTCGAATGATTTGGCTGCTTAACGAGATCGTAGCTTTATTGCCGAATGACATGCCGAATGGAGTGTCGTGGATGTTGGACGGATCAATTCGATTTGGCAGCTTTGGAGCAGGTGTTGATGTCGGTGCCGGTGTCGGTGAAGCTGTGGTCGGCGTTGGCGATGCGGATGGGAACAAGATTTTATTGCCACTGCCCGCTTCAAATGCCCGGCTCAGCATAGTTGCCGCCTCCGCACGCGTGATCGGTGCTTGCGGTCGGAACGTCCCATCTGGGAAGCCGCTCACGAGCCGGTTTTCCACCGCAATCGCCGTTAAGCTTCGAGCCGATTGCGAGATCGAGCTGTAATCGCTGAACATCGCTTGAAGAATGCTATTGTCCGCAAGCGAATTGTGGTCGAAGCCTCTGAGCTTCACCACGCCAATCGTAATATCTTCTCGAAGCGCAGGCTCGTTCGGCTTGTAAGCGACGTTGCCATTAGCCAACAAATATCCATTCAAGTAAGGCAATGCCGCTTCCACATAAGGCGTAAACCAGTCGCTCGGCGAAGTGTCCTCGAAGGAGGTTTGGGTTACCCCGACCGAAGGCTCCAGCCCCGCGGCGAGCACCATAATTTTAGCCAGCTCGGCGCGTGTTACGTTGCGATCCGGGCGGAACATGCCATCCGGATAGCCGGAGAGAATATTGCGCTGCGCCATGTTTATGATGGCTTCATAGGCCCAGTGGCTGGAGCCGACGTCCGTAAATTGCTGGTTGCCGGCTGGTGGGGTTGGTGTCGGTTGCAAGGGCTGCTGCGTTGGAGTCGGTGTCGTTGTTGGTGTCGGTGTCGGTTGATTGGAAGGAGGAGCAGCGGTATTCGTATTGGACCCAGGGATTTGGATTTTATCCATAAAATATCCCAAACGCTTTTGCTCTGCATCGAGAAGAACGATCACAATATCGAAACGGCCCGCGTCCAAATACCTGCCGAAGGGTGATGTCTCGAAGAGCTGCGGTGTTATAAAGATCATACTTTGGTCCAATTCGGCTTCAGTGAGTGTTCGAACACGTTCCGTATTAGGGGAAGCGGCTGATAGTTTATAGGGTACGATCATGTATTGAGAAAAGCTTTGTACGGCTTCCGGCAGCTGGTCTCTATCGATATGAACGATAAGCTTGCTGGACCGCTCGTTAACAAATTCGAAGTCCAAAGACACCCCGGTTGTAAACCGCGGAGTCCCTTGCCCCGTCCCTTCAGCCTGCATCGCACCGGATAGCGCGAACAACTGCAGCACCAGCACCAATGTCAACGCGATTATAAGCTTTCGTTTCCCCTGTTTCCATACGACCATGTTTTAGCACACTCTCCCTGTAATTTATTTCGCTTCCATATTCACCCATATCAAAACTTTCCATCCTATTATAGCAAACGCGGGAGAATTTACTAGTTTTTTGTTGCATTATGTATCAGACTTGCCTCGTCAACCACTCCTCTATAAATATAGTGTTATGAAGAACACCTTATTTGCTCATTCGTTCGCTTAGACGGGAAATAGCGATTCGCCATAGTTACACTTAGGTGTTGC
>NZ_BIMA01000072.1 GCF_004000845.1 Paenibacillus koleovorans NBRC 103111
AACATAAACATCATGATCAAATGCCCAAAAACGGAAATAAGCAGGCAAACACTTAGACATGACTCTAAGTGATGCTTGCTTATTTTTTCACGTGCAAATATTTGGGTTTTCTCTGGTTCCAGTTGTACTCTAGCCTGTATAAATAAAAAAACGGCATCTCTGCCGTTTGTGTGTGTGATGTTGGTGGAGCCTAGGGGGATCGAACCCCTGACCTCATCGCTGCCAGTGGAGGGATGGGCTTCTGGAACGCCTGTAAACCGAACGAAACCCCACTAAATTTATAAGACTTTTCCTGATTGAGTTCTCGTTGATACCTACGCGGGCGTTCCAGAAATAAAAAAAGTGTGACCAAAAATGTGACCAATGTAGTTAAGCTAAAATATGTGATACATCGCTGACTCTTACCCTGTCAAATTGTGAAGTGAGGGAGCAGGAGGTTATGAATTGTAGGGGTTAAAGGCTGAAGTTCCAAAAATTCGCTTTCATGATTTACGACATACCGTTGCCATATTAATGTTAAGTCGCAATATCAATCCTAAGGTAGTCAAGGAAATATTAGGCCATTCTGACATTCGTGTAACTCTGGACACGTACAGCCATGTCTTACCTTCCTGAAAGCATGGTATAATAAGAAGAAATGGAGTTGGGCAAAGACGATTGAAGGAAAACTGATTAATATCGAGATGCAGCTTTTCAATAAATACGATATCGAAAAACGGACGCTTTTTTACTGGAGCAAACGCTACTCCAGTCAGTTGCAGGAAGGGTAGACATACAAGGAACTGAAGAAATGTGTTACCATCAACATTTTGAACTACTCATTTATTCCGAATGAACGTTATCATAATGTGTTCCATTTGAGAGAAGATCATACGGGCCTTGAATTGTCTAATGATATCGAAGTACATTTCATGGAATTGACTAAGTTGGACGATCAAGCCATGCCACTGGAAGGCGGATTGGTTAATTGGCTGCTCTTCCTGAAAGGAACCGACAAATCGAGTTGGGAGGTGCTGAAGATGAACGAACCCACATTGAAAAAGGCAATGGATACTCTAGAGTTTCTAAGCCAGGATCGGGAGGCTCGCCGCTTATATGAGGAGCGGCAGAAATACTTGCATGATGAGGCTTCCATGATTGAATGGGCAACAGAAAAGGGAATGTCTGAAGGCTTGGTTAAGGGCGAGAGAAAAAAAGCTATCGAGATTGCCAAGAACATGCTTTCCTTAGGATTGGATGTTGGAATTGTCGCAAAAGCCAGCGGACTCTCTGAAGCAGAAATCGAATCGCTGAGGCCGATTCAATAATCTTCACCCATTACTGACCGCCTTTCATCCAAGTGTTGAACAAGACAAAATAATCGCCTTGCCCTTATTAAAAAGGACAAGGCGATTTCTTTTTTGTCGAGAAACATGATGCTCTGGTGTGATCTCAAAACACTCGAAAGTCCCGATTTTACTCCAAATAAATCGGCACTGTGACCAAACGTGTGACCACGACCCAAAAACAACGCAGTTTCGGGCATAGAAAAAACCGCCAAACACCCGGAATCCCTTGTGTTTAGCGGCTTTCTTTTGTATGGAGCCTAGGGGGATCGAACCCCTGACCTCATCGCTGCCAGCGATGCGCTCTCCCAGCTGAGCTAAGGCCCCTCAAAAAGTGACTTCCTCATTATACAATGGCGTCGCGTCGAAATGCAAGGGGCTTGGCCAAAGTCGCACGATTCGGAATTGTTGCACGATCGCGTGGCCGCCCCTACACAGGAAAGCCCATCGCGCTGACGCGTAAGGACCTTCCACCACCACCCCAATTACAATTTCATTTCCGCCATTACCTGTCGCACATCCGCTTCCGTTGCGTCCAGCGCGATCAGCTTCAGCGGCTCGCCTAGCGGCTCGTAGCTGAAGACGAACAAGACGCCGTCTGCGACGACATGCTCCAGCTCCGCATACGCCTCGGGAACCGCGACTTCATCGAACGGGCTAGTCCGCAACCGCATGGCATACAAGTAGTCCGACGATAGCCCGAACTCCACGCGTGCCCTGGAACGCGCATCCAACAATCGACGCAGCTTCGAGGCCGGGTCCTCCACATACAGTGACCGCAGACGAGTGGCCGCCGTCAATTGGGCGAGAACCGGCGAGATATTGCGCGCGACGGTGTCGATGAGCAGGAGCTGCTCTTCATTAAGCGGCTCCTGCGTGCCCAAGACGGCCAAGAAGCCGAAGGGAGCGGCCTCCGCCGCACCACCGATACTCAAGCTGCTCCAAGAATCGCCAACCAGCGGGCAAAGAACTAACACGTTGGAAGCACCGAACCGCTCAACAGCCACCTCGTCGAAATACTGCGACAGCCCGTCCTCCGCAAAATGCACGACCGGCTCGTCGCCGTCCGGCCAACGCTCGCTTCGCTCCACAACCATCCCGTTCCAAGCACCGCCAACGCTTTGAGCGATCCGAACCGTCCCAAGCCCCAAATCCGTTTCCGTGTCCGCACCATTTTCCCTAAACCCGATCCAAGCCTTCTCAATACCGAAAGAAAGCTGCAGCGTCTTCAGCGCAAAATAGACGATTTCCTCCGGAGTCGAGCAACGGTTCATGTTCCGCGTCAGCTTGTTCAGAGAGCTGAGCAGCGCGAGCTTCTTCTGGGTCAATTCCTTCTCGCGCTTCAACTGCTCGAACAACATACAGTTGGTGACCGCGATGTAAGTCGATGTCGCCAGCGACTCCACCAGCTCGAACATCGCTTCGTCGTAACCGTCTGTCTGAATCGGGTCGCTCAACGTAACGACGCCGACAATCCGATCCTGCTTCAGCAGCACCAGATAGAGGGCGTCCAGCTTGTCCAGCTGCTCCGGATTGTCGAACAGCCGCTCGATCGTTGCCCGGTCTCGCTCCACATGCAGCACGATCGGTCCGTTATACGAAGTGTCTGTCAATTTCAATTCGACATACTGCTTATGACGCGAATAGACGTTGCGGTATCCTCGCATGCGCACGATCTGTTCCCCGGTGTCCACCGTCCCGAAGGAGGTCACCTGGCTCGTGGTCAGCTCGCTGAACAGCTCGGTCGCCAGCGTGTACAGGGGATCGAGCTGAAGCTCGGACAACAGCGACTTGGAGCTCTGATTGATCGCGAACAGCTGAAAAATTTTATGATCCAACAGCTTGGCCGTCCGTTGCAGCTCCAAAAGCCGGTGGCTGTTCTCCAGCGAATGGCTGACGAGCCGCATCAGAGTACCGGCCATGAAATAATCGTCATCGCTCATTTCGCCGACCGTTTTGCCATTGGACACAAGAAAGCCGTACAGTTGATCCTCAATAAAGAGGGGGATGACAATGCGAATCTGGAACGCTTCGATCGTCTCCAACGGGAAGTATTGGTCAAATTGAGAACGAATCACATGCCCCCGCAGCTGGGCAAGACGGTTCAAATTGTCGGATGCCGGAATCGTATACTGCTCTTGGAGGTAGATGCGCTTCTGCGTCATGACGAAATCGCCGTTCCCAGCAGCGCGGATAAACAAAGCGGAGCCGTGCAGCGTAAGCATTTCGTTCATGAATTCAAAAGAATACTCTGCAAGCTGATCTTGGCTGAACTTCTGAGTGAAAAAATCAACCGCCCGGGTTAAACCCTCGTACCAGAAATAAACCGGATTTTCTATCATATCAATACACCTCCTCGCAAGAAGCTACTCCAGAAACAGTTTGTTCTGATTCACATAGAAAGTGCCGGCCGTTTCGCGTTCGATATGTCTCTCGATCTGTTTCAATTGGAGGGATGTCTTCGGATACACTTTCTTGAAGATGGAAACCTCTCCTTCACCGCGAGTACGCAGGACGTCCATTAGCAGCTTGCGTTTCTCTTCGAATACGATCACTTGCTGAACGAGCACCTCTTGCTTAGCCATATACCCAACATACTTCTGCCTATCCTCGGGCTTGAGCTTGTCGAAGTTCATTTCGTAAATATCCATTTCCTTGCGGACAAATGCGAGCTGCTGAAGCAGCTTCTGGGACTCCTGGAGCACTTGATCCAGCTCTTGCTTCAGAGCGTTGCGGTTAAAACCGTCCACCTGAATCGCGGTCGGCCGTTCCAGTTCATTGCCGATGTAGGCGGCGACGACCATAGTGCGGGCCGAAACGCTGCCGCCGATAATTTTGCCCTTGCCTTTGTCCAGTACGACGTTATTGGCGTTCAATACACTTCCAATCGCATAGGATTCGATGATGATATCGCCGCCGGCCGTAACCGTACAGTCGCTCGCACATTTCATATACACGTTGGTTTCCGCTTCGATGACCGCTTTGCCTTGTCCGAATACGCCGCTATGAATCAGCACATCGGCGGTTTTGGATTTGATCAGCCGGGCCGCGCCGACGCCGATGCTTCCCAGAATGGCGAGATGTTTCGTGGCAATGACGGAATATCCGTCTGAAATCGTGCCAAGAATTTTGACACTGCCGTCGTAATCGATATCCCCGGTTTCCGTTCCGACATCGCCTTGAATGACGAGCAAATCGTCTACGCCAACCGTCTTGCCTTGAAGCTGTACGACGCCCTTGCGTTTCGCACGAAGCACGATTTTGCCCGGCTCCTGAACTTCCTCCACCGATTTAGGATCGTAAGGAAGCGGTTTGTCCTTGCCTTTGGGCGCAGGCAGCGGTTCTCCCCGCACATTCCAGCCGGGGACGCCCTCCGTAGCTTCAATTTTTTCGCCGAGCCAGTCGCCCGGATTCACTTCGTCAATGAAGTTCAGCTGATGAAAATCGACTGAACCGTCCTCCCGAACATCCGGTCGGCGCGACGAGGGCTCGAAATACCGAACTTGCGCGTCATGGCCTTGAACAGGCAGCTTGCCCTGCGCAACGAGCCGCTCCGTCCCATCGGACGATCCACGGTCGAGCGCCTCCGGCAAGACGCCCTGGATGCCCGAACGCTGCAGCAAGTCCAGCGCCTCCGTGCGGACATCAGCAAGCTGGAGATCCAGCTCCTGCGCCGTGAGGCGAATGGCCAGCATGGCGCGCATACCGTCCTTCGTCACTTGCAGCTCCAGCCGATCCCGCAACGTTCCGATTTCCGTTTCCAACGAAATAGCTTGCTCCAGCGCTTTGCGGAGCGAGAGAACCGAAGTAATGGCGATGCGGGGAACGGCCGACTGCACTTCAGGAAATTGCAGAACAGAAAAGCCGGGTTTCCTGACCTTTATGTACAAAACATGTCTCGCGTCCGATGTCAATGTGAAAAACTCGTTCTCATAGACTAGCATAATTTCACCCCGACTATAACATTAGACATGGGTGCAGCGGTTCCTGCACGATAACAAATTCTAAACAAATTTCTGTAAAAAATGTACAAATTCCTGCTTCTGCCTGCACATATTTCAATAAAAAGTAGAACGGAGGAGAGGGCGATCAAAACCAAATCGACATCACACTCAGATTTAGTCAAGGGGCAGGATGTTCAACATCGATGGGTGGAGAAAAAAGGTGACGCATACGTTCGTCATAGGAGGAAGTTTTGCTTCGCTGGCGGTGAATACGGTAGGGGAACGAAAACCAAGCTTCGCCGGCCCTCAAGGGTGCCGCCGATGAAAACGAGCCCACCGGCCAATACCGGTGGGCTCTGCACTTCCTTACATCTTCATAACGCCGCCGCTGCTCGCATTGGTGACGAGAGCCGAATAGCGCGCAAGGTAGCCCCGCTTGATCTTCGGCTCGAAGCCGGCCCAAGCGGCGCGGCGAGCTTCCAGCTCTTCGTCGCTCACTTCAAGCGTGATCTTGCGGTTGTTCATGTCGAGCTCGATGATGTCGCCGTCATTGACGAAGGCGATCGGGCCGCCCTCGGCCGCCTCCGGCGAGACGTGGCCGATCGAGATGCCGCGGGAAGCGCCGGAGAACCGGCCGTCCGTGATCAAGCCGACCTTGGTGCCGAGACCCATGCCCACGATTTGCGAAGTTGGAGCGAGCATCTCAGGCATCCCCGGGCCACCCTTCGGCCCTTCGTAGCGGATGACGACGACGTGGCCTTCCTTGACCTTGCCGTTCGCGATGCCGGAGAGCGCGTCTTCCTGCGAGTCGAAGCAGATCGCAGGGCCGCGGTGGTAGCCGCCGACGGACTTGTCGACCGCGCCGACCTTGATGATCGAGCCGCCCGGCGCCAAGTTCCCGAACATAACGGACAGGCCGCCTTCCTTCGAATGCGGGTCCTCAATGGAGCGAATAACGGCAGAATCGGTGATGCGGGCGTCTCTCACGTTGTCGCGAAGCGTATTGCCGGATACGGTCAACACTTCGCCGACTAGCGCGCCTTCTTTGCGGAACAACTCGTTGATAATCGCGCTCACGCCGCCCGCGTTGTGCAGATCCTCGATGTGATGATCGGAAGCAGGGGCGAGCTTGCTCAAGTAAGGAACGCGCTTAGCGACTTCATTGATGCGTTCGATCGGGTATTCGATACCGGCTTCGTGAGCGAGCGCCAATGTGTGCAGCACCGTATTGGTCGAACCACCCATCGCCATATCAAGCGCAAATGCGTTGTCTATCGAGTCCTTGGTCACGATGTCGCAAGGCTTGAGATCGCGCTTGATCAGCTCCATGAGCTGCTTGGCGGATTGTCGCACGAAGTCTCTGCGCTCCGGAGCGACAGCGAGAATGGTGCCGTTGCCTGGCAGCGCCAAGCCGAGCACCTCGGCCAGACAGTTCATCGAGTTGGCGGTGAACATCCCGGAGCAGGAGCCGCAAGTCGGGCAGCCGTAACGCTCAAGCTCATCCAGGCTCTTCTCGTCGATTTTGCCGGTCATGTAGGCGCCTACGCCCTCGAAGACGGAAGTAAGCGAGATGGCGCGGCCATCGCTCGTACGTCCGGCTTTCATGGGACCGCCGCTGACAAAGATCGTCGGAATGTTGATGCGTAGCGCAGCCATCATCATCCCTGGCGTAATTTTGTCGCAGTTCGGAATACAGATCATGCCGTCGAACCAGTGGGCGTTCACCATGGTCTCTACGGAGTCGGCGATAATCTCGCGGCTGGCGAGCGAATAGCGCATGCCGATGTGGCCCATCGCGATCCCGTCGTCTACGCCGATCGTATTGAATTCGAACGGAACGCCGCCCGCTTCGCGAATCGCTTCTTTGACGATTTTACCGAATTCCTGCAAGTGAACATGACCCGGAACGATGTCCAAGTAAGAGTTGCAAACGGCGATAAACGGCTTGTCGAAATCTTCTTCCTGGACGCCGGCGGCACGCAGCAAGCTGCGGTGCGGAGCGCGGTCGAAGCCTCTTTTAATCATGTCGGATCTCATTTTGGCCTTAGACATGTTTCTTCCTCCCTCATATGAACGCGCGGTAACGAAACGATAGCTTGTAGATTTAGTTTCATGCCGGCATACCCCTGTGCATATCCCCTTTATAGTAACGAAATTCGACTTATCTGACAAGTGAACATCTCATCCAGCGACCGCCCGAATCCACGCCGCCATTGAGCGGGAAGACGCAACCCTACTATAATAGAGACGATAGAATAGGAGCGGAGGGTGGAGCGGATGGTAACCGGAGTTATCTTGGCCGGCGGGCAAAACAGAAGAATGGGCGGACAGCCCAAAGGGACCATCGTAGTCGGAGGAGAAATGATGGCGGCGCGCCAAATCCGGCTGATGCAGCCGTTGTGCGAACAAATCCTCCTGGTGACCAATGAGCTGGAGCTGTACGAAAGCGTGAGCGGGCACGCGCAAATCCTCCAAGACCGGTTCAAAGGAAAAGGACCGCTCGGCGGGATGGAGGCGGCGCTTACGATCGCGAGAACGCCGGTGTGGGTCGTCGGCTGCGACATGCCTTATATTTCGGCGGATGCCGCCCGTCTGCTCTTCCGAGAGCTGGAGCTGGATCCGGAACTAGAGGCAGCCGTCCCGAGTGTAGAAGGCAAATTGCATCCCCTGCACGGGGTATACCGGACTTCCGTCGCAGAAAATATCAGGCAGCTGCTTCAAAAGGATCATTTGCGGGTAATGAGTTTATTAGAAGCGATTCGTTGGCGAAAATTCGAAGAGGACGTCTTCAGCCGAGCCGGTATCCCTGTCGAATTCGTTCGCAATGCGAACACGCCGGAGGACTGGCAAAGCGTAAGCTCAGCAACCGAATAGAATGGGCGGCAATCGTTCTCAAACTGGAATGAATGGCATGTCCGGCCGCCGGACGCAAAATGAGACCCTCCATCGAATCCTTTATGTAACAAATGGGACACTTGCTACGTCTGAAATGATGCAGGTGCGCTATTCGTTTTAAAGATTTTCTAGGCGGGAAGGTGAATCAAGATGCCGTATTTTATTGGCTACAAAGGGAAAAAGCTGGGGCAGGCGCTATCCAGACCCGATGCCGAAGAGAAGCTAAAGCAACTGAGCCGCTGCTTCAATCAACTCGAGATCATTCAAGAGGCGAATGCCTCGGACGAGCTGCAAAGCACCCGGATAGACCAGCTGTCGGCCGCTTTTATTCATCCCATTTACGAGAGTACCCTTTATTCAGAGCGTAGATAAAAATCCAGATAATCGCGATCGTAATGATCCCGAGCAGAATCCATACTCCGGTCACGGCGAATCCCTGCCTTTCTAATTCAAGTCGGTCGGTGCAGCAGGCACCCTTTCCACTATACACGAATCGAGTGCAAATAGGTATAAGCGAAGCGCATTCGGGGGAAAAGATGGATAGGTCATTTCCGTCAAGGAGGAGAAGCAGGTGCAGAAAAAAACGTATTACGTATCGGTGCAGGCGGGGGATGTGCTGGAGGATAAGGAAGCGGCTGCATTCGAGTTCGAGATCGAGGCGACGGATGAGCAAGTATCGAGGCTGCAGGAAGCGATGGACGAATGGCAGCAGGCGGACAGCCACTCGGTCGCTACATTGTTCAACTACATGTCGGACGAGTCGCCGGACAATGAGAAGATGGACGATTACGATGTGGGGCTTCATTACATCTACGGGTTGATTCATGAGATGGGAACCGAGGAAACGCGGAAGCATATCGAGAGCATGGGTGTGCTGGACAACGATTGAACCAGTGAAAAAAACGCGCAAGGACCGCCGGCAGATGAGGGGTAGCTCTCTAGCTGGGCGGTTTTTTTGCATGAGTTGTTCGAGTGCGCCTGCTGCGAGCTCTACCCGACCGGGACGTTCCTTGACGCTAAGCGCCGCGGGGGATAAACTGGACAAGAGGATAGATGAGCTTCGGATTTCTAGCGCGAAAGGTAGAGGAGAACGATATGTACGGGTTGCCGCTGGCCGCGAAGGTCGACATGAAGGACGTAGGCGAAGCCATGTTCTTCGTTATGGTGGTCGTCATCACTTTCATCGTCCTGATCATGTGGACGAAGATGAGCAAGAAAAAACGGATGAAGAAATAGCCATTAGGAGCTTGCCGATGTATTACGTAAACGAAGAACAAATCGAACTGCGGATGGCGATGATCCCGGTCATCGCGGACGCTTGCGCGTCGATTCGCAAGGATTCCCGCGGAGCGGCCGAGCTGTCGCTTTTGGCGAAGCTGGCCCAGGAGCGTGTGCTGCATCTGGCGATCGAGCTGGTGACCGATGTAGGGAGCCTGCTTATCGACGGCTTCCTGCTGCGGGATGCGAGCAGCTACGAGGACATTATCGAGATTTTGCGCGTCGAGGGCGTATTCGCGGAACAGGACGCCGAGCTGCTGCTCGAGCTGGTCCGGTTGCGCAGGCCTCTGGTGCAGGAATATATGACGTGGAGTGCAAGGGAGCTGCATCCACTGGTCGACCGGCTTCCGCAGCTGCTGCCTGCATTCGAGAGCAGCGTGCGCCGGTTCATGGAACGGGAGCTCGGCCGGACGAGCTGATTCGTGTCGTACAGAGAGGGGGCGGGCCGATTGGAGCAAGATACATCTACGAGAAGAACGATATTGACGATGCTGAAGACGTCCGGCCCCCTGCACGTGAGCGAGATGGCGAAGCGTCTCGGCGTGACGGAGATGGCGGTGCGCCGCCACCTGCAGACACTGGAGCGGGACGCTCTGATCGAATCGACGCTTGTCCGCCAGCCGATGGGACGGCCCTTGCACGTGTACCGGCTGACCGAACGCGCCGACGACCTGTTTCCAAAGAACTACCATGTGCTGGCGCTGGATTTGCTTCTCGAGCTGTCGGACGACGAGGGCGAGGAGCGGATCGACCGGCTGTTCGAGAAGCGTCGCGACAAGCTGGCGAGCAAATACGCCGCCGCCATGAAGGCGAAGCCGCTTGAAGAGAAGGTAGCCGCCCTCGCAGAGATCCAGAATGCGAACGGTTATATGGTGGAGTGGCAGAGGGGCGAGGCCGGCGAATATGTGCTCGAGGAGTACAATTGTCCGATTTCGCAAGTCGCCAGGCAGTTCAACCAGGCTTGCCGCTGCGAGCGGGAGCTGTTCGAGCGGCTGCTGGAAGCGGAGGTCGAGCAGAAGGAATGTATGGCCAAGGGCGGCGGCAAATGCGTATACGTCATTCAGCAGCCGGTCGAAGGCGAGGAAGGCAAATAAGGCGAGTCCCGTCGAGGGCTCGCCTTTTGTTATGGGGCTTGACTACTGCGGCCGGTACTGCCGGATCCGCTCGGTCAACGCGGAGGCTTTTTCCGTGATCCAGCCGAAGTTGCCCGCTTCGATTTCCTTCAAGTTGATCAGCGACCCGCCGATACCGACCGCGTAACAGCCGATGCGCAGGAAGTCCTGGATGTTGTCCGTGCTGACCCCGCCTACGGCGATCATGGGGATGTGGTTCAGCGGACCTTGCAGTTCTTTCAAATATGTAATACCCAGGCTTGCGCTAGGGAATATTTTGACGGCCGTTGCCCCCGCTTTCCATGCTCGTACAATCTCCGTCGGCGTCAATGCGCCTGGATAGATCGGCACTCGCCGCTCCGCGCAGTACCGGATTACTTCCTCGTCCGTGTTAGGCGTAACGATGAATGACGCCCCCGCCTCGATCGCCAGCCTGGCATCCGCCAGATCAAGCACCGTCCCCGCTCCTATGTACATACGATCGCCGTATGTCTCCTGCAGCGAGCGAATCATAGCCGGTGCGCCTTCCGTATTGAGCGTCACCTCCATGACCGTGATCCCGCCCGCCAGCAGAGCTTCCGCCACCGCTTGAATATGCTGCTCCTTGACCCCGCGTATAATCGTAACGATTCGCGTCGCTTCCAACTGCTCCAGTCCTTGCTCCTGATTCATTTGCCGATTCCGCTCCTCTTCCATTGAGTTACCCGTATTATAGCACAAACGCAGGGAGGCCAAGCTTGAATTGTAGATGCGCTAGGCATACAATGGACGAAGAGCGTGCGGAAGCGCGTACAAGCGAGGAAGGGGAGCGGGAGATGAAGCATCGGCCGATTGCGCTGCCGGACAGCGGCGTGTCTTTATACGAAAGCAAGCATCGAGAAGGCGACCGGATCGATTCGCACCATCATTCCGTACACCAAGTCCTGTTTGCGCTGGAGGGGAACGGGAAAATAACGGTGGACGGCAAGACATACGAGTTCACAATGAATCACGCCGTCGTCCTCGTCCCGAATTCATTGCATTCGATCACCTCCGATGACAAATTAACGCTGCTCGTCTTGGCTTTCGACAGTCTGAAGTTGGACAGCCCGGTGCGGATGGAAATGCTGGATCGGTATTTCCCGCACTCCACCTATATTCAGTTGAACGGCTTCACCTCCGGCGAGCCGCGGCAGCTGCTGCGCAAAATGCTGTTCGAGCAGTCCCGCTCCGACACGCTCGGCGATTGGGCGATGCGGGTCTATTTGCTGGAGCTGCTGCTTCTGCTGGCGCGCTCCAAGCATCCTACGCCGATCAACGATTCCAACCAGCTGCGGGCCGAGCGGGTTCGCTCTTATATCGACATGAACTATTATGAGCCCTTGCAGTCCGTCGATCTGGGGTCGAAGCTGGGGCTCAGTACGAGGCATGTGAATCAAATATTCAAGGACCGGTACCAGTTGACCCCGACGCAATATTTGACCGAGGTGCGAGTTCAGGTGGCACAAAAGCTGCTGATGGAGACGGATAAAGACATCGTGACTATCTGCTTCGAGGTCGGCTATGAGAATTTATCGACCTTCTACCGCACATTCAAGGGCGTTGTGAACGTGTCGCCGAATCAATACCGCAAGGTGAACAAGGAACGCAGCGCCGAGAACTTATATCCAGACGGCGTTCCGACCGCGTTAGAACAGGTGAACGACGATGAGTGAGCTTGCGACAAGCAGCAGCAGCGGCTGAAGGCGGACGGCTACCCGGTGCTAAGAGCATGCTGCCTCCCAATACGAAGGCGACCGGCTCGACTGCGAGCTGCCCGGCTTCGAGGAGACGCTGGCTCGCGCGGTAGCGGATATTCATGCCCCTTTCTGAGCGAGGGGCTGTTTTTTTGCCGGGAGTTGTGTCAAAATGGGCGCCCGCGACTTATAATGGAAGTAAGAAATGGGCATTCGTCTAGAACCAATGGAAACTGTACGATTGACAACCGAGTATCGAAACCGCCGAAATGAGGGGAAGCGAATGATTTGGCAAATTAGCGTCGCTTGCATCGCAGTCGCATTTATCGCGTTGGTCGGTTATGCAATAGCCGCACTGCAGACCGCCCGCGCTTCCATGAAGCAGATGAACCAGACCTTGGAGCGTATGGAGCTCAAGCTGGAAGACATGTCCTCACAGACGGTAAAGGTCATGCAAGCCGCACAGCAAGTGACGGAAGACGTGCATGGGAAAATGAAGTCGCTAGACTCGTTGTTCCAGTCGATCGGTCAAGTGGGTGAATCGGTAGCGCAAGTGACGAGCTCCGTCAAGCAGGTTTCGGCAACGGTTTCGCAATCCGTCCGGAAGGCCGGCCAATCGGTGGAAACTCGGCAGACACGCGTCTCTGATGCGATCGAGTGGGCGGCATGGGGCGTACAGGTGTGGCAAAAGTGGCAGCAGCGCAAGCAGGATAAGACGATACAACCCAAACCTACGATGGAAAGGGATGATTCGCATGTCTAACTCTGAATCGGGTGGAAGAGGGAAAGATTTTCTGGTAGGCGCTGTAATCGGGAGTGTACTGGGAGCCATCACGGCATTGCTGCTCGCTCCGAAATCCGGCAAGGAGCTGCGCGCCGACTTGTCGGAGCAAGTGTCGAACGTGAGCGAGAAAACGCAGCAGATCGCGTCGGAAGTGAGCAACCGCACGCAAGGCATCGTGAAGCAAGTGTCCTCGCATACGGGGGACTGGGTGCAGAAGGCGAAGGAAGTGGCCAGCAGCGTAAGCGAGGAAGTGCGCGCCTGGAAGGATGCCCGTCATGAAGTGGCGGCGACGAGCGAGGAATTGATGCCGGCAGACGCCGAAGTGCTGCTGCCGAAGGATATGAAGCGCGAGTAGGGAGAGGGATAGGCGGAAGAAGCCTTCAAACCCACATGGGATGTGGTTTTGAAGGCTTCTTTTTCACGTGCTGACTCACCACTTCGACGGGTCGATCTGCGAGATGTCGAGCCCTTCCCAGATGTTCTTGATGTCGGCCGTTGCCGGATCGTCGAATACCAGGAACGCCGTCGGCAGGTAGCGCTCGCCGTGCGGGCTGGCCGGTTTGTTGACGATCTCGTTGTTGTGCACGAGCACGGTCGAGGAGCCGCCGTCGAGGTTGGCGGCAATAATCGCCCCGCGATCTAGGAACAGCTTCTGGATGTCGAACAGCGTGGCGCCGATGCTGTGCGTCTGCCGACCGTCGATGATCGCGAACATGATCGTGCCGTCTTCCTTCTGCGCCATGCATGTGCGGGGGGCGATGCCCCAGCCGTCGGCCTGGTTTTTCACAAGTCCCTTGCCATCGACGATGAATTTCGGCGTGAACGTGACCGCCTCCTGTATACCCATCTCCCGCATCTGCTTCGGCGTGTAGCGGCCCGCCACCATCCGCCCGTCCTTATCGATGCCGACGATGTTCGTCGGGGTACTGTCGTCGCCGTCATAATAATACACCTTGCCGCGCGAGATGACGATGCCGGTCGGCTGGAAGCCGTTGCCCTCCCAGTTCGGATCCACGAACCCGCCGGCATTGACGCCGAGCAGAGCACCGGTCCGCTTCACCATGCTGGACACCTTTTCGCCTTTGCCGATTTTGCCGGGTACGCCCAGGCGGATCTTCTTCGGATCGGAGATCGACACGATGTAGCCGCTGAATTTGCCCTCGCTCACCGGTTCGATTTCGATCAGCTTCTTCTCCTGAACGGCCAAATCGGTCACCGAAGGGATATGCACCGGAATGGTGCTCACGACCTGGGACATTTCCTCGAACTGCTTCGTGTACTTCGATACTTGGCGCTCCAGGCCCTCGTTGCCGATCAAATATTTGGCCCAGTGGCGGTGCTGCGTCGTAATCAGAGTATCCGCCATCATATAGCGCAGATTCGTGCCGGAGGCCGTGAAGAAAAACCAGGCCGCGAACAACAGGCTGACGCCGAACAAGCTTAAACTGAACATGCCGATCAGGCGAAGCCAGAGGCGCCTCCGTTTCGGCTTCGGATTCGGTGTCGAAGGGCGGACGCCGCTGCGACTAGAGCCGGTATCGCCGAGTGGTTGTGTTTTCGTTTCCATGCGTTCCCCTTTCCCAGTAAAACACTTATGCCCATCACACGAACGGGAATAATGGCAAGTTTGGTAAGAAAGCTTCCTACATATAGACGGACAGTTACCGGAAAAGTTTCAATCAATCCTTGCCTGACGAGGGGAATGCTCCCAAAAAGTCGCAGCCTTTGCACAGCAGCACTTCGAATTCAGGCGCGGGCAGCGGTTTGCTGAACCAAAAGCCCTGAATTTCGTTGCAGCCGTGCTCGATCAGAAACTCTACCTGCTCCCGCGTCTCGACGCCCTCGGCTAGCGAGCGGATATTCAGCCGCTTGGACATGGCGATCAGCGCGGTGACGATCGCGGCGCTTTCCTCGTCGGTCGTCACTTCCTGAATGAAGGAGCGGTCGATCTTCAGCGTGTGGACGCGGAATCGCTTGAGATAGCTGAGCGACGAGTAGCCGGTGCCGAAATCGTCGATCGAGAGGGCGACTCCGAGCTCGCGCAGCTCGTTGATCGTGCGGATGACGGTCTGCACGTTGGTCATGGCGATGTTCTCGGTTATCTCGAGACAGAGCATCTCGGCCGGCAAGCCCGATCGGTCCAGCGCCTCACGAACGCTATCGACGAAGTCGGGCTGCTGGAACTGGATGACTGAGATGTTGACCGACACTCGAACCTGCGGCATCCCGATCAGCTGCCATTCGCGGGTTTGGCGGCATGCCTCCTCGAGCACCCAGCGACCGATCGGCACGATCATCCCGGTCTCTTCGGCGAGCGGAATGAACTGCCCCGGCGGGACGAGCCCCCGCTGCGGGTGTTTCCAGCGGATGAGCGATTCCATGCCGACCATCCGTCCGGTGCCGAGATCGACGATCGGCTGATAATGAAGCAGCAGCTCGCGACGGTCGACCGATTTGCGCAGGTCGATCTCCAGACTGAGCCGATCGAGCGAGCGCTCGTTTTTGTCCGAGCTATAGAATTCGAAGGCATTGCCGCCCTTGCCCTTGGCCTTGTACATGGCGGAATCGGCGAATTTCAGCAACGTCTCGGGATCGTCCCCGTCCGTAGGGTACATGGCGATGCCGATGCTGGCCGTGCTGAACAGGTCGTGATGGCCGTACACGAACGGCGTCTCGAACAGCTTCAGCAAACCTGCGGCGATCTTGGCGACGAAGTCCGTGCTCTTCGCATCCGGCAGCAGGATGATGAATTCGTCGCCGCTGAAGCGGGCTGTTATCCCGTGAGGCGCCGTGAAGGCGGACATGCAAGTCGCCCAATGAATGAGCACTTGATCGCCGGCATGATGGCCGAGCGTATCGTTAATCACCTTGATCCGATCCAAGTCGATGAACATTACGGCGGAAAGCAGCTGCGACGTCTTCGCCTGCTCGAACGCTTCCTTCATCCGTTCCTGCAGCAGGAGGCGATTCGGCAAGCCGGTCAGCGCATCGTGGAACGCCATCCGCCAAATGCGCGACTCGGTGCGCTGGCGCTCGGCTACGCTGAGCAGCGTATGGTACGACCGCTGGAACTTGCGCTCCTCCGAATTGAGCTCGGTCACCGCTTGTCCCGCTTCCGGAACCGCATCCATCACTTCGCGGATCGCCTCCTCCGGCGGAAGCTGGCGGAGGCGGAGCAGCGTCTCCAGATGTTTGTACTGGGACCGGGCGACGCTGGCCGAGAGGGTGTCGGACTGCGCGGGATCGCCGAAATACACCTTGCCCTTCAGCAGATCGTGGTCGGCTATATGATGGATGTTCACGAGATTGTTGCGGTCGATGAGCCGAAATCCTTCTTCGTAGAGCCATTCCTCCAGCGTCTCCAGCGACATGTCGAGAATATGCTGCTCATCCCGGGTGTGCACGCGATATTCATGATGTCGGAGCCGCTCAATCTTGATAATGTCGCTCGACCGGATAATCTGGAGTTCGGTGCCTTCTCTGCCTTGTCTTAGAATCGGAATATTCTGCACGGCGCTCAGCTCCACTTTCCATTTCACTTGCTTCTATTTTACGGCATTTCGACCGATCAGTCATCGCATAATCTAGCAAGTGGCAGATGATCCTCCCGAACGCCGCTCAGGACCCGAGCTTATTTCGCTTGAACTCCTTCTTATGATAGGATAGAAAAGGACGCTTTCATACTAGCTTAACGATTTCGGAATAACAAGGTTCTTAGGGGGTATATGGGATGAAGTGGAGAAAGTTTATTCTGGAAAACGGGCTGTACTTCTCATGGATCATCGCCGTAGTCGCCATGCTCGGCAGCCTGTACTTCTCCGAGGTCAAAGGGTACTTGCCGTGCAAGCTGTGCTGGTATCAGCGCATCCTGATGTACCCCCAAGTGCTGCTGCTCGGCATTGCCGCCGTCCGCAAGCATACTTGGATGTACGCCTACGTGCTGCCGATGACCGTGCTCGGCTTCTGCATCTCGCTGTATCACTACATGATGGAGAAAACCGACTGGTTCCCGTCGAACTCGTTTTCTTGCGGAATGGTGCCTTGCGACGCGGAATATATCAACTGGTTCGGGTTCGTGACGATTCCGTTCCTCGCGCTGACGGGTTTTACGCTGATCTCGATATTGCAAATAATGCTGTGGAGGTATTCGAAGCGATGAGCGCGGTTCCAAAAGTGCTTGTACTGGGTGAACTCAATGTAGATATTATTTTGACCGGCGAGGACATTTTGCCCGAATGGAACAAGGAGAAGCTGGCGGACACGTTCCAGGTCGTACCGGGCTCTTCTTCGGCTATCACGGCTTGCGGATTGGCGGGGCTGGGTCTCGCCGTCAAGTTCGTCGGGGTGGTCGGCGACGATGAGTATGGCCGCCTGATGAAGCGCACGCTGGACAAGTTCGCGATTGAGACGGACGCGCTTGTGGTGGAGCCGACCATCCAGACCGGGTTGACGATCTCGCTCTCCTCCAGCCGGGACCGCGCTTTGGTCACATATATGGGTTCGATTCCGCTCCTGAAGCCGGCCGATCTGCCCGAAGACTTGCTCGACGGAGTCGATCATGTGCATTTCGGCTCTTATTTCCTGCTGGATGGCATGCGCGAGCACTGGCTCCGGCTGTTCTCGGAGGCGCAGCGGCGCGGAGCCAGCACCTCGTTCGACACCGGCTGGGATCCGCGCGGCCATTGGCAGGCGGAGTCGATCGGGCGGCTGCTCGAAGTCACCGATCTGTTCATCCCGAGCGAGGAGGAGCTTCTGCATATTTTCCCCGGGAGCTCGGTTTCCGACAGCGCCGCCAAACTGCCGTCTCACCGGTATGTAGGCGTCAAATGCGGAGCGAAAGGCGGCGTTCTGTTCGATGCGCATGGAGTGGCCACACCCGGCGCTCCGTTCCCGGTTCAACCTATAGATACAACCGGAGCCGGCGATTCGTTCAATGCGGGACTCATCTATGCTTATTTGCATGGCATGGAGCCGACGGAAATGATCCGCTTCGCGAACGCCTGCGGCGCGCTGGCCACACAGCGGGTCGGAGGGATCGGCTCGATGCCGGGATTGGATGAAATTCGCGCTTTATTAGGCTCCATAGCCTGACTTCAACCCGCTTCGAAGATCTTGTAGAGATCGGCTCGAATGACGGAGGAATTGCTCTTTTTTTGTCGAATAGCTCTCATGAGGTGATAGTCTTGAAATCGACCAAGCGGCTCTTAATCGCCGCCCTTCTATGTGCGGCCTGCATTCCCGCCTGCGCTGCTCCGGACGACCCTAATAAGGGGGGCACAACTGCGCCGTCTCCCAGTCCGTCCGCTACTGTAAAGCCTGCTACTGCTACACCGACAGCCAGTCCAACGCCAACCGCCACACCGACACCGACACCAACGCCAACACCGACGCCGGAGCCTCCCAAACCAACGCCTACGCCTATCGTGTCGCCTTCCAATGCCTTGTCGAACCCGACTGCGGCGGACTTGAAGCCGATCAACTGGTACTACATGAAGAAGAAAAAAGGCGAGGTGCCTGGGTTCCCAGGTGAAGTGAAAGGGCTGCTGCCGGATCAGAAAGCCGTGTGGGTCGGCGAAGGCAAAAAAATATATTTGACGATCGATGTGGGCGGAGAATTGCTCGATTATAACAAGCTGCTCAAAGCGCTGCGAGACAATGAAGTCAAGGCGACGTTCTTCATCACCGGCTACAACTTGAAGAACAACCCCGACTATGTGAAGCTGCTGCTGCAAGAAGGCCATATGATCGGGAACCATTCCATCACGCACAAAGATTACACGACACTTAGCGACGAGGCGGTCAAGAAGGAAATCCAGGATTTCGAGAGCATGTACAAGTCGATCACCGGGCAAGATGTGCCGAAGCTGTTCCGCTTCCCGTACGGGACGTTCAGCAAACATCTGCTTAGTCTGATGACGAATCTGGGGTATACGTCGTATTTCTGGTCGACGGCGATGAAGGATTGGGAGCCTCGGGCGAACGGTGCGGAGGATCCTTACAACGACATCATCGGCAACCTGCATGACGGCAACATAATTCTCATGCATCACGCCTCGAAGGAAAACATCGACGCTATGGATCGCATCCTGAAGCAGATCAAGAAGGAAGGGTACGAATTCGCCCAAATTGCGGAGCTGCATCCCAAACCTTAAGTGAATGCCCTGCCGGAGCTTTAGTTTCGCTCTCCGGCAGGGCATTCTTCGTTGCAGCGGGGCGGGGTGTACAGGCTGTCGCCAAGAACGTTTCGCCTCGTGAAGTCATATTGTAAACGTAGACCCTACATTATGACAGAAGGAAGCGAAAACTTCGTGCAGCAGGCTATAGCAATACTGGACTCCGGAGTGGGCGGGTTGACCGTAGTCCGAGAAGTGATGCGTCAGCTTCCTCAGGAGAAAATCATTTATTTCGGCGACACGGCTCGTGCTCCATACGGTCCCCGCCGGGAAGAAGAGGTCGTTCGCTTCACCCGGCAAATCGTACAATATTTGATCCAGTATCAACCGAAATTAATAGTTATCGCTTGCAATACCGCTACCGCGTTAGCTTTGCAGGATATCCGGGAGCAGGTCCAGATCCCGGTGCTGGGCGTTATTCAGCCGGGCGCCCGCGCCGCGCTCAGTTGTACGCGCAGCGGGATCATCGGCGTGATTGGAACCGAGAACACGATCAAGAGCGGCGCTTACCGGGAAGCGCTTCAGACGATTTCCCCGACGACGCATGTGATTAGCAAGGCTTGTCCGGAGCTCGTTCCGATCGTCGAGAAGGGCTTGTTCGACAGCAGAGAATCGAGAGCGGTCGTTCGAGACTCGTTAGCTTCACTCGTGCGATATCCGATCGATTGCCTGATTCTCGGTTGCACGCACTATCCGTTCCTGTCGGATGCAATCTCTGAAGTAATGGGGCCGGACGTGACGCTGATCAACTCGGCGGAAGAAACGGCCCGGGAGACGAGCGCTGTGTTGTACCATCGCGGGCAGTTGGCTGAATCCGGCACGATTCCGGTGCACCAGCTCTTCTGCAGCGGAAATGCCGATATGTTCAAGAGAATTGCCAGACAGTGGTTGTCCGATTATATCAGCGTCACTTCGGTCGTCTGGCAAGTGACGAAGCTATAACCGCTTGTGTGTGATGCGGTACCGGTACTGACCTCCGAAAGCCCGAATGCGACTTCGCATTCGGGCTTTCGGGCGTTCGTTGCGGGTTGCGCATGTTGCCGGCGGCGGGGGCATAAGGATGGATAACGAACTGTTGCGCGAGGAGGCGTTTGTGATGTCGATCCCTTATGTGGTACAGTCCGGCGATACTTGGTTCCGGTTGGCGGAACGGACCGGGCTGCCGATCGAGGAGCTCGCGGAGCAGAACCGATGGATGCATCCCGGACCGAAGCATTATCTTGTCCCCGGTCAAGTGCTCTTCATCCCCTCGGCCCGGTTGACGCTGACCTCCGTTGAAGATCGAGAGCGCTTCCTTGCGGCAGGGACAGCCCCGTATGGGTATGCAGAATTGATGCGACATATCCAGCTGTTGCTTGTTCGTTATCCGTTTCTCCAGGCGGAATGGATCGGACGGTCGGTGCTGGGCCGTTCGATTCCGGTGCTGCGGCTGGGCATCGGTCCCTGCGAGGTGCACTTCAACGGCTCGTTTCACGCCAATGAGTGGATCACGACGCCGCTGCTGATGCGGTTCACCGAACGGCTGGCGGCGGCCGTTTCCGGGGTTAGCGAAGGCATCGGCTTCTGGAACGAACGCGACGCCAGGCAAATGTACGAACGCCTCTCGCTCTGGCTGGTGCCGATGGTCAATCCGGACGGCGTGGAGCTCGTCCACGGCGGGATCTGGCCCGAGCATCCTTATGCCTCGAGCTTGCTGAAGGCGAATCGGGGCAGCCTCGACTTCTCCGGCTGGAAAGCGAATATTCACGGCGTGGACCTGAACGATCAGTTCCCGGCCGGCTGGGAGGAAGAGCGCGCCCGCCGCCGTCTGGTCGCGCCTTGCCCGGGGCCGCGCGACTATACCGGCATCGCGCCTCTCACGGAGCCGGAGGCGCTCGCGATGGCGCATTTTACGAAGTGCCGGAATTTTCAAATGGCGCTTGCTTTTCACACCCAGGGCGAAGAGATATACTGGAATTATCGAGGAATGGAACCGGGCGTTTCCCGGTCGATCGGAGAGCGGCTTGCACTAGCCAGCGGCTACAAGCTGGTGAAGCTGGCGGGCAGCGATGCCGGGTACAAGGACTGGTTCATTCAACAGTTCCGCCGGCCGGGGTATACGATCGAGGCGGGATTCGGTTCGAATCCTCTGCCCGTCGCCCAATTCGGTTCCATGTACGAGCGCGTCGAGCCGCTGATGCTGGAAGCATGCGCGGCGGCCGCGAATCAACTGGGGACACCGATCTAGGAGGAAATATGTTTCGATCCATGCTACGCAGAACAAGCACGGCGGCGGCCGTGCTTGCAATGATTGTCGTATTGGCATTAAGCTTGCCGACCATGTCCATGGCTTGCGCCTGCGAAGGCGGGGACGGGCTGAGTCCGTTCTTCGTCATGATGTTCGTCGCCATCGGCGGACTGGTCATCATGTTGCTGTTCATCGGCATCGTGCTGTGGACGGCACGCAAGCATCGCAAGCGCACCGATGTCTGACAGCGACCCATAGGGGGTGAACCGCAATGAGAAAGCTGCTATCGCTCCGTCATTGGGGCCATGTGTTTCGAAAAGTATACCTGCTTCTAATTGCCCGTGAGGTGCCGGTAAAGGACAAGCTCTTGTTCCTCATTCCGGCGCTGCTCTACTGGGTATTGCCCGACGTGCTGCCGTTCATGCCGATCGATGACATCGCCGTTACAATGCTGCTCATGAACTGGTTCGCCGAGCGGATGGAGCGAAAGCACTTCTTGAAATAAAGCCAGCGAGCAGACCTCGCGGAGCTTAGTATTCTTCCGCCGGCAGCCGGATCCATCGCTGCAGGTAGCCTTGCTCCATCAACGCCTTGATCAAGATGATCAGGATCGGCGAGAGAATCAGGCCGGCCACGCCGAACAGCGACAGCGAAACGATCATGAAGGCGAGCATCGTGAAGGCGGAGACGCCGAGCGAATCGCCGGTAATTTTGGGCTCGAGAATTTGACGGACGAGTATGACGATGCCTAGCAGCACGGTGAGCCAGATCGCCAGTGTGGTCTGACCTACAATGAACAAGTAGATGATCCACGGGATGAACACGGTTGACACGCCCAGAAGCGGCAGTACGTCGAAGAAGGCGGCCAATAGCGAAATCGAGAACACATTTTTGACGCCTAGAACGAGCAGCCCGATGAAGATCAGGACGAATGTCAGCGAAATGAGCTTCGCTTGGGCTTTCAGATAAGTGACGATGCCTTTCAGCACATTTTCCTTCAGGAAGAAGAAAGCGTTCTTGAACGTTCGCGGCGTCTTCGAAGAGGCGACCCGCTTCCAAGTGTCGATCTCGATGCTGAGAAAATAAGCGAGAATAATCCCGATCGTGAAGTTAACGATAAAGGTAGAGAACGAGGTCAGCATCCGGAACATCCATGCGAGGAATGCGGCCGCCAGGGCAGCGCCTTTGCCGGTGATCGTCTCCGCATACTGCTTGGTCTTGTCCACGACATCCGGCGGCAACGTGTCGAGCTTCGACTGCCAGTACAGCGTGTTGTTGACGATTTGATCCTGCAGCACCTTGGCATAGTCGGGAATTTTGAGCGAGAGGGCGTAGATTTGTGCCGTGAAGATCGCCCCTAAACCAACGAATACGGCCACGATGACCAGGATGAAGAGCATGGTGGAGATGGCGGTTGCGATCGATTTTTTGATTCCCCGCCGATTCAGAAATTTGGCGAACGGCTCGATGATGGCGAAGATCAGGAAAGCCAGGAAGATCGGCGTGGCGATTTTGTACAAGTAGCTGAACGCCAGCATGAACAAATACACGGTCAGCACCATCAGGCCGATATCGAATACGGTCTTGTAGTATTTCTTATAGAACGACAGCATGGCATCACCTCGTCTGGATTGGGTGCGGGTCACCCTCCCACTATTTTACATGGTACAACCCTCGAGGGCAACGACAGCCAAATTAGACGATGCGGCCAAAACATGATATGATTTAGGATGACCGACTGGGACAAGGAGTGAAAGGAAATGAACTGCAAGATTACGCGTAGCGCCGCGAAAGTGCTGGAGAAGGAACTGGCGCTCGAGGAAAACCAAGGCTTGAAAGTCCGCGTGAAGGTGGAATTTACGCATGCCGGTCTTGTCCAA
Organism: Paenibacillus koleovorans NBRC 103111; assembly: GCF_004000845.1. GTDB lineage: Bacteria > Bacillota > Bacilli > Paenibacillales > NBRC-103111 > Paenibacillus_AA > Paenibacillus_AA koleovorans. Next base: position 23,334 of record NZ_BIMA01000072.1, read on the forward strand.
TACGCGCTGGGACTTGACGATCCGAGTGAAGACGACGTTATCGTCGCTACCGATAAAGGCATTGAAGTGCTGATGGAACGCGCCGAGCCGCTGCTCGACGGCGTCAAGATCGACTACTTGTACGTACCGAACGAAGGGTTCTTCATTACAAACCCGAGCAAAGGCACGACCGGCGATTAATTCGCTCCAGGTCACTCGGGAAAGGATTTACAGGCGATGGCCAACGATATTCGAATTTGCGACAAATGCAAGCATACGAAAGTCAAGACGATACTCGCCAAGCTGAACAAGGTCGCGCCGGACACCGAGGTGAAGGTCGGCTGCAAGTCTTATTGCGGCCCCTGCTCGCGGGCGGCGTTCATCTTCGTGAATGGACGCTACATCACGGCGCCTACGGAAGACGAAGCGATTCAGAAGGCTTCGAAGTACATCAAGAAGTGAAGCGGTCGACGCGAGCCGACAGCGAAGAGCATCCTTCCCGCTAAGGGAGGGATGCTCTTTTTCTCGGAACGTTAGTTTGGACGGCTTGCATCATCGTTTGCTTTTGCCCTTCCCGCCGCCGCCGGAAGCTCGCTGACGGGAGGCAGCCGCGACCGCCGCGCGTTCCGCACGGCGGCCGGCCGCCGTGCGGGATTGCCTGATTTTGCGCAGCAAATAAATCCCGTTCACGAGCCCGGCGATGCCGATGAAGGAGAGCAGCAGCTGCAGCTGAAGCGAATCCGGCTTCGCGATCAGGAAGTAGCCGCAGATGGAGGCGAACGTCACGGCCAGCACCAATTCGGCGACCGCGAGCAGCAGGATGAAATTGCGATTCGGAGTCATAGGCACCTCATGCGAAAACGATCGAATTTTGTAATTTTATTTGTTTCCCATCATAGCATATTTTCTGACAACCGGCACCGGTTCTGGTATACTGGAAAGAAAAGGGTTGCGCCCCGGGTATAGGTGAATCTATTGACCTACTTCATTCCGATTCTGATTGTTGCCATTATTCTCGTCTTCTTGATTAGCAGCGGGAGCTTGTCGAGACAGCCGAACAGAAGGAGGAAAAAGAACAGCGGCACGGCAACGACATCAGCCAAGTTCGTCTATGAGGGCTCCCCTCCGTCCGGAGTGGGGCTGCTGGTCCATGCTCCGCTATGGGAGCTGGCTTCGCAGTTGGAGAGAGCCTTCGCGGAGGGCGAATTTGCCGAACGGCTCAAGTATCGCGTGCTGCAACGTCATTCGAATATGACGACGGCCGAGTACGAGTGGGTGTTTGTGGAGCTGAAGCGGTACTTTCTCATGACCGCGGTGCTGCAGCAGGTGCCGATGTTCAGCCGCCGCGTGGACGACATTTGGCATGAGATGCTGCTGTACACCCGGGAATATCAGCAATTTTGCGAGCAGTTTATCGGGTACCCGATCCATCACACCCCGCACAATGAACCGGCGGCTATGCTGGAGGAGCGCGCTTGGTTCGACTGGGTTTATGCTCAGTTGTTCGAGCCGTGGCCGTATAGCTCCCGTATCTGGAACGGTTTTTTTCGCGGGCCGATGGGCAAGGAAAAGCTTGGCGATCTGGAGCTGTTAAGCTCGGAAGCGCTGCAGGCACGGCTGTTCAACAGCAAGGCGGCCGAGCTGCATCAAGACGTGCGGACCACGATCCAGATGCTGATTATGAATGCGAAGAAGCAGATCGAGCAAGCTTATCGGAACAAGCAGAAGCTGGAGGGGCATTCGAACGCGAGCCTGCAGGCGAAGGCCGACGGTTTTTTGGGGCAGGGATTCAGCTCTTGGGCAGGCGCGATGCTGCTGTTCTCCGTCATGGATTCGGTGGATTATCACGGTCAGATGAGTTCGTACTTGGAATTGGAGCGACAGCAGAACGCGAATGGAGAAGGCGGAAGTATACCTTCCTGGATGGATACGACAACCGGAGGCTCAGCGGATTATCCCGATTCGAACAGAGATTATTACGATAGCAACGGCAATTCCGGTTTAAATGACAGCGGCAGCGGCCATTCCGGGGGTTCTTCGGATTCCGGAAGCGGCGGTGGCGGCGGGGATTAGACGGTTCAGAGGACAGATGGGGCACGGATCAGGAATAAACTTTTTGAGTAACGGGCGAATGTCCAATCCAGCACTTCCTCCGGCTCATACTGTAATTGTGTGGTGCAGCCACAGCGATTGCAAGTACGAGAGGAGGACTGAACATGGGATTCGTAGGCGGTGTAGGTGGTTGTGGAGTAGGTGGATTTAGTTCCATCGGGGTCGTGTTGGTTCTTTTCATCTTGTTGGTGATAATTCTTCGTCCAATCTGGTAATCATCCTCCATTGAAGAATCCTCCCACCAGAAAGCCGGGGCCATGCCCGGCTTTCTTTTTTTTGGTGCGTCGATTGTCATGGAAATAGGTACAAAGTTAGATGCGCCCGCAAGCCTGATCTTGTATGCTAATGAAACAACCATAAGATTTACGACAAACTTCGAACATTCTCGATAACGGCAAACCTGGCGAAAGCCAGCGGCGCAAAGCTACAGGGGCTTCAGCCTGAGAAGAGGCATGCCAGCCAGCTACCGAAAGAGGGTTGAAGTTTTTTCTATTTAACCCTGCGCGGATCGGATCGGAAAACCATTTGAATACAGAAAGGGGCGTTCCATTGTGATCGAGAAAACGGGCGGCGCGGACCAAGGATTTTATTTTAAGGTGGGCAGCGACTTTTTCGGGATGTACCACTCGTCGGAGGGGCCGAAGCTGTTCTTCAATCGCGACAAATACAACCTGAGCGACAATTGCTGGGACGTGGAGCTGGTAATCGGGCCGGAAAACACGCTGTTCACGTTTTACTGGCAAGGAGAAGTGAAAATTTCGTTCCGCTGCGCGAAGCAGCACGAGTCGATTCTGGCGCTGTTCCAGCTGCTGCAGGAGAAACCGCATCGTCAATTGGTTTAACAGTTTCCAGTAATCACCAAGAAAGTGACGCTTTCGCCGTTCAGGCGGGGGCGTTTTTTCATGTGCGCATATTGTGATTGAGTCCGCTTTCATGCCGGCCCGATTTGCTATACAATAGTAAGTAAATGAGACTTCGGCGGCAGGCGGAGGCGAGTCAGCGGCCGGGGCGGATGCGAAGGCGAAGGGGCGGGTACGATGAAGCTGTGGAGCACATGGAAGAAGAAGCCGTTCGGCAAAAGGCTGGCGGCGCTGCACGCTTGGAACGCTTGGCTGGTGTTGGTGCTTGCGGTGAGCGGCATGCTGCTGTTTTTTCAGCCGTTCCGCGAGCTGGGGCGTATCAGAGTGTTGACGAAGGAAGCCCATATTTGGCTTGGGCTGTTGTCGGTGGTTGTGTTGCTGCTGTATTTGCCCTCCCTGATACGCCATATCCGACAGCTGAAAGGGAAGCCCGAGCAACAATGGAATTTGGGCGTCGTACTCGTCTTGCTCGTCGGCTGGATCGTCTCCGGCATCGTGCTCTGGCAGTTCCGCCGGCTGCCGCCGGTGTGGAGCAACGGGGCGCTGCTCGTGCATGATTTGTTCACGTGGGTCGGCGTGCCGTATGCGATCTACCACTCGGTCAGCCGCAGCCGCTGGCTGAAGGTGAAGCAGCGCAAGACGGCGAGTGCGGACGGAGAACCGATGCCGGCAGCGCCATCGCTCGCAGGTTCGGTCCGGCATGTGCTGTATACGCGCCGGTCGTTCATTCGTTGGAGTGTCGCCGGGGTGCTCGTGCTGCTCGTCGGGCCCAAGTTCGCCCGTTGGCTGTTCGGCGGAGGGGGGGCTGGCGTCGATCTTGCGGATTACATCCCGGGTTCGGACGGCAATCACATGGTTCCTGAGCCCGTGCCGCATCCGGATTCGGTCGTGCCGATCGGCGGGGGAAGCAAAGGGGAGTTCCGCATTTACAGCGTAACCCCGATCCCTGCTTTTTCGTCGGACAATTGGGCGTTTACGATCGGCGGACTCGTCAATCATCCGCAGAAGTGGAACTGGAAGCAGTTCACGGACATCGAGCGCAAGGTGCAGGTTAGCGATTTTCATTGCGTAACGGGCTGGTCGGTCTATCATAATACGTGGGAAGGCATCCCGCTGTCGAAGCTGCTCGAGATGGCCGGCATTCAGCCGAAAGCGAGGTTCGTGAAGTTCTACTCCGGCGATGGCGTCTACACGGATACGCTGACGCTTGCTCAGGCGGCTGTGGCCGACGTAATGGTCGCCGTTATGCTGGACGGCAAGCCGATCCCGCAAGATTTGGGAGGGCCGGTACGGCTGATCGTGCCCAAGATGTACGCCTACAAATCCGTGAAATGGCTGCAAGGGATCGAGCTGATCGCCGACGAGCATATCGGATATTGGGAAGTGCGCGGCTACGATATCGACGCTTGGGTGCTAGGGCTGAAGCCGAAGCAGGCGAATTTATAAAGTTGAAGGAGAATACTTGGACATCATGGTTAGCGGACTGGAACATACGTTCTATATTCAAGATACAAGCGCGCGGACGCTCGTCGGAGACATCTTGATCCCGTTCGCGTTCGACGAAACGATGTGCCGCAAGGTTGGCGAGGGAGCTGCCCCCATCGTTCATTTATGGCGGCATGAGAAAGCGCTGGTGCTCGGTCTAAGGGACCGCCGCTTGCAGCAGGCGGAGCTCGGGATGCGCTGGCTCAGCTCGCAAGGCTATCAGGTTGGGGTGCGCAACTCCGGAGGCGCGGCGGTACCGCTCGATCCGGGCGTGCTGAACATCTCGTTGATCGTGCCGAATTCCGAAGGCAAGCCGAATTTCAACGTCGGCTTCGAGCGGATGCGACAGCTGATTACCGAGTCGCTCGCACGGTTCGGAACGGGGTTGGCGCAAGGGGAGGTTGTTGGCTCCTACTGCCCGGGCGAATACGATTTGTCGATAGACGGGAAAAAGTTTTGCGGCATTTCGCAGCGGAGGCAGCACAAAGCTTATGTGGTGCAAGCGTTCATCGTCGTGGAGGGGCATGCCGAGCGCCGGGCCCAGATGGTGCGAATGTTCTACGAGATGGCGTCGGGGGAGCAGCTGGAGGAGTATGCCGACGGCTTCTTGGTGAAGGGAGTGCCGAGTCCGAGCTTGGACTACCCGCATATTCGGCAAGGGATGATGGGCAGTCTCGTGTCGCTCGCGCCGGGGCGTGGGATTACGGTGCGGACGTTTGCGATGGCGGTGCAGCAAACGCTGCTGGCTTGGGGCGGCTTGGCGGAGCGCCATCCGCAGCTCTCGTCCATGGCGGAGCTGCAGCAGAAGGCGGCCGAGCTGCGGACGAGGTACGATAATTGAAGAACAACAGCGAAGAAGCCGATCACGTCGAAAGGGGACATGGTCGGCTTTACTTTTGGAGAGCGTCAACAAGCAGCAAGAAGGTTACAAACCAGTAGGGATCGTCAGCCTAAAACATGATGAAGCGCATACGGCAGCTCCGTTTGCCAAAATCCCCATAGATGTTTGCCGGGTTTCTCTACATATGTCACCTTGGCGTTCCTCGTATGGAGCAGCTTCAGTGTATCCCGGTTCGCCTGCAAAAAATCGAACACGCCTCGAGTCGTCTCCACCTGCTCCTCATCCAGTCCGATCAGCATGTACAAGTCGAGCCAAGCCAAATCCCGCTCCTCCCGCTGCAGACGCTCTTGCGTGCTGGTCAGCAAGGCGCCGGACAAGCTGATCACCCGGGTAGACAGCTGCGGATAGTCAAGCGCGAGATGCAGCGACACCGTTCCGCCAAGCGAATCGCCAGCTAGAATCCGAGCATCGGGCTGAGGCCTTGCGGGGTAGCGTGATTCGATATGTGGAATGAGCTCCTCCGCGAAGAAACGGCAGTAGGCTTCGAACCGACTACCCTCCGGGGCGTATTCGTCCGTGCGTACCTTCTTGTCGACATCGACCGCTACCAGAATGGCCGGCTCCAGACCTTCGTCGAGCACGAGACGGGTCAACTGCGTCGCGATGCGCCCGAAGTTGATGAAGTCCTCGCCGTCCTGGCAATAGATGACCGGATAGCTTAGCAGCTCATTGTACCCGGGAGGCAGCACTATCCGCAAGCTTCGCGGCTCGGGCAAATAGGCGGAAGACAGCTGCTCTTTGATCATCGTGCGTTTGTAGTAGATGGATTCGTCCATTGCCAAGTCCCCTCGCCGATTGGATAGAAATTGCTTCGTTTGGCGTAAACTACGCGTTGTATGATTGGAGCGAATTAAATTGGAAAGTGTCTAGCTTTTTCTGAAACTGTACTATATAATGAGGATGCCCTGTTATACTTGATGTTCTTAGGAAAAGCGCTTTTAATAAGTACAGTATCACACAGTTTCTCAGAACAGTCTCTGTAATATACTATAACAGTTTTGCTTCCAGGCAGCAAACAAATCCAGTTTGAGGTGATCTCCATGAGCAAATTCTTATCCGAGGTCCGGATAGAAGACATTCAACCGTTCCAACTTCTAAATGCCGATGGGACCGTTATCGATCCAGATTCGATGCCCCTGCTGAGCGACGAGCAACTGCGCGAATTGATGCGCCGCATGGTGTTTACCCGCGTATGGGATCAGCGCGCCGTCAGCTTGAACCGCCAGGGACGTCTCGGCTTCTATGCGCCGGTATCCGGTCAGGAAGCAACGATGATCGGCAGCGAATTCGCATTGACGAAGGAAGACTGGGTATGCCCGGGTTACCGCGACATGCCGCAGATCGTATGGCACGGCTTGCCGATGTACCAGGCGTTCCTGTATTCGCGCGGTCATCAGCATGGCGGACAAGTGCCGGATGACGTGAATGTGCTCTTGCCTCAGATCATCATCGGCGCGCAGATCGTGCAAGCGTCCGGCGTAGCGATGGGCCTGAAGAAACGCGGCAAGAAAAATGTAGTCATCACGTACACCGGAGACGGCGGATCGTCCCAGGGAGACTTTTACGAAGGCATGAACTTTGCAGGCGCCTTCAACCTCCCGGTTATTTTTGTCGTACAGAACAACGGTTATGCCATCTCCACCCCGCGCGAGAAGCAAACAGCAGCCAAGACGATCGCCCAGAAGGGTGTAGCGGCAGGTATCCGCAGCGTGCAAGTGGACGGAATGGACGTACTCGCGATATATAAAGCGGTCAGCGACGCAGCGGAACGCGGGCGCAACGGGGAAGGCGCTACATTGATCGAAGCGATCATGTATCGGTTTGCTCCGCACTCGATGTCCGGCGACGACCCGACCAAGTACCGCACGAAGGAAGAGGAGTCCGAATGGGGTCAGAAGGACCCGCTCGTTCGATTCCGCAAATACCTCGAAGCCAAAGGGCTGTGGACCGAGGAAGATGAGAACAAGACGGCAGAAGAGGCGAAGGAAACGGTTGCCGAGCAAATCAAGAAAGCCGAGTCCACGCCTAAGATGACGGTCGAAGGGTTGATCGACAGCATGTTCGAGACGCCTACGAACCAATTGCAAGATCAGAAGGCAGCTTTCAGCGCGGCGAAAGGGGAGCATTGATCCATGGCACAAATGACGATGATTCAAGCGATCACCGACGCAATGCGCGTCGAGCTGGAGCGCGATCCGAACGTATTGATTTTCGGGGAAGACGTAGGGAACGTCGGCGGGGTGTTCCGGGCGACGGAAGGGCTGCAGAAGCAATTCGGCGAGGAGCGCGTATTCGATACGCCGCTGGCGGAATCGGGCATCGGCGGTCTGGCGATCGGGCTTGGCGTAACCGGGTTCCGTCCCGTGGCGGAGGTTCAATTCATCGGCTTTATTTTTGAAGTTATGGACTCTATCGTTGCCCAGGCAGCCCGTATGCGGTATCGCTCCGGCGGCAAGTACAATAGCCCGATTACGTTCCGGACTCCGTTCGGCGGCGGGGTGAAAGCTCCTGAGCTGCACTGCGACAGCCTGGAAGGTTTGATGATTCAGACGCCGGGGATCAAGGTGGTCTGTCCTTCGAATCCGTACGACGCGAAAGGCCTGCTCATCTCTGCGATTCGCGACAACGATCCGGTGTTCTTCATGGAGCATCTGAAGCTGTACCGCGCCTTCCGCGACGAAGTGCCCGAGGGCGAGTACACCGTTCCGATCGGCAAAGCGAACGTCGTGCGTGAAGGTACGGACGCTACGATCATCACTTACGGCGCTATGGTGCACACCTCGCTGAAGGCTGCTGAGGAAATTGAGAAAACTCGCGGCGCGAAGGTAGAAGTAATCGACCTGCGTACGCTTAGCCCTTTGGATATCGACACGATCGTCGCTTCGGTCAAGAAGACGAACCGCGCGATCGTCGTGCAAGAAGCGCAGAAGTCGGCCGGCGTAGCCGCCGAAGTGATCGCGCAAATCAACGAGAAGGCGATTCTTCACCTGGAAGCTCCGGTGCTCCGTGTAACCTCTCCGGATACAGTGATGGGCTTCCCGCAAATCGAAGAAGAGTGGCTGCCCAATCCGGCTCGCATCATCGCCGGTTTGAATCAAGTGTTGGATTTCAACTAATCGCTTCTTAGAGGAGGGCAAGCGCGTGGCCATTTATAATTTCAGGCTCCCGGAGCTTGGCGAGGGGCTGCATGAAGGCGAAATCGTCAAGTGGCACATCAAGCCGGGCGATACGATAAAAGAAGATCAAACGATTATGGACGTTCAGAACGATAAAGCGACCGTCGAAGTGCCTTCGCCGGTTACGGGCAAAATCGTCGAGCTTCGCGTTAGCGAAGGCACGGTTTCCGTCGTCGGCGATATCCTGGCGACGATCGATGTGGAAGGCGAGCTGCCTCCGGACGCGCTCGCCGGCCATGGCAGCGACGCGGGCCATGCGGCGGCGCCGTCGGCACCGGCTGCAGCGCCTGCCCCGCAGGCGCCGACAGGTACCGCTGGCGAGGCGAATGCCGCCGCCGGCGCGAAGATTGAGGCGCCGGCAGCAACGGCACCGGCGCCGACCGGCGAAGTGCTGGCTACGCCGAGCGTGCGCAAGTTCGCCCGCGAGCAAGGCGTCGCCATCGCGCAGGTGAGCGGCACCGGTCGCAACGGCCAAGTGACGCGCGACGACGTCAAGTCGTTCGCGGCAGGCGGCGGCGCAGCGGCAGCAGCTCCTGCGGCAGCCGAAGACGCGGCAGCACCTGCAGCGGTCGGCAGCAGCGCAGCGCCAAGCGCACCGTCGGCAGCACCGGCTCCAGGCGAGCGCGTCGAAGAGCGCGTGCCGCTGAAGGGCATCCGCAAGGCGATCGCGAACGCGATGGTCAAGTCGGTGTACACGGCTCCGCATGTGACGATCATGGACGAAGTTGACGTCACCGCGCTCGTGGAGCTCCGCGAGAAGGCGAAGCCGCTCGCCGAGAAGAAGGGCGTCAAGCTCACTTACTTGCCGTTCATCGTCAAAGCCTTGGTCGCTGCGGTTCGCCAGTTCCCGGCGCTGAACGCTTCGATCGACGACGAGAAGAACGAGATCGTCTACAAGAAGTACTACAATATCGGAATCGCTACCGATACGGATAATGGTTTGATCGTCCCTGTAGTGGCCGACGCCGACCGCAAGAACGTCTGGTCGATCGCAAACGAGATCAAGGATCTCTCCACGCGCGGCCGCGACGGCAAGCTGGCCCTGCACGAGATGAAAGGCGGCACGATCTCGATTACGAACATCGGCTCCGCCGGCGGCATGTTCTTCACTCCGGTTATTAACCACCCGGAAGTGGCGATACTAGGTACCGGCCGTATCTCCGAGAAACCGGTCGTGAAGAACGGGCAGATCGTCATCGGCAAGGTGATGGCGTTGTCCCTCAGCTTCGACCATAGATTGATCGACGGTGCTACGGCACAGAACGCGATGAATTACATCAAGTCGCTGTTGGAAGATCCGCAGCTGCTTGTCATGGAGGTGTAACCCATGGTAGTTGGAACATTTACTACGGATGTGGACGTGCTCGTGATCGGTTCCGGTCCTGGAGGATATGTGGCGGCCATTCGTGCCGCCCAGCTCGGCAAATCGGTCGTAGTTGTAGACCGCGCGGAAGTCGGCGGCGTTTGTTTGAATCGCGGCTGTATCCCGTCCAAAGCCTTGATCAATGCGGCCCATCAATACGAAGTGATGACACATGCTTCCGACATCGGGATTACCGCCGATAACATCAAGATCGATTTCGGCAAAGTACAGGAATGGAAGAACAGCGTCGTCAGCAAGCTGACCGGCGGTGTCGCGTCGCTACTCAAAGGCAATAAAATCAAGTATGTCTCCGGCGATGCGTTCTTCGTGAACGAGAACGTGGTTAGCGTCGCGACGGAGAACGAAGCTTCCCAATACAAGTTCAACCATTGCATTATCGCAACGGGCTCCACGCCGATCGAGCTGAAAACATTCAAATTCGGCAAACGGATCCTGTCCTCGACCGAAGCGCTGAACCTGCAAGAAATTCCGAAGAGCATGGTCGTCATCGGAGGCGGCTACATCGGTATCGAGCTGGGGCAAACATTCGCCAAGTTCGGAACGCAGGTGACTGTGCTGGAGGGTTCCGATTCGATCCTGCCGGGCTTCGAGAAAGAGTTGTCCCGTTTCGTCGGCCGTAACCTGAAGAAGCTCCATGTGGAAGTCGTAACCGAAGCATTGGCTAAGGAATCGAAAGTGACCGACACCGATGTGACCGTCACATACACCGCCAAGGGCGAAGAGAAGCAAGTTACGGCCGAGTACGTGCTCGTCACCGTTGGCCGCCGGCCGAACACCTCCGACATGGGGCTGGAAGGCATCGGCTTGAAAATGACCGAGCGAGGCTTCATCGAAATTGACGCTCAATGCAAGACTAGCGTGCCGAACATCTACGCGATCGGCGACATCGTCGCAGGTCTTGCGCTCGCGCACAAGGCTTCCTATGAAGGCAAAGTCGCTGCGGAAGCGTTGGCTGGCCAGCCTAGCGTCATCGACTACAAGGCTATCCCGGCTGTCGTGTTCTCCGATCCGGAGATCGCCAGCGTCGGCTTGAGCGAGACGGAAGCGAAAGCGCAAGGCAAAACCCTTATGATCGGCAAGTTCAACTATGCGGTCAACGGCCGTGCGCTCACGATGAATGCCGGCGACGGTTTCGTGAAGCTGGTAGGCGACAAGGAGACCGGGCTGCTGCTCGGCGCTCAGATCGTCGGGCCGGAAGCGTCCAATCTGATCGCGGAAATGGCCCTCGGCCTCGAGATGGGGGCTACGATCGAAGACATCGCGCTTACGATCCATGCTCACCCGACGCTTGGGGAGATCGCGATGGAGGCGGCGGAAGTCGCATTGGGTCATCCGATCCATTCCATTTTGAAATAGTCATTTGGGCTTGATGCACCTGTTATGCCCGGAAAACGGTGAGATTCGCGTAAAATACGCGGATTTCGCCGTTTTTTTATACCGAATTGAGATGGCCAAGGAAGGAATTATCGGGAGCGATCGAGAATATATAGTACTTTAGAACCAAAGATGAAGAAGGGGTTGGAGACATGAGACTCATCACGCGATCGGACTTCGACGGACTCGTGTGTGCGATGCTGTTCCGGAAGCTCGGCATGATTGAAGAAATGAAATTCGTCCATCCGAAGGATGTACAGGACGGGCTGGTTGAAGTGACGGCTAACGATATATTGGCCAATTTGCCTTACGCGCCGGGCTGCGGCCTTTGGTTCGACCATCATTCGAGCGAGCTGCAGCGTATGGGCGAGAAAGTGGAGTTCGAGGGGGAGACCCGGGTTGCTCCGAGCGCCGCGCGGGTGGTGTACGATTATTACGGCGGGCGAGAGAAATTCGGCGACATCGATGAGATTATGGCCGGAGTGGACAAGGCTGATTCCGCGCAATTCAGCGCCGAAGACATTTTGAATCCGCAAGGCTGGGATCTGCTCTCTTTTCTGATGGACTCGCGTACGGGCTTGGGCCGGTTTCACGACTATCGGATCAGCAACTACCAACTGATGGAGCAGCTGGTCAGTCATATCGGCGACAAAAACGCGGAGGAGATTCTGAGCCTGCCGGACGTGCAGGAGCGGGTCAAGCGGTATCACGAGCTGAACGAGCCCTATGTAGCGATGCTAAAGCAATATACGCGCGTCGAAGGCAATGTCATCTTGACGGACTTGCGCGGCGTCGAGACGATTTACCCGGGCAACCGGTTTATGATCTACGCTTTGTATCCGGAGCAGAACATCTCCATCTGGCTCGTAGAAGGCAAAGGCAAAGCAAACTGCGTCTTCGCTTGCGGGCACAGCATCATCAATCGGACCTCCGGTGTCGATGTCGGAGCCTTGATGCTGCAATACGGCGGTGGCGGACACAAGCCGGCGGGGACCTGCCAAGTGCCGTACGCGGATGCGGAACGGGTGTTGGGCGAGTTGGTTGAAGCCATGAATCAATAGGGGCAATATTTTCTGTGAAAGGGGCGGGCAAATGCCGAGCTATTACTTTCAGGAAATCTGGACACCTTTGAAGCTTGTGGGCATCAAATTTTTTCGTGATGATG
>NZ_BIMA01000073.1 GCF_004000845.1 Paenibacillus koleovorans NBRC 103111
CCCGTACCTGCACCTCGCTCGCCCTCGCTTACTCCCCCCGCGCGGCCCGCCCCGTCGCCCGTACCTGTATCTCGCTCGCCCTCGCTTACGCCCCCCGCGCGGCCCGCCCCGTCGCCCGTACCTGCACCTCGCTCGCCCTTGCTTACGCCCCCCGCGCGGCCTGCCCCGCCACCCTCACCGCCTCCAGCACCGCTCTCCCGCAACAGCCGGTTCAAATAACGGCGGACTTCCCACCCTTTGCCCACCACGCGAAGCTGGTCTGGCGTCACATACGACTTCATCCCGATTCCCCCTCACCTATCCGAAAAGTTTGCTATAATGACATGTATGTGCGGATGGGACAAGTTATACCGGTCTGTCCGCGTCCATATAGCGAGACATTCCCTTACCGAGGAGCGAACCTGATCGATGAACAACAAATTCGAAGAGAAAACGATAAAGACCGACCCGATTTTCAAGGGTAAAATCATTTCCCTGCAAGTCGACACCGTGGAGCTGCCGAACGGCAACGTCGCTACGCGCGAAATCGTCAAGCATCCGGGAGCCGTCGCCGTACTGGCGCTATACGAAGACAAAATGATCGTAGTCGAGCAATTCCGCAAGCCGCTCGAGCGCAGCCTCGTCGAAATTCCGGCGGGCAAGCTGGATGCGGGCGAAGAGCTGCAAACGGCGGCGGAGCGCGAGCTCGTGGAGGAGACCGGGTTCACATCCCGCCGGGTCCGCCCGATCTGCTCGTTCTACACGTCGCCCGGCTTCGCCGATGAAATTCTCCACTTGTTCCTCGCCGAGGACCTCCAGGCTGGAGAGGCGCGTCCGGACGAGGACGAGTTCCTGGACCTGGAGTTCCTTACGCTGGAGCAGGCGCAGGCGTATATCGCGGAAGGCCGCATCCGCGACGCCAAGACGATCGCCGCCGTGTATGCTTGGCAAGTGTACCAGTTGACCGGCCGGATCTAGCCCGATGAGGCAGACAACCACGCTTCACGTCGAAACCGGGCACGAACGGTCGCATCTGCCTACCTACTACGTCGACCTGCACATCCATATCGGCCGGACCGAGAAGGGCAGCCCGGTCAAGATCAGCGGCAGCAAAGACTTGACGTTCTACAACATCGCCCGCGAAGCATCGGAGCGCAAAGGCATCGACATCGTCGGCATCATCGACTGCCATTCGCCAGTAGTGCAGGACGAAATTATGGATTACTTGCACCGAGGCGAGATGGAGGAGTTCGAAGGAGGCGGCATCCGCTACCGCAACACGACCGTGCTGCTCGGCAGCGAGATCGAGGTGAAGGATCCGGGCTGCGGCGCCGCCCATCTGCTGGCCTACCTCCCGACGCTCGGCGAGATGCAGCACTTTACCCGCTGGATGTCCCGCGCGATGAAAAACGTTGAGCTGAGCTCGCAGCGGCTGTATGTGACCGCACGCGAGCTGCAGCGTGAAGTAATCGATCGCGGCGGGCTGCTTATCCCGGCGCATATTTTCACCCCGTACAAAAGCGTGTACGGGAGCGCGGCACCGCGTATGGAGCAGCTGCTCGACCTCCAGCACATCGCCGCCGTCGAGCTGGGGCTAAGCGCGGACACGGAGATGGCCGGCTGCTTGTCGGAGCTGGACGGGATTCCGTTCGTCACGAATTCCGACGCCCACTCGCTGCCGAAGATCGGCCGCGAGTACAACCGGCTCACCATGCGGCAGCCGACGTTCACAGAGCTCGCGCATGCACTCGCAGGTCGCGACGGACGCGGGATCGACGCCAATTATGGGCTCAACCCGCATCTCGGCAAGTATCACCGCACCTATTGCGCGTCATGCGAAACCGTGCTCGGCGCCGGCCATCCGCAAGGCGAACGCTGCCCTCTGTGCGGACACGCCAAGTTCGTGCGAGGCGTCATGGACCGCATCGTGGACATCGCCGACCGCTTGGAGGCGCCGCCTGTACTAGCCGTCAACAGGCCGCCCTATCACTATCAAGTGCCGCTGGAATTTATCCCGGGCCTGGGGCCGAAGAAGCTCGCCGCTCTGCTGGACCGCTTCGGCACGGAAATGCATGTGCTGCATAAGGCGGAGCCCGCAGAGCTGGTCACAACAATAGGCGAGGAGACGGCCGGCTACATCATGCAGGCGCGACGGGGCGAGCTGGCTATCGATGCCGGCGGCGGCGGACGGTACGGCAAAGTCGCGACGTCGTCCCGCTAAATGTTGCACCAATTCGATTCTTCATCTTCTGCGTCATAGTTTCTCCGCTAGATTCATATACTTGGTCGAAGAGAGTCGGACAAGTATCGTCTGATGCAGGAGGAGGAACCGAACGATGAGCTGGAACAATCGGATGCGGTCGGACTTGAGGGAGCATTTGTCGCTGTATGTGTTCGTTGCGGTTCTGCTGGTTATGGGCATCGTATTCGGCGCTTTGATGGTGAACGCCTTGTCGGCGGAGCAGAAGGAGGAGCTGGGCCGCCATTTGGGCAGCTTCGTGCAGATGATCGATCAGGGTGCGGAAATCGGGGGCAAAGCCTCGCTGCAAGCCACGTTTCTCATACACTTGAAATGGCTGCTGCTTATCTGGCTGCTGGGGCTGTCGATCATCGGGCTGCCGTTTATCTTTTTGCTTGATTTTCTGAAAGGGGTGCTGCTCGGGTTTTCCGTCGGCGTCCTGGTGGGCGAAATGTCGTGGAAAGGGATGCTGTTCGCGCTCGTTTCGGTGGCGCCTCAGAATATGATCATTATTCCGGCGCTTATGATTTGCAGCGTATCGGCCGTTTCGTTTTCGCTCTACTTGATCAAAAATCGATTTTTGCAAAAAAAAGGAGCGCTGTATCCGCCCTTCGTGCGCTTTTCCTCGGTTACGCTCAGTATGATCGTGCTTCTGTTCGGAGTCTCGCTATTCGAGGCGTATTTGTCCCCGTCGCTTATGCAGTGGGTGACTCCGATGCTGACCGCTCTTGCGGAATAGGCCAAATCCTCCTATAATGTAAGCATGCGCAACTACGGCGACAATGCTCTAGGGGGGAAGAGTATGGAAGCACGAATCGACAAGATCAAGCAACAGCTCCAGTCGCAGGGCTACAAGCTGACACCCCAGCGCGAAGCAACCGTTCGCGTCTTGCTTGAGAATGAGGAAGACCACTTGAGTGCGGAAGACGTGTTCATGCTCGTCAAGGACAAGGCGCCGGAGATCGGCCTGGCCACGGTGTATCGGACGCTTGAACTGCTGAGCGAGCTGCATGTCGTGGAGAAGATGAATTTCGGCGACGGGGTAGCGCGCTACGACCTGCGGAACGAGGGAACGCATCACCACCATCACCATCTGATCTGCGTCAAATGCGGGGCGGTCGATGAGATTATGGAGGATTGGCTGACTTCGCTTGAAGAGCGATTGGCACGGGAATACAATTTCAAGGTGCACGACCATCGGCTCGACTTTCAAGGGATTTGTTATCGCTGCAATGAGAAAGCCGCTCGCGAGGCCGGCGAATCCAACGGTGGAACCGAATAAGCAGCCCATCAAGCAAGAAGCCCGGCATGCCAACTGGCAGCCAGGGCTTCTTGTGCATTAGACGGGGGAAACAGGCACATGATCGTTATCGTTAGCCGGAGCAGCGGCGTTCAGCGCCTGCAGCGAAATCTCGGTATCGCCTGCGGGCAGATCGAGCGTGAGCTCCACTAGCGTATGACCGAATCGGCGGACTTGACGAACGGAACCTACGGTTGGAAGCTCCGCAACAGGAGCATTCAGCAACAGGGTGACGGATGCGAGCGCGCCATCGCTGGTCAGGACAAGCTTCCCGGTTTCCGGGCGGACCGATACGCCTCTGCGGGCATCGAGCCATTCCTGGATTTGACGGCTGGTCCACCAGTCCAACCCTTGGCTGCGCCCGTAGTCGACAAGCTCGAGCAGCGCCGGCTTCACTTCGGGGCTTCGTTCAATCAGCGTAGGGTGGAACAGGAAATGGGCCACTCCATACACCTCGCGCGAACGTTTCAGGATCGATCGGGCTTCGTTCATCGTGCAGCGGAGAGGGAAAGGCGGGTCCCAGGCCAGAGTAAGCATGCTGTAGAGCGGGAACAGGCGGTTTCGCCCGGCGCCTCCTTCGGCGACCGGTCGGAACGGGTGACAGGTGCCGCATAGGAAGCCTTTGTTGCCTTGTTTCGTCCCGCCTCTGGATTGCTCGACCCGGATGCCGGCGCGTTCGCACCATTCGTAAAATTCCGAGTACCCTTCCCAGCGCAAAAAATGGTTTTTGTTCGTAAGGATCGGATCGGGAATTGCGATGGTTTGTCTGATCGTGTCCAACTGGGCGACGAATTCCGCTTCCTCCCAGCAGCCGCCTTGCGATTCCAGCGCATTGTAATGGAAGGCGGGTTCATGGCCTTCACTCTCGATCCGGGACATGATCGTGCGATCGTAGCCCGGCGCAATAATGCACCATGTGGATCGGACCTTGGCCTCGGCCAAACTATCCAGCATCAGCTGAGCGGCGGTCGGGAAATTGCCGTCGGTATCGTGCGAAATATGGCCGATACCGGGGAGCCCGCCCGGCCAGAACCAGACCTGCGCCAGCGGCAGGCGAAGCCGTTCATGGCAGGAGTAGAGCAGATGCCCGAGTACGATTCGGAACTCATCCAAGATCGGGTGCAGGAAAAAAGGCGTCTCCTCGCCGTCCGCGCAGCCTCGATCCTGGGTCCAGTCGAGCAGGCAGGCATCGTCCGTCTTCAAGACGTGATCGTTGATCAGCGCTGAGCCGTCTGGGGAAGGCAAGCCGTCTTTCCAAACCGGAAGCCCCTGCTGCAGAAGGATGAATGTTCTTGGAAGATCTACGCACAAGCAGGCCGCCAAGCCGGATTGAACAGGCCGGAGCGTGTAGGCGGGATAGGAGCTGCCGGTTGCATGCGGAAGCAGAAGCTCCCCATAGACGGTGGGACAATCGCGCGGCTCGACAAGCCTCCCCCCGAAGAAGCGGAAGGAGCTGTGCAAGCCTTCGGCAACCGGGGCGTCGCCCCAGTCGATACGGCCTTCTTGCACCTTGGACAAGGAGACGACGCCGAGAACGGCGTCCAGACCGAAAGTGTCGCCTATAGTCAAGATGCCGTTCCCAGCTTCGCAATACGCTCGGATGGCTGCAATTGCCTGCGTTCCATTGTCCAGTGTCAGGACGATCGTCAGTCCCGGAGGAAGGCGGCGGAGCCAGGACTCCGTGCTGTAGACAGTATGTGAGAAGCCTAACTGATGCAGAAGCTCCATAAAATAATGGCCGTAGTGTGGACTTCCTTGCTCCCACGCCTGGAAAGCCTTGTGTTCGTCCCAAATGACATGAATCATACAATCTCCCTCTTCCCTGTAAAATGTTTCTCTCTAGTGATAACATAATGATTATAAGTAAATGATAAGATAATAACATCATAAAATCGCCAAGTTCGTTTGTCAATCCATCACTTACGCGGGGCATGGGGCGAGCCGGGCAAACAAAAACGCTCATGCGGGCATGAGCGCGAAATGCATTCGTCTCTATTCGTCAAGGCGAAACTGTCTTATGAAACGCCTGCAGCTTGGCATACACATTCTCGACAGGCTCCACATGAGCCCACATTAGCGCCAGCTCTTGGTCGAGGGCCGCCAGCTCCTCGTAGCTCATCCCCAGGTCGCTGAGCAGCTTCATATGCGGCGTAAGCTCCTCGAACAAATAATAGGCCGAGCCAAGCACGGGACTATGGTCGTTTTTGCGGGAGGCTGCGATCGTGCTTCTGGCCGGAATGGAGCAGCTGTTCAGCTTGATGAACGCTTGCATCGAATCGGACAACACGTAGTCGATAAACGTATAGGCGGCTTCCGGAACCGTACAGGACGAGCTAATGCCGATTCCGGAGGCGAGGCCGTAAGCGGCTTCCTTGCTGACCCCCGGGAACTTCGCGATCTCCCAATCGAAATCGACATCCTTGAAGCGTTCGGTAAACATATAGGAGGTCAACACCATCGCTACTTTTTCCCTTAAGAACATCTCGTCTCCGAGCGCGGCCAGGCCGGTGGAATAAATCGGAGAAACCTGATGCTTGTACATAAGGTCCACCGTAAACTGGAGCGCTTCCGTCGTCCGTGTGTCAGGCTTGCCGTGCTCCTCCCGGCCGAAGCTCCCCCCGTTCTGGAGGACGAACAGCGGCCAACGATTCAACCCGGTGGCGAAGCCGAAGCCGAAGCGGTCGGTCGACTGGTCGGTCCGTTCGGTCAGCGACTTGGCGGCTTCGAGCAATTCGTCCCAGTTCCAAGAGCTGTTCGGCTCCGCAAGTCCTTTTCTACGGAACAAGCTTTTGTTATAAGCCAGTACGACGGGGGAGAAGGTGATCGGTGCGGCGTACCACTCCTCCCCAGCTTTATAAGCAGATGCCAATTTTCCGTAAATGTCGCCGGGCAGCGCATGCCGGATCGGCTGAAGAAACGATTGCAGGCCAAGACTCTGCATATAGAGGAAGTAGTTGTCCCCGATACCGATTAAGTCAGGCTTTACTCGGCCGACAAACAGCCCATCTGCGGAGGTGGAATTAATCACGCTTCGCGACACCTGCGTAATTTCGACTTTTACATGCTTGTGGACTTTATTGAACCGTTCGACCACTTCTGAGATAACCGGGTATTCCACCGATGGCATCAGCCAGAACAACTGCAAGACGGTGCACTGATTCTCCACTTCCCTCACGACGCTGCCCTTCCCCTTGAGCGTATGAATCAGCCCTTCGTCGGCCAGAGTAGCCAACACTTTGCGCACCGAAGGCTTGCTCAATTGATAGCGATCGATCAGTACCCGCTCAGGGGGAATATATTCGCCGGGCACCCATTCGCCGGAAATGATTTGCGACCGCAGATGCGTCAGCATCGCCGCGTACCTCTCGCGAAAAGTCATTCTGCTGATTTCGTTGGACAACTGCAGAACCTCCTACGTCGATAGACCTCTCCTACCGAACGGCGATAAGGAGGCATTATCTGGAACTCAACTTGTTATTATTATGGTAATCCATGCTTGTACGAATAGCAATAGCTGCCGAGCGGAACATGCGAGCTCGTGCATTCCATTTACCAAGCATCGCCGGGCCGCTTGATCGCGACATTATCGAAATGAGCTTTGCCGCCGTTCACGGAGAAGTCGTTGTGCCCCACATAGATGCTCACCTGATTCGACGCGTTGGCAGGCGAGGTGAACGACACGGAGTGCGTTTGCCAGGACGTATTCGAGAAATTGTAGCTTTGAAGCGTCGTACCGCTCGTCGCGTCCACGATCCATACTTTCCCTCCAGCCGCGCTGCCGTCCGTCTTGGCGTCGAAGGTGAGCACATAGCTGGTAGAAGCCATGTACCCGCTCCAGTTCTGATACGCCTTCTGCCAGGACGTCCCGTTCGAGACAAGCGTCAGTCCATATTTGCCGGCACGCTTATTGGAGCTGTCCAGATAGGCGGTGGCGGATGTGGCTTGCGAACGATTCCAGCGGACCGGTAATGTAGCATCGTTCTTGGAGGGCCATTCAAATCCTCGATTGGCCAGCTTGGCGGGATCCCATTCCATCAGCTTGGCAATGACGAGCGCCTCCAGTTTGCGGCTAGGGGTGAGGGGAGCGTATAGACCGGCTCCGATCTCCCAGACCGTTTTGTCGAATTGGGCCAGCTCCATCCAGCCCGGCATATCATACGTCCACATAAAGTCCTGGCAAGCGGAGCCCTGCGAGCCGTCTACGTAATTATGCAGAAGCGGGCTCGATGTCGACTGGTTCCAGACCAACTCCGTCAGCGTGCGGGAGAAGCGCTCCATGTCGGTAGCGTTGAACACTTGCCCCGCCTGGTATAGCTCTATTGCCACGCTCAGATCGAGATTGGCATGCGAGATATCCTCTTTTTTGGCGTCGAAGGACAGGTATCCCCAAGAGTAGGCGGTTCCGGCTCCTGTAGAGACTGTGGCTAGATCGTTTTTGAAAAAGGTTCCCATTTTTTGCGCTTTGGTCAAGTAGCTGGAATTGCCGTTCAGTCCGTACATAATCGCCTGGAGCTCGGCCATGACCAGGAATTGATTGTAGGGAAGCGGGTTCAACACCGTAGCCGTCGAGAAAGTGTCGCGTGTGGTCGGCTCCCTGTAGTAGCCTTCTGTGGAGGAGACGTTCACCCATGTGTTGCCGACGTAGGAGCCCGAATCCTCCCATTTGGCCACGAGCTCGTTCTCTATAAACGTTTTGTAGGCATTGGCCGTTGTTGTATAGGAAGAAAGATTGGTCGAGTCGTCATAGACGAGCCGGATAAATTCCGCCATGACCGTTCCGATAATGCCGTCGTGAAGGATATAAGGGTAGTAGGCCGAAACCGCGACATTGTCGAAATAGGCGATGCCCCCCGCAACGGTGTAATCGTTATGGGCGAGCCAGAGCTGCAAAGTATGTCCGGCCGAGCCGGGCGTGACGAAATCGAATTCCACCGGCGCCCATGCGGTATTGTCGAATACGACGCTGCCCAATATGGCGTTGCTGTTGGAGGCGTCCACTACATAAGCGCGTCCCTTGGCGGCCGAGCCGTTCGTTTTCGCGTCGAAGCGGACGTTATACTTTTTCCCGGGTTCATAAGTGCCCAAGGGCTGATAGAGCTTTTGCCAGGAAACGGCGTTTGTCTTGAGCACGAAGCCCTGGGTATCTCCGCCGCATACGGCGGTAGAGGGCTTGTAATCGCCGCTTGTTGCCGAGCGATAGGCCGTTGTTGAAGTGGACTGAGAGCGAGTCCAGCCAGCGGGCAGGGTAGCGTCGCCCGAGGCGGCGCTGGCAAATGTGCCGTTGGTCGCCAAGTTGGGCGAATACCATTTCGATTCCCAGCCGAGATAACCGTCTCCGTACAAATCTTGTGCATTGGATTTGACCCGGTTCGCACGCGTGACGAACTTGTCCAGCCAGCCCGTATCCAGCGAAGACTGATACAGAGACAGGAAGCTGCGCAGCATATAGCTTTCCTGGAAGGCGAGCACCCCGGAGTCCAAGCTATAAGAAGTATCCGGATTGAGGGTGGAGCCGCCGGTTTCGAAAGCGACATACTTGTCGTACCACGGATTGCCGGATGCAAGAGCGGGCAGAGCGGAAGAGGACCAAATGCAGAGGGCGGCGGCGATCGCGAGCCCTTTTTTGAGCAATCGAATTTTCCTCATTACGATATCTCCTTTTATCCTATTGGATGGTTAGAGCGGGATCCATTGCCCGGCATTTTGACGGCTGGCGTTGGCCGACTCCAGAAAACGCACGATTTCCAGGGAAAGCGAGAGGAGGACGGGAGCGGCTCCGCCTTCGGCCATATGCAAGAAGTCTATGAGTAACTGCTGATACGCTTCGGAAGACTGCTGTCCGAGTATATCCACGGACACAGCTCCTTCAGGGCGGTGGAGCAAGGCGTGGAACTTGGGGCAGCCGGCGCGGTTCCCGCGTACGGTTCCGATGCGGCCGTCTTCCCATAGGCCCGTGACCCACTCGTGCTGCTCGGTCGAGACAGCCGATACTTGCTTGCATCCGGGCCCCATGACGGCAAATAACACCTCGACGGTATGAATGCCGTACCAGAACAACCCGTTCTGAGTCGGCTCAAGCGACATGGGCCCGCTGATGTCGGCGCCGAACCAGCCTCCCGACGGCTCGTTGTCCAGGACGAGCCGAAGCGGAGGCCCGTACCGAACGGCCGAACAAGTAAACATCGGCATGCCGTATTGCTCGGACAACCGGATCATTTCCAGGGCGTCTTCGGCTTGCAGGGCGAACGGTTTGTCGACATAGACCGGTTTGCCGTAGGGGGCGATGGCGGCAATCAGCTCCCGGTGGGAGCGGCCGTCTACCGCGGTCAGCAGGATGGCGTCGCAGGAGGCGGCTACTTCCTCCGGGGTATCCAGCAACCGGATGCCGAAGCGGTCTTGAAGCTCGGCCGCAATGCCCGGCACGCGAGACCAGCTCAAGTCGAAGTCCGGCGACCCGCCCGCATAGGCGACCGTCACCGTGCCGCCCGGCACGTGGCAACGATGCGCAGGGTCGTTCAGCATCGAAGCGAACGTCGTGCAGTGGGACGTGTCAAGGCCAATCATGCCAATTCGCAAGGGAGTCGCGGTCATGATATACAAGTGCCCCTTCCTTATAGGTGTTGACTATATGCAGAGAACAGTCTGCTCGCTTGCGAAACAAGACGAGATCGGCCGGGGCGCCGACGGTCAGACCGTGTTTCGCATCGATTCCAATGAATGCGGCGGGCGTCACCGAGCACATGTTCCAGGCTTTGCCGAGGCTGGACAGTCCGGTACGGACCAAGTGCCGGATGACGGCCGGCTGCATTTGCGCCGAGCCGGCGAGGAAGGCCGGGTTGGCGGCCAGATGCAGCCGGCCCTCCGGCGTCAAGCGTACCCGTCCGCCGGCATCGGTTTCATATTCGCCGGGAGGAAGCCCGCTGACGAATGAAGCGTCCGTCGTCACAAGCAGCCGTTCCTCTTTGACCTTCATCATCACGTTCAACACCGATTCCGGCAGATGATGCCCGTCGGCAATGACGCTGGCCCAGAGCCGGTCTTCGGCTAACTGCTCCCAAATGTAGTTCGGGTGGCGCGGCAGCATAAGATGGGAGCCGTTGCCCAGGTGGGTGGACAGCTGTGCGCCGGCATCCGCAGCGCGGCGGATTTGCTTCGGTGTCGCAGCGGTATGCCCGATCGCGACCTTCACCCCCGAGAGAACGCAGCTCCGAATGAACTTGTCGCTCTCGGGCCATTCCGGCGACAGCGTCAGCAGCTTGATCCGCCCCTCCGCCGCTTCCTGCCAGGCGCAGAACAGCTCCCAATCCGGCGGACGGATGAAGGCTTTCCCATGAACGCCTCTCGGTCCGTCCTCCGGAGAGAGGAACGGGCCTTCCAGTTGGATGCCCTGTATCGCTCGCTCTGCATCGGGGTCTTGACGGCAACAGCTGGCGATCACGCTAAGGGAATGAGCGATCGATTCCGGCTCATGGGTCACAATGGTTGGGTAGTAGGACGTTACCCCTTCTCTCCAGAGCAATCGGCTCACTTCGGAGAACAACCGCTCGGATACCGGAGGGGTTGTAAAATCACGCCCTGCGAACCCGTTGATCTGGATATCCACGAAGCCGGGACCGATGTATAGCCTCTCCTCGGAAGAGCAGGCATGATCCCGGGGGTCCAGCTCCTCTATGGCCGTGAGCCTGCCGTTCTCGATGGCAACCGATACGGGGGCCGAGCTCTCGTAATGCCAAGCGGTCAACCGCTCCGTACGCTCAGCCATTCGGCCACCTTCCCGATGCCGGCGGCGATTTCATCGGCGTCCTCGTCTGTTAGGAGCGGACTGATCGGGACGAACACGGTAC
This sequence comes from Paenibacillus koleovorans NBRC 103111, assembly GCF_004000845.1. Taxonomy (GTDB): domain Bacteria; phylum Bacillota; class Bacilli; order Paenibacillales; family NBRC-103111; genus Paenibacillus_AA; species Paenibacillus_AA koleovorans. The sequence continues at coordinate 11,363 of NZ_BIMA01000073.1, forward strand.
GCGGGATCAGGTTTTCCGCCGTCGGGCATAGTCCGTCCCGGTAAACGACCGGCTTCTTGAACGGATAGCTGAACGGGAAATTGTCGCGTTCGATAGTACGCTGATGCCAAATTTGCGGTTGCTTGTATACGGGTTGGCCGCCGTACAAAACAAAGCTGTTGATATTCTCGGCCTGCAGGGCGTATGAGAACCGTTCAGCTTCGGCGGCATCGGGCAGAATCAGGCCCAAGTTGGAGCCAAGGTCGCCCGATTCGTCGGGGGAGTAGCGGAATTCCAGCCCCTCGTGGCGGGAGGACAAGGCGGCTCGAATCTGCTTGTGATGCTTTCGCATCGACTGGGTGATCGTATCCAGCTTGCTCCACTGCTCCAGCATGACCGAACCGGTAAGCTCGCTCATCCTGTAATTTTGACCGGCAAATGCACCGAGTTCGTCAGGGGAGTCGAAGCCGTATCGGGTTCTCTCGCGAAGGCTGCCTTGATCGTGGTAACGAACCGCACGCTCGAAATAATCGGCACGCTTCATAACGACTGCGCCTCCCTCGCCGGCGGTAATCACCTTGTTCATCTGGAAGCTGAAGGCGCCTGCGTCGCCAATCGTCCCTTGATAACGGCCCCGGTAAACGACCCCGCACGATTGAGCGACATCCTCGATAACGGCAATTCCGTGTTTGCGGCCAAAAGCCATAATGGGATCCATATCACAGGGGGTCCCCAGAATCGGCACCGCGATAATCGCCTTTACTTCCTCGTCCATCGCCGCCTCCAACGCCAAGGGGTCGATGTTGAGGGAGCGATCGATATCGGCGAATACGGGCACCGCGTTGCAGCAAATGACGGCCGTCGCCGTCGCCAGGAAGGTGTTGGCGGGGACGATAACCTTGTCTCCCGCCCCTACGCCAACGGCGCGCAAGGCGACGATCAGCGCAGCCGTGCCGGATGTAACGCCCAGCGCGTAGGGAACTCCCAGCTTGTCGCGCATCGCATTCTCCAGCTGCAGAACGGTATGCTGAGGATTCGCCCCGTAATAACGAAAGGGGGATTGGGCTTGAATAATCCGCTCGCTGGCGGCCCGCTCCTCCTCTCCGAAAAGCATGGCGCCAGGATAATTGGGGGGGAGCGGCTGTTTCCTGGCGGGAGTACCGCCGTGAATAGCTAGAATGGACATAAATGGACCTCCAATAAAGTAGCGATAGTGGTTGCTGGGTGCTGTCTGTCTTCGTTGGGCTACCGAGGCCGCAGTCGATGAAATGCGGTTTCTACCTTATCCAAGTACTGCAAGGCGGCTTCTTCGATGGAGCGCAGCACGGCTTCCCCCTTCTCGGTCGAGGCGAGCTCGGGACGACCCCAAACTCCGCTGCGGGTCAACTCTGACGTGTCGAAGTAATCCATGTATTCCCGGGGATAAGGTGCATCCATGCAGTCTGCCTCTACTTCATGGACGAGCTCCGGGTACAAATGCAGCATAAGCGAGGTCTCCATCTCGCCGGCATGAATGTCGCAATCAGGCTGTTCGAGATGGCCGACATATGCGGAGGAGACATGAGTCAGCTCCAGCAATACGGTCGCCAGCTGGGGGTAGTCGCGGTTCAATTGCCTGACCGTCGGTTTCAGTATCCAGTTCCCGCCGTGAACGCTTAGTACGATCAGTCGGCGGAAGCCGGAGCTTGCCGCGCATTCGGCCATATCCTCCACGAGTCGGCCCAAAGTAGCGGCGCGCACATAGACGGTTCCTTTGCGGAGCCTGTGTTCGATGGAAGACGAAATCGGCATGGCGGGAAGCACATAAGCCCCCAAAACCTCGCCGATTCGATCCGCCCATTGTTGGACCAGCAGCCAATCGGTTCCGAGAGGGAGATGCCCGCCATGCTGCTCGATGGCGCCAATCGGCAAGATCATCGTATCGCACGTCGCTTCCTCAAGCTCGGTTGCCGTGTTGCGGCACGTCAGCTTGGTAGGGTTTCGGCGCTCACTGGGCCCGGTTGCCATAAATTCCTCCTTTCTGTCCGAACGGACAGTTAGTAATTATCTAGTTATTATCTTATTATCATGATGTACTTTTGGTCAATCTCTTTATTTATTCGTTGCGAATGGTTAGGTTATTGACAGTAATAACAACATGAATATAAAATGATAACAAGATAATAACAACATGTGTCTCGGAATGGGAACAAGCGCCATTCTTATGAATTGATTTGATTCAAGGGGGAGAAGCAAAATGAAATGGTTGAAAACGCTTTTAATCGGATCGATGGCAGGCACACTGGCCCTAACCGGCTGCTCGTCGGGAGGCTCTAAGGACGGCGCTGGCGCGTCGGCGACACCTTCGTCGTCATCGTCTTCGGCACCTCAGGGAACTGCCAAGCAGGAAAAGTTGAAGCTCAGCTTCTTTTTGTACGGGGCCAACAATGCCGTTCTGCCTAGCGGACAAGAAGACTTCGTCCGAGCGAAAATCGAGGAAAAGTTCAACGTGGAGCTCGTCGTGGAGAATATGACGGCTTCGACCGAACGCAAGACCAAGCTTACGGCCCGCATCGCTTCCGGCAGCGACGCGCCTGATTTGTTCCTCGTCTCGGGCACCGAGTCAGGCGAATTCATTACGCAGGGTGTCGTAGCCGACCTATCCGCTTATCTGAAGCCGGATAAAATGCCGAACTATTTCAAGTGGGTTACTTCCGAGGAATTGGGTCGATTCCAGATCCCTAAAAACTTCAATCGGGCTCCCATTCCCGTCGCCCCTAACAGCTACCCTTCCTATTGGATCCGCAAAGACTGGCTCGATAAGCTGAATTTGAAGGTTCCGACCAGCTATGAGGAATTGACCAGCGTCATGCAAGCGTTCTCCAAAAACGATCCCGACGGGAACGGCAAACCGGACACTTACGGCTACAGCCAAGCCGGCAACGGTACGAACGTGCTTGCTTATGCGCCTCAGTTCAAGAAGCATGGGCTGATCGGAGGGGCGTTCCTCGATAAAGACAACAATTTGCACGATGTGTATTCCGATCCGAAGATGGGGGCTGTGCTGGATGATCTGCGCGCCTGGATCAAGGATGGACTCGTCGACCCGGACTGGTTCCTGAGCAACGCGGCGAAAGTGAAGGAGAAGTTCGAGCAGGGCCGCATCGGCATGGTGTGGCTGAACGACGCGCGGATAGACGGATTTGAGTCGACTCCGGGCAACTATGCTACCAATCTGAAGAAGATCGTGCCAACCGCCCAAATCATTCCGATTCATCCGTTCCCCGGTACGCCGAACTGGGTGGGGAATTTGCCTAACACAGCGTTTCTGGTCAACAAAGCGACGGCTGACAAAGAACCGGCTAAGGTGCAGCGCATCATGCAAATTCTGGATTGGCTGGCGAGCGAGGAAGGGTACTTGCTGACCCACTACGGCATTCAGAACAAACACTATACGAAAACCGGCAACAAAATCGTCCTGAATCCGGACACGTTCAAAGCCGAAATTGTGAACAAAGGAAACTTTCTGTCCGTCTGGGGCTTCATGACGCCCGAATATCCATCCAAGCTGAATATGGAGGTGGAAGATCCGGCGCTTACCGAGAACGACCGCCAAGCTTTGAAGACGATTGGCTCCTGGCCGAACGCGCAAGGCTTCGGAACAAGCGTCGTGCCGCCGGCAGGCGTGAATTTGGCCGACTTCCGGACTCCGTTGTACAAAGCTCACGCCACACTGCTCTTCGATGAGAAAGATGCTTCCAAATGGCCGTCCATACGTGAAGAGCTGCTTACGAAATACAAAGGCCGCGAAATCTTCGAGGCTTATGTACAACAAATGCGGGCGGTCGGCATCCAAGTGAACGACTTCAAATAGCGGCTTTGCCAAGCCTCCCATTCCGTTCAATTCGCGGTGGGAGGTTTTTTTCTGTGAGATAGCGAAGTATAGTACCCAGCCATACAAGAAAACCTAAGCAAGGCGAATAACCGCGCAATCGAATGCTCTGAGCATACTATACAATATCCAGTGCCTCTATCGGATCGGGAAAGGGAGGTCGCGTGAGTGACTAGTCGGAATCGCTATACCATTGGCGTGCCGAAAGAGATCAAAAACAACGAGAATCGCGTCGCGCTGACGTCGGCGGGGGCGCATATGCTCCGGCTCGCGGGGCATGACGTGATCGTCGAGCGTGGAGCGGGGGAGGGCAGCGGCTTCACAGACGAGGAGTACCGCGAAGCGGGCGCGTCGGTAGCGGCGTCGGCGTCTGACGTCTGGGGCCAGTCGGATATGATCATGAAAGTGAAGGAGCCGATTCCGTCTGAATTCCAGTACTTTCGGGAAAATCAGCTTCTCTTCACATACTTGCATCTAGCCGCCGCCGGCGAGCTGACTCACGCGCTGATGGAGCGCAAGGTGACCGGCATCGCCTACGAGACGATCCAGCTGCCGAACGGCAGTCTGCCGCTCTTGACTCCGATGAGCGAGGTGGCCGGGCGGATGTCGGTGCAGGTCGGGGCGCAGTTCCTCGAGAAGCCGTTCGGCGGCCGAGGCATCTTGCTGGGCGGCGTGCCGGGCGTACCGCCAGGCATCGTCGTCATTCTAGGCGGCGGTATCGTCGGCACGAACGCGGCTAAGATGGCGCTCGGCCTAGGCGCCGACGTCGTCATCGTCGAGCGGAGCGCGGACCGGATGCGGGCGATCGACGATATTTTCGGCGGTCGGGTGAAGACGCTGATGTCGAACCCGCACAATATCGCTAGCGCGGTGCAGAAGGCGGACCTGCTCATCGGCGCGGTGCTTATCCCTGGCGCGAGAGCGCCGAAGCTCGTGAGCGAAGCGATGGTCTCGCAGATGAAGAGAGGCGCCGTCATCGTGGACGTCGCCGTCGACCAAGGCGGGACGATCGAGACGGTCGACCGGGTGACGACGCACAGCGACCCGACCTATGAGAAGCACGGCGTGATTCATTACGCGGTTGCCAATATGCCTGGAGCCGTGCCTCGCACTTCGACGCTGGCTTTGACGAATGTCACGATCGGCTATGCGCTCGAGCTCGCGAACAAAGGCTTCGCCGCCGCCGTTCAAGAAAATGCGCCGCTGAAGCTCGGCGTCAACACGTTCGGCGGCCATGTGACGCATCCGGCGGTGGCCGAGGCGGTCGGCGAGCCTTACGTGCCTTTGCCTTTCTAGCTAGCCCAACCGGTAACGCGTAGACAGGCAGTCATATCCGTCCGCAAGCCGTCATAAGCTTAGCCTAAACTAGCGGTGTGGACTGGGGGATGGGCGGCCATGATATTTTCCGTCAGAAGATGGCTGATCCGCGCAAAGTTTTTATTCCTTTTCGTCGTGCTGACGATTTCGGTGTACTGGCTGTTCCAGTGGATCGCGGGCTGGACGGAGCCGACGCAGCGATACCGGGAGCCTCACGGCCGCGCGGTGAAGGCGTTCGAGCACGAGCAACAGGTGATCTCGGAGAAAGGGACGCTCGCGGATCGGCTGCTATTTTTTTATTGGTATGGGGAATAACGGAAAGGGGCGGTCGGCAGGAATTCCGGAAGGTGCTGTGGAATGAGTTAGGAACACTCGGATGGAAGGACATGACCTCCATGAAACAGCACCTGCACGAATTTGTTCGCTATTTGTCCGATGAGAAACGGCTCGCGCCTAACACCTTGGAATCGTACGAGCGGGATTTGCTGCAGTATATCGAGTATTTGACGCAGCAAGGCGTTACCGCCCTGGAGGACACGAACAAAACGCATATCCACCAGTATTTGCACCGTCTGCGTCAGCTGGGCCGAGCGCCCGCATCGCTTTCCCGTATAATGGTGTCGCTCCGCAGCCTGTATCAATACTTGTGCAGACAGCGGATGCTTGCCGTCGATCCGACGGTGGATCTGGAATCGCCGAAGCCGGAGAAGCGGCTGCCCAAAATCATGACGATCGCCGAAGTCGAAGCGCTGCTGGAGTCGCCTGGCACTTGCACGCCTCCCGGCGTCAGGGACAAAGCGATGCTGGAGCTGCTGTACGCGACCGGCATTCGGGTGTCGGAGCTCATCTCGCTCGATGTGGGCGATATTCGGCTGGAGCTCGGCATTCTTCGTTGTCCGGGCGTCGGCTCGAAGGAACGCAACATTCCGCTTGGCGCGGTGGCGGTGCATTGGCTGTCGGCGTACTTGGAGTCGTACCGGTCGCAGCTGTTCAAGTCGGACAAGCCCGAGACGGCTTTGTTCCTCAATCATTTGGGCACGCGGCTGACCCGGCAGGGGTTCTGGAAAATATTGAAGCGGACCGCGTCGGAGGCCGGCATCGAGCAGGACGTCACGCCGCATACGCTGCGCCATTCGTTCGCCGCCCATCTGCTGGAGAACGGAGCGGACATCCGGGCCGTGCAGGAAATGCTCGGTCATGCCGGTCTGTCGACCACTCAAATGTACGTGCAGGTGAGCAAGCCGCGCATGAAGGACATCTACAATCAGACGCATCCTCGGGCTCGGATGAAGTAAGGCTAGACGCCTTGCTTGCCGTCCGGTTGTCCGGAGTGCGATCGGTATACAACGGGAAGCCAGGCCGCCGACGGCCGGCTTCTTTTTTGCAAACGCGCAAACGGCGTGAGATAATATGGGAAACCAAGGCAGGGGGCGTTACTTTTGACCTTTAAACGCATATGTTTGGTCGTCCTCGACAGCGTAGGCATCGGGGAGCTGCCGGACGCGGACAAGTTCGGCGACATCGGCTCCCACACGCTGGGCCATATCGCAGAGCGGAATCCCGGCTTCCGGCTGCCGCAGCTGGAGAAGCTGGGGCTAGGCAATATAGCGCCGCTGCCTGGGATGCCGCCGGCCGTCGAGGCGGAGGCGTATTACGCCAAGATGGCGGAGGCGTCGGTCGGCAAAGATACGATGACCGGCCATTGGGAGCTGATGGGGCTTCACATTAAGATCCCGTTCCAGACCTATCCGAACGGCTTTCCGCCGGAGCTGATCGATGCTTTCGTCGCGAAGACGGGTAGGCCTGTAATCGGCAACAAACCGGCATCCGGCACGGAGATATTGGACGAGCTGGGCGAAGAGCAGATGAAGACCGGCGCTTGGATTGTGTACACGTCCGCAGACAGCGTTATGCAGATCGCGGCGCACGAGGACGTCATTCCCCTCGAGGAGCTGTACGAGGCTTGCCGGATTGCGCGTGAGATGACACTCGGCGAGCATGCGGTAGGCCGTATTATCGCAAGGCCGTACAAGGGGAAGCCGGGCGCATTCGCGCGTACGCCGAACCGTCACGATTACGCGGTCAAGCCGCCGGAGCCTACCGTGATGAATGCGATTCAGGCTGCGGGACTAGCTTGCATCGCCATCGGCAAAATCAACGACATCTATTCAGGCGAGGGAGTTACCGCCGCTTACCATACGAAGAGCAACGAACACGGCATGGACGAGACGATCCGGGTGATGGGCGAGTCTTTCCACGGCTTGTCATTTACGAATCTGGTCGATTTCGACTCGTTATACGGGCACCGGCGCGACCCGCAAGGCTATGGCCGGGCGCTGATCGAGTTCGACCGGCGGCTGCCGGAGCTGATGGCGCGAATCGGAGAGCAGGACTTGCTCATTCTGACCGCCGACCATGGCAACGATCCGATTCATGCCGGGACCGACCATACGCGAGAGTATGTGCCTCTGCTCATCTGGAGTCCGGGGTTGAAGGGTGCTGGATCGCTGGGAATCAGGGCGACGTTTGCCGATTTGGGCGCGACGATTGCCGATAACTTCGGCGTGGCCGCTCCGAATAACGGCACGAGCTTTTTGGCGCAATTGAAGTAGCAAGCAGTACGACTATTGACGACGGAAAGGTGGGGGCAGCTTGAATCAACAGCAATTGGAAGAAGCCCGTGCATTTATCGAAGAGGAAATCCCGTACCGGCCGGAGATCGGGTTGATTCTGGGCTCCGGGCTCGGCATTTTGGCGGAAGCGATGGAAGATGTAACGGTCATCCATTATAGTGAGATCCCTCATTTCCCCGTATCCACCGTGGAAGGCCATGCGGGCGAGCTGCTGGTCGGGACGATTCAAGGCCGCAAGGCGATCATGATGAAGGGGCGGTTCCATCTGTACGAGGGTTATGACGCGCAGACGGTTTCGTTCCCGATGCGGGTCATGAAGGCGCTCGGCGTGAAGACGCTGATCGTCACGAATGCCGCCGGCGGCGTCAATACCGGCTATACGGCCGGCGATCTGATGGTGCTCCGCGACCATATCAACTTCATGTTCCGCAACCCGCTCATCGGTCCGAACGACCCGGCCTTTGGCGTACGTTTCCCGGACATGTCGCAGCCCTACGCCGAACGGCTTCGCCAGCTGGCGCATGAGGCGGCAGCCGAGCAAGGCTTGACGCTGCGCGAGGGCGTATATGCCGCCATGCTCGGACCAAGCTACGAGACGCCGGCGGAGATCCGCATGCTGCGTATGCTTGGCGCCGACGCCTTGGGCATGTCGACGGTGCCGGAGGTAGTGGCGGCGCGTCACGCCGGACTAGAGGTGCTCGGCATCTCCTGCATTACGAATATGGCGGCCGGTATCCTGAATCAGCCCCTGTCCCACGACGAGGTCATGGAGACGGCGGAGCGCGTGCGGGAATCGTTTCTCCAGCTTGTTGTACGCATCATCGGCAAATTATAAGCGATCATTTTTATTCGAGCGGAGGGTACTTGAATGGGACAAACGACACAGCACTCGCAGCAGCTGGAAGAAGCGGTACGATACATACAGAGCAAGCTGAACGGCTTGACGCCTGCTATCGGCATGGTGCTCGGCTCCGGACTCGGCGATTTGGCCCATGAGGTGGAGCAGGCGATTGCGATCCCTTATTCGGATATTCCGCATTTCCCGGTTTCGACTGTAGAAGGCCACGCCGGCCAGTTCGTTGTAGGCAAACTCGAAGGCAAAGCCGTCATCGTCATGCAGGGGCGATTCCACTATTACGAGGGGTACCCGTTCCAAAAAGTTGTTTTTCCTATCTATGTGATGAAGCTGCTCGGTGTAACTACCATTGTCATAACCAATGCGGCCGGCGGCATGAACCGGGCGTTCCGTCCGGGCGATCTGATGCTGATCAGCGACCATATTAATCTTACCGGCGATCATCCGTTGATCGGCCGGAACGATCCGAAGCTCGGCGTCCGTTTCCCGGACATGTCCGAAGCCTATGACCGGGAGTACCGGGCGCTCGCGCACCGGCTGTCCAGTCAAATCCGCGGTGACGACGGCGATCAGCTGGAGCTGCAGGAGGGCGTGTATTGCGGCATCAGCGGTCCTGCTTATATGACCCCGGCGGAGCTCAAGATGCTTGTTATTGTCGGAGGCGATGCGGTCGGGATGTCGACGGTAGGAGAAGTCATCGTTGCGCGGCATGCCGGTCTGAGGGTGCTGGGCATCTCGTGCATCACGGACATGGCGATCGGCGACGAGCTGGAGCCATTGACGCATGAGCAGGTGATGGCGGTTGCGAACAAGACGAAGCCGAAATTCATCGCGCTCGTCAAGGCGTTCGTCAGGGAAGTTTAGGCACGGCGACCGGGTACATAGATAGGGTAAAGATCGGTTAGGACGTACTGGATCGGGGGTAGGTGCTTCATGAGAACGGTGGATTTGATTCAGAAAAAACGAGACGGCGGCGAGCTGAGCCGGGAGGAGCTTGCTTTTCTCATCCAGGGCTACACGAGCGGACGCATTCCGGACTATCAGCTGTCCGCTTGGGCTATGGCGGTATACTTCCGGGGCATGTCCGCGCGGGAGACGGCCGACCTGACATTGGAGATGGCGGCTTCGGGCGACACGGTCGATCTGCACTCGATTGCCGGCGTGAAGGTGGACAAACATTCGACCGGCGGGGTCGGCGACACCGTCAGCCTTGTGCTGGCCCCCTTGGTCGCTGCGGCTGGAGTGCCGGTCGCGAAAATGTCGGGCCGCGGTCTCGGCCACACCGGCGGCACGATCGACAAGCTCGAAGCGATCTCCGGGTTCAAGGTGGAGCTGACGCAAGAGCAGTTCGTCGATCAGGTGAACCGCCATGGGGTGGCGATCATCGGCCAGTCTGGCAACATTACGCCGGCGGACAAGAAGCTGTACGGCTTGCGCGACGTTACGGCGACGGTCAACTCGATACCGCTTATCGCGAGCTCGATTATGAGTAAGAAGATCGCTTCCGGAGCCGACGCCATCGTGCTGGACGTCAAGACGGGCAGCGGCGCCTTCATGAAGACGCTGGACGACTCGATCGCGCTTGCTCAGGCTATGGTGGCGATCGGGACGGAGGTCGGACGGGAGACGGTTGCCGTCATCAGCAGCATGGACCAGCCGCTGGGCGTCGCCGTCGGCAACGCGCTGGAGGTTCGTCTGGCTGTAGAGACGTTGAAAGGGCACGGTCCCGCCGATCTCGAGGAGCTGTGCCGTACGCTAGGCTCGCATATGCTCGTGCTTGGAGGCAAAGCACTGGATACGGAAGAAGCGCGGGAGATGCTGAGCGAGCTGATCGCCAAGGGGTACGCGCTGAAGAAGTTCAAGGAATTCGTAGCTTGCCAGGGTGGATCGCCGTCCTTTATCGATCAGTATTCGCTTTTGCCGACGGCCAAGCATGTGGTAGCGGTTGAGGCGCCTGTCGCCGGCTATGTTGCGGCTATCGAGGCGGAGGGCATCGGCGTCAGCGCGATGCTGCTCGGGGCCGGCCGCGAGACGAAGGAGGCGGCGATCGATCTTGCCGCCGGGCTGCTGCTGAGGCGCAAGATCGGCGATCGGGTCGAAGCCGGCGAGCCGCTTGTCGAGCTGCACACGAACCGGACGGATCCGAAGCTGCTGGATGAAGTGAAACGCCGGGTTTTGGAGGCGTATCGGATTACGGATACGCCGGTTGAGCCGCCGCAGTTGATTTTGGCGGTTGTGACCAAGGATGGTGTGGAGCGAGTAGGCTAGGATTTAGTTGGGCTTGTCCGGGCAGTACGGTACGGGTCCGGGGAGTTTGCGGACCGGTGGGACTACACGGATTGTACGAACGGTTCGGTCGGAGGAGGAAAGCTGCTGTGAGCACGGAACGAAGAAAGGCGGAGCATATCCGGATCTCTCTGGAGGAGCCGGTCGCCGGACAAGGGGTTACTACAGGGCTGGAGCGGTACCGTTTCATTCATAACGCATTGCCGGAGGTCGATTTTCATGAAATCGACCTCTCTTCGCGTTTTCTCGGCAAGCCGCTCAAGGCACCGCTTGTGATCAGCTCGATGACGGGCGGGACGGCGGAAGCCGGCGTCATCAACCGGCATCTGGCGGGGGCGGCCGAACGATGCGGCTGGGCGATGGGAGTCGGCTCGGTCCGCGCGGCGATCGAGCAGCCGGAGCTGGCGGCTACGTTTCGCGTGCGCGAGGCGGCGCCTACGATTCCACTGTTCGCCAATCTCGGCGCCGTGCAGTTGAATTACGGCTATGGCCCTGAGGAGTGCCGGCGGGCGGTGGAGCTGCTGGAGGCGGATGGGCTCGTGCTCCATCTGAATGCGCTGCAGGAAGTGTTCCAGCCGGAAGGGAATACGAATTTCCGCTCGCTGCTCGGGCGGATTGAAGCCGTCTGCTCTGCTTTGACCGTGCCGGTCGGGGTGAAGGAGGTCGGTTGGGGCATCGACGGCGCAACTGCTCGCCGGCTGCTGGACGCCGGCGTCCACTTCATCGACGTCGCCGGCGCCGGCGGGACGTCGTGGAGCGAGGTCGAGAAGCGCCGCGCCGGGACCGACGCGCTCCGCCGCGAGGCCGCCGACGCCTTCGCCGACTGGGGCTTGCCGACGGCCGCCTGCGTGCGCGACGTGCGGCGGCTCGCTCCGGGCGCCTTCGTCGTCGCGAGCGGCGGGCTCGCGACCGGTGTCGACGCGGCGAAGGCGATCGCGCTCGGCGCGAACCTCGCCGGCTTCGGGCGCGGGCTGCTCGCCGCCGCCGTGGACGGCGAAGCAGCCGTCGAGCGCGTGCTCGAGCGCGTCGCGTTCGAGCTGCGGGCGGCGATGTTCGGCATCGGCGCACGGTCGGTCGCCGAGCTGCGCGGCACGCCCGCGCTTGTGCCGGCCGCGTCGCTACTGCCCTGAACGGAGGCGTGCTGGGAGTGGGGCTAGCCGGGGAAACAATCAGTTTAGCCAAGTAACAATTCCCCGCACAAGCCCCGATTTCCACAGAGTTAGTCTGTTTCGAGTAACAAATTCCCGCACGAGCCCCGATTTCCACAGAATTAGTCCCTTACGAGTTCCGTTCCTCCTAATGCACCCTTCCGCCACTGCTCCCGAAATGCCCCCGGCGCCAGCCCGCGCACCCGCTTGAACGCCTTCGAGAAATGGTGCACGTCCGCGAAGCCGCAGTACACGGCGATGTCCTGCAGCGTCAAGCTCGTCGTGCGCAGCAGCTCCTCGCTGTGCTGCAGGCGAAGCCGCATCAAATACTGGTGCGGCGGCATCCCGAACGTCTGCCGGAACACCGCGCTGAACCGGGAAGGCGACAAGCTCGCCCGCCGTGCCATCTCCTCCACGGACAACGGCTCCGTCAAATTAAACGTCAAAAACGAAGTGATCCAATTGAGTGAAGGGGTTGTGGATGCCGAAGGTTTGGTCGCGGCAGGCGCATACTGCTTCAAGATAGCCAGCACAAGCTCCGTCCCGAGCTGCTGGGCCTCGAGCACGGACAAAACATCCCGCTCCAGCCAGCACTGCACCATCCGCAGCAGCGTGTCGCGAAACTGAACCGGGTGCACGGGGTTCAGCCGAACCGGCACATACACCCCTTGCAAGTCATTTAAAGCCGGCTGCATCAACGACTGATAGGCGCTCAAATCGGTTTGCCCCGCCCCCGTAGGAAAGCTCAGCTCCCGCTGCGGATTATAAAAGAAGTCCAAATGGGCATAAGGCGTAATCGTATTCGTCGTCCCCTGCAACGTGTGCAGGCTGCCCGGCTGAATGAGGCAAAATTGACCGCTCTCGAACGTGTAATCGACGCCGTCCACCTGGATCAGGCAGCTGCCCTCCTGCACATAAATCAACAAATAATCGAGCAGCCGGCGAATCGGCACATACCAAGGCGTCCGAACGGCATAGTCGCTGTTGCGGATATAGGGCACAACCGGCTGCCGGGCCAACAGCTCCTCAAGCGTCATCTGCTCCTTCATACGTCAGCCAACACACTCCTCTTCAACTAAACTACTCCCCTCAAGATACCAAATCTCCTAACAAATGAACAGTCGTTTTTGACAAAGAGCTTAGTTGGCTTAAACAACGCAGGAATCCGCATCTGAAGGTTATAATACAACTAACAACCCGAGCCACCTCCATCCCATTATGACGAAAGAGGGGTATCCCCATGAGCCAACAGACGAATCAGCTTCCCGATTTGCGGCAACCATACGCACTCACCGAGGATGAGATCGCAGGCTATGCGAAAGACGGACATATTATGCTGCGCCATGTCGCGACCCAAGCGGAAGTCGAGGCTTATCGTCCCGTTATCGGCGAGATGGTAAGACAATTAAACAAACAATCCAAACCGTTGACCGAGCGGGACACTTATGGAAAAGCGTTCATCCAGATCGGCAACATCTGGACGAAGAGCGAGGCGGTGCAGCGGTTCGTGTACGCGAAACGTTTCGCCAAAATCGCCGCCGACTTGATGGGCGTCGACCGCGTCCGCATTTATGCGGATCAAGCGCTGTACAAGGAGCCGGGCGGCGGTCACACGCCTTGGCATCAGGATCAAATATATTGGCCGCTTGACACGGACAAGACGATCACGATGTGGATGCCGCTCGTACCGATTCCGCAGGAGGTAGGCTCGATGACGTTCGGCTCGGGCACACACACGAACGGTTACATTTCGAAGCAGGTCATCTCCGACGATTCCCACAAGACACTCCGCGAATATATAGAGAGCAAGGGAGTCGAGACGATCAACCACGGCGGCATGGCGGCAGGCGACGCTACGTTCCATGCGGGCTGGACGCTGCATAGCGCACCGTCGAACCCGACCGAGCAAATGCGCGAGGTGATGACGATCATTTTCTTCGCCGACGACTCGCGCCTCTTGGAGCCGGACAGCAACGCCCGCAAAAACGATTTGGCCTCGTGGTTCCCGGGTCTCCAGCCGGGCGATCTGGCCGCAGGGCCGCTGCACCCGATTTTGTTCGACCGCAACGCTGACACCTGGGCCGAATAAACCCAGCCTACTCCAAGCTACCCTATCCATGACCAAGCTAACCCAATCCAGCCGTCCCCTCCCAGGGGGCGGCTTTTCCATGCGAACACATCCCGCCAAAACATGCCAATCCCCCGTTTATTTTCCACCCGATTGGGCAAAACTGTTAGAAGTATGTCCACGCCAAACAGGCTAGTTGAATAGGGATAACGTCCAGGAGGGGTTTGTTCATGCGCAAAAAGGGTTGGATCGGGTTGCTCAGCTTGCTGCTGCTAGTCGCGTTATGCGCACCGGCGGGAGCGCTCGCAGCCGACGAGAATGGCGCCAAATCGACGAAGGAAGCCGCGCCGGCCGTAGAGCTGGCGCCAAACGCAACATCTGCGGTTCTCCTAGACGCCGACACCGGTACGGTGCTCTACGAGAAAAACATGAATGAGAAGAAGGCGCCGGCCAGCATCACGAAAATCATGACGATGGTGCTGATCATGGAAGCTCTCGATCAAGGCAAGATCCAGATGAACGAGAAAGTCCGTACGAGCGAATACGCCGCCTCGATGGGCGGGTCGCAAATTTTCCTCGAGCCGGGCGAGGAGCTGACTGTCGAAGAGATGCTGAAGGGCATCGCGATGGCGTCCGGCAACGACGCCTCCGTCGCCATGGCGGAGAAAATCGGAGGCACGGAAGAAGCGTTCGTCGCCATGATGAATGCGAAGGCCAAAGAGCTCGGCATGAACAATACGCATTTCGTCAATGTGAACGGCCTGCCCGCGGACAATCACTATACGACGGCTTATGATATCGCGGTAATGTCGCGGGAGCTGCTGAAGCACGAAGAAATTACGAAATACACCGGCCAATACCAGGATTACTTGCGCAAAGATACGGCGAACCCGTTCTGGCTCGTCAACACGAACAAACTCGTGCGTTTCTATGCGGGGGCGGACGGCCTGAAAACCGGCTACACCAGCGAAGCGAAGTTCTGCTTGTCGGCGACGGCGAAGCGGGACAACTTCCGCATCGTGGCCGTCGTCATGGGCGAACCGAACACGAAGACGCGGAACGCCGAAGTGACCAAGCTGTTCGACTATGCGTTTTCCCAATACACGAACCACCCGATCTTCAAAACCGGCGACCCGATCGGAACGCTGCAGGTGGCGAAGGGCAAACAGACGGAAGTGTCGCTGACTGCGAACCACCAATATTCGGTGCTGCTGAAGAAGGGCGAAGCCGGCGCGGATATTCGCCACGAGCTGCAGTTGGAGCCGGGCTTGAAGGCACCGATCAAGATGGGGCAGCCGATCGGCAAGCTCGTCGTGTTCAAGGGCGACGTCAAAATCGCCGAGTTCCCGATCGAATCGCCGCTCGATGTGCAAAAGGCGGGACTGTGGACGTTGCTGAAGCGTACGGCCGGCCAAATGTTTACAATCGACTAAATCGGCCGAATTTTGTCTAATCGGATCGTTTTAGTAAAACAATTAGCAGTTTTCTTCTAGTTTTGTCGGCTTGCAGGAAATTCCATTCGTTTCGTAGAAACTAGTCTGCATTGCGAAGGGAGTTGAGCTGGAGTGAGTCTGCAAATTGAAATGGAACATTACCGACGGACGCTCATTGTGCGTCTGCGCGGCGAGCTGGATCACCATTCGGCGGAAACCGTCCGCACGCGGATGGAGGAAGCGATTCTGAAGGGCGACACCCGGCATGTGGTGCTGAGCCTGAAGGAGCTTTCCTTCATGGACAGCTCCGGGCTCGGGGTCATCCTCGGCCGGTACAAGCAAGTGACGGGCAAAGGCGGCCGCATGGTCGTCTGCGAAGCGAATCCCGCCGTCTACCGCTTGTTCGAGCTATCCGGCTTGTTCAAAATTTTGGCGTTTCAGGAAAATGAGAGACTTGCACTTTCCAGTCTGGAGGTCGTGTCATGAGTGGAGCCAACTTTATGACCTTGCAGTTCGCCAGCCGTTCGCAGAACGAAGCATTCGCCCGGGTCGCCGTGGCGGCATTCGTCTCCCAGCTCGATCCGACAATGGAGGAGCTGACGGACATCAAGACCGTCGTCTCCGAAGCGGTGACGAACTCGATCATTCACGGGTACGATGAGCGCCCGGACGGCGTCGTGACGATTTCAGCGACTATCGAAGGCGATCGCGTGACGATCTCCGTGGAAGACAACGGCGGCGGTATCGAAGACGTGGCGCTGGCCCGCGAGCCGCTCTACACGACGAAGCCGGAGATGGAACGCTCCGGCATGGGCTTTACGATTATGGAAAACTTCATGGACGACGTAGCGGTCGTATCGGTGCCGGGTCAAGGCACCAAGGTTACGATGGTGAAGCGGATCGAATCAAAAAAAGCGCTGTATAACTAGGGGTAGGGGACATGGATGTGGATCTGAAGCACGCCTCACACAGTTATTTGGACGACAGCGAGGTTAAGAGACTGATCGCCCTCAGTCAAGCCGGCGACAGCCTGGCGCGGGAGACGCTCGTGGGCTGCAACATCCGCCTCGTATGGTCGGTTGTGCAGCGCTTCCTGAACCGCGGCTACGAGCCGGAGGACTTGTTCCAAATCGGGTGCATCGGCTTGCTGAAATCCGTGGACAAATTCGATTTGTCCTATGACGTCAAGTTTTCCACTTATGCCGTCCCGATGATCATCGGGGAAATCCAGCGTTTCCTGCGAGACGACGGCACCGTCAAGGTAAGCCGCTCGCTCAAGGAGCTGGCGAATAAAGTGCGCAAGAAGAAGGATGAGCTGTCCAAGAAGCTCGGCCGTCTGCCGACGATCGGCGAGGTTGCGGAGGAGCTCGGGATCACGTCCGAAGAAGTCGTCTTCGCCCAGGAAGCGAACAAGCCGCCGTCCTCGATTCACGAGACGGTGTTCGAGAATGACGGCGATCCGATTACGCTGATGGATCAAATCGCGGACGAAGGTCAGGAGCGATGGTTCGACAAGCTGGCGCTGAACGAGGCGATCAACACGCTGAACGAGCGGGAACGGCTCATCGTGTACCTGAGGTACTTCCGAGACCAGACGCAATCCGAAGTGGCGAACCGGCTAGGCATTTCCCAAGTACAAGTGTCGCGGCTGGAGAAAAAAATATTGCAAGTCATCAAGGAACAGATCGCGCAATAGCGGTCTGTTCTTTTGGCGTCCGGTATAGTAGGATCGAGGAAGAAGAACGGGAGGGAGGCGGCGAACGGATGGACGATAAATTGTTCACAGGACGGCATCGGCTGATGAAGGGGCGGTCGTTCGGCTTCTATGAATGCGGTCCGGAGTGGGCTTGGGCGCCGCCGCCATTCGAGTATTACGACCTCTGGTACGTGTTTTCGGGTGAAGGGGAGATGCGGCTGAATGACGTAACGTACGGGCTACGCAAAGGCGTCTGCATTCTCGTCCAGCCCGGCGACGCTCCAGTAGGCCGTCAAAATCTCGACAACCGGCTGACTGTGCTGTACCTGCACTTCGAGCCGATGAACACGGAGACGGGGGAGCCCGTCAAGGGACTCCCCCGTCTGCCGTCGGCTTACAGCTTGACCGAAGTATCGACGGACGAAACGATCATGCTGCGGCTGCTCGAGCTATGCGACAGCGCCGCCGCCTGGCGCGAGGAGGAGTTTGATCTCCTCCTCAGGCTGGTGCTGCTCCATCTGCAGCGCAGCGCCATGACGCAGGCGGACGGCTCCGAGCCGAGCGGCCTGCACGACAAGGCGGTGCGCAAGCTCAAAGCGCTCATCCGCACGATGTCCGGCCAGTTTCCGGCGGACAAGCAGCTGATAGAGGCGACCGGCTTCTCGCCTGTCTACGCGAACCGGATATTCCGCAAAGCGACGGGTCAGTCGATCAAGCAGTTCAGCCTGCAAGTGAAGATGGAGCGGGCGCTCCATCTCATGACCGAGACGTCGCTGTCGGTGACGCAAGCGGCCCAATCGCTCGGCTACTCCGATGTGTTCTATTTCAGCAAGCAGTTCAAGCAGCATTTCGGCGTCTCGCCGACGGCTTATCGCAAGTAGCGCCTCCAACCACGCCCACCCTGGTAGCCCCGCCTAATCGCATCGTATGGTTCTAGCGTCAGCACTGCGCGCCGGACATTTCGTTCGTGAACATGCGCTTGTATTCCTTCGGCGTTACCATCTCCGAGCTCTCGGCGGCGTAATGGAACTGCAGCGCCCGGCGTTTCTTGGTCGAGAAATTGCTCGGCGTGCCGTGATGCAGCATGCCGTGGAAGAACAGCAAGCCGCCTGGGTCAAGCGGCGCCACCAGCGCGCGGTCCGCCTCGACATTCTCGTCGCACATCTGCCAATCCCGCTCGGCATAATGCGGCACGCCGCCCAGCATATGCGAGCGCGGGATAATGTGCATGCAGCCGTTGTCCACGCTAGCCTCGTCGACG
Source organism: Paenibacillus koleovorans NBRC 103111 (assembly GCF_004000845.1). Taxonomy (GTDB): domain Bacteria; phylum Bacillota; class Bacilli; order Paenibacillales; family NBRC-103111; genus Paenibacillus_AA; species Paenibacillus_AA koleovorans. The sequence continues at coordinate 29,911 of NZ_BIMA01000073.1, forward strand.
GCGATCCATACGCCGAGGATCGACCGGTCGTAATCCAGGCCGCGATAAGCCATGTCCTGGTGCCAAGGCTTCTCGCCCCCGCCTTGCGGCGGCTTCAGGAGCGCCATGTCCTGCACGAGCTTCGGCTTCTCGCCCAGCAGCATCTCCACAACGCGGAGCAGCTCCGGATGATAGGCCATGGCATAGAACCGTTCGTCGTAATAGACGTAATCCCCGATTTTCCGGGCCATCCGCTCGTATTCGTCGAAGGAACCGACGCTCTCGCAGGGACGGATGTCGTCTACGATCCGCGTGGCGCCGTCCGGCTTGACGATCTGGACGAATGGCAGCTTCACTCGCTTCGACTCGCCGCTTTCCTCCGCAGGCTCCAACCCCGCAGGCGCCGTTTCAGCCGCCGTCGATTCCATCCGTCGTTCCCGCATCCACGTGTTGAACTCCTCGCGTGTCCGCATGTAGCGGTCATTCAGCATCGCTTTAATCGCGTCCCCGGAGGCGTCGATCAGCTCCTTCGAGTAGCCGTTGCGCAGCGCCAAATATCCTTTTTCCCTGTAAAACTTCACTTGCCCCTCGCCAACGCCGTTCCAATCGTCCACATAGTCCGCAAGCGTTACGCTTGGGTACAGCACCCGGTTGATCTCTGCCGCATCGGTCAATTTCATATCGGCTTCCTCCTCGACCCATTTGTACTTTTTGCAACAACAGCTTCTGAACGATCTGACTTCATAGTACTGTGTATGGCTTTATTCAGCCATGGAGCGTTTGGACGCGTTTTTGTACAAATCGGCATAAACTTATACCGGTGGAAAGTTTTGCTGAGCCTGGGACGGAGTACTTCCACATGCAGTGCCGCATACTAAAGGGAAAAGTTTGTCATCCGAGGGAGTGATCCCATGCAAACGCCCGTTCATACGAGCCCGCCAGTGCTCTATATGCGGCTGCGCAAACGAATTATGGTGAAGAAAGGCGATCCGGTTACCTTAGGCGATGTCGCTCAGATGCTGGTGGATCCCGAATGGGAGTCCCGATTCAAGCAGCTCGTGCTGCATACTCCCGGCGATGCGGACGGATCCGTCCTGCTCCTCGATATGCTCCGCGTCGTCGAGGCGGTGAGAGGCTGCTGTCCCGGCGTGCAGATTGAGCATTACGGCGATCCTCACGTGCTTGTGGAGATCATGTCGCCGGCCCGCAAGCCGAATCCGATCCTGCTGGTGATCGTCTGGCTGCTGCTGTTCTTCGGATCCGGTCTCGCGATCATGAACTTTCACGTGGATGTGAGCATGATGGAGGTGCACCGCAAGCTGTTCAAGATGATTTCGGGAAGGGAGGTCGAGCATCCATATTGGCTGCAAATCCCGTATTCGTTCGGCCTGGGAGCAGGAATGGTCATCTTCTTCAACCAATTGTTCAAGAAAAAATTTACCGAAGAGCCGAGTCCGCTGGAAGTCGAAATGTTCATGTACCAGGAAAACCTGAACCGCTACGTCATCACGGAAGAATATATGAAGCTGCAGGACAACGGGAAGCCGCGATGAGTGCCGCATGGATCATGGAGGCGCTGCTGCTGGGCTTGATCGGGATCGGCGGGGGAATGGCGGTCGGCGGCGGCATGGTTGCTTTTCTCGTCGTGCTCGACGTTATTCCGCGGCTGGCCCAGATCGCCAAGTCGCCGCATCGGGTGCACAGCCTGGAGGCTGCGGTCGTGAGCGGCGCACTCTTTTTCACATTGGCGGATTTCATGAACGGGTCGTTTCGGCTGGCTCCCCTTGCGGCGATCGCGATCGGGCTGCTGTCGGGCTGCTTTGTCGGCATGCTGGCGGGGGCGCTCACGGAAGTGCTGAACGTGTTCCCGATTATGGCGAAACGGTTGGGCATCGGCGATTATATCATTTGGCTGCTGATGGCGATGGTGTTCGGCAAAGTGGCGGGATCGCTATTCGATTTTGTCTGGTACTGGAAATAGACGCGCGAATGATGCGATAGGAGGAGGCTTCACATGGATAAGATGGAAACGAAGGATAAGAGCGAGCGCGAATCGGACTCACAGACAGAGACGCATGGCTCGGGGATCAAGATACATAGGAAGCACCGCAAGAAGCAGGAGGACGCCAAGGTCGACGCCCGCGATATTTTGACGGATGAGGAGATGGGACTGAAGGAGGAGAAGTCGATTTCCCCTTCTTTGGAAGTGGTGATGCGGGCGCTGGAGGAAAAAGTCGGCTTGCACCGCAGCTTCGATATCGTGTTCCGGGAAATGGAGTTCGGTACGAAAAGAGTGGCGTTTTTCTATGTGAACGGCTTCGCCAAGGATACGGTGTTGACTGACGTTATTACCAGGCTCACGTATGTGGATGAGGAAGAGCTGCAGCCGGATCCGCTGAAAAGCTTCCTGGAGCGGTTCGTCCCGCATATTCAGGTGGAATCGATGCATGAGCTGGACAAGGTGATCGAGTTCGTGCTGATGGGGTCATGCGGTATGTTCATCGAAGGCGAAACGTCCGCGCTTGTCGTCGATGCGAAGAGCTTCCCGGTCCGTTCGATCGAGGAGCCCGATTTGGAAAAAGTAGTCCGGGGTTCTCGAGACGGTTTCGTGGAAACGCTGCTCACAAACGTCACGCTCGTGCGGCGCCGAATTCGCGATCCGAGGCTCAAGCTGGAGCTGCTCACCGTCGGGAAACGGACGAACACGCATGTGTGCATCGGCTACATCGAGGACATCGCCAATCCGGATCTGGTTAAGGCGATTCAGGACAAAATCAAAACCGTGGCGATAGACGGCATCCCGCTCGGCGACAAGCAGCTGGAGGAAGCGATCATGGGCAAGGGATGGAATCCCTATCCGTCCGTCCGCTACTCGGAGCGACCCGATGTCGTCAGCTCGCATATGCTGGAAGGACACATCATTTTATTCGTCGATACGTCGCCATCGGTCATGATCCTGCCGTGCACGTTTTTTCATCTGGTGCAGCACGTCGAGGAATATCGGCAAACGCCGATCGTCGGCAGCTATTTGCGCTGGGTTCGTTTCGTCGGGATCTTCGGCTCTCTGTTCCTGCTGCCGCTCTGGTTTCTGCTCGTCCAGAGCCCGGAGATGAAGCCGGCGGGGCTGGAGTTTCTCGGACCCCAAAAGCAGGGGGAGCTCCCCTTGCTGTTACAGTTCCTGCTGGTTGAGGTAGGCGTCGACATGATGCGGCTGGCGGCTGTTCATACTCCCTCTCCATTGACGGTAGCAATGGGCTTGGTAGCAGCGATTCTGGTCGGCGACATAGCGGTGAAGACCGGGCTGTTTATTAATGAAGTCATCATGTATATGGCGGTAGCGGCCATCGGGATGTTCTGCACCCCGAGCTATGAGCTCGGTTTAGCCAATCGGCTAGTCCGGTTGGCGTTGCTGGTACTGGTGGCCATTTTCGACGGGACGGGATTCGTCCTCGGCAGCACGCTCTGGGTAGTTGTTCTCGCTGTGCAGCGTTCATACAATGCACCGTATCTGTGGCCGTTCATCCCATTCGATGCGAAGGCTATGCTGAATATTATGTTCCGCCTCCCGGTATTGAGTTCGAAAATACGACTAAGCATCACGAACGCCAGGGACAAGACGCGGCAGCCGCCGGGCAAAGAGCAAGGATAACGGCGGTATAGCCTGCGCGCGGATTCTCCTCACCCGCTTATTGTCATCGGGGTAGACCTGTGGTACTTTAATTATCAAACAGATACAGGGAAGAGGAACAATCGATGCACCTACACGGAACAAGCGCGATCAACAACAGGGGACATTTGGAAATCGGGGGTTGCGATACGACGCAGCTTGCTGCCGACTATGGCACGCCGCTGTATGTGTTCGACGAGCAACTGATCCGCACACGCTGCCGCGAATTCCGAGACGCCTTCCTCGCCACCGGATTGCAATTTCAGGTCGCCTACGCGAGCAAAGCGTTCTGTGTGAAGGCGATGTGCCGCATTGTAGAAGAAGAGGGACTTTCGCTCGACGTCGTCTCGGACGGCGAGCTTTATACCGCGCTGCAGGCCGGGTTTCCGCCGCAGCGGATTCATTTCCACGGCAACAACAAGACGCCGCAAGAGATCGAGATGGGGCTGGATGCCAATATCGGCTGTTTTGTCGTCGACAACTTCATGGAGCTTCACTTGTTGAACGAGCTGGCCCGCGAGCGGAAAATGAAGGCGAGCATCCTGCTGCGCATCACGCCGGGCGTCGAAGCGCACACGCATGAATTCATCTCCACCGGGCAAACCGACTCGAAGTTCGGCTTCGACATGGAGAATGGGTCGGCGTTCCGGGCGGTCCAGGAGTCGCTGAAGCTGGAGCAGCTGCGTCTGCTCGGCGTTCATTCGCATATCGGCTCGCAAATTTTCGAGGTGGACGGCTTCGAGATCGCGGCGGACAAAGTATCCCGCTTCGCCGCTCAAGTGCGCGACGAGCTCGACTATACGTTCACGGTCATCAATCTCGGCGGCGGCTTCGGCATCCGCTATATGGAAGGCGACACGCCGCTGCCGGCCGCCCGTTACATCGGCGCGATCGCCGATGCGGTGAAGAACAATTTCTCGGCGCGCAGCTACCCGCTGCCGGAGATCTGGATCGAGCCGGGCCGCAGCATCGTCGGCGAAGCCGGCACAACGCTGTATACCGTCGGCTCAGTGAAGGATATCCCGGGCGTGCGCAAATATGTGGCCGTCGACGGCGGGATGACCGACAACCCGCGTCCGGCGTTGTATGGCGCCCGCTATGAGGCAATGCTGGCGAACCGGGCGCTCGACGTGGAGGAAGAGGTTGTCTCGATCGCAGGCAAATGCTGCGAATCCGGCGACATGCTCATCTGGGATTTGGCGCTCCCGGTCGTCCGCACGGGCGATCTGCTCGCCGTCTCCAGTACCGGTGCCTACAACTATGCGATGGCTAGCCACTACAACCGGATCCGCAAGCCGGCAGTCATCTTCGTGAAGGACGGTGCGGCGGATGTCGTCGTCCGGCGCGACACGTATGAGGATGTCGCGGGCAACGACGTCATCCCGGAGCGGCTGCGGAAGCAGCCGGAGCCTATTGCGAAAGCTTGACCATGGTTTAGGCGTGAGGCCCCCTGCGGCAATGGATGTTGCTGCAGGGGGTATTTTGACATTATAGAGTTTAAGTCCTTTACAGAACCAAAGCGTAAGAGTGCGC
>NZ_BIMA01000074.1 GCF_004000845.1 Paenibacillus koleovorans NBRC 103111
CGGCCCGCCCGCAGGCGCCGCCGCCGCCGCCGCCGGCAACGCTGCCGGCCCGCTCCTCGGCGCCTGGCGCGCCGCGCCAAAGGAGGCGCCGCCATGCTGAAGCTGATCGGCGCCATGCTCGTGATCGCGGCCTGCACGCTGCTCGGCCTCGCCAAAGCCGCCCGCTACGCCCGCCGTCCCCGGCAGCTGCGCCTGCTCATCCAAGTGCTGCAGCGGCTCGAGACGGAGATGACCTACGGCGCCACGCCGCTCGCAGATGCACTTCGCCGCATCGCCGCCCAAGCCGCCGACCCGATCGGAGCGATGCTCCTTGACGCGGCGGAGCGCATGGATCCGGGCGGCGAGACGGCGAAGGCGAGCTGGCAGGAGGCGACCCGGCTCCACTGGCGATATACGGCGCTCCAGGACAGCGAGCGCGAGGTGTGGAGCCAGCTCGGCTTCACGCTGGGGGTGTCGGACCGCGAGGATCAAGTGAAGCATCTGCGCCTAGCCGCCAGCCTGCTGCAGACCGAGGAGCAAGTCGCCTGGGAGGAGCAGCGGCGCTACGAGAAGATGTGGAGAAGCCTCGGGGTGCTCGCCGGCGCTTTGATCGTCATCATGATGTACTAGGACCCCTAGTGAATTCGACGGATTTGCTGGTTAGAAAGAGGTGCCAGACATGAACGTGGACGTAAACGCGATTTTTCAGATCGCCGGCATCGGAATCATCATCGCGATGATCCACACGGTGCTAAAACAAATGGGGAAGGAAGATATGGCGCACTGGGTCACCGTCATCGGCTTCGTCGTGGTCCTGTTCATGGTTGTCAGTTTGCTGGACGACCTATTCAAGGAAATCAAAACGATCTTCCTGTTCCAGTAGGTGAACGCCCGTGGAGATTATCCAAGTCGTAGGACTCGGCTTCATCGTAACGATTCTGACGCTCATTCTGAAGGAGCAGAAGCCGCTGTTCGCCTTCCTGCTCTCGACCGTGACCGGCATCTTCATCTTCCTGTTCCTCATCGGGAAAATATCGGCGGTCATCCAAGTGCTGGAGCAGCTGGCTTCGCAATCGAACATCAATCTGGTGTTCCTGAAGACGATTCTGAAAATTATCGGCATCGCCTACATCGCCGAATTCGGCGCGCAGATCGTAAGAGACGCAGGGCAGGAGTCGATCGCCGCGAAGATCGAGCTGGCCGGCAAGGTGATCATCATGGTCATGGCCATTCCGATCATCACCGTCATTGTGGAAACGATCGTGAAGCTGCTGCCGGCTTGAGGACTTGACAGGAGAAGATGCCATGACACCGCCTTATTCGCGCCCATCGCCGCACTATCGGACGCCGCTTCAGCCGCACGACGGCCCGCTCGATTCCAAAGTCAGGCGTCTGCTGCTTGCACTTGCTCTGCTCATGACGATCGCCTGGACGGCTGCTGCAGCTACAGTCCCGGTCCAAGCCCAATCCGTTTCCAGCGCGGCAAGCTTGACCGCTTACGCGAGCGCCGTGAATCCGGCGAACGCGCTAGTCGAGCAACAAGCGGGACAGTTGAAGACCGGAGAGGTCGAAGACTACTGGAACAAGCTGATGCGGGAGTACGGAGGGTTTTTCCCGGACAGCAAAACTCCCTCCTTCATAGACATGATGCTGCCGGACAAGGGCGGCTTCAGCCTCAAGTCGGTGTTCTCGGCGTTCGTCAGCTTTTTCTTCCACGAAGTGCTGTACAACGGCAAGCTGCTCGCCTCCATCGTCATCCTGACCGTATTCAGCATGATTCTCGAGACGCTTCAATCCGCGTTCGAGCGCAATACGGTGAGCAAGATCGCCTACGCGATCTCCTACATGGTGCTGCTGCTGCTCGCGGTCAACAGCTTCAACGTCGCGATCGGCTACGCCAAAGGCGCCATCGAGAGCATGATTCACTTCATGGTCGCCGTCATCCCGCTGCTCCTGGCGCTGCTGGCTTCCATGGGCAACGTTGTCACCGTCACGGTGATGCACCCGCTGATCATTTTCATGATCCATACGATCGGCACGTTGATTTACGCGGTCATCTTCCCGCTGCTGTTCTTCTCGACCTTGCTCCACATCGTGAGCTCGGTCAACGACAAGTACAAGGTCACGAACCTGGCCAACCTGCTGCGGGGCGTCAGCATCGGCCTGCTGGGTATCGTCGTTACCGTGTTCCTCGGCGTCATCTCGGTGCAGGGAGGGACGGGGGCCGTCACCGACGGAGTCACGCTCCGGACCGCGAAGTTCATCACCGGCAACTTCGTCCCGGTCGTCGGCCGTATGTTCTCGGACGCCTCGGACACCGTGATCAGCGCATCGCTCTTGGTCAAGAACGCGGTTGGCTTGGCGGGCGTCGTCATCATCGTCTTCCTGTGCGCCTTCCCGGCGATCAAGATCTTGACGCTGGCGCTTATCTACAATATCGCCGGCGCCGTCATGCAGCCGATCGGCTCGAATCCGATCGTGTCCTGCCTGCAGACGATCGGCAAAAGCCTGATTTACGTCTTCGCGGCGTTAGCCGCCGTAGGACTGATGTTTTTCCTGGCCATCACGATCATCATCACGGCTGCGAATGTGACCGTTATGATGCGATGAGCACTTCGCCGCACAGGAGGAATCGCCATGATCGCCTGGATGAGCGATTGGCTGAAGCAAGTCATTCTCGTCATTTTGCTCGCGGCATTCGTCGACCTGCTGATGCCGAACAACGGCTTGCAGCGATATGTGCGAACCGTACTGGGGCTTTTCATTTTGCTGACGCTGCTGACTCCGATCTTCACGCTGTTCCAGAAAACGCTCGATACGCGGAAAATGCTGGCCTCCGTGGAGCAGCTCCCGGCGCTGGTCGGCGCAGACCGCGCAGGAACAATGACCGCGATGAAGCCGCTTGGCGCGGTTCTCCAGGAAGCGGGCAGCCTGAAGGCGGCGCAGGAGCAACAAGCGATGCAGCTGCTGGAAACCCGGCTCGGCGCGGAGCTGCAGTCCAGCATGGAGGCGCTGCCCGGCGTCAAAGTGAAAACAATCGATGTGACCATTCAAGCCGACAACAACGGAAAGCCCGTCATCCGGACGATGCAGGCGATCCTTTATCGCATAGATGGAACTGTGGAGACGGCTCAGCCCACCGGCAGCGAGAAGGAGGTCCGGACGGTCGAGCCCGTGCGGCCGGTTCAGATTCAGATCAAGGTCGGCGACAGCCGAACGGGAGCGGGAGCTTCCGCCGACGGCGGTTCAGCCTTAAGCGATTCTGAGCAGCAAGCGAAATCGCGGGTGTATGAGCTCTTGACGCAGCAATGGCAGTTGAAACGAACCCAAATCCAGTTGGACTACGAATCGGAGCAGCGGAAAGCGAGGTGAGCTCATGGGGAAATGGATGCAATGGATGGAACGCATGGTGGGAGGCGGTCAAAACGGCGCGAAGCGGATCAACTCCTTCCGCTGGCTGCTGCTGATCGGCCTTGTCGGCGTGGGGCTGATGGTGATGAACTCGTTCCTGAATGTGAAACAGCTGGATACCGACCCGAATAGCCGGGCTTCACCCGATCCGAATTCGACGCCGGTCACCTCCGTGAAGGATACGAAGGATCAATCCGGCTTTTCCGGCTATGAGCAGTCTTATGAAGCGGCGATCCGGGACATTCTGCAGACCGTCGTGGGCGTCGGCGATTCGGACGTGTTAGTGACGATCGAATCGACGGAGGAGACGGTCGTGCAGACGAATCCGAAGGACAGCCAGCGGGTCACGACCGAGAAAGACCAGAACGGTGCCCAGCGCAACATTACGGAAGTGACGCGAAGCGGAGAGGTGGTGCTCTACGACATCTCAGGCTCGCAAAATCCGATCATCGTCAAACAGATCAAACCGAAAGTGAGAGGGGTCGTCGTCGTAGCGAAAGGCGCCGAAAACGCGACCGTCAAGTCCATGATCGTCGAAGCCGTCAGCAGAGGGCTGGACGTGCCGCCTCACCGCATTTCCGTCTTGCCTAGAAAGCAGCAATAATAAACCCATTTCAGGAGGAATGAAACAATGAACGCAAAACGACAAACCGTATGGCTCGTATCGATGCTCAGTCTGATGGTTGTGCTCTCCGCCTACTACTTGTTTACCGAGGATGTCAATGAAGTCGATGTAGCGAACAGCCAGCTGCAAGGCAGCGAGATCAAGGTGGACGCCGTTACGACGAACGGAACGACCGGGACGACGGATGCAACGAAGTCCGGTGCAACTGGAACGCAGTCGACGGCTACAGGCGCGCAAACGACAGGGACCGGCACTAAAACGGGTACAACCGGCACAACCGGCACGGCGAATGCGAACAAAGGCAAAACCGATGCGGAAGTGCTGAAGCAAAAGTCCACAACCGCCACCTCCGGCTCCGACTATTTCAAGACCGCTCAGATGAAACGCAATGAAGAATGGGGCATTTTGACGGAAAAGCTGCTCGCCGAAAGCGTAGACGCGAAGAAGTCGACCGCCGACGTGGAAAAAGCTCTGAACGAGCTGAACAAGCTGCAGGACCAAGAAGCGCGCATCGCGAACCTCGAAGATTTGCTCGGCAACGATTTCAACAATGCGCTGGTTCTCCAGGACGGAGCCAAATGGAAGGTAGTCGTGCAAGCCGCCAAGCTGGAGAAGAGCCAGGGCGTCACGATTATCGATCTGGTCATGAAGGAACTGAATGTCGGACCCGACAAAATTACGATTCAATACGTGCAATAGGTTCGGAGGTCAGACGGCTCCGGCAGGGCGCTCCAGCCTTGCCGGGGCTTGTTCGTTTCCAGCTCCCGGTTCGCCAAAAGTTCTTACGTTTCATCAAAGGATTCGACAGCCTGTTCGTAGAACTATGTTCTTGGATTGAAGAGGACCGGTTCCGCTCCGGCGGCTCGGAAAACGAAACTTGCAAACAATTGTTTTCCGAGCGGCGTTCTTGCGGTATAATGGTCTTCGTGCGTGCGCACGGATGTGTTATAATACATCCATTCCCGCATTGCAGAACATGATGAAACATGCTGGACATGCTTGGTCATGTTGGACATGCTTCCAATCCTCGAAGGAGTGAACCTTTGGATGTTTAAACTTAGCGAAATCAAAGAATTGGTCAAGCTGATCGATCAAACCTCCGTATCGGAGCTGGAAATTGAGAACGAAGGAACACGTCTGTTCATCCGCAAGCCGGGCAAAACCGAGTCGGTTGTCGTTACCCACGCGCCTGCGCCGACATACGTACAGGCCGCTCCGCAAGCCGTTCCTGCGGTCGACGCAGCTGCTCCGGCAGCAGCAGTGAGCGCTCCTGCCGCTCCCGCAGCCGCTCCGTCCGATGCAGGCTTACATACGATTAAATCCCCGATGGTCGGTACGTTCTACAAGGCGTCCGCGCCGGGTTCGGCTCCATACGTCTCGATCGGCGACAAGGTGAGCGAGAAAACCGTTGTCTGTATCGTAGAGGCGATGAAGCTGATGAATCCGATCGAAGCCGAGATCCGGGGCGAAATCGTCGACATCCTGGTTGAAGACGGCCAGCTCGTCGAATACAATCAAGCTCTGTTCAGGGTGAAACCGGAATAAACTGGAGGCTTAACGATGAAGTTTCATAAAATATTGATCGCCAACCGGGGGGAAATCGCCGTCCGCATCATTCGCGCTTGCCGCGAGATGGGGATTTATACGGTGGCGGTATTTTCCGAAGCGGACCGCGAGGCGCTGCATGTGCGGCTGGCCGATGAGGCGTACTGCATCGGACCGACGCTGTCGAAGGACAGCTACCTGAACTTCACGAACCTGATGAGCGTCGCCACGCTGACCGAGTCCGATGCGATCCATCCGGGTTACGGCTTCTTGGCCGAGAACGCCGACTTCGCGGAAATTTGCGAGTCGTGCAACATCACGTTCATTGGCCCCTCGCCCGACGCAATCAGCCGGATGGGCGACAAGTCCGTAGCCAAGCAGACGATGAAGGAAGCCGGCGTGCCGATCATCCCGGGCTCCGACGGCCTGATCGAGGACTTGGAGGAGGCGGTTCGCCTCGGACGCGAGATCGGCTATCCGATCATCATCAAGGCGACGGCTGGGGGCGGAGGCAAAGGCATCCGCATCGCCGAAGACGAGGAGTCGCTTGTGCAGCAAATTTCGCAGGCGCAGCAGGAAGCGGAGAAAGCTTTCGGCAATGCCGGCGTATACTTGGAAAAATATTTGACGGGCATGAAGCACGTCGAAATTCAAATTTTGGCCGACAAACACGGCAACGTCGTGCACTTGGGAGAGCGGGACTGCTCGATCCAGCGGCGCCGTCAGAAGCTGCTCGAGGAAGCGCCTTGCCCGGTGCTGACGCCGGACATTCGCGAAGCGATGGGCAGAGCGGCTGTACGGGCCGCGCATGCGGTCAGCTATTCGGGCGCCGGCACGCTGGAGTTCCTGCTCGGCCCTGACGGCAATTTCTATTTCATGGAAATGAACACGCGGATTCAGGTGGAGCATCCGGTTACGGAGATGATCACCGGCATCGATATTATCAAGGAGATGATCCTCGTAGCGCAAGGCGAGCCGCTGTCGTTCCGCCAAGAGGACGTCAAGATCGACGGCTGGGCGATCGAATGCCGCATCAACGCCGAGGATCCGGAGCGCAACTTCATGCCGTCCGCCGGCCAGATCGGCTTTTACTTGCCGCCCGGCGGCTTGGGCGTTCGTGTAGACAGCGCGGCTTACCCTGGCTATACGATCTCGCCGCATTATGATTCCATGATCGCCAAGCTGATCGTGTGGGGCCATACGCGCGAGGAGGCGATCGATCGGATGAAGCGGGCGCTTGCCGAATTCGCGATCGAGGGCATCCATACGACGATTCCGTTCCATTTGAAGCTGCTCGATCACAAGCTGTTCCACAAAGGCACGTTCGATATCAAATTCCTGGAAGAGCATGACGTGAACGACCCGAATTCGTAAACCAAGCTACGAAGTGTGGCCGAACGATTTGTCATAAATTTGACTGAATGGTATACTATTAGAACTAAGACAGGCATTCGCTGCTGCATCGAGAGATTTCTTTCGGTTGCTTGGTTACGAAAAGAGTAGGAGGTGTAGCGCATGACAACATTAGCTGCAGATTATGAGAAGACCGATATGGGTACGATTCAGATCGCTCCCGAGGTGATCGAAGTGATCGCCGGACTCGCGACGGTAGAAGTACCTGGCGTGGCGGGGATGAGCGGCGGCTTCGCCGGCGGAATCGCCGAGCTGCTCGGCCGCAAGAACTTGTCCAAGGGCGTCAAGGTCGAAGTCGGTCAACGTGAAGCGGCGGTGGATGTATCGATCGTCATCGAGTTCGGGACCCGAATTCCTGAAGTGGCGAGCGAGATCCAGCGCAATGTGAAGCACGCGATCGAATCGATGACCGGACTGAACGTAGTGGAAGTGAATGTCCATATCCACGACGTGCAGTTCAAGGCCGCGGCCAAGCCGGAGGAAGAGGAAGGCGCCCCGTTGCGGGTTAAGTAATCGATAGATCAGGCCAGAACCCCCTAACGTAACAGTCAGGGGGTTTAGTCCATGCCGGAAGGGGACAAGCGTTCGTGGTAAAAATTTTGGATCGGCTGCTCCTGTTCGTCTATACGCTGCTTGTGGGAGTCGGCTTAGTCTTCGTACTGATTACGGCATTCGGTTTTGTTCCGTTCGAGCAGGCCACCGAGTTTCTGAATGATTTGTTCTATGAGCCGTCCGTCGCTTATCCGATCATCGCGCTGGCCTTGTTTGCGCTGCTGGCGACATGCCGTTTTTTCTACATAGCGATTCGCACGGGCCGGGCTCAGGTGCCTTCGATCGATCAGCGCACCGATTTCGGCGACATCCGCATTTCGATCGAGACGGTGGAGAATTTGTCGCTGAAGGCGGCGGGGCGCGTCCGCGGCGTCAAGGACTTGAAGGCTCGCGTTGCGGTGTCCGATGCCGGACTCGATATCGTGATCCGCGCCCTCGTGGAGGGGGATACGTCGATCCCCGACATGTCCGAGGAAGTGCAGCGAACGGTCAAGGGGCATCTGGAGGACGTGACGGGCATCCCGGTCGCGAAGGTGTCCGTATTTATCGCCAACGTTGCTCAGAACACTACATTTAAAAGCCGCGTCGAATAGAGGTGATCTTCTCCGTGCGAGAGGAATGGTGGGTACGGCACAAGGGCAAAACCGTCGGAGCAGCGGTCGGATTGTTTCTGGCTATCATCTATTTGTTTTTCGGCTTCTGGGATATGCTGGTCGTCGCGTTTATCGTCTCGGTTTGTTTGTACTTGGGCAAAATGCTGGACGACCAGGAACGGCTGCCTGATGTGGACGACTGGCTCAAGATGCTGGGCGACCAATGGAGACGGTTCCGGTAAGGGAATGACCCTCGGACTTGCCGCGATGGCGATTCCGCAGGGTTTTTTCCCTTTTTACAGGCAGGTTGGCGGCTCGATTCCCGGAGCTTGTTTTGTGGGACGGCCGAATTTTTTGGTATACTAAGGAATAGGGATTGAATTCGTGTGTTGGAGGTTCAAGATGAAGCGCAGGTTGGCGAGAGAAATGGCGGTACAGAGCTTGTTTCAGATGGAGATGAACGAGGTGTCCGCTCAGGACGCGATCGAGACGGTCGTGGACGAAGCGAGGCAGGAGAATGAGTCGGATTTGTCGCTGTCGGAGGGCGAGACGATCTCCACGGATTATATTTTTGAGCTGGTGAACGGGACGGTGTCGCGGATGAGCGAGATCGATCAGATTTTGACCGTTTATCTGAAAGGCTGGAAGATGGACCGGCTGTCCCGCGTGGACCGGCAAATTTTGCGTCTGGCTACATACGAGATGCTTCACGGCCGGGAAGTGCCGCCGAAGGTCGTCATCAATGAAGCGATCGAATTGTCCAAGCATTACGGAACCGAGGAGTCGGGCAAATTCGTCAACGGCGTACTCGGGAAAATGATCAAGGAGCTGCCTCAGCTGCAGAACCGATAAGTTTAGTTTGATTTCTAGGGGGAACAGGCGTGCCTGCACATATTATCAACGGAAAAGAAATCGTCGCGGACATTCGCGAGCAATTGAAGGTGGAAATCGATCGACTGGCGGATAAGGGTATTCGGCCCGGACTGGCTGTCGTGCTGGTGGGAGATGACGCGGCTTCGGCCGTCTATGTTCGCAGCAAGGCGAAAGCCTGCGAGCAAGTAGGCATTCATTCCGAAGTATACCGGCTGCCGGCTGAGACGTCGCAGGAGGAGCTGCTTGGTTTGATCGCCAAGCTGAACGCCGACTCGAACATCAACGGCATTCTCGTGCAATTGCCGCTGCCGAAGCATATCAACGAAGACGCGGTTATCGACGCGATCTCGATCGACAAGGATGTGGACGGCTTCCATCCGATCAGCGTCGGCAATCTTGTTATCGGCAAGCCGAGCTTCTTGCCTTGCACACCGGCGGGCGTCATCGAGATCATCCGCCGGACCGGCGTCTCGATGGTCGGCAAACGCGCCGTCGTCATTGGCCGCAGCAATATTGTCGGCAAGCCGATGTCTTTGCTGCTGCTTCGCGAGCATGCAACGGTTACGGTGTGCCATTCGCGGACGCCGGATATGGCGGCGCTGTGCCGCGAGGCGGACATTCTCGTTGTGGCGATCGGCAAGGCGAAGTTCGTGAATCGCAGCTTCGTGAAGCCGGGCGCGGTTGTGATCGACGTGGGCATCAACCGTCTCGAGGACGGCAAGCTGGCGGGAGACGTGGACTTCGACGATGTTGTGGATGTGGCCGGCCATATTACGCCGGTGCCAGGGGTCGTCGGCCCGATGACGATTACGATGCTGCTCAGAAATACGGTGGAAGCGGCTAAACAGGCGCACGGTGTTCGCGAGGCTTAGAACAGGCTTGAAGAAGATCCTGAATGGGGAGGGGAGCTTCTCGTGGCCGCTCAGAACATATTATCAATCAAAGATTTGAACCGATACATCAAGATGAAGCTGGAAGGCGACCAAGTGCTGCAGGACGTCTGGGTGCGCGGGGAAATTTCGAATTTCACCCACCATTCGAGCGGCCATATGTACTTTACGCTGAAGGATGCGGACAGCCGGATCAAGAGCATCATGTTCGCGTCCCAGAACCAGCGGCTCGGCTTTATTCCCCGCGAAGGGACTCGCGTCATCGCGCGGGGGAACATCTCGATCTTCGAGCGGGACGGGGCTTACCAGCTCTATGTGATGCAGATGCAGCCGGATGGCGTGGGCAATCTGTACTTGGCGTTCGAGCAGCTTAAGAAGAAGCTAGGGGCGGAAGGGCTGTTCGCCGCGGAGCGGAAGCGGCCGATCCCGAAGTTCCCGCGTGCGGTCGGCGTCATTACGTCGCCGACAGGCGCTGCAGTGCGCGACATCATCATTACGCTGCAGCGGCGGCATCCTTCGGTGCCGGTGCTGCTGTATCCTGCTGTCGTACAGGGGGCGCAGGCGGCGCCGTCGATTGTGAAGGCGATTCAGGCGATGAACCGGTTGGGCGAAGTCGACGTGCTGATCGTCGGCCGCGGCGGCGGCTCGCTCGAGGAGCTGTGGGCGTTCAACGAGGAAGCGGTCGCCCGCGCGATCCGCGCATCCGCGATCCCGGTCATCTCGGCCGTCGGCCATGAGACCGACTTCACGATCGCGGACTTCGCGGCGGACCTGCGCGCCGCCACCCCGACCGCTGCCGCGGAGCTGGCGGTGCCGCATCAGCTGGAGCTGAAGCAGCACCTCCACCATCTGCAGCAGCGGCTGCATCAAGCGCTTCACGCTCGCCTGCGGACGAAGCGCGACCTGCTGGCCCGGCTACGGCGCTCGCCGGCGCTCACGAACCCGCGCCGGCAGCTGCTGCAGCCGGCGGAGCGGCTCGACCGGCTGCGCGAGCAGCTGGCGTACCGCATCGCCGGCCGGCTGTCCCGCGCGCGCGAGCGGCGCATCCGGCTCGAGCGCGCCTTGTCGGCGTTCAATCCCGCCGAGCAGGTCGTCTTCGCCAAGCGGCGCGTGGCGACTTCGCGGCATCAGCTGCTGCAGTCGATGCAGAGCGCTTTCAAGGACAAGAAGCGCCAGTGGGCTTCGCAGCTGCGCCATCTGGACGCGCTCAGCCCGCTCAAGGTGATGCAGCGCGGCTACAGCCTCGTCTACGACGAGAAGGAGAAGCGGATCATTAAGTCGCTCGATCAGGTGCAGATGGGGGACATGGTCAAAATCAGGCTCACCGACGGCAAGCTTAACTGTCACGTGTGGGGAATGGAGGAAAATCCGGATGAGTAAGGGGAAAGAGGATACGGAGCTCAGCTTCGAGCAGGCGATGGAGAAGCTGGAGGGCATCGTCACCCGGCTGGAGAACGGAGACGTGCCGCTGGAGCAGGCGATCGAGCTGTTCCAGGAAGGTATGAAGCTCTCTCATCTGTGCGGACAGAAGCTGGAGGTCGTAGAGCGCAAAATCGAAGTACTCCTGGAGGAGAACGGCGGGATGACGCGCAAGCCGTTCCAAGGCGTGCAGGACGATAAAGGGGAATCGAACGGATGAACGAACTAGGGATGCCTGGACTGCAGGAGTACATCAGGGAACGGGCATCGCAAGTGGAAGCCGAGCTGCGCCGCGTAATGCCGGACGAATGGTCCGTGCCGGCGACGCTGAGCGAAGCGATGAACTACTCGCTGCTGGCCGGAGGCAAGCGGCTGCGGCCGATCTTCGTGCTGGCCGCCGCGGAAGCGGTCGAAGGCGCGATCGACCTCGTGCCGGCTGCTTTGCCGGTCGCCTGCGCGATCGAGATGATTCATACATATTCTCTCATTCACGACGATCTGCCTGCGATGGATGACGACGACTACCGTCGCGGCCGACTGACGAATCACAAGGTGTACGGCGAGGCGATGGCGATTCTCGCCGGCGACGGGCTGCTCACGCACGCGTTCTACAGCGTCGTGCAGGCGGCGCGCCGGCATGGCGTCCCGGCCGATCGCGCGCTGGCGATCGTCGAGGAGCTGTCCGCGTTCGCCGGTCCGAAGGGCATGGTAGGCGGACAAGCCGCCGATATGCTGGGCGAGCAGGGGTTGACGAAGCTGGAGGAGCTGGAGTACATCCACCTCCGCAAAACTAGCGACCTGATCGTCTTCTCTCTGCGGGCCGGCGCGATCGTTGGAGGCGCTTCGCCCAAGCAGCTGGAGGAGCTGGAGACGTTCGGCCGCTGCATCGGGCTCGCGTTCCAGATCCAGGACGATGTGCTGGATCTGATCGGCGACGCGGCGAAGCTCGGCAAGCCGGTGAAGAGCGACGAGAAGCAGCTGAAGGTGACGTATCCGTACTTCATCGGGCTGGACGCGTCGAAGCGGCGGATCGCCGAGCTGACCGAGCAGGGGAAAGCCGCCCTGGAGGCGGCCGAGCTGGCGAATCCGCTCCGGCTGCAGCAGTTGGCCGACTTTCTGGTCGAGCGCGAGTTTTGAGGTCGCGCCGCGGCGACTTCTGCGCGATTTGTTGGCTTGGCGAAATAACGATCCGGCATCACCTTAGTTGTTGAACGAATTTGTAAACCGTCCCTTACGGACGGTCTTTCTTTGTTTAGGAAACTATAACGAAGTTTAGGACAAAATAGGGATTTTTTCGGTAAAAAAGTATCCTGTATCATACCTGAATCTATGCTACAATGGCATTGGAGAGCCCGATCGAGCTCTACCCAATCCAATTGCATAGGAGGAATGTTATGTTTCGTTCCAAGCCCCGCCGACTCGTCCTGATTTATGCGCTTCTCATCGCCCTACTGCTGCCTTCCGGCACCGCATTCGCGAGCGGCAACCCCTGGTACGACGACTACATAGCTTACAACAACGTGCACGAAAACGATTTTCTCGGCACCGGCGACTCCGCCCTTCTGGCATGGGGAGAAAGCTACTTGCTCGGCAGCTACTTGGAAATGTACGACATCACGAAGAACACGACGTGGCTGGACAAATTCAAAACGCACACGGACGCCGCCGTCAGTGCCGCTACAGATGCGGACGGCGATGGTTACCTGGGCTGGCATACGGCCCGTTACTCGCCTCAGGCGATCGCGAACGGCAACTTCGAGACCGCCGGCGCGGACTCGCTGACACCGGCTTCCTGGACCCGCTTCCAATCCACTTCGACAACCGCTTACCGCTCCAGCGCTCCCGGCAACTTCGTTGGCTCCTCCTCGGCATGCAATGCTGACACCTATGGCTTCGTCCTGAAGACGAACGGCACCTCCTGGCAAAAGCTGTACCAAGGCTTCAGCTATGTCCCGAACACCATCTATACGCTTACGCTGAACGCCAAAACGAACGGATCCGCCGCGGAAGGCCGGGCTTATGTCCACGATCGGACGACCAATACGATTCTCGCCTCCATTACGATCAACGACACGAGCTGGGGCAGCTACAAGATCAGCTTCACGACACCGGCCTCCGGCCATACGCTGGAGCTGTGGCTCGGACACAATTCCTACACGGTCTCGAACGGCATCGCTTACTTTGACAATGTAGCCTTGGCCCCGAGCTATCCTTTCCTCGTCCATGACGCCATGATGGGCGTGCAGATGGCCCGATTCGTCCGCCTGGTGAACCAGAATCCGACCGGCCTGTCCGTCTACGCGACGGCAGCTGGCAATTATCAGACATTCCTCGAGAACGAAGTCATTCCGAAATGGCAAACGTCGTCCAGCCAAGTTGGCAACACATGGGTGAACGTCGGCTCCACGGAAGGCTACTACAAAGAATCGACCAAGGTGAACGCCTTCGCCACGACAACCGTACTCGACCCGCTCCCGTACAATCAGTTCCTTGTATTCGCCCAGATGCTGCTCGCCCTCCACGACGTAACGGGCAACACGGCTTATTTGGACAAAGCGACGAGAATGAACAACTACTTCAAGAACCGCCTCTCGGCGAACGGCACCGCCTACAATTGGAAGTACGCCGCCTATCAGTCGGCCGTGTCATCCGAGGATACATCGCATGGCAATATCGACATCGATTCGGCGCTCGATATGTTCAACGCGGGTCTCGTCTTCACCGGCACCGACATGGAGAAATTCACGGACACGCTGACGGTGAAAATGTGGAATCAATCGACGACCGCGCCTTCGCTTTCCAACTATGTGAACGGGACGCAGGGCTCGCTTTGCCGGAACGGCCTGTACAACGCGGATATCCCGAGCTGGGTAAAGCTGGCCCAATTCGACCACAACGCTTGGAAAATCGCCGCCTACCAATATGACGACGCCGGCTTCACGGTCGATCGCCATATCGAAGCGCTTGTGCTGGCCGAGATCATGAAGTGGGATCCGGTCAAGCTGGTCAACCAAGGCTTCGAGCTCAAGGCCAGCGACGATAGCACCCGGCCTTCCCGCTGGACTCGCGTAGGCTCGACCGCTTCGACGGCTTATATGGACTCCGCCAATAAGAAATCGGGCAAATACGGGCTGACGCTCAAATCGAACGGCACTTCGGCCCAAACCGTCTACCAGCGCTGGGACGAGGAAGTCGCTTCCGCCACATACGTCGTCACCTTCGACGGGAAAGCGGACAGCTCCGGCGCAGGCGGCAAGGTGTGGATGTACAACGAGACGACGGGCGCGACGCTCGGCAGCGTGACGTTCAGCGGCACGAGCTGGCAGACGTATACGTTCTCATTCACTGCGCCGGCAGGCACGTCCGATGTGCTCAAGCTGTATCTCGGCCACAACAATACCAGCATCAGCAACGGCTTGACTACGTTCGACAATGTCGTCATCAAACGGTCGGGCGACAGCTGGTAATCCGTTCATTTGCCATCCGATAGCGACGTGAAAAAGGCGCAAGCCCTTGCCTGGCCTAGGATGCTCAATCCATTGAGCATCTTTTTTCTTTTGTGCTATAATGGGGGATGGAAGAGAGTGGCGCAGTATTCTAGTCAGTCTCCCATTTCTGAAGGCAAATTTTTAGATTCGATGTTCGAAGGCCAGTCGAATGGAAAGCGGGGCTCTAAACGTGCTGCTAAATCAAATTAATTCCCCAACCGATCTTAAGAAGCTGTCTCCGGGTCAGCTGGAGTCGCTCGCGGCGGAAATTCGCCATTTTCTAGTTGAAAATTTGGCTAAAACCGGAGGCCATCTGGCCCCGAACCTGGGGGTCGTCGAGCTTACGCTCGCGCTTCATTATTTGTACGACAGTCCCCGCGACAAATTCATCTTCGACGTAGGCCATCAAGCATACGTACATAAAATATTGACCGGGCGCCGCGACCAGTTCGATACGCTTCGCAAGTATAAGGGCTTGTGCGGCTTCGTGAAGCGGGGCGAGAGCGAGCACGACGTCTGGGAGGCCGGCCACAGCAGCACCTCGCTGTCGGCGGCGATGGGCATGGCGATGGCGCGCGATATGAAGGGCGCCCACAACAAGGTGATCGCAATTATCGGCGATGGCGCGCTGACGGGCGGCATGGCGCTCGAGGCGATGAACCATATCGGCCACGAGAAGAAGAACATGATGGTCGTGCTGAACGATAACGAGATGTCGATCGCGCCGAACGTAGGAGCCATGCACAATTATTTGAGCCGCATTCGTTCCGACGGGCGATACCTGAAAGCGAAGGAAGAAGTCGAGCATCTGCTGAAAAAAATACCGGCGATCGGCGGCACGCTGGCCAAGACGGCCGAGCGGGTCAAGGACAGCCTCAAATATCTTGTTGTTTCGGGCGTGCTGTTCGAGGAGCTTGGCTTCACATACCTCGGGCCGATCGATGGACATAACTTGCCGAAGCTGTTCGATGCGTTCCGCCAGGCGGACAAAGTGGCCGGTCCTGTGCTCGTGCATGTCCTGACGGTGAAGGGCAAGGGATATTCGCCGGCTGAAGCGGACAAACAATCGTGGCACGGCGGCGGTCCGTACAAGATGGAATCCGGCCAGTTCGTCAAGGCGGTAGGGCCGAAGATGTATACCGAAGTGTTCGGTTCCGCGTTGATCGAGCTGGCGGAGCAGGATGAGCGCGTCATTGCGGTGACGCCGGCCATGCCGTCGGGCTCGGGTTTGCTGAACTTCGCGGAGCGGTTCCCGTCGCGCATGATCGACGTCGGCATCGCCGAGCAGCATGCGGCGACGCTGTGCGCCTCGCTCGCGATGGAGGGGATGAAGCCGGTGTTCGCCGTCTACTCCACATTCCTGCAACGGGCTTACGATCAAGTTGTGCACGATATTTGCCGCCACAACGCGAACGTCATCTTCGCCATCGACCGTGCCGGCTTCGTAGGGGCCGACGGTGAGACGCATCAGGGCGTCTACGACATTGCGTTCTTGCGCAGCATTCCGAACATGACGATCATGATGCCGAAGGACGAGAACGAGCTGCGCCATATGATGAAGACGGCTTTGGATTACAACGACGGCCCGATCGCCGTGCGTTATCCGCGCTTGAACGGGCTGGGCGTCGAGGCCGACCCGGTTATGAAGCCGATTCCGATCGGCAGCTGGGAAGTGGTTCGGGACGGCGAGGGCTTCGCCGTCCTGGCCATGGGACCGCTGCTCCAGCTTGCCGAGGAAGCGGCCGAGCAGCTCAAGAGCGAGGGCATTCAGCTCCGCGTCATCAACGCCCGGTTTATCAAACCGCTGGACGAGGATATGCTGCTCAAGCTGTACAAGGACGGCTGCAGCGTGCTTACGCTCGAGGAAGGCTCTGAGATGGGCGGCTTCGGCAGCTCCGTGCTGGAGTTTTATGCGGCACGCAACATCTACGGCATGAAGGTGAAAGTGATCGGCGTACCGGACTATTTCGTCGAGCATGGCAGCGTCAAGGAGCAGCGTCAGGAGACGGGGCTGACCGTCGAGCGCATCCTTACGGAAGTGAAGGCGCTTATGACGAAGAAGCGGGCGCGCGCTTAAGGCATTTATCGTTTAAGGGCAGGAAGGGAATAGCGGAGTTATGGCAGCAGGCAGCAAGGAACGATTGGATGTGCTCCTGGTTGAACAGGGGTATTACGATAGCAGGGAAAAAGCGAAGTCGGCCATTATGGCCGGCCTTGTTTTTGTTCAAGAGGAACGGGTGGACAAGGCAGGGACGAAGGTCGACCGGGCGTCCAAGATTACGGTGAAGGGCGCGCTGCATCCTTACGTGAGCCGGGGCGGCCTGAAGCTGGAGAAGGCGCTGAAGGCGTTCGGCATCTCGCTCGAAGGAGCCGTCATGCTGGACATCGGCGCTTCGACGGGCGGCTTCACCGATTGCGCGCTGCAGCACGGCGCCTCTTATGTGTATGCGCTGGACGTCGGCTACAACCAGCTGGACTGGAAGCTGCGCAGCGACCCGCGCGTGCAGGTGATGGAGCGGACGAACTTTCGCTTCGTCCAGCCGGCCGATTTGGCGGGTCCGCAGCCGACGTTCGCGAGCATCGACGTCTCGTTCATCTCGCTCGGCATCATCCTGCCGCCGCTTCACGCGATCTTGCCTCCGCACGGCGAGACGGTTGCGCTGATCAAGCCGCAGTTCGAGGCCGGCCGCGAGAAGGTAGGCAAGTCCGGCGTCGTTCGCGAGCCGGAGACGCATCGCGAGGTGCTGCAGACGGTGCTCGGCTTCGCCCGGGAGATCGGCTTCGGCATTCGCGGGCTGACGTTCTCCCCGATTACCGGCGGCGAAGGGAATATCGAATTTCTGGCGCATTTCACGGGCGATGGAGCGGCGCCCGGTTGTATGTCCGAGCAAGAGGTCGAGGCGGCCGTTCATCAAGTGGTGGAGCAAGCCGCCGACTCGTTTCGCAAATAGAGTTGTTATCGTTGCAGCGTCGTCCGGTTCCTGGGGAGCCGGATTTTTTGTTAACCCACCCAGGAACCGAACATATATTCGCAAAAAAGGCTGTTCAAACCGGCCATAAAATGGGATAATAGTTGGGCAAGCCCAATGAGCGACTTCTGCGTCTCGGCCGATACAAGATGAACTGTGCAGGATTTCTAGATCGGGATCTAGAAAATACTATCGAGGTGATCGGAGTGGAGGCCAAAGATTCGTGGGTCGTCATTATGCTGCTGATCTTCGCCGCTGCATGGCTCTATTTTCGGTTGAAGCATCAGCAAGGGAACATGTCCATTTACCGCCAAGTGCCCCGGCATGACGAGATCGTGCTCGGTTCCGAGGAGGCGCTGGCGCTCGTCCAGGATGCAGGCTATGAATGGATCGCCGGCAAAGTGAAAATTCCGGTGACGGTCATTCTCGACAATGTCGCGACCGAGAGCCGTTTGTTCGCCGACGGTTTCGTCGAGAAGGGCAATGCCTGGTACGTCGTCAAGTTCGCCCGCGACCGCAAGCCGATCGACTTGACCGGCAGCGCGCTGCGAGAACATTTGCTCGTTTACAGCCTGCTTTATCCGGATGCCGCCGGGGTGCTGTATGTAGATGTAACGGCCGGCATGATCCGCACCGTACAATTCGAAGTCGATTTATAACTGGGGGAAAGCTTATGAAGGCCCAACGCCATTTTAAAATTCGCGATATCATTACGAACCATATCATTGAAACGCAGGACGATCTGGTTAACCAGCTTCGCGCCGCAGGATATCATGTGACGCAAGCGACCGTGTCGCGCGACATGAAGGAGATGCATCTGATCAAGGTACCGACGGACGACGGACGCTACAGGTATTCCATGCCGGCGGAGCAGCGGTTCAATCCGGTTGTGAAGCTGAAGCGGGCGCTGGCCGATCATTTCGTCCACATCGACTTTACGGACAATCTGGTTGTGATGAAATGTTTGCCGGGGACGGCCAATACGATCGGGGCTCTGATCGACAGCTTGGAATGGAACGAGATTATGGGCACGATTTGCGGCGACGATACGATTCTGATCATATGCCGAAGCAAGGAGCAGAGCGGGAGTGTTGTGGAACAGTTTCTCGCGATGCTAGGCAGCGGCAGCTAGGAGGCGAACGAGCATGCTGACGGAACTCTCGATTAGAAATTTGGCGGTCGTCGAAGCGGTCGCGATTGCGTTTCACAAAGGGTTTCACGTGTTGACCGGTGAAACGGGTGCGGGAAAATCGATCATCATCGATGCGCTTGGTCTGGTGGCCGGTGGCAGAGGCGCTTCCGATCTGGTGCGGTACGGCTGTGACAAGGCGGAGATCGAAGCCCAATTCGATGTACCGGCCGGCCATCCGGTATGGACGGTATTCGAGCGTTTCGGCATCGAAGCTTCGGCGGATGAGACGATCGTTATCCGCAGGGAAATCTCGGCCTCGGGCAAGAGCACGAGCCGCGTAAACGGCCAGTTGGTCAATCTAACGATGCTTCGCGAGGCCGGTGATTGTCTCGTCAACATCCACGGCCAGCATGAGCACCAGTCGCTGCTGCGGCCGGAGGAGCATCTCGATTGGCTCGACCTGTACGACACCGAGCGTATCGGTCCGCTCAAGCGAGAATATGCCGAAGCCTATGACCAATACACCGAGCTCCGCAAGGAATGGAAGCAGCTCGAGGAGACGGGCAAAAAATCGCTGCAAATGGCCGATCTCTATCGGTTCCAGATCGACGAGATCAGTTCGGCGAATCTAAAGCTCGGCGAAGATGCATCGTTAGCGGAAGAAAAGCGCAAGCTAGCAAATGCCGAGAAATGCTATTCAAGCGCTGCCGATGGCTACGATGCGCTCTATGGCAGCAACAAGGGCGGCCTGGCGACCGTCGGCAAGGCGATGCATCGGATAGAAGAGATTGTGAATATTGATCCCGCCGTGCTGAAGCCGATACTGGAGCAAATCCAAAGCGCTTATTACCAGCTGGAGGACGCTGCGTTCCAGCTGCGCGATTACCGAGACAACGTCGAATTCAATCCGGCCCGTCTGGACGAGATTGAGACGCGGCTCGATTTGCTCGCTTCATTCAGAAGAAAATACGGAGATTCCGTTGCCGATATATTGGCTTACTTGAAGACGATTCGGGCGGAGATGGATGCGCTCGATAATAAGGAAGAGAAGCTCGTGCAAATTCAGGCGGCGATGCAGAAGCAGCACGAGCGTCTGCTCCGGCTTGGCGGGCAGCTGTCCGAGGCGAGATCCGCCGCAGCCGAACGGCTGGCGCGCGAGATCGAGCAGGAGCTCAAGCAATTGCATATGGAGCGCACCCGGTTCCAGGTGGCTCTCGAGCGGCTGGACGCCGGCAAGCTGACCCGCGAAGGACTGGATAAAGTCGAGTTCATGATCGCGGCGAATCCGGGCGAGCCGCTTCGTCCTCTGGCGAAGATCGCCTCCGGCGGGGAGCTGTCCCGCATCATGCTGGCGATGAAGGCGATTTTCTCCCGTTTGGACCGGATCCCGGTGCTCGTGTTCGACGAGGTCGATACCGGCGTTAGCGGACGGGCGGCTCAGGCGATCGCCGAGAAAATGTCGCTGCTGTCCCGCCATTGCCAAGTGTTCTCGATCACACATCTGCCTCAGGTGGCGTGTATGGCCGATGCGCATTTCCTTATTCATAAGACGATTGAAGGCGAACGTACATATACGCGAGTGACGGATCTGCAGGAAGCGGAGCGGGTGCGCGAGCTGGCGAGAATGCTGGGCGGCGTGGAAATTACGGAGACGACGCTGAGCCATGCCCGCGAAATGATCAAGCTGGCCGATGAAAAGAAAATGAGCGCCAGTCGAAGCTAATTCAAGGAACTAAGGGATGATTTTCAGTTATAAAACGGTTTGGCCGGGGTTAACTTATAGTTACGCCAAAAGCATCTCAAGTCAGGCAGCCAAGGGGAGCGTGATCGAAGTTGGGTTCCGGCAAAACGAAACGAACCATCGGCCTTATGCTTGTCTTCATGGTCTGTTTAGGGTGTATCTCCACACCGTTTCAAAATTTTGCATCATTTCCTGATGAACTTCGGTTGTTTACCGGCCAGGACAAAGAGTTGCATCTCTCCATGCCGGTGCACGCTCAAGTAACGGTGAATCCGGATATCGTGAAGGTGAACGGGAACGCCAGGCATTCCTTCCGGGTTGACCTGAACGAACCGATCTCGCTGCATTCGAATCAGAGCGGCGAAACCGAGATGAAGCTGAAGCTGTTCGGCGCCATCCCGCTCAAGACGGTGAAAGTGAATGTCGTGCCGGACCTGAAGGTCATTCCGGGCGGGCAGACGATCGGTGTGAAAATCAAATCCGACGGCATCATGGTGGTTGGCCATCATCTGGTGACGACGGCGGAGGACAACAAAGTGTCGCCGGGCGAAGCCGCCAAAGTGCAAGTGGGCGATCTAATCAAGAAAATCAACGACGTCACGATCAAGGATGTTTCCGAAGTTGCCGATTTGGTCAAAAAAGCAGGCGAGCAAAATCAACCGCTCCAGCTCTCGATCTTGCGAGGCGGGCAACCGATTACGCTGTCGATCCAACCTACTTACGATATTTATGATAAATCTTATCGATTGGGCTTATACATCCGCGATTCCGCGGCCGGCGTAGGGACGTTGACGTTCTACGCACCGGATCAAGGGGTGTATGGAGCGCTAGGTCATGTCATTACGGACATGGATACGCAGACGCCGATTCCGATTGGAGACGGTACGATCGTCCATTCGAACGTCACCTCCATCTCCAAGAGCCAGAACGGCGAGCCTGGCGAGAAACGAGCCAATTTTACGAATGACAGCAAGGTGCTGGGCAACATCGTGAAGAATACGCCGTTCGGCATTTTCGGGAAAATGTTCGCTCCGCCGGAGCACAGCTTGCATAAGGAGCCGATTCCGGTCGCTTTCGCCGAGGAAGTGAAGGAAGGGCCTGCCCAGATTTATACAGTCGTGCACGGGCAAAAGGTGGAGAAATACGATATTGAAGTCGTGCATGTAACCAAACAAGATTTCCCGGCGACCAAAGGGATGGTTATCAAAATTACCGATCCGCGGCTGTTGGAGAAAACGGGCGGGATCGTGCAAGGGATGAGCGGCAGTCCGATTATTCAGAACGGCAAAATGATCGGCGCGGTTACCCATGTGTTCGTCAATGACCCTTCGTCCGGCTACGGCTGCTTCATCGAATGGATGCTGCAGGATGCGGGCATCGTACTGAAGCCGACTTACAATGATCTTAAGGCGAGCTAATCGTCCTTAAGATCTTTTTTCTTTCCCTGGGGACATTAGCCTAGGCGTTTATGAGGAGGTTTGTCGAATGATGATGGAACTTGAAATAAAATATTTATTATAAAATAAATGCACGAAAAAATAAACAAAAATAATTTTCGACAGAAGGAAATTAAATTGGGTTGTCGAATGATTACTAAAGAAAGGGAAAAACCATATTGCCATTTGATTAAGGAGGACATGAAGTTGCAGAAAATCGAAGTATTATTGGCCGACGACAACCGCGAATTCACCAACCTACTTTCGGAATTTATTTCCGAGCAAGACGATATGGTTGTAGCCGGTGTAGCTTACAACGGAAATGAAGTGTTAAATTATATGGAGCAGCACAAAAAGGCGCCCGATGTCCTGATCTTGGACATCATTATGCCGCACCTGGACGGCTTGGGCGTTCTGGAGAAGCTCCGCGAGATGAACCTGCACCCGCAGCCTAAGATCATCATGCTGACCGCCTTCGGCCAAGAGAACATTACACAAAAAGCGGTGCAGCTCGGTGCCTCTTATTACATCTTGAAACCGTTTGACATGGACATCCTGACGAACCGCATCCGTCAGCTCGTCTCCAACCCGCAGACCGTCACGTCGACGCCGGCGGCTCGCACGAACGTCGTTCCGATTACGAAGGGCAAAAACCTGGACGCCAACATTACGACCATCATCCACGAAATCGGCGTGCCTGCTCATATTAAGGGCTACCAATACTTGCGCGAAGCGATCACGATGGTGTACAACAACATCGAAATTCTGGGCGCGATCACGAAGACGCTGTACCCGGCCATCGCCGACAAGTACAAGACGACGCCTAGCCGCGTCGAACGCGCCATCCGCCACGCGATCGAGGTCGCCTGGACGCGCGGCAACATCGACAGCATCTCGCACCTGTTCGGAAATACGATCAACATCAGCAAGTCGAAGCCGACCAATAGCGAGTTCATCGCGATGGTGGCGGACAAGCTGCGGATTGAGCATAAGGTGAGCTAATTGGAACACTCCTTTCTTTGGTGAAACGCCGGGGGAGGAGTGTTTTTCTTTGAAACTAGCAATGAATATTTGACATGCTAATTAGGCTATGCTATTATAAAAAACGCAACGCGGGTCCGTAGCTCAATGGCAGAGCAACCGGCTCTTAACCGGTAGGTTGTGGGTTCGACCCCCTCCGGGCCTATAGAATTGCAAAGAAGTCTCGTCGATGATCAGTCGGCGGGGCTTTTTCTTTGCGTCTTTGTGGCAAGGCCGGTCGGGTGTGGGACAAATAACGTTATCGCGTAGCGTTATTTGCCTGCAGATGCGAACTGTTCGACGAATAACGTTATTTGTTTTTAGCGGGCAGAGTAGCTGTAGCCGAAGTGAGCCTCATTTGCTCGCTTCCGTCGGTGAAGGGAGCCTGTGTAGCGATTCAGCGTGACTGTGGAGCCGCTTACTGAGCGGATCATGTCTTTGGACTCTGACAGGCATCGAGTCGCTTGGAGGGGCGTTACAGAAGGCGGAAGGACGTCTCATCTCTGCTCTTGCTTTCTCAATGGACAAGCTAACAGAGTAAACTGTTTTCTGCTGAATCAAAGCGAGTGACCCAAGTAATGTCCCCAAACATAAATAAGGCCCTTCCGTCCTCCTACTGGGAAGCAAAAGGGCTGAAAAGTTATCTAGAGAATTGTTTGCCTTTAGGACTGCCGTATGGGGATCGCGGTGCGGTGATGTAAGTGGGCTAGGGGACCGTTTGAGGGCCAACCACCCACTTCCGCATAAGACAAGTATTTCTAATGGCAAGTGGAATAAATTAATCATTGCAAGGGAACGATTGTTCGTATTAAGATTATAAGAACAAACGTTCGCGATGAGGTGGACCATGAACATTGGAAAATATGTTGGTCGAGTGGTCGAGATTATTTACCAGGACGGAACAAGCTTGATTGTTTTCGACATTGATGAGCAAGAGCCACGTTTTCTAGCAGCCGGCAATATATTGGCACATAAGTTGGTGAGTCGAAATGTCTCGTGATCGAACGATATTTCTTGTGGATGGACAATCATTTTACGCCAGCATCGAAAAGGCAGCCCGTCCCGACCTGGAGAACAAGCCAGTGGCAGTCGGAGATCCAGAACGACGAAGTGGTATTGTGCTGGCTGCTTGTCCAATTGCAAAAGCACGAGGCGTAACCACGGCAGAGCGAGTAGGTCAATCGTTGGCGAAGTGTCCCGATCTGGTTGTGATACGCCCGAGGATGCAGACGTATATCGCGGTCTCCCTACTGATAACGGAAATATTTGAGTCAATTACGGACCAGGTAGAGCCATATTCGATCGATGAGCAGTTTTTGGATGTTACCGGATCTATGGCGCTGTTCGGTACCCCAGAGGAGATAGCACGAAGGGTACAGACACAGATTAAGTTATCGACAGGCGTATTGTCGCGAGTCGGCATTGGACCAACGAAGATCCTTGCTAAAACGGCCACGGACAACTTCGCAAAAAAGCGTCCTGATGGGATTTTTAAATTGAATTACGACAATATTGCAACCGACTTGTGGCCTTTACCGGTGCATCAAATGTTTATGGTCGCCAACCGAATGACTCGACATTTTTTGAGGATGGGACTCAATACCATTGGAGACATTGCGCGACTGGAGTTGGGTGAATTTAAGCGGCGCATGCGGAAAGAAATGGGGAAACAATCGGATATTCAAGCAGAATATTATTGGCAAATAGCCAGAGGTATTGATCCAAGTCCCGTAGTATCCGGGATACGTGGGGCGATTAAATCCGTAAGTCATGGCAAAGCTCTTAAAACGGGTGTTTATCGGAAGCTCGAGGACATCGAGCTAGTGCTTTTAGAGCTCGTTATTGAGGTATGTCGTCGTGCGAGGCGGCTTGGGTATCAAGGAAGAGTCGTGTCAATTGGAGCGGTCGAATCGGATGGGGAGAAGGCGTCTTCATTTAGTCGTCAAACGACCCTCGATCAACCTACATCGTTAACACACGAGGTGTTCAGAGCCGCTCAGAAACTCCTAGTGACACATTGGCAAGGAGTTCCGGTTAATCGATTGTTTGTTGATCTTTCACAGCTCTCGAGTGATGACATAATTCAGCTAACAATGTTTGATGATCGAGATATTGCCTATCGTAAAGAAAGAGTAATCGATCAGATAAAAGATCGTTTTGGTAGCGAAGCCATTTTAAGAGCGTCCTCACTTAAGTCATCAGGGGTAGCCCGAGAACGGGCAGGACAGATTGGAGGTCACTATAAATGAGCAAGTTGGATGGAAACGAAAGGTGGAAATCTAAGATGCTTTTGACTGAGCACCAGGAGCAATACGATCAACGAATAATGGACAAAACTTCTAGCATGCCTACTGAAGAGGAGTACCACATGATCCGTGATTACGTTCTCTTGCCTTATATGCTAACCATGGTACAGAAAGGTGTGGATGAACTGCAGGGATCAACTGGGGTCCTTAAGAAGTTGCACCTCGTTACTAGCAAACTGGTGATGGACAGGATTAGTGAGGATATCTATCACTTACGTCGAGAAATGAGCCGCAGGAACATCAAGGTGCTCCAGGATGACCAGGTCGATCTGGTGGTGTATTACAAATATATTTGCCGTGGTTACGAAAATAAAATGGGCTTTGTTCGAGAGGTTATGCGCTCCGAGATAAGCAAAAGGTTCACCGCCTATATCCAAGGCATTATTGAGCAATTGAAGGTCACGAAGGAGACGCGGAAGGATTGAGCTAGTAAGTGGGATATGCTTGGCATTAGTGAGAGGTCAGGGGCTAGCCGCCCTTACCTACTCGATCGGGCAAGATACTACGGTGGCACGGCAAATTCTGTGCGAAGCAAACTGCAGCACCGATGCTGAGTAAGCGACAATTGTACATTGAATTAGAAGGAAGTAAAATATTAGCACTATAATTTTCCTTGGCAAAAAGGCTTGTGAGCCATCTTTATGTCTCTAATATCCTTGCTGCGTGACAAGAACATGTACCGATAATTAACCGCCCTGGCGGTTTTGTACATTATGGGAACGAGTTTTTGTCATTTATTTTTGACATGCACTTGCACCTATTGCCGATCTGTGACAAGAACTTGTACCTTTTGCCGACTATAGCGATGTGATCGTTAAGCTAAAGGGCAGGTTCGACAAGTTCTGCTATAAGCGCAATAGCGTGAAATGCAGGAGATTTAAACAATCTTAACTTTACAACCGAGGATGGGAATGACGGAACCACGTATCCGAAAACCATCCCGCCAACACTCCTGCGTGCCCCATGGCTGACAGGCCATGGGGTACGAAGTTCAGGTAGATTCGGCAGAACGAAGGCTAGAGCCATTCGAATAGAAAAGGTATGCCAACGGATATGCCGCGCGGCCGAGAAACTGAATATGGTGAGTATGGTTCCGAGAAAGGAACTGACAAACAACTGAATGTAAGGGTCTAAAGTTAGAACATATGGAAACATATGGGCCATCGAGCGATGGTGTGAGTGGCGTAAAGTAAAAATCTGCCCTCTGAAATTCGCTATGCCTAACTATGGAGGCATCCAGCTCACAGGCCCAAAGGGAGCACCTAAGTTCAGAACGGAAGGCTAGGTTGTAAGGGACTTGGAAAGCAAGGAACGTTGTATCAAGGGCTGTCACCCGAAACGGTTACCCATAAGGCATAGCCGAAATGGATTTATCCTTGTGAGGGCAGGGGCACGACTGATGAACCTCCTGTAATGGGAGCGGAGGAACAGCCCCAAGTCTAATGGAAAGAACGATCATTCTCCTTACGTGAATTGCACCGATCGGGTAGGAACGTGGGAAACATCACCTCATGAGGAGGGATGCCACAGTGCAAGCCTTGAGATATTGGGACTATTACGGCATGACGGAACGCTTTACCGACTTCTACGAAAGGTCTAAGAAAAGGGAAAAATTCTCGGACTTATACGATACCATTACATCTAGAGAAAATATCCTCTTGGCCTATCGAACGATGAAATCGAATAAAGGTTCAAAGACGCCCGGAACCGATGGCAAAACCATTTCTGACATAGAAAAAATGACCGATGATGAATTAGTAGTAGCGATCCAAACCACATTACAAAGCTATCGACCTAAAAAAGTCAGACGGAAGCTCATTGAAAAAGATAACGGCAAATTAAGACCTCTCGGGATTCCATGTATCTTGGATCGCATCATTCAGCAATGCTTCCGACAAGTGTTCGAGCCGATTGCAGAAGCACAATTCTACAATCACAGCTACGGGTTTAGACCATTCCGCTCCACCCACCATGCGATGGCAAGAGTACAATTTCTCGTTAATCACTCCCAACTGCACTTTGTGGTCGACATTGACGTTCAAGGATTCTTCGACAATGTTAACCATACCTTGCTGATCAAGCAGCTATGGAACATGGGAATCCAAGACAAGAGAGTTCTAGCCTGTATCGCTAAAATGCTTAAAGCGGAAATCGATGGAGAAGGTATCCCTGCAAGGGGCGTACCTCAGGGTGGTCTGTTGTCGCCCATACTTTCGAACGTGGTGCTCAACGATCTTGACCAATGGATTGCAGATCAATGGGAGTTCTTCCCCTTGACTCAGCCTCTCAAGACAAGATCAGGCGAGCTATACGCAAAGCGACGAACCACACTCAAAGAAGGATACATCGTACGTTACGCAGATGATTTCAAGATCCTTTGTCGAGACTGGAAGACTGCCCAGAGATGGTACCATGCCGTAAGAAAGTTTCTGAAAGAGCGTCTTAAACTGGATATTTCACCGGAAAAATCGCAGATCGTCAATCTGCGAAAACGAGAATCCGAATTCCTTGGATTCACCATCCGCGCGAACAAAAAGGGAAAGAAGAGAGTGGCGCACACCGGCATAAAAACCGGCAAAAGGCAAAAAATCGTAGCCGAAGCCAAGAAACGAATTCAAATCCTACGATCATCGCCGACCGCTCAAAATGCCATACTCTTCAACAGCTTTGTACTAGGGATCCACAATTATTTCAGTCGGGCTACTCATGTCAACATCGCGTTCTCACGCCTTGCTTACGATCTTCGAGCCTTCATGTACAATCGTCTTAAAATGGTTGGGAAATACGAACATCCTGCGAACCCACCGCCAACATACAAGAAATTCTATAGCCTGGGTTTCAGAACATTCAAAGTTGCGGGCGTATATTTATATCCGCTTGCTAATGTGAAAACGGTGAATGTCATGAGCTTCAGTCAAGAACTTACACCCTACACAGAGGCAGGAAGGGCAAGAATATCCCAAAAACTACGTCCTGATATTAAACAACAAATTCACTCGTTGTTGAAATCTAACATCCCAAACCGAAGTGTGGAGTACATGGATAACCGGATTAGTCGTTACAGTATGAAACTGGGAAAATGCGAAATAACGGGTATGTATCTGTTCGCTGCAGACGTTCACTGTCATCACTATATCCCCGTACATCTCGGAGGAAGCGATAAGTTTAGCAACCTGAGAATCCTCCATAGAGATGTACATGTATTAATCCATTGCACACTTAAAGAGACGATTGACGTACTCATTTCCCGACTCGGTCCCACCGATTCAATGGTGATTAAGATCAACCTATACCGCAAACAATGCGGCTTAGAACCGATCTAACTATACCTTATATCCATGAGTAACGAGGAGCCAATGAACTAGTAACCTCCATTAGATGGTACGCGGAGTGCTTTGGAAACTGGCACGCTCCGTGTGGAGCAGGGGAAAAGCCGGAGATCGCATCAAACGCTTACCTATTGCTACGATAATTCAATCACTTTGCCGAAAACTTTTAGACATGGCGGATATACGAAGTTCGTAAATAAGCTGTTAGGTGAAATTATTGTAAGATCGAGTACGAAAGAGGGGTAATTACTTGGAAGATTTGAAATCAATTATTCTAAAGACTATCACGAAAAGTACATTAACAAATGACATTAAAATTGAAACTCAATTTAAAGTTTATTTAAGAGATAAGGACGCATTCTTTTTAAATATGAACTAATGAAAATGACTTGTATCGGGGCGAGATAATTGAAATTTGCAGATGAATCTAGTGATATTAAATTCACCGATTTTATAGGTCTAAAGGTGACCGAAGCCTCGGAGTCGATGACATGCGAACTTAAAATGAGAGAGAGGGATTAAGCGATGCTTAAGCATTCTATAGTCTTTAAGAAAACAGAGCACTTTGAAATTTACGGTGATCTTTATGAAGCGTCCCGTAAGAACGCCCCAGTGGTCCTCTATTTACATGGAGGAGCTCTTATTACCGGAAGCAGAAGCCATTTCATTCAGGAACAACTGCAGCTCTATCATGATGCGGGGTTTGCTGTTTTCTCGATTGATTACAGATTAGCACCGGAAACCAAATTACCGGAAATTGCGATGGATATCCGCGATGCTTTGCAATGGTTAATGGTAGAGGGCCAGCAAAAATATGATATCGATTCCGACAACATCGCGGTGATCGGGAAATCTGCGGGCGGATACCTCGCCTTGCTTGCAGGAACTTTTGAAGCGAGGCCGAAAGCCGTTGTTTCCTTCTTCGGATACGGCGACATTATAGGTGACTGGTACGCCAAACCTAGTCTGTACTACTGTCAAAAACCGATGGTAAGCCGCGAGGAAGCCTGTGAGTTCATCACCGACCATCCGGTAACGGAAGACGCCGATAAGAATCGATCTATCTTCTATTTACGCTGTCGACAGCAAGGTACGTGGATTCCAGAAGTGGTTGGAAAAGACCCCCTTTCAGAACAGACCGATATTTACGCCTATTGTCCGGTCCGCCATGTTGCGAAGGATTATCCGCCGACCTTGCTGTTGCATGGAGATGTGGATACCGATGTTCCTTACGAGCAGTCTGTCATGATGGCTGACGCTCTGGAACAAGCAGGAGTTCCCCATAAGCTTATTACGATATCGAATGGAGGACACGGCTTCGACCGCAATATGGACCAACCTGTTGTGCAAGAGGCTTTTCTGGAAGTTGTCGATTTTCTCAGGAAGTATCTGCATGGAGAAAACCAATCCATGTATTAACCGACCATCACTATAAAATTACGCTATGTTATCTCCTATTGGTGCTAC
The DNA here is from genome assembly GCF_004000845.1 of Paenibacillus koleovorans NBRC 103111. Lineage (GTDB taxonomy): Bacteria > Bacillota > Bacilli > Paenibacillales > NBRC-103111 > Paenibacillus_AA > Paenibacillus_AA koleovorans. Next base: position 30,189 of record NZ_BIMA01000074.1, read on the forward strand.
CGCAGAGGAATACGCGGAGCGATTTATTCAATATAAACAAGCATAAATAAAGTACCGCGATTAATTCGCGGCTATTCTCTGCTCTTAAGTAGCGATCTGATCCCTGTGGTTACTTTATAGTTGGCTCTGAGCAAGCTATTCTTCTTGCTCAATCCGGCTCTTTATTTACACCACCACCGAAATTAATACGGCATCCATCGGCATCTTTCATTGTAAATTTACTCCAATGCTTGGAGTATCGAGGACCAACAACGGATTAGAGAATTAGAAAATACTTTGATCACAAGATAGTAGAACATGCTGGAGGCTATTCAGGAGTATCAGGATACGTTTCTATGGTTCCCAGCATAGGATTTGGTGTAGTGTTATTTTCGAATTGTGACAAGGTACCGGTTAAACAACTATCAGAACTCGTCACAGAGCGATATATAGACAGTGTTTCTTGAACTAACGGGTACGTTAGTTTAGTAATGGTGAGGTGATGCTTACCACTGTTAACCCTAAAACCTTACCATTCGATTTGAGCGACGAAATCAAGTTTACTTTCTGCATGTTCGAAGGCAAGGTCGTTCAAGTAAAACGTGCTATTTAGGCATAAGACGAGTTACTTGTGAGGTGCATGCGACTCTCCAATTGTTGATTTTGTCAGCAAATGATTCGGATGAGATGGTTTGCTCGTTTGGGGTCACAAGAACCGTGAGACTACTGCCAGCAAGCTTAGTGGATAGTTGCTCACGGTTCTTTAGAAGATGGAGATGGGTTTTGCCGTATCGCGTTAGGCGCTTCTCATACTCCTTGATGGCGTCGAGGTAGAACTTTTCAAGCTTGGTTTGGATAACGTATATGTCAAATTTCATGGTTGCTCCCATTCTTTGTTTTGTATTATGCTAACCAATCCAGCAAAGCAATTCAAGGCAAAGCAAAGTTAAGTATTCCACTCATGTGGAAGTCGCTTGTTCCTTGATTTATAAGGGTTTTGAGTGATGGAAAACTATAACTGGGGACGAATTGGGGACGCGAAAATTCGCGTCTCATTTATGTTTTTTTCGTCAAGGGAATGGCTTGTGGTGCGGATTCAATATTACCTGTAATGCCCCGATGAAAGCTTTCTGGGATAAGATGAAATACGAATGGTTACATGGCACGCGATTTAAGACGCGTGATCAAGCGCGTGCTGTTGTATTTGGTATGTAGAAATATTCTATAATCGACAACGAATTTACAGACTTAGTTTAGCTATGTTAACATTATTCTCGATTCAGAGTATATGACATAAATTGGGGAAAACTAAATGAGAGCTTTAGCAATGTTACTTGGTATATTAAGTGGTTTATTAGGGCTTATTTTGGCTGTGGCTATTGGAGCCTACGGCTATATGATTGGAACGGTGGAGAACGCGTCAGCAGATGATAGCTCCCAGGTGATAACTTCGATGAAAGCTGCAACAGCTACTTCAGAAGTTACTGTTTTGGCCGATATAGCTTCGGAAGCTAGTTTGGCTTCAAATCCTAAGAAAACATCTAAGGTGAGCATTGCGTCAGCTAGCAGCTCATCTAGACAGGTTAGTCCACGCTCACTCAGTGAAAATCAACTTAAAGTAGCAGATCTCCTTATTAAGCAACTGGGAATGCCAGATAACGCAGCGTTTGCTTTGGCTGATGCTGTTACTAATGAAGAACTTTCGATTTTGTTGAAGTTTTTGACACATGGCGAAAATCAAGAAGGTGCTATAAATGTAATAGTGAAATACCAAGAGGTCACGGCTCAGGCAAGTCAGAGTCAATCAGAGGCTGAAAAGGGTGCAACTACTGGGGACGAAGCCTATGCTGAAGCAATCACTCCGGCTATGTTCTTCGCAGCTTTACAAACGGGCGATTTATCCAAGTTTGAAGGTATTCTTAGTGATGAAGAATTTGAACAGCTGAAGGCACTCGTTGAAGGAGATTATTCCAAGCTAGAAGGCGAGTTCACACCAGAGGAACTAACTAAATTAAAAGAAATTCAATCTGGTGGGGTTGGCGCTATAATCGTTCAATCTGCTGCTAGTCAAATTGATATTCCTGGCGCAGAGCCTCTATTCACATGGCTTGCTAAATTAATTGGGGTGCTAAGGGGTAAGGATGCAGCACAGCTTATGACTACTGCTGTGATCTTAGCTATTGTGTCCTTGATCGGATTAGTTGGAGGAACACTTGCGAAAGCAAAGCCTATTATAGCAGCATTTATGATGTTAATAGCTGCGGCAGGTGGTTATATCGTGATTTCCATTGGATTTATTATTTCTGCACCACTGTTTATTTTAGCAGCATTATTAGCATTTCTCGGTAGAAAAAAAGCAAAGAAAAAGGTAGCCCCGTCTATCCATATTTCTGAATCCGAAGCACTATCTGAACCAATTGCATAATGACTACCGGCCAGGCCGCGGCGGCGAACATCCAGAGGCGTTTCTTACCGGATTCGTCGGGTATTTGCAAAGCGACGGCTACAGCGGTTACGGCAAGGTCAAGGGCGTGACGCAGCTCGGCTGCTGCGCATGCGCGAAGAAAATTCCATGAGGCAGTGCAAGCTGTGCCTGCGCCGCAGCGTGCGCAAACGGCGGCAGCCGAAGGACTGGCTTTGTGAAATGCATTGTTCGAGGTTGAACGTCGCTGGAAGGACGCGACGCCGCAGGCCAGAAGGGCCGCCCGACTGGCGGAAAGCCAGCCGATTCTGGAGCTGATGGCAACATGGCTGAAGGCACAATACGCGCGCACGATATCTTGTTCCTATTTTCTCAGCCAGTTCTGGCCTTGTCCATGTATGCTCGATTTGACGCTTACATTTTCGGGGCGTTTGGGGAGATGTAGGGGCAAGAGGGAAGGCGATAGCCCCGATTCCGAAGGAGGACATTGGGGGTGCATCCAGTACAGAAATACAGCCCCCAGCAATAGCTTTAAAAAGTTCTAACAGATTGTAAATCTTAGGTAAGCAACAATCGTCTTTTCATTTAATGGATCAGCAAATGCCCATGTTTTTTCCTTCTCATCCAACTCAACATGCGTCAATATCCATGGTTCCTCAGGCTCAAGCATTTATTCATGACGCTTCATATTTACATGGACGGCGAGAAGGCTATCTTTGGAGGGTCTTCCACACCTAATATCACGAAGAAGATTACAACAATCATTGACATTATATCTTCTGTAATATAATATTACCATGCTTGGAAATAGGCCAATATACTCAATTGAACGAGGTGCTTCTATGAAAATCTTCAAGCCGATCAGTATTGTGTCAGTGGTTCTTGTTCTATTCGTTGTCTCCTCTATGTCAGCTTTTGCAGCTAATCAAAAACGCATTGATCTTGATGCTACCAATTACTTTACGGTTTCGGGCTACGATACTGAAACTTCAAGTGAATGGGGCTCCAACGGATCTGAAAAGTTAATATTTTCTGATTATAACTCTCGCTCCCCAATAACGATTACATACGAAGTGGACAAAGCGCTGGTAACGGTCATTTTATTTTCATATGAAACTAAACAACCTGACCCCGCCCCTCACACATTTACAACTCAAGAAACAACCCAAATTGCAACAAAAACAAGAAAGATTGAAAATCCAGGCGGCGGTCAAACTTGGGGGATTCGAACTGAAGTCCTGGATTCCGTTACATTTCATGAACCCGGTTATTACCATGTCAAAATCAAACAGGATGACGGAAAAGTACACAACTTATTTGTGCACATACTTAAAGAAGGTGAGCCAGCTTCAACAGCTGCACCGGAAACAAAGCCAAGTGAGCCAACTGCAACAGCTGCACCGGAAGCAAAGCCAAGTGAGCCCGCTGCAACAGCTACAACGCCCGACAAATCACTGTCTGTCACTGCTAGACCTACAGCTTCAGCCATTATCGTAGAAGGACAAGCGCAAGATTTTGAGGTCTACAACATCAATGACAACAACTACTTTAAGCTTCGCGACCTTGCAATGGCAGTAAACGGTTCGGGAAAGCAATTCGAAGTCAGCTGGGATGCGGAAAAGAATGCGATCAATCTGCTTTCGACATCGGCCTACACGCCGGTTGGTGGGGAGATGGCGATATCGGGTCAGCCGAAGACAACAACAGGAATGCTGACAACTTCCAAAATTTACAAAGATGGTCAAGAGGTTCAGTTGACTGCCTATAACATCGGAGGTAACAACTACTTCAAACTGAGGGACATCGCTCAAGCCTTTAATATCGGCGTGACGTGGGATGCTAAGACAAAGACCATAGCGATAAACACTTCCATCGACTATATTTCCGAATAAATCAAGTAAAGAGAAAAGGCAAGAGAGGTTGCGAATGTAAGTTCGCTTCGTTCTCTTGCTTCTCTTTTTCATGCTTTTGGAATATGCGTTCTGAATAGACTGGAGGATGTCATCCAGTTTTTCCCCTTTAGGTTTGCCCCAGCCGATCCTTCTCTCGCGGCCACAAGGGTCTGTGGGAGCTTGCATCGAGGGAAAGCCGGGGGCTTATGTCTCGGCGGCTGGTTTTGGTGTATGACAGGTAGTTTCGTCTGGTAACTTCCAGTAAGTGGGCATCCGTTTTTGCTTCGTATGTTCGTGCCGTTCGTTTCGGGGGCGGCGGCTTTCCCGGTGTTGCCTTCTCTCGCCACCACAAGGGGCTGAGGGAGCTTGCATCGGGGGGGGGGGGGGGGGGGGGGG
>NZ_BIMA01000075.1 GCF_004000845.1 Paenibacillus koleovorans NBRC 103111
CGGCGCAGCGCGACGATGCGCGCGAACAGCCCGGCGGCGAGCAGCCGCTCCAGCGCCGGGCGCCGGGCCGCGTCGTCGGCGTGCAGCGCGTGCGCCGTCGCCGCGACGACGATGCCGGCGTGCAGCGCCTCCTCGACGGCGACGGCGTCCTCCGCGCGGCCGATCTCATCGACGATGAGCACGTCGGGCGACATCGAGCGGATAAGCATCATCATCCCCTCCGCCTTCGGACACCGGTCGAGCACGTCGGTGCGCGGCCCGACGTCGAACGTCGGCACGCCTTTCACACACGCCGCGATCTCCGAGCGCTCGTCGACGATGCCGATCTTGAGCCCGGCCTGTACAACCGGCGGGGGCAGCGCGCCCCCGCGGCTGAGCAGGCGGGCGAGATCGCGGATCATCGTCGTCTTCCCTTGCTGCGGCGGCGAGACGAACAGCGTGTGATGGGGGCGTCCGGCCGCCGAGTCCCAGAGCGCGGGCAGGAGCGGCTGCGCCACGCCGGGCCGCTCGCGGGCGATCCGGATGTTGAAGCCGGCGATGTCGCGGAGCAGCTTCACTTGCCCATGCTCCAGCACGGCTCGTCCGACCAGACCGACGCGATGGCCGCCGGTCACGGTGATGTACCCGCGCTTCAGCTCTTCCTCGAAGCTGTAAACCGAATGACTTGTCAGCAAATCCAATAGCTGCAGGCAATCGTCCCGCGAAGGCCTGTACCCCTCCCGTTCCGCAGCGGTCAACTCTCCGCGGACGGTGATGAATCGGGAGTCGCCCGACCCCGAGAGCTCGAGCGGGCGGCCTTCGCGGATGCGGAGCTCTTCCGCCCGGTTCTTCGGCTCGTCCGCCACGCATTCTATGATTCTTCGAAGCGTCGGCGGAAGAAATGGTAGAATCGCATTCATCAGACGGGCCTCCAAGTTTGTCCGCATTTACAACATGTGTATGCTTGACCCGCGAGCAAATATGCTTCTTCTTTTGAAGAAACGCTATTTTTTCAAGATGCCGATAAAGATGCAAGTCACCCCTAGAGCGATCCACAACAGCTTGCCGAACGACAGCTTGTCGGCCATTCCTAGCAATCCGATCGTCGTCGTCGAAATCAGAATGAGAGGCCCGACTACCGCCAGACTGGAATTGACGAGCAACGCCTTGTCGATCTGATTCAGCCTCAGCATGATCAAAGCGGCTACGATTTCGATACTGCCCGACAGTACCCGGAGCAACGCCATACTCAGTACGATTTTGTTGAACATGGCCGCGAACCCTTCCTTCCCGCCGAATGGCTTGCAGCGCCGCCCCACGGCCCCGCAACGAACGCGATTCCCGTTGAGACAGCCTGTCTCGTTTAAACTGTATGCGGGGTTGTCTCTTTTTAGGCATGTGGGCACACCGCCAAAACGAAACGCATATATTGCTTCCATACGTCATTCAGAATGATTCTCTACAGCGAGGAGACTTGTATATCCAATGGACGTGACATCACGACTGGAATGGCCAGCCATTCTACAAGACCCTACCGGGCAGCGACAGAGAAAGCCCCGCACCTCCGGCAAAACGATGGTCATCGACAAGGGACTGGGGTTGAACGCTTTCGAAGATTTGCTGCTCACGGCCGCTCCTTATATCGATATGCTCAAGCTCGGCTTCGGTACAAGTCCGCTCTACCCGATGCCGCTACTGCAACAAAAACTACGAATGGCGGCGATCGCCGGCGTCGAGATGATGCCGGGAGGGACGTTCCTGGAAGTGGCGGTCGTCCAAAACGAGGTCGAAGACTGCTTGCGAATGATTCGTCAGTTGGGCTTTAATGCGATTGAAGTATCGGATGGTACGATCGACATGGAGCGGCCGCTCCGCAACGAGCTGATCACGCGGGGCAGAGAGGCGGGACTTACGGTTTATACGGAGTACGGCAAAAAATATTGGGGCTCCCGCATCGAGCTGGATCAGTTGATCGAGACGGTGATCGAGGATGTGGAGCGAGGCGCTTCGCTCGTGACGATCGAAGCGCGCGAATCGGGAGAAGGCGTAGGCATCTTCGACGAACACGGGGCTTGTCGGGACGATATGCTGCAGAGCATGATTCAGCTATTCCCTGACCCTAGCCGAATTTTGTGGGAAACGCCTCAGAAGTCCCAGCAAGTGCATCTGCTGAAAAAGCTTGGGCCGTCCGTCAATTTGGGCAATATCGCTCCAACTGACGTCTTCTCGCTGGAGTCGCTGCGCCGGGGCTTGCGCTCGGATACGCTTAGCTGGAGCGGCACCCCGGTCAGCTCTCAGCCTTAACTAAGCAGCAAGGAACAGAAGGAGGGCTTCCGATGCAGATTCATGTCATCCCCAGCGTCATCGAGGCTCGCAGCGACGACTTCGTATACAAAACCGTCATCGTCATCGACGTGCTGCGCGCTACGAGTACGATTGTCACCGCGCTTGCTCACGGAGCCTCCGGCATCGTTCCGGTCGAGACGGTTCAGCAGGCGAAGCAGCAGCAGGAGCCGGACGATTGGCTGGGCGGCGAACGGTTCTGCAAGAAAATTGCCGGCTTCCATCTCGGCAACTCTCCGCTGGAGTTTCAAGGTCCGGATGTAGCGGGGCGCCGCATCATTCTGACCACCACGAACGGAACGCGGGCGATTCAGAAATCGCTTCGCGCCGAATCGGTGCTGGCCGGCAGTTTGCTGAATGTGGAAGCGGCGGCTCGAAGAGCGGCGGAGCTGCGGCGGGAAATCGCCATCGTCTGCTCCGGCACGCAAGACGAGTTTTGCCTGGAGGACGGCCTGTGCGCAGGCGCGCTCGTGGAGGAGCTGGTGCGTAAGACAGGGGCGGAGCAGTTGGAAGTGAATGATTTCGGACTGGCTATGCGGCAGGCTTATTTGTCGTGCCATGACGACTTGCCTACCGCTCTGCTCGCTTCCGCCAGCGGCCGCAAGCTGTGCAAGCTGGGCAATCGCGATGACGTGCTCTATTGCGCGCAGCTGAACCGGCACCCGATTGTCCCGCAGCTTCATGGTACGGTTATGACCGCGACGACCGGTTCTCACGGGAGTTCTATTTCCGTCTTGTCCTCATAGACTTAGAAGGAATCCAGAGGACAGGGGACCACCTTAAATGAACGGCGATCTGATTCTGCTTGCCCTGATTGCGATCGGGCTGATCGGGCGCTCCCCGATCATTACGACAGCGGCATGCGTGCTGCTCGCCATCAAATTGATTCACTTGGATCGCTTCTTCCCGGCTATCGAGCGGCGCGGCCTGGAGCTTGGCCTCCTGTTCCTGACGATGGGCGTGCTTGTCCCTTTCGCCAACGGACGGATTACCTTTAAGGATGTTATGAACGTGTTCACTTCCTGGCCCGGCATCATTGCCTTGACCGGAGGCGCAATCGCCACCTACATGAACGGCAAGGGACTCGACCTGCTCAAGGTGGATCCGCAGCTGATCGTCGGGCTTGTGATCGGATCGATCTTCGGCATTATCTTCCTGCGAGGCATCCCGGTCGGTCCGCTTATGGCGGCCGGCATTACCGCGCTGCTGCTCAAGATCGTGACGTTTATATTCGGGAAAGTGTAAGGAAGGACCATCAGGGCGAGCGTATATTGCCTTTTCATCGGAACAATTACCGGTACATTAAAAAAAGACCTTGGCCGGCTCCCTCATAGGGAACATCCAAGGTCTTACTTCGTTCCAGCACTCACTCGCGCAGCTTACCGGCGCTCCGAAGGACCGCCCACGAACGCCTGCTCCGTCGTGTCGAGGCCGAAAGCCGTGTGCAGCGCACGCACCACGTCCGCCAGCTTCTCGCTCTCGATGATGCAGGAGACGCGGATCTCCGACGTGCTCACCGTGTTGATGCTGACGCCCAGCTCGGAGATGGCCGCGAACATCGTCGCAGCGACTCCCGGGTTGCTGACCATGCCGGCGCCGACGATCGACACCTTCACCAGACCGGACTGGGACTGAATGTCATTAAAGCCGACCTCCGGCTGAATGCGGCGCAAGATGACGAGCGCTTTCTCCAGATCCGAGGATGCGAGCGTGAACGAAGTGTCGGCTTCCCCGCCGCGAACGCCGCCTTGTACGATGATGTCGACGTCGACCTTCTCCGCCGCCAGCGCGCCGAATACTTTGGCCAATTGGCCCGGCTTCTCCGGCACTCCTAGAATGCTAACCCGCGATACGTTCTTATCGGAGGCGATGCCGCGTACGACAATGCCTTGCTCCATGACCGCTTCCTCCTTCACATGTGTTCCTTCGTTATAGGTAAAGCTGGACCGGACGACCAGCTGCACTTGGTTATGCTTCGCATACTCAACCGCACGTGGATGCAGCACCGCCGCCCCCAAATTCGCCAGCTCAAGCATTTCGTCATAAGAAACTTCCTTCAGCTTGCGCGCTACCTTCACGATCCGCGGATCGGTCGAATACACTCCGTCCACGTCGGTGTAGATCTCGCACAGATCGGCCTTGATCGCCGCAGCCAATGCAACCGCCGTCGTATCGGAGCCGCCGCGGCCGAGCGTCGTAATTTCGCCGTCGTCGGTCATCCCCTGGAAGCCGGCCACGATGACGATCTTGTCTTGGTCGAGCGCATCCAGCACCCGCTTCGGCTGAATATCGGTAATCCGGGCTTTGCCGTGAACGGCTTCCGTCCGCATGCCGGCTTGCCAGCCTGTGAACGAGACCGCATCCCCGCCAATGCTCTGTATGGCCATCGACAGCAGGGCGATCGAAATTTGCTCCCCGGTCGTAAGCAGCATATCCATCTCGCGCGTCGACGGTGTGCCGACAACGATTTGTTTGGACAGATCGATCAGATCGTCCGTCGTATCGCCCATCGCCGAGACGACGACGACACAGCGGTTCCCCTCTTGCTTGCGCTCCAACACCCGCTTCGCTACGCGCTTCATCCGCTCCGCATCCCCGACGGAGCTTCCCCCGAACTTCATTACTATCAGAGACAACCTTGCTCACTCCCTACACTCGCATTTGCTGACCTGCTTGGATTTACTAATAAAGTATTATAGCACACAGCAGCAGCAGAGTAACAGCGTGAAAATTACTCCATCCGCCTGCGGTGGAGCGCAATAACCCAACAAACAAAAAGCCCCTCCTGCGCAAGCAGAAGAAGGCTCCTAACCCGTGCGATCAAGCGCGGGAAATGTACTTGCCGTCCGAGGTGCTGATCAGAAGCACGTCGTTCTCGTTGATGAACAGAGGTACTTGCACGTTGTGGCCGGTTTCGAGCTTGGCGTTCTTCGAGGCGCCCGTCGCCGTGTTGCCCTTGATGCCCGGCTCGGTCTCAACAACCTTCAGCTCGACGCTGTTCGGCATATTGATGCCGAGAATTTCGCCGTGGTAGCTGACGATGTTCACGACCATGTTCTCCTTCAGGAACTTCAGCTCCCACTCCAGCTGTTTCTCCGACAGCGAGAATTGATCGTAAGTTTCGTTATCCATGAACGTGTGCTCGTCGTTGCTGGCGTACAAGTATTGGACCGCACGGTTCTCTACGTGAGCCCGGCCCACGTCTTCGCCTGCGCGGAACGTGCGCTCGACGGTGTTGCCGTTGCGCAGGTTCTTCAGCTTGGAGCGGACGAACGCCGCACCCTTGCCGGGTTTGACATGCTGGAAGTCCATTACAGTGAAAATGTCGTGGTCAACTTCAATGGTAAGACCTGTCCGAAAATCGTTTACTGAAATCACGCGAGTTTCCTCCTAAAAATGTACGTGTTCCCGCATCGCATGGCGGGCATAAGTGTCCCTAATCGATGATAATAAAGTCTTTTGTCGCCTGTGTCAATCGGCGCATCCCGGAATCGGTCATGACGATGTCGTCCTCGATGCGCACTCCGCCGAAATCCGGCAAGTAAATGCCCGGCTCCACCGTCACCGTCATGCCTGGCTTCAACACGGTCTCTCCCGTCAAAGACAACCGGGGCGCTTCATGGATCTCCATCCCGAGTCCGTGTCCCGTACCGTGACCGAAGTAATCGCCATAGCCATACTTCTTGATCACATCGCGGGCAATCGCATCAGCTTGTTTGCCGGTCATGCCCGGACGGATGCGATCCAGCGTCAGCTGCTGCGCCTCCAGGACGATGTCGTATATTTCGCGATGCTTCTCCGACGCTTGCCCGAGCACGACCGTTCTCGTAATGTCCGAGCAATAGCCCTTGTAGTAGGCGCCGAAATCCATCTTCACAAACTCGCCGGTCTTCATGATCCGCTCGCTCGCCTTGCCATGCGGCAGCGCCGAACGTTCGCCGGAGGCGATGATCGTCTCGAACGAAGTCGAAGTCGCCCCATGCCGGCGCATGAAAAATTCAAGCTCCAGCGCGGCGTCGTTCTCGCTAAGTCCCGGCTTCAGCACGGTCAGCATATGCTGGAACGTGCGATCCGCGAGCTCCGCCGCTTCCTGCATGACAGCCAGCTCGGCGTCGTCCTTCACCATGCGCAGCTCCTCGATCCAGCCGTCGGTCGGCACAAGCTTGATCGAGCCGAGGCTTGCCGAGTAAGCCGCGTATGTGCCGTACGAAACGTCCTGCTGCTCGAAGCCGAGCTCGCCGATCTTCCATTCGGCCAGCAGCTCCGCCGCCGTCTCGATCAGCTTGGGCTTATGCTCCACAAGCCGGAAGTGAGGCGCTTGCTGCGGGGCCTGCGTCCGGTACCGGAAGTCCGTTAGCAGCACGGCCTGGTCAGGTGTTATGAGCAAAGCGCCGGACGAGCCGGTGAAGCCGGATAAGTATCTGCGATTGTAGCTGTTCGTTACAAGCATCGCCTCTAGCTTGCGTTCCCCCAGAAGCTGTCTGAATGTGGCCAACCGCGCTTGTACCATCAGGATTCACCCTTTTCCTCTAAGTGACGAAGCAATGCCAGCAAGCCGAGCTCATAGCTGTGCGACCCGAAGCCGGCAATTTGCCCGACCGAGACCGCTGCCGTCACGGATACGTGACGGAACGCCTCGCGCTTATGAATATTGGACAAATGCACCTCGACGGTCGGCAATTGCACGGAGCTGAGCGCATCCCGGATCGCATAGCTGTAATGAGTAAAAGCACCCGGATTGATCAAGATGCCGTCCTTCGCGCCATAAGCGGCATGGATGCGATCGATAAGCGCTCCTTCGTGATTCGACTGATAAAATTCCAAGTTCACATGCAGCTGCTCAGCCAGACGCCGCAAGCTGCTCTCGATGCCGGCAAGCGAAACCGTTCCGTAAACGCCCGGTTCGCGGATGCCCAGCATGTTCAAATTCGGCCCGTTCAGCACGAGTATTTGTTTCATCGCACGCAACATCCCCGTATTCAAAAATTGCGCGGGTCGATCGCCATCAAGGGGAACCGCCCGCTACCGTAGCCATTTTACCATAAGTTTCCCGGGGAAGAGAACTTTTTCTTTCGACACCGCTTCAGGCAAAGGAGACGGTCGGCTCCCGCTTCTGCTCGTCGTTGAACGTAAACTCGATCGTATAGCCGATAAACAGCCCCCACAATAGATAAAGGCATCCGTCGGCAATAAGCGAATTCCAATCGATCGTACCAAGCGGCTTCATCATGCCGAGCGGCGGTCCGATGACCAAATGCAGCAGCACAAACCAGATAAGCCCGTACAGCATCCCCATCCAGGGTCCTTTTATTTTGCGCAGGAACAAAGAATAGAGCACAGCCGCCACAATGGAAAACACGATAAAGGCCGCCCAGCCGGTCATATAACCCCAGGCGGTGCGGTTGAAGTCGGGTGTGGACCAAGGCTTGATCAGAAAGGTAGGATGTACTTTTGTAAAACGGAAGTAGTACTCTACAATCCGCAATCCGCCCCAGATCAGCCCGGCGAAAAAGCCGATCTGCAGCGCATACAGCGCCGGCTTCGTTTTCGATTTCTCGTGTTTGCCCTTCGCGTTCGATCGATCTTGCTGCTCGTTGCCCTCTTCCTCCGGCTTCTCCCGCGATGCCCCGGCTTCGCCCCGGTCCGCTGTCCGCATCGCCTCCACCGAGTTTTCGTCGGCTTGCCGTCCGTCCCCCGTGTGAGCTTCGCTGCCGTCAGGATGAGTCTGTTCCACGTCTTGATTCGCCATGTCGCTTTCTTCCTCTCTGGACATCATTGCGATTAGTATGCGCGATTGTCCCGCCGAGTAAACCGGTAGCATTTCGAGCCGGAATTCGATAGAATAGAGAGGAATGCATAGCAGCTCCATTCCTATGAAACCTAACTTAGAAGGGGGTGACCTCGTGTCGAAGTCGCAATCGCAGCCGCCGGCCGGGGCGGCCATCTACGGCGGACAAGCCGTCATGGAAGGCGTCATGTTCGCCGGCCGTACCGTACACGTAACCGCTGTGCGGAGAAAAAATCAACAGCTCGAATTTTTCGAGGTGCCCAAGAAAGAGATCGGTTGGGTTCAAGCTCTGAAGAAAATCCCGCTTCTCCGCGGACTGGTCGCCATCATCGAATCCAGCGCCAAAGGCGCGCAGCATCTGAACTTCTCCGCTGAGGTTTACGCCGAGGAAGAGCTGGACGAGGACGGCGAGGATAAAGCCAAGCAGGACGACCAAAACGGCAAAAAGTCGAAGGGCTTCGGCAATTTGTCGCTGATCCTGGGGGTTGCCGTTGTCGGGGTGCTCTCCTTTATTTTCGGCAAATTCATCTTCACGCTCGTACCGGCGGCTCTTGAAGAATTGCTGTTCGGTTCCCTGTTCGAGAATCAAATCGGGCATAACCTTGTGGAAGGCGCGATCAAGATCGTGCTGCTCCTCGGCTACATTTACTTCATCTCGCTGACGCCGGTCATCCGCAGGCTGTTCCAATATCACGGCGCGGAGCATAAAGTAATTAGCGCCTATGAAGCCGGCAAGCCGTTAACCGTGGAAAACGTGCAGAGCTTCAACACGCTCCACTACCGCTGCGGCAGCAGCTTCATCGTTTTTACTGTGCTGGTCGGTGTAATCGTATATTCCTTCGTCGAATATGATACTATATGGGAACGCTTGCTGCAGCGCATCATCCTGCTGCCGCTCGTCATCGGCCTCTCGTATGAGGTGCTGCGGTTCACGAACTCCCTGCGGGAGGTGCCGGTGCTCCGTTTCCTCGGATATCCCGGGCTATGGCTGCAGAAGCTGACGACCAAAGAACCGACCGACGATCAAGTCGAGGTATCGATTGCTTCCTTCAATCGGATGCTGGAGATCGACAACCAGCAGTTGAACGACGACAAGTCCGCCAAGCTCCAAACGGCAGCCGGCAACGCATAAGAGACATTCGCGCAAGGAGGGTATGAGTATGGGACGGCGTACGCATTGGTCGATTTACGCAATCGGGGTATTGCTGTTTATCGGAATTACGAGCAGCTTTGTGCACAACCCGACGCAGCTCATCATTCCCATCGTGATCTTCGGAGCTGTTTTCCTGCTATGGAAGTTTCCCCCGAGCCGATGGCGCAAGCTGAGACAGCCGCGTTCATACACGAACTCCGCCTCGTCTCGCGGCAGATCGGCCCGCGACAAACGCAAGCCGATGCCGTTCAAGGTGATCCAGGGCAACAAGAAAGACGACAAAGACAACGATCCGCCTTATCCGTACCACTAATCATGAAGAAGCCGCCCGATTCGGCATTCGACGAACGGCGGCTTTTTTGTGTTCGATTCATTTTCGCACATATTGCTTGAATTGATTCATGTAATGCGTATGCGACCAACGCTCGAAAAATCGTTTGCCCGCCATGTAGCCGGACTCGAACAGCTCCTCGCTCTTCTGCTTCGAAATATCGAAGTCCGTCGTCTTGACGCCCAGCGTCGGGATTTTAATCGTCCGGAAACGGTTTTTCTCTTCAATGTACCGCTCGTCATGCGCCTCCAGCATCGTCTCGAACAGCGCCTGGAACATCGTGATCGGCCCGACGATCTTGTGGGCGTGCTCCTGATGCTTGTCGATCAGCCGGAAACCAAGCGTCGGCACTACATCCTGATCTCGTACGCCTACCGACTGGTTGTCGAATATCCAGAGCGGGAAATTGCTCAGCAGCCCTCCATCTACGACGTAGATGAATTGATCGGCGAAGCTTTCCCCTTGCTTGCGCAGCCGCGCAGCCTTGCGGATGATGACCGGCTCGAAGAAATAAGGGATGCTCGTGCTCATCCGGATCGCCCTGGCCACCAGCAGACGTTTCGGCTCGATGCCATAGTCCTCTATGTCGTCCGGCAGCACCAGCAGCCGCCCCATCGTAATATCGGAGGCCACGATTCGCAGCTTGTCTTTGGGCAAATCTCCGAACGTGCGAACCCCTTTCGCTTGCAGCCGATTGTATATCCATTTCTCCAGCTCGTCGCCGGAATAGAGCCCTTTTTTGATCAGCAGCTTAAGCGTCGGTCCGATGACTCGAATGTCCATCAGCCAAGAGCGCTTCAGAAATCTCCGGAATGGCGCTTGCATGATCAGCTCTTTCATCTCATCCGCCGTATAGCCCGCCGCCAGCAACGAAGCTACAATAGCGCCCGATGACGTCCCCGCCACTTGAGGGAAGTCGATTCCCCTTTCTTCCGCCGCCTTCAGAGCCCCTACCAGACCGATCGCCTTAACCCCCCCTCCTTCAAACACCCCATTCATTTTCATAGGCGTCCACCTTTTCAGCCAGAATGTGTTTACTTGTATGTATGCGGGCTGAGGTTGTACGTATGTGGAACGCAAAAAAACCGCCTATCCGGAGATAAGCGTTCTTCGCCAATCAAAGCTATTCGGATTCCAGTTCCTTGCGGATGTTCATCAGCTCGTTCACCCGGTCCGGATCCTTGTTCAAGTACTGCACCAGCGCTTCCAGACATGTGATGGAGTCCCAGCTGAGATGATGCTCGATTCCTTCTACGTCCTTATAAATGTTCTCCTCTTGAACCCCAATGACCCGGAGAAACGATTCTAGCAAATGGTGACGGTCTACGAGTCGTTTGCCCATCTTCTTCCCCTTGGAAGTCAGCACGAGTCCGCGATACCGTTCGTAAATCAAATAATGGTCCTTATCCAGCTTCTGGATCATTTTCGTAACGGATGAGGGATGAACTTCCAAGCCTTCGGCGATGTCGGACACTCTTGCATACCCTTTTTCGTCGATCAGCTTGTAAATCCTCTCCAGATAGTCTTCCATACTTGGAGTTGCCGCCAACTTGCTCCCCCCTTCGGTTCCCATATCCCACAGCGACCGGACGCAATCGTCTAATGTATGATACACTGTTTGACCCTGCAACGCAAGTAGGCGGGAAACCCGCTTTCGGCGGCCAGTTTCCCGGAGAGTCGGAGCTCGAGAAATACAAAATCGCCAAACGAACCGTTAAAATTTGAGCCAATTCGGCGTACGTTCCTGCAGCCAGATGGTGATCAAAATCATTTTGTCGAAATAGAGAAGGATGGCGATGCCGATCATCAAAGCGCCGCCGATTTTCATGATAAGCGAAGAATAGCGTAGAATCCACTTGGTCGAGCCGATGAAAAAGGCCAGGATGAAAAAGGGGATCGCGAAGCCGAGCGAATAGGCCGTGATCATTTTGAACCAGACGCCGGGCTCCGTCGCGGACAACATGAGGATCGCGGACAAAATCGGTCCGACGCAAGGCGACCAGCCGGCCGCGAAGCCCATGCCGATCAGCACCGAGCCCAAATAACCGGCGGGTCTGTATTTGAATTGGAACTTGCGGTCGCTCATCAGCCATTTCGGCTGGAATATCCCGAGGAGCATAAGCCCCATCACCAGGATGAAGATCGCCGCCAGTTGGCGCAGCAGGTCACGGTATGCGTCGAACCAATCCGCGAGCAGTCCCGCCCCGAAGCCAAGCGTATAGAACACGATGGAAAATCCGAGTATAAAAAACAGCGTATGCGAAACGGTCGCCCGCCGCACTTCTTTAACCGATCGGTCCTCGCGCAAGCGCTGTACGGAAATACCGGTAATATAGGATAAATAGGAAGGGTACAAGGGCAAACAGCAAGGCGAAATAAACGAGGCAAAGCCCGCCCAGAAGGCGATCCATACGTTTATTTGCTCCATTCCAGCCACCTCCGTGTCGTTGTGTGATTCGGCGTCCGGCGTCCGCTTGCTTTTAGACCCTCATCCCGCGTTTGAATGTGAGCGAGACGATCAGGAGCGCAATGAGCGTCAGCACGACGGTCGCTCCCGGCGCCCAGCTCCAGATGCCTGCAGCGACAAGTCCGCCTACAACCGCAACTTCCGAGTACAGGACGGCCATCCAGACGGAATGACGGAAGCTCCGGCCCACGACTAGACTGCATGCGACCGGGACGGTCAGCAAGGCGGAGACGAGCAGCGCGCCGACGATCTTGATCGCTACGCCGATAACAAGCGCGGTCAGCACGGTCGTGAGCAGATTGAGCGTACGGACCGGAAGTCCGCTGACGCCTGCAGCATCCTCGTCGAACACGAGCAGGAACATTTCCTTGAAGGTCAGGAGCAGCACGACAACGACGATCACTGTCACGGCGGCGACCAGCCACAGATCCGCCCAGCTTAGTGTGTAAATACTCCCGAACAAATAGCTGGTGACGTCCATGTTGAACCCTCTGCCGAGGGTGAACAGGAATGTCGCCAGCGCAACTCCGCCCGACATGATGATGGCGATGGACAGCTCGGCATAGGTCTTATAGGCTTTGCGCAGCTTTTCGATGGCGAATGAAGCGAGCACCGCGAACAGCAAGCCGATTCCGAGCGGGTATACCCCAAGCAGGAAGCCGAATGCCACCCCGGCAATCGACACATGCGCCAGCGTATCCCCTATCATAGACAGACGCCTTAAGACGAGGAAAACGCCCATTAGCGGCGCCATGAATCCAATCAGCACGCCCCCGATCAGCGCCCGCTGGAAAAAGTATTCCTGAAAAATATCCAACCGCTTCTCTCCTCCGCCGCTTTACTGAAACACCGACTCCCGCTCCCCGGTCTGCAGGCGCAAATCGCGCAGGGAGTGGGCGACGTTCGTCTCCCGGCAGTTCTCCAGCTCATGCGAGTGCTTGACGTAAAACTTCAGCTTGCCGCTCGTCTGCGCGGGCTCATGACCGAGGTAGGCATGCATCATCTCGATATCGTGCGATACCATCAGGAACGTGATATTGTGATGCTCGTGCATATGCCGGATCATGTGGAAAAAGCCGGCCTGCGTCTCGGCGTCGATGCCGACCGTAGGCTCGTCCAGAATAAGCAGGGCGGGGTTGTTGATCAGCGCGCGGGCGAGAAACACCCGCTGCTGCTGTCCGCCGGACAGCTCGCCGATGCGGCGCTCCGCAATATCCTCGATGCGCATGGCGTGCAAGGCATCCTCGGTTTTCTGCGCGTCCTGCTTCGTGATGCGCCGGAACAGCTTCTTCCGGCCGAAGAGGCCGGACTGCACCACCTCGCGCACCGTCGCCGGGAACAGCGGGTTGAACGAATTTTTCTGCGGCACGTAGCCGATCCGCTCCCAGTCCTTGAACTGCTGGATCGGCTGGCCGAACAGCCGGATCGTCCCTTGCTCCGGCTGCATAAGCGAGACGATCATGCGCAGCAGCGTAGTCTTGCCGGCTCCGTTCGAGCCTATTAGCCCGACGAAGTCCCGCTGGTACACGGTGAAGTTCAGCTTGTCGATCACCGTACGATCGTTGTAGCGGAACGAAACATCCTCGAGCGTAATGACGCTGTCGTGGCAATGCGCCTGCTCGCTCTC
The DNA here is from genome assembly GCF_004000845.1 of Paenibacillus koleovorans NBRC 103111. Taxonomy (GTDB): domain Bacteria; phylum Bacillota; class Bacilli; order Paenibacillales; family NBRC-103111; genus Paenibacillus_AA; species Paenibacillus_AA koleovorans. The sequence continues at coordinate 13,689 of NZ_BIMA01000075.1, forward strand.
TATCATTTTAAATGTAGCGCTAGTAGTAGGCATATTGGATCCCGTTCTTTCTGCCTCGCCGCTCTCACTCTAGTACTCCGGGAGGACGGGCACAAGTATCATGTCTTATTGTAATGCTTTCAATAAATTTTGCAAATTGCGCTCCATAACGGAAATATAATTCTCGCCTGCTCTTATCTGCTCCTCCGTCAACCCTTCCAGCGGATTCAGCACAAGCGTCTCAATCTTGGCATCGCCGGCGAGCGTCTTCGCCAGCTTGTCGGAGACGAGCTCCTCGAAGAAGATGTATTTGACTTGATGCTCCTTGACGAACTTGTTGATCGCCATCATGTCCTTGGCGGTCGGCTCGGAATCCGGCGACAGACCCATGATCGGCATTTGCGTCAAGCCGTAGTCGCGGGCCAAATAGGAGAACGCCTGGTGCGAAACGACGATTTCTTTGCGCGGAGCTTTGGCGAGCGAGTCTTTGAACTTCGCGTCGAGTGCCTGGAGTTGGGCGGCCAGCCTGGCGTAATTCGCCTCGTAATCGGCTTTATGCGCTTGGTCCACTTGGATCAGCCCGTTCTTGATCGATTCCGCCATGCGGATCGCCGATTTCGGGCTAACCCACACATGCGGGTCGACGCCGGCTTCATGCTTGTGGTCATGGTCGTGGCCCTCCTCCTCGGATGCGTTCAGCAGCGGAATGCCTTGACTCGCCTCGATGACGATCGGCTTCGCGTTGTCCTTGCGGCTGTCGAGGAAGTCGTGCACCCAGCCTTCGAAGCCCGCGCCGTTATAGACGAATAGCTGCGCTTGCGTCATGTTCTTCAGGTCGCGGCTCTTCGGCGACCACTCATGCGGTTCGACGCCGGCCGGGACGAGGTTAATCACATTGACGTGCTCCCCTCCGATCTGGCGGGAGAAGTCGTACAGCGGGTAAAACGTTGTCACAACGTTCACCTTGGCGGGATCGAGCTTGACGTTGGACTGGCCGCAGCCTGTGAGTGCGAACACGGATACGGCGGAGAGCATAATCGTAATAATAACGGACAAGAGCCTTCGAGATGTAGTATAATTAGACATTGTCGATGAACCCTCCAACGAAATTTTGTAAATCGTAAGTATTTCTATTTACAATGCGAATTATACGTCCTGAGTGGTGGTGTTGTCAACGATTAATCGTTATGATTACGATTAATCGACGCCTGCTGTCCAGATGGTAACAAGGCGAGCAAGATGGTTACAGGGGAACGGAGGTCAGTGGGGCGAATAAACATAACAATCCCTCGAATTCCCGCATTTGGTGCGCTACGACCTTTTGTTGCTCTCCCAGTAGAGCTGGCTTGCGAAAAATGGTTCATATGGAGCGAAGTTTGGTTCAAAACGGTGTGACTACCGGCGATAGTGTTCAGCTGGAGCCTGGTATCAGATGTACAACAATTCTACATCTGAAGGTCCGAAACCCCGATTATCGGCTACAGATGTAGAGGATTTGTACAACTGCACCCAAAAGCAGGCTAATTTCGCAGCCAAAGTATATAAAAATGGACATCTGAACGGGAAAAATCAGGGTCAGCCGTACAAATTTTGTACATCTAAGCCGGGAAAAAGCCGAAATCGGCCCCCAGATGCACAAATCTCATACATCTGGGCAGGACGCACGCGAATGATAGCGTTGGACTCCCGGGCCAACGGCCTAAAAAAGCTGCCTGGCGCTGCGGACCGTGGTCCGTCAGCGAGCAGGCAGCTTTTGTTTGTTATTTCACGCGCGAGCCGACCGGGATATCCTCGGCGACGGTCGCGAGCGTCAGCTTGTCTCCTTCCGTGGCGGCGAGGATCATCCCTTGCGACAGCTCGCCCCGCAGCTTGACGGGCTTGAGGTTGACGACGCAGATGACTTTGCGTCCCACCAGCTGCTCCGGCGAGTAATACTTCGCGATGCCGGAGACGACCTGCCGCCGCTCGCTGCCAAGATCCAGCTGGAGCTTGAGCAGCTTGTCGGCGTTCGGCACTTGCTCCGCGGCGAGCACCTGCGCGACGCGCAGCTCGACCTTGAGGAAATCGTCGATGCCGATTTCCGGGAAGCTGTCGGCGCCAGGGGCCGGCGCCGCTGCAGGGGCCGCTGGCGCGGGTGCCTTCGCACCGCCAGCCGCGCCCGCCGCACCCTCGGCGGCGGCCGGTGCAGCCGCAGCGCCGCCGCCCATCGACTCGGCGATGAAAGCCGTCTCGACGGGAACGTCGAGCCGCGGGAACATCGCCTCGCCCTTGGCCACCCTCGTGCCCGCCGGGAGCTGGCCGAAGGCGACGACGCTGTCCCAGCCGGTCAAGCGGCGGTCCGTCGCGTCCAGCCCGAGCTGGGCGAAGATGTTGCCAGGCGTCCGCGTCAGGAACGGCTGGAGCAGCACCGCCGACACGCGCAGCGATTCGGCGAGGTGGTACAGCACGGAGCCGAGCGCCGGGCGAGTCGCCTCGTCCTTGACGAGCATCCACGGCTGCGTCTCGTCGATGTATTTGTTCGTCCGGCCGATCAGCGTCCAGACGGAAGCGAGCGCGAGCGAGAACTCCATCCGCTCCATCGCCTCTTCGTACTTGGCGAGCGTCGTGCGGTAAGTCTCGAGCAGCGGAGCGTCGAACGCCGTGGCGTCGGCGATGTAGGGCTGGATCACGCCGCCGAAGTATTTGTCGATCATGACGATTGTCCGGTTCAGCAGGTTGCCGAGGTCGTTCGCCAGATCGAAGTTGAGCCGCTCCACGAATCCTTCCGGGGTGAACGTCCCGTCCGCGCCGAACGGCACCTCCCGCAGCAAGTAATAACGAAGCGCATCCAGGCCGTAACGCTCGATCAGCACCACGGGATCGACCACGTTGCCTTTGGATTTCGACATTTTGCCGTCCTTCATCAGCAGCCAGCCATGCGCGAACACTTGCTTCGGCAGCGGCAGATCGAGCGCCATCAGCATAATCGGCCAATAGATCGTGTGGAAACGAACGATTTCTTTGCCGACCAGATGCACATCCGCCGGCCAATACGTCTGGAATTTCTCCGGATGGTCCGTGTCATATCCGAGAGCCGTAATGTAGTTGGACAAGGCGTCGATCCAGACATAGATCACATGCTTCGGGTTGCGAGGCACCTTGATGCCCCAGTCGAACGACATCCGCGAAACCGCCAAATCCTCCAGCCCCGGCTTGATGAAGTTGTTGACCATCTCGTTTTTGCGCGACTCCGGCTGAATGAACGTCGGGTTCTCCTCGTAATACGCGAGCAGCCGATCGGCGTATTTGCTCATTTTGAAAAAATAGCTTTCCTCCCGCACCTTCTCCACCTGGCGGCCGCAATCGGGACAATTGCCGTTGTCGAGCTGACGCTCCAGGAAGAACGACTCGCAGGGCGTGCAGTACCAGCCCTCGTACGTATCGAGGTAAATGTCGCCTTGCTGCAGCAGCCGGTCGAAAATACGCTGAACAACTGCCTTGTGGCGCTCCTCCGTCGTCCGGATGAAGTCGTCGTACGAGATGTCCAGCTTGTTCCACAGCTCTTTGATGCCCCCCACGATGTTGTCCACGAACTGCTGCGGCGTGACGCCTTTCTCGGCGGCTTTGCGCTCGATCTTCTGCCCGTGCTCGTCGGTTCCGGTCAAGTACATGACGTCGTAGCCGCGCAGCCGCTTGTAGCGGGCCATCGCGTCGCCGGCAACCGTCGTATAGGCATGGCCGATGTGCAGCTTGTCGCTCGGGTAATAAATCGGAGTCGTAATGTAGTAAGACTTGCGCTTGGATGTCGATGTGTCGGACATAATCGTTCCTCCTTCGGAATATGGCGGCTTGCATACGGATTTTGAACAACAAAAAAAGCCCTCTCCCCTATGGGACGAGAGCTTCTGCTCACGCGGTACCACCCAAATTCCCCCGCCTCTTGCGAGCGCGGAGCTTCGTCAGTCTGCTGCCAGACTGTGCCAGTAACGCCGGCTGCCGCGTCGCGCCCTAACGCCGAACAGCCTGTTACGGCTGTCGTGCTCGAGCGCAATTCCTCCCGGACCATGTTCCAAAGGGCGCCTATGCCGGGTTTCAGCGGATCCGGCTCTCTGGGATAGGCTAGCTCTGTACTCTTCCGTTCATGGGAAAGCATATGGGGGATCGGTTGTCAATTCAGTTATTGCAAATATACCGAAAGAACATAGCCTCTGTCAAGCTGCCGCTGCATGCAGGTATAAAGAACCCCCCACTTGCGACCCAGCAAGTTAGTCCTCCCGTCTCAAGGAATAATCGCGCGTCCTATAGAAATCTAAATCGAAATCCATTTTGTAGCAAAGGAGCACCTATTTCATGAGAAAAATGAGCAAATTGTGGGTGGCGACCGTACTGGCACTCGTCCTGTTCCTGGTGCCTGTGACGCTGGCTTCGGCGGCTGGCGCAGCTACTGCACCGGGTCAGGATTGCGGCTGCGGCAGTCCGGTGGAAAACGTAATCGGGCTCGAGAAGCTGAAGCTGCTGGTGGAAATTACGACGAGCAAACCGTTCCTGCTCAAAATCGTAGACCTGCACAAAGCCGGGTACAAATGGAACAAAAGCCTGCAAAACGCCGAAGTGCAGCGCAACAAAACGACCGGCGACATCCTGTATGTGTTCCCGCTGACCGATCCGAAAGGGAAAGACGTCTACTTGCTGTCCGCCTACGGCCAGTTCCAGCTCGTCTACTTGCCGGGCAACTGATTACAGAATGAAAGGGAGACCCTTGGTCGGGGTCTCCCTTTTTTTCATTCCGCCACGTTCTCCCTCTCCCGCTTCGGAGGCACGGGATCGAGTCCGCCCGGATGGAACGGATGGCATTTGCATAGCCGAATCACCGTCAAGCAAGAGCCCTTAAGCGGACCGTGTACTTCCAACGCCTCCAGCGCATAAGCCGAGCAGGTCGGATAAAACCGGCAGGTCGGCGGCTTGAGCGGCGATATGAATTTGCGGTAAAATCGAACCGGTCCTTGCAGCGTCTTAGTCAGCATGGCGGTTCGATGCCGATGCATTCGCGTCCCGGCACGATGAACAATAGCCGTATAGCTCGAACTTGTGGCGCACAACCTCGAAATCGTCAGGCACGCCTTCGATCCGGTTCATCGGGCAATAGACGATCGGGACCGTCTTCTCGCAATTCAGGCAAAACAAATGATGATGGTGATGATGCTCGTCGCAATGCGCCTTGAACTTCACCCCGTCCTCGAACACGAACTGCTCCACGATGCCCATATCGTTCATCACCCGCAAATTGCGGTAAACGGTATCGAAGCTCAGCCCCGCATACAGCTTGCCCATATATTCATAGACGTCTTTCGGCGTCACATAGCCTTCCGTCTCCGCGAACAGCTTGGCGAGCGTCTTCCGCTGATCGGTAATCCGCAGCCCCCGCTCCGACATCAATCGCAATATTTGCTCCGCAGTCAAATTGAAACGTCCCTCCATTCATCCGCTGTCCCCTTAATCATGCACGAAAAGAAGAGACACTGTCAATGAATGAGGGACGTTTGCGGTCCGACTAGGCTTACACTTGCTTTTAATAATTAGGCCATATACCCCATTATGATACCTGCGGTTTCTTCAATCGCTTTGTCCGTCACGTTGATGACCGGGCAGCCGAGCTGCTTCATCAGGCCGTGCGCATACTCCAGCTCCTCGATGATGCGCTGCAGCGTGGCGTATTTCGCTCCGTAAGGAAGGCCGACCGCCTTCAGCCGCTCCGTACGAATCTTGAGCAGCTGCTCGGCGTCCATCGTTAGCCCTATGATACGCTGCGGGGGCAGCTTGAACAGCTCCTTCGGCGCCTTCACCTCCGGCACGAGCGGGAAATTGCCGACCTTGATCCCTTTATGGGCGAGAAAAATGCTGAGCGGCGTCTTGGATGTCCGAGACACGCCCAATAGAACGAGCTGCGCCTGCAGCAGGGCATGGGTGTCGCGACCGTCGTCGCACTTGACCGCGTATTCGATCGCTTCCACGCGTCGAAAATAATCGTCGTCCATCTCGTGCAGAAGGCCCGGCTTGCTCTTCGGCGAGTCGTTGAACGTGTCGATGAACGCTTGCATCACCGGTCCCATGATGTCCACGGCTCTCACGCTCAGCCGGATCGACTCCTCGCGCATCATCTCCCGCAGCTCCGGCTGCACGAGGGTGTAGGCGACGAAGCCGCCGTCCCTCGCCGCTTCTTCCATGAGCTGGCGAATCTCGTCTTCGAGCTTGATTTGCGAGAAGCGCTTGATCTTCACCTGATGGGCGTCGAACTGGCGCATCGTCGCCCGGACGACGGCTTCCGCGGTTTCCCCTACCGCGTCCGAGCAGATGTAAATGGTATGAGGCGTCTGTGTCACAAAGCTCCTCCTTGGCTTCCTATAGCGAATCCGGATCGGCGACCAGCTCGACGAGTAGCCGGGTCATCGTCGTCTTCGTAATGCGGCCGACGACCTCCCGGCGGCTTGAGCCGTCCGGCGAAGCGACGACGGGCAGGCTGTCGACTTGATGGTGGATCATTTTGCGCGCCGCGTCCAGGACGGATTCGTCCGGAGACACGGTCACGAGGTTCGGCTGCCGGGTCATCACGAGGCTAACCGGCATCTGGGCGGCATTGGCGTTGCCAAGCGTCACCTTGAGCAAATCTTTGCGGGACACCATTCCCCGCAGCGTCCCTTCGGCATCCGTAATCATGATCGTTCCTACGTTCTCCATGAACAGCGCGACGACCGCATCGTTCACCGTCGCCGTCTCCAGCAGAATGACCGGTACCGATTGTACGTCTCTCACCTTCATTCCCTGCAGCTTGCGAGAGCCCTGATAGTCCGAAGCGGCGGCTTTGCCCAGGAAGTAGCCTACCTTCGGCTTGGCGTCCAAATGCCCCAGCATGACGAGCAGGGCCAGGTCGGACCGAATCGTCGGACGGCTCAGATGCAGCTGCTCCGCGATTTGCTCGCCGGTAATCGGGGCGTGCTGTTTGACCAGCCGGATCATCTCCAGCTGGCGTGCCGATAATTCGATGACGGTTCCCTCCTTGTCGAATAGCGTCTATTAGCTACTATGTTAGCGTGAATTGCGCAGAAATGCCAGACGACTCACTACATTTGCCGTCTGGCAGGCGGACAGCCGCTTTATTGGGCCGCTTGCATCTGCAGGGAAGCTGCCGCCTCGGTCGACGCCTTAGGCGCAGCCGACTGCTGCAGCCTCGCCTGTGCGGCGGCGATCCGGGCGAGCGGCACGCGGAACGGCGAGCAGCTGACATAGTCGAGCCCGATGCCGTGGCAGTAGGCGATCGACTGCGGATCGCCGCCATGCTCGCCGCATACGCCGGCCTTCAATCCCGGCCGGGTGCGGCGGCCGCGTTCTACGGCCAGCTCGATCAGTTGCCCGACGCCTTCCGTGTCGAGCACCTGAAACGGGTTCGCCGGGAGCAGCTCCCGGTCGACATAAGCGGACAGGAATTTCCCTTCCGCATCGTCGCGGCTGTAGCCGTACGTCATCTGCGTCAAGTCGTTCGTGCCGAAGGAGAAGAAATCGGCGCATTCCGCGATGCGGCCTGCCGTTAGAGCGGCTCGAGGCACCTCGATCATCGTCCCGACCTTGTAGGCGACGCGGTGAAGGTCCTCTTGCAGCACATGGTGTGCCGTCCGCTCCACCATGTCCCGGAGCAGACTCAGCTCGTTGACATGGCCGACGAGCGGGATCATCACTTCCGGCACCACTTGCACGCCGTCGCGCATACAATCCCGGATCGCCAGGAAGACGGCTTCCGCCTGCATCTCGTAGATCTCAGGGTACAGAATGCCGAGCCTGCAGCCGCGCTGGCCGAGCATCGGGTTGACCTCGTGCAGCGACTTCACCTTGCGCATCAGCCGCTCTAATTGCTGAAGCTCGCTAGACGCTGGTGAACCGGCAGTATCAATTGCTCCGGCGGCTTGCAAGTCGTCCCACTTCGCCCGCAGCTCCTCCATATTCGGGAGAAACTCGTGAAGCGGCGGGTCGAGCAGCCGAATCGCCACCGGCAAGCCGTCCATGGCGCGGAACAGTCCGTCGAAGTCGGCCCGCTGCATCGGCAGCAGTTGGCCGAGCGCCTCCATCCGGCCTTCCTTCGACTCGGCGAGAATCATCGCCTGCACGATCGGCAGCCGCTCCGGCGACAAGAACATGTGCTCCGTCCGGCATAAGCCGATGCCCTGCGCTCCGAACTCGCGGGCTTTGCGCGCATCCTCCGGATTGTCCGCATTCGCCATCACCTTCATCGTGCGGAATTCATCCGCCCAGACCAGCAGCTGCTGCAGCTCGGCGGTCATCTCCGCCGCCTTCAGCTGCACCGACCCGCGGATGACGCGGCCTGTCGCGCCGTCGATCGACACGAAGTCCCCTTCGCGAACGACTTGGCCGCCGACCGACAGCGTACCGGCTTCCACGTCGATCGCGAGCGCCTCGCAGCCGCAGACGCACGGCTTGCCCATGCCGCGGGCTACGACCGCCGCGTGGCTCGTCATGCCGCCGCGGCTCGTGAGCACCCCCTGCGCGGCCAGTACGCCGTGGATATCCTCGGGCGTCGTCTCCGCGCGCACGAGGATGACGCGTTTGCCGGAGGCGGCGAGGCGCTCGGCCGTGTCGGCGTCGAACACCGCCTGACCGGTAGCGGCGCCCGGCGACGCGGGGAGCCCGACGGCCAGCACGTCCAGCTCGGCATCCGACGCGATCGTCGGATGGAGCAGCTGGTCGAGATGGCCGGGCTCCGCGCGGAGCACCGCCTCCTCCGGCGTCAACACCCCAACGGCCACGAGGTCGACGCCGATCTTCATCGACGCCTGCGCGGAGCGCTTGCCGTTCCGGGTCTGCAGGATGTACAGCGTTCCCGTCTCGACGGTGAACTCGATGTCCTGCATGTCCCGGTAGTGGCGCTCGAGCTTCTCGGCGGTAGCGAGCAGCTGTCCGTGGACGGCGGGCATCTCTGCCGCCAGCTCGGCGATCGGCCGCGGCGTGCGCGAGCCGGCGACGACATCCTCGCCCTGCGCGTTCGTCAGAAACTCCCCGAACAGCACCTTCTCGCCCGTCGACGGATCGCGGGTGAACACAACGCCCGTCCCGCAATCTTCCCCCCGGTTGCCGAACACCATCGACTGGATGTTGACCGCCGTTCCCTGGGAGTCCGGAATATGATGTACTTTACGGTACACGCGAGCTCGCGGATTGTCCCAGGAACGGAACACCGCTTCCACCGCCAGTGTGAGCTGCTCCCTCACATCCTGAGGAAACTCCCTTCTCGCATGCCGACGAATAAGAGCGGAATACCGCTCCAATAGCTGCTTCCATCCGGCGGCATCCACATCGCGGTCTTGCTCCACGCCCCGTTCCCGCTTCAGCTCGTGCAGCTGACGCTCGAACAGCATTCCTTCTATGCCGAACACGACATTGCCGAACATTTGCACAAGTCGCCGGTAACAGTCATAAGCAAACGTCTCGTTTTGCGTAAGCTCAGCCAGTGCCTCCACTGTCCGATCGTTCAACCCGACGTTCAGAATCGTATCCATCATACCCGGCATAGAGTGTACCGATCCCGAACGCACCGAGACGAGCAGCGGGGTCGGAGCGACGCCAAATTGTTTGCCTTGTTTGCTCTCCAGCTCGGTCAGCTTGGCGAACACTTCTTCCATGAGGCCATCCGGCAGCTTTCGATCCGTCCGGTAGTAGTCCCGGCAAGCATCCGTCGTAATCGTAAAACCCGGAGGGACCGGCAAGCCGGCTCGTGTCATCTCCGCCAAATTGGCCCCTTTACCGCCAAGCAGCTCCCTCTCCCCTGCATGTCCTTCTTCGAACGCTTTTACCCACTGGCTTTGCCTCTGCATCGTAATGGCCTCCCTATCATATCTCCCAATCCATATCCTGCCTTTGCTTATATAATACATACCATATGTTAAAATAGTGTGCAATATATAATTCGATTTTCTTTTATTTATTGCGTCATATTAAGGCCGGCATCGGTGTCTTTCTGATATGGCAAAAAAGACCGCCACATGGACGGTCCTTCACCTGCTACACTATCGCCGGTTGCCCCGCACTACTCCTCCAAATCATCCGGTAGCCCAACCGGGCGCTCCCCCGACTGCAGCTGCCGAATGTGCAGCAGCCGCGCCTCTGCATCGACCACGCATGCATGCCCCAGCTTCACAACCGAGGAAGACGCCGCCGCCGTCACCTGCAAATTCGCCACCTGAATGACGGGATTCTCGTTCACCACATTCAGCCTCACGTTCGACAACGGCAACGGCTCGGGAATCGGCACCCAGAACAAAGGGAAATCGCCGAAATGGCCCTCGTTTCCCAAAAAGAACGAAATCTCCCGCTGTACGGCAAGCGCCCGGCTATAGGGACGCAGCGTCCTCACGTCGCCGATCTGCACGATCGAGGCGTTCGTTACCGAGAGCATGCGCAGCTCCCCTACCGCCACCGTTCGGCGCGGACGCCATGCCCATGGGCAGCTCGGCGCGATCATCGTTCCGGCGCCAGCGGCACGAATGGCCCGATTATCAGCGACTCCGGCGGCGTATCGAACACCGAAGTCAAAGTAATGACCTCGGTATCCCCCACCATCAGTACGGAGGAGCTCGAAACACCCGTCACCTGGATCCGGCCGATGGTAATGCCTTTATTCACTACGGTCATGTTCATCCTGTCTCGTCCTCCTGCGGGGGAAGCGATCGCAAAAACTGCTCGATGCCTTGCCGAATGTCAGCCTTGACTCGCTCGGTAATGGCTTCGATATGATCGGACCGGTGCTCCGCGCGATCTTCCACGCCGTATTCTTGTATGTAATGGGCGATGCGGGCGTTGATCTGCTTGCTTACATCGGTCACGATATGATCGCGGTATTCATTCGGCAGCGCCAGCCCGAATTGGCTTTCCATCCCCTTGATTTCATAAGGCGCTTCGTTTTGCAAAAATTGATTCACGTTGCTCTGGACGGCGGCATAGGATTCCGGAGCGCCGGTTTGGATCGGAATCGGCCCCACCTCGACATCGTTGTCGCCGATGGCGAACTGCTCGATGGACTTGGCGTTGTCCGGCGTAATGCCGATATTCAGCGTTCCGTCCAGCTTCTCCACCTTCAGTTGATCGAAATTGTATTCGATTTTCTCCACATTGACCGGCTTCTGCTTGCGGATTGCGTCCAGCTCCGCCAAAACATCCTCCAATTGGTTCTCGATCTTGATCAGCTTCTCGGATTGCCAGAGCAATTGGGTGTACAACTGCCGGAAAATCGTATTCCAATCGTAGCCGTTGTTCATGGCGAGCTCCCCTTCATCCGACGTCCTACAGTTATCCTATGTCGGACAGCCAGGAAGCGATGACTGCGATGTTAGGTCGGGTTAGGCAGCGGGACGAACGGAGTGCCGGGCCCGCTGCCTTGCTGCGCAGTCTCCGGCGCCGGACCCGTGAACTGACCGGTATTGTATAGATTGGACCGCGACTTGATGATCCCCGCACAGCCAATTTGCAAGATTGAGGAGTTCGTAATGCCCCCGACCTTCAGTTGCTGAATCATTATGGTTTGATTTACGATGAGATTCATTAGGCCTCCACCGTCTTCGGACTGGAATCGACCACGTCCTGATCATTGACTTTCGAAATACTGGCCGCATTATTCGTCAGCGCCGGGCCGAATGTATCGCCGGTATTGAACGAACCCGCTCCGGCATACGTCTTGGAGGAGCTCACGGGGGAGATATTGATGGCATCGCCGAATTGTACGACCGAGCTGGGACCGACGCTGAGAATTTTGACATTTCCGACGATAGACGGCATGCGAACACCTCTCCCTGGAAGTCGACATGTAATACAGTATGAGGAAATTCGCCCAGTGGTGCTAATTGAATGGAGAAGCGCACTCCATTTCCGACATTGACATATGATGGAGGGAGAGAATCGGATGGGAGGGGTCCATATGGCGGATTCCGGCAATAAAGATCCATTTGGGATGAATTGGAAACACTTCGAGGAACTGTTCAAGGGCGTATCGGCCTTTCATTCGGGAAAATCGACCGATTTGGGGTGGGTGGACAAGTTCGTCACCCAGATGTTGAAGCAGGCGATACCGGGGTCCATGGCGCAAACGGTCAAACCGGCTGCCAAAACGCTCGAGACGGAGGTGTTCGAGACGCACCGGAGCGTGATCGTCCGGATCATGCTGCCGAGCGGGATCAATCCCAGGCAGCTGCAGCTGTATGTCAGCTCCCAGAAGCTGCGCATCGAAGGTCCCGAACAGCTGGTGCAAAACGTAAAGCTGCCGGTACCGGTTCAACCACATCTGAATAAAGCGGAATTTCGCGACGGGATCTTGCAGGTTCAACTCCGCAAGCAGATCAAAAACGAGCGGTTCGAAGAAATTCCGATCCGTTATTCCTGAGCTGCATGTCCATGGAGAATCGGCAATTGAATGACGAACGTCGAGCCGATGCCTTGGCGGCTGGCGACTTGAATAGTGCCGTGGTGGTTCTCTATGATGCTATAGCTGACCATCAGCCCTAAGCCGGTCCCCTTCTCCTTGGTCGTGAAGAAGGGTTGCCAAATGCTCGCAAGCCTCTCCTCCGGAATGCCGCAGCCTTGATCCTGCACCGAAACGACGGCTAGCTGCTGCTTGCGCTCGATACGGACCTGAATTTGGCCTCCGGCGGGCATGGCCTCAATCGCATTTTTGACGAAATTAATGAATACTTGCTTCAATTGATTCTCGTCGCACTGGATCGGCAACGGCTCGTTTCCGCAGATCAGCTCGATCACGACATTGTTCAGAATCGCCTGCGGCTCCATGATCGAAGCGACTTGCCGGAGCAGCTCCCGAACATCCAGCTCTCGGAACGACTTGGCATGCGGCTTGGCCAACAACAGCAGCTCGCTCGTAATGGCCTCGATCCGATTCAGCTCCGATCGCATGATGCCGATGTAATCCTGCTTGTCCCGCAGTTGACTGGAGAGCAACTGAAGGAACCCTTTGATCGACGTGAGCGGGTTGCGGATCTCGTGGGCGATGCCCGCGGCCAGCTGGCCGGCCATGAGCAGCTTCTCGGAGCGCAGCATGAGCTCTTCCGCTTCCTTGCGAACCGTAATGTCGCGCGCGACGCTCAGCATGCTGGTGACTTCGCCGCTGTGAATGTCCCGGATCAAAGTATTCATCGATTCCATCCATACATAGCTGCCGTTCTTATGAATAAACCGGAACGAATGCAGAGTGGACTCGCTGCCCCGGGCCTGTTGAGAATCGAAGGTTTCGATCATATAGGACAAGTCGTCCGGGTGCACGAACCCCTTGGAGTCCAGACCGAGCATCTCCTCTTGCTTGTAGCCGAGCATACGCTCGCATGAGGGTGAGATGTATAGGATCTGACCTTCCAAATCGAGACGGAAGAACAAGTCGAACGTGTTCTCTTCGATCAATCGATGTTGCTCTCGGCTGGAGCGCAAATTTTCGAGCAGCCGTTTCTCTTCGGTAATGTCTTTGGCGATCCCATAGACGCCGAGCGTCTCCCGCTCGACCTGAATCGGGAGAAAGTAGATGCGAGCGTCGAGCATCGAACCGTTCTTGTGCAGGATGCGGCCCATGAACTCCTGGGCGGCTCCGGAGACAGCCTGGCGAAAAAAATCAAGCGCCGTCGGTCGATCGTCCGAACCGATCCGGTTCATGAATAGCGTCTGAAACATCTCGTCCGCCGAGAAGCCTGCAATGCGCTCGAAAGACCCGTTCATCGTAATGAACCGACCGTGCAGGTCCAATGAAAATACGGCGTCCGGATGATGCTCGAACAGCGACTTGTAGTGCTGCTTGCTGACGTGAAGCGCACGCTCGAGCATGAATTCCTTGGGGGAGCGCTGCTTGAAATCGCCATGCTCCTGAGGAGCCGGTATAATTTCCTTGAACTGCACCAAATAGCCCGTACTATGACCCGAAGGCGTCTCAATCGGATTCCAGTACAAACCGACCTCGGTTGATCCATGTCTATGTATCAGCTTGGCTACTTGCCCGGGCTTGCTCTCCGCGATACATTCCAGCGGACTGACGATGCGATGCTCGAGCATGAGCAGGACGGGTCCGACCGGTCCCGTTACGAGCCACTCCGCCTCGGTAAAGCCCGAGAGCATGCATAACGCCGTGTTGACCGCCAGCCAGTTCCCTTCAAGGTCCATCCACCCGGATGCTACAACAGAGATCGCAACAAAGGACTGAAGTAAAGTTCGCTCCTCTTCCGTTGAAACCAGCTTCAAGCTTTTCGCCTCCCGAGCGCATGAGAATCTAGTATTTATTTACCCCGCAACACTAGGCTCAACCACCGTGACGGCAGTCAGAACCCCTTGCTCGAATGTACAATGATGATCGACCGGTTGAATCGTATCGAGAAGCGCAGGTAAATAATAAGGCAGGTTGGACGCGATTCCTTGATTATTAGGATGCAGGACCCACTCTATTGGTTTCCAATCCAAAATGCCTTCCTCGTTGGCCGTAGGCGTCGGTAGAACGCTCGGATCGTTCAATTCCGCTACGAACGTATACATCCCGCCCGTAGTAACGCCATCGATAGACCAAGTAACCGTACCGGAATATCTGATTTCCGACTCAGCCAGCTCAAGCCCGGTTTCTTCGTGAATTTCCCGGACGGCCCCTTGCAATGGAGTTTCCCCGGGTTCCAGCTTGCCGCCTACCCCGTTCCAGCGTCCCATCCAGGGAGCCGATTGTCGATTCAAAAGCAGAACGGAACCACTGGCATATAGAAAACAGATCGTATATTTCAACATGATGCAAGCCGGCCTCGCTCTCCTGTCAACTACATGTGCATCACTTACTCTCCCTTATGTTACCATAAAGAACACATCGTGGGGAGAGGTAGCGCTAGATTTCCCAGTTCTGCCACTCCCGCTTTTGCCTTTCGCGTTCCTTCAGCCATTCGAGCGTCAAGCTGTACAGCTTCGTTTTGCTTGGGCCGCTTGAGTATGTGTGGTCTCCTTGAAATATCCATTCCAGCTCGCACTGGCCGTCCTGTCGCATCCAGAATACTTTCTGATAGATGGAGGAATAATCGGACGGGATCGTATCGTCGGATGTCCCGTGAATCAGCAGTACATCACCGCTGAATTTCCTCACTTGGGCGAGAGGCTGCACTTCCGCCAGCGACTCGAAGAAAACCGGCTTAAGGCTATAGCCCAAGTAATCGGACTGCCCTTGCTGAATCGCTTGGTCATACCCGGACTGCCCGACGATACGCACGATGTCGTTGAATGGATGGGCCACAGCCGACCACAACACGAGCGACTTCACGCGTTTGTCTTGCGCAGCGGTCAGCAAGGCGGCGGCTCCGCCCAAGCTGTGGCCGATCAAGGTGATACGGTCTGCATCTACGTAATCCGCATCCAGCAAATAATCCAGCACCGTCCGCGTCTGCTCGATCATAGAGCCCAATCCTCCGGAGCCGTAATCCCCGGAGCTCTCTCCACAGCCGGCGAAGTCGAATCGGATGCTGACATAGCCTGCATCGCTGAACTGCCGAGCCGCGTGGACGAACAGCCGATCGACGCCGATGCGGTTGCCGACGAAGCCGTGGCAGAACACGATCGCCGGGCATCGTTCCAGCGGAATGCCGGCGTTCTTGCCGTTGCGGGTCGGGTAATGGATAGTTGCCCGTAGTTGGTCGTCGCGGTAAGGGATCGAAATCGTATGTTCCATGATGATGGCCTCCATTGCTATTGGTTGATGGACTGGGGTTAGTATGGCTATTTTTAGCGCATAAATAATTCCTATAGGTTTACTATGAATTTATACTTAGTTGCATCCTATCATCCCCTTCGTTGTCCTGTCAACGCTGATCTGCCCACCAACGAATGTAAAAAAGCCCGGTCCAGCTGCCGTTAAGGCGATAAATCGCTATAACTGCAAATCGAGCCGAGCTAAGTTACTGGACACACCGTATCTTACTGCTAACCCCTTACCTTCACCGGCGCCCCCGCTTTCGCGGATTCATACGCCGCTACCGCCACGGCTGCCGAGCGCAAGCCGTCTTCGCCCGAGATCGGCACGTTCGCTCCGTCGCGAAGCGCTCGGACGAAGTCCCGCACGAGCGGACCGTCCATCCCGTCGCCCCAGAAGCTGCGCGTCGTCTTGCCGGTCGCGATCGAATAAGCTTCGTTCGCCTGGGCGAACCCGTCGACGCTGATGACGCCATGTGTGCCGATAATCTCCATCGCCACGTCGCCCGGCCGATTGTAATCGTTCGGCCGCGACCAGCTCGGATCGAGAATACCGATCGCGCCGTTCGAGAACTTCACATGGACCATGCCCGCATCGTCTATGCCCAGCCCTTCGTTGAACAGCGTATCCACTTCGGCGTATACTTCGACCGGCACGGCGCCCAGAAACCAGTTCATCAAGTCCATCACATGCACGGTGTGATCCAGCACGGCGCCACCACCGGACAGCGCCGGCTCGACGAACCAGCGGCCCGGCATACGGCCTCGATTCGTGCCCTTGATCGCTAGAATCTCGCCGATCTCGCCTCGGGCGACAGCCGCTTTGGCGTCGATGACCGATGCCAAGTATCGGCAAGGGAATGCCGTCATCAGCTGCACGCCGGAGGCGCGGCAGACGTCGATCATCTCCTGCATCTGCTCGATCGAGACGCCGAGCGGCTTCTCGCAGAGCACGTGTTTGCCCGCACGCGCCGCATCGGCCGTGAACCGCCCGTGCCAGGCATTCTCCGAGCAGATGACGACAGCGTCGATCGACTCGGCCAACAAGCTCATGTGATCGTCGTAATAGGGGATGCCGAATTGCTCCACATGCGCCGAGACGCGGGAATAGTCAGGGTCGTAAATACCGGCGACTTGCACGCCCTCCGTCTTCAACAGCTCCCGCAGGTAGCTGACGGCATGCGAATGGGCGAAGCTGATCATGCCGATTCGAATGATGCGATCGCTCATCGGCGCACCTCCTGAGAGACGGATTGGCCGGTCGACGCTGACGACAACCGTACCGGCAGACCGGTCTCCAGCGATTGGGCCGCCGCATAGGCGATCCGCACCGCCGTCACACCGTCCTGCGCGGTCACGAGCGGCTCGTCGCCGGATCGGATGCAAGCCAGAAATTGCTCAAGCTGAATGGAGAACGGATCCTTGAGCGCCGGCCGCAGCGGGAAACCGACGCCCCGCGTCGCCGTGCCTTCCGGATCGGCTTGCTGAATGACGAGCGAGCGGCTCGTCTGGCTGTCGAACCGGAGCACGCCGCCGGTACCTGCCAGCTCGACCTGCGTCAAGAACGGGCCCGGATAGCCCCAATGCGCTTCCACATTTGCAATCGCGCCACTGGCGAAACGCAACGTAACCGAAGCATAGATGACACCTTCGGATTTGCGCTCCGCCGCGTACACGGTCCGTACTTCGCCTAGTGTCCAAGCGAGGAAATCCAGGTCGTGGATCATCAGATCGAAGACGATGCCGCCGCTCCTGGTCACGTCCGCATACCAGCTCCCTGAGACGGGATGTTTGCTCGCGCGTTTGGCATGAGCGACGCCGATTCGGCCGGCCACGCCGGCCGCGGTCTGCGCCTTGAGCTGCGCATACTCAGGGAAGTAGCGCAGCACATGTGCGGCGAACAGGCGGACGCCCGCCCGCTCGCAGGCGAGACGCATCTCCTCGGCATCATCCGGGTTAAGCGCCAGCGGCTTCTCGCAAATAATATGTTTGCCGTGAGCTGCCGCGAGCAGCACCACTTCTTTGTGCAGATGCGTGGGCAGCGTTACGCAGACGACGTCCGCTTCCGCCTTCTCGAACAGCTCTTCCCAGGAACGGTACGGCGTCGCGCCATACTGCTCGGCCAGCTCCAACAGCGGCCCTTCCGATCGGTTGGCCAGCGCGGTAAGCTGGGCATCCTGCATGCTCGCGAACCGTTCCGCATACAGCTTGCCCATCGTGCCGCAGCCGATGATCGCTATTTTCATTTATGTCCCTCCGTCTCCACGCCGGCAGGCGCTACCAGCGCCGCGATCGCGGCTTTCACATCCGCTTCTATGGCCGGCTCCAGCATCGCTGGCATATGGAAATAATAAGTCGACGAATCAGCTTCATACCCGTTGAGACGCAGCTGGTATTCCATCGGGACGTACCCGATCATACCGTTGGAGTAGCCCATGGGCAGCACATTCGGCGAAAGCGCCTTCGCATACAGCCCGTATTCGACGACGACTTCTGCGTTCATGGCGAGCAGCTGCAGCCCTTCTGCGACATCGAGGCGCACAACCTCAAGCGGCAGCTTGGAGACACGGGAATCGCCCTTGCGGAGCATCTCTTCCGCCCACTCGTCGTAAGGCGATTCCCCCGCGCCTGCAATCGTCTCCAACTTCTCGCGCGATGCGAGCGGCCGCAGCGCCAGCGGCACGACAAGCCGATTGCCGGACAGCCGCATCGGCGCCAATGGTTTCATCGGTCCTTGCAAGACATCTCGAACGCTGACCGCCAGCCGGTCGCCGAAGAAGGCGATCGCCTGGAACCCGCTCCACTCGGCCGGCGCCTGCTCCCGATAGATGTTGATATCCGCACAGCAGCCTTGCAGGAACAGACAGACGGTGCCGTCCATCTCGCTCTCCAACTGCTCCATGGCATGTCCGGTAAATTCAGAGGACAGCTCATTCGCGCTCGTAGTGACCGGGTGACATGTGTAATGAACGAACAATGCCTTCGCCGCACCCGATCCCTTAACGAAACGAACTACGGTCACGTTAGGGTCGGCGATACCGTCTTCAAACGCTCCGCCGAACACCTTGCCGTCAACATACTTGCGCCGCTGCACGCCGATGCTGCAGCTGCCTTGGCCTCGCTCTACCGTAACCGGTTCCAAATTGGAAGCGGCTTCTTCTACGGCGGCATACAGCTTCGCCTCCAATTGATCGACGTAATCGGCGTCCGCTCTGCCCAGCAGCCGGTGAAACCGGAAGCTGGACTGAGGTCCGGAATGGCTGTGCGTCGCATTCAGAATAATCGTCTCCGGCTTCAGTCCCCACCGCTCCTTGAGCGTACGGCGGATGGTCTCCATCCGGTCGCTTCCCCACCAGAGCAAGTCGGCGGACACAATAAGCGCTTGCTTCGGCTCGCCGAAGCCGTTCGATTGGCGGAGCAGCACCACCCTCAAATGAATATCGCTGCGAACCCGTTCATAAGGCAAATTGTTCCTTACCGCAAATCCCGACAGCGGAACGGCTTGCTCGGGAGTAATTTTCACTTTCGCGCAGCCAACCTGCAGCTCCATATCTTCCCCGCCTCTCGACGCATATGAGTATAGCATTCCAGCTATTATACTACGGGACAGGGCGATACAATGTATGCCAAATCCAATATTGGAGAAGACATTTTATTAAGCAAAATCTGTAGAAAATGATACAATAAGAGTACAACTATCGTATTACGATCAAGTAGAGGGGGAAGCTTATGACGATGTATCCGATCTACGAGGACGCTTTGCAGCTGCGGAATGTGACGAATACGAGGTTTCCTTTCTATACGGGACTGCATGTCCACGGCAGCTATCCGATCCACCATCACGAGCTGATCGAATTCGGGCTCGTGCTGCACGGGGAGGGGACAACGGTTATCAACGGCTCCACCTACTCCATCCGACCTGGGTCGATGCTGATTGTGCTCCCGCATCATATTCATAGCTTCGTCAGCGACGGCGAGCAGCGCCTCGAGCAGCTATGCTGCATGTTCGATATGCAAATATTGGCCGACGCCTTGCTCGAGCCTGAGCTTAGCGCCGCACTTCTCCGCGTGGGAGACGACCTGGAGCCGGTGCTGTCGCTGGATGAGGAAACATTCCGGAATGTCCGCAGCTTATACGGCGATATTCAGCAGGAATTCAACAGCACAGAGCCGGGACGCAACAGTCTCATCCGTGCGAAGCTGGTCGAGCTCGTGCTCCAGTTCATCCGCCAGCATCCCCAGATGCGCGATCAGACACCCATCTCGCAGAAGGGCAAAAAGAAAGACGCCTGGAAGCTTGTCCAGTACGTCAATACGCATTATATGGAGGAAAGCGTTACGCTTGAGCTGCTTTCCAGCATGTTTCTATGCAGCGTTCCCTACATCAGCCGTTCGTTCAAGGATCTGGTCGGACAGAGCTTCCTGAGCTACTTGCACGCGCTCCGCATTCGACGCGCCTCCAGTCTGCTCGCCGCCACGCAGATGAACGTCTCCGATATCGCCGCCGAGGTCGGGTTCGAGTCGTTCCGCACGTTTTCCCGCGTCTTCAAGGAGCTGAAGGGCGTGACTCCTTCCGAATTCCGGCAAGCCGCGACTGCCGCCAGTGCCGCAGAGGCAACAACCGAGCCCTCAGCCGCCACGATCGATGTTCACTAGACGCTTGCTCGAGTCTGGTTAAGCATCCACCCGATCGATGCTTCGCTGCAGCCGAGCCCGATTGAAGCTGAACTTGAACGCTGAGGCGGCGTGTAACGCCCACAGGAGCAGCAGCAAGCCACCCAGCGACACGAGCACGGACAATGGGACGATCCACCACGCGATCGGATTGATAAAATACGGAACGAAGGCGACCGCCAATATCGGCGGCGCATTCCAATGAAATTTGCGGATCATCCAGATGACGATCAGCGAGTTCAAGAAAAACGAACCGACTCCCGGATATACCGCATGCAGCAGACAGCCGGTCAACGAAGCGATTACAGCGCCGAACGCGATGCCGGACAGCTCTCGCATCCGGAACGTGCGGCTTACGAACAAGTAGCAAAACGCCCCCAGAGTCGGGTAAAACACAGTCTTCAGTGCAGGAAAATGCATGGAAACCCAATAGATCAGCATCAAATAGAGGCTGATCGCTACAGCCTTCACGTTCATATTCATCGGATGTAAAACTACCTCTCCCATCGTGTTCTCTCTATGTATCTCTCTATGAAAATGCTTCTAATCTGCAAGTTAGTGTACTACGACATTCAGGCAGGGTCAATCCAAAATACTAGAAAAGTAAGAAAACCATCAGGGAAGATTACCCTGATGGTCCTCTGGTGAAAGAGTTCAGTTGGTGTGTGGGGA
>NZ_BIMA01000076.1 GCF_004000845.1 Paenibacillus koleovorans NBRC 103111
CGTTTTACCGGCTTGCACGTATACGTTTTCGTCTGCAACGCTTGTTGAAGCATTCTTAAGTTATGCTCCAACTCGGACTCGAATTCCTTTATGGTTACTCGATCCACTCCTGCTGCTCCCCGGTTTCGCTTGACTTCCTTAAAGGCTTCCTCCAGGTTTGGCATCGCCCAAATTTTATCCATCAGGCTGTACCATCTTCGTCTGTTGGATCCACTCTTTGCTCCCTCACGAAAGCTTCCTTGCCTCGGCTTGTCCTCCATGATCGGTTCCTTCCCTTTGGTCTTTCCGGTTGTCCTAGCCTTTCGGCAGTTTCCGGATTTCCTTGGTACTCCGCCCCAGACGGCCTACCCGTTTGTTCGGCCCCGGTTCTACGCACTTCTTGGCTCCCCGGCTTCTGTCTGGTTCATTCCAGGTTCCTCGGTCGGTTTGCTTTTCTTCCACGGTTCCGGGCTTCGCACCAAGTCCCCGCCTTTTGGGTCGGAGCTTGCACCGGCGACTCCTGCGCCGGTTCACCTGCCATTGCGGCTTTTCCTGCAGGCTTTTTCACTACTATCCCTTCGTATGACTGCTCACCCTCCATAGCCATGCCTTGGCTTTCGCAGCCTTGTGCACAGGTTACTGCTACTGCAGGGACGATGAGCCCTCCTTGGGTCACGTCATCGCCTTTCCTTCGAACCCAGTCCTCTTAACTTTCGAAGCTACGGGTGGTATTGGACATCCTCTTTTTTCGCAGAGTCATCCCGCTTCGCCAGCCCACATGGTTCTTGCCGCCTGTTCCGAAGTTTGCCTTCCCGTCCTCCGCACCCTGCCTCGCGGCCAGAGCACTACGGGTCAGCTATGCGCTTCCGCCACCTCGCGGTGCGCTCGGGACTTTCACCCGTAAGTACGATGCGCTGCCAAGCGCACGAAAAACCTCCACATGCGATGTGGAGGTCTCTTCCTTTCATTTGAAATCCTGTACGGTGCAACGTATTACTTTCCACAGCATTTCTTATACTTAAAGCCGCTACCGCAAGCGCAAGGATCGTTACGACCCTGGGAATGACCGACGGTGATCGTCTTGGTATTTTTCACTTTCACCCCTAGCAGCCTCTGTACATCCGAGATATCCTCTGTTTGGTCAGGTTCAATACCGATGACTACCTTCCAACCGTTATTCTCACATAGTTCAAAAATTTCTTGCGCTCTTTCCTCTGTAGCCACTCTAACGATTGCCGGTTTTTTGCTATTTCCCAATTTCACCATTATAATATCTCCTATTACATTGATTTGCTAAAATGCTTATATGGCCGATGGAGGCCGACCCGAATCTATTAGATCACAACGCATCATGTCAAGGCGCCACTCTCGGCATGTTTTCGGCAAGAAACCGACCTTTTGCCACTCCGACCCTGAAGCAGCTTAACCTCGGCGCTCCCGCCTCTCAAAATGCAAATGCAGTCGGTACAAGCAAATCTCGTACGTCCAGCGATGCAAGGTTGCAGCATCCTCCGGAGCCACTTCCATGTTCAGTGAAAATACGCCGTTCTCGAACCGGGTCATACCGTCCATAGCCGAGCCCCATTTGCTCATCGGCATGCTCGCGATCAACTGGCTGACCTTCAGTGCGTTATAAGACCACAATTGCATAGACTTTTTATCCGAGAAGTCTATGCGCTTCCTATACTCCTTCTCCATCAAAAAGTTGTAGAAGAATACTGCGACCTCCTGCGGAGTTACGGGGTTAGTCCAATGATCAGCCCCGCGCTCCAACATGTAGAGCAGGACGATCATTTTGTAACTTTTCGCCATCTCGGTTTCCTCAACATCTCGTAGCCAACTCTCGTATTTGTGATAAATGAGGCTTTCCCGCTCGCTCAACAGCTCGCCCCAGCTCAGAAAGCCAACCAAGGAACCAAATTCGAACCGATACTCCCGGCTATCGGCCCTTCCCTGCAAGTGAAGCTCGAGATAAGTCGGCAGCCGGCCAAGCTCATTTTTCAAATCAAGGAAGTCCCAATGGAGCTGCTCTCTGCGCGGCATTCGCTTCCGGCTCAGCTCTTCCAGCAGGTTGATGACTTGCGTATCGAGCTGAAGAGTCCCTACGTCCGACGATAGGGCCGGGATCGCTGCCGTTCTATTCTTCTTGCCGACGCCCTGATCTTGTTCCTCTGACGCGAATAAACTTAGCTTGGCATCTGCATTTCGGTAATTTCCGATTAAGTCGATGATCACACAATGCGTTTTCCCTGCGGCGATCCGCAGTCCTCGTCCGATCTGTTGGGTGAACACAGTCAGAGATTCCGTCGGTCGGACGAATAGCAGCGTATCGACGGCAGGAATATCCACCCCCTCATTGAAGAGATCCACGGTCAAGATCATCTCCAGTTGCCCGTCCGTTAGCTGAACAATCGCCTCTTCCCTTGTAATTCCCACTGTACCTGAATGCAAGCTTACTGCCCTCACACCTCGATCACGGAAGCAGGAGGCCAGAAAGTCCGCCTGACGGATGGACGAGCAGAAACAAAGCGTTCTTGTTTGCTTATGCCGCACCCATGCCTCAACTATACGCTCCGCCATAGTAAGCTTCATTTGCGCCGCGAGCAGCTGCTCTTCATCGTAATGCGTGCCCAACCAGCGAATCTGCGTGTAATCCGTCTCATCGTAGACGCCGAAGTAGTGAAACGGAGCCAACCATTGCCTCCGAATCGCCTCCATGAAACGGATCTGATAGGCCACATTCCCGTCGCACAGCCCGTACACATCCTTTCCATCCAAACGATCGGGTGTTGCCGTGATGCCTAACAGAAATTGCGGCTTGAAATGCTGAATGACCGACATGTACGACTGGGCGGCGGCATGATGAAATTCATCAACGACAATCAAGTCGAAAGCCTCGGGGGAGAACGACTCTCGATGCTTCTTGAGTCCGAGCGTGTAGATAGAGGCGAACACGCAATCCGCCTCACCTTCTTTATGCATGCCGTTATAGAGACCGAATGACTTGTGAGGCAAGATCTGGGCGAAGGACCGACGCGCCTGGACAAGAATTTCTTCGCGATGCGCAACGAACAGCACTCGGTTGAATTTCTGCGCAAAGAACCCAGCCAAGTAAGTCTTGCCGAGTCCGGTCGCCATGATGACCATGGCTTTGTCGTATTGCTCCTCCAGCGTCCTGTCCAGAGCCTCGAGCGCCGCCTCTTGAGCCGGTCTAGGCTTGATGGTACTTACAGTTGCCGGAATCGCAGCTTCTATAGAGAAATCCTGCTCTGCGAGCGATTGACCCGATTCTTCCAGCTCCAACCCCTTAATGCGGTTAAGCTCCGGATTATGGAGATGACAGAACCGATACTCCTCCGCGTACATGGCTATTACATCATGATTCAAAGGCCTTGTATGGGGATGGTAGAAATTGTGCATAAATTGCTCCAATGCCATATGGAACGTATAGGGCTCCACTTGGGCATTCATGGCTAGGTTCCACTCCATCCCTAGCTTGAATGCCGATAAGGAGAAGTTGGAAGAACCTACAATGAGCAAACCCTCGCCATTCTCATAGTCGAATAAGTAAGCTTTCGGGTGAAACGAGGTTCCCATGCTGCGCCAAAGCCTTGCTTCCAGCCGGGGATCAAGCTCATACAAGGCGGCCAGCCCCTCCGGCTCCGTCACGAACAAATAGTCGCCCGCCAATACCCGAACCTCGGCTCCTTGGTCAAGCGCACGCTTCAAGTGGGGGGCAAGCAGCTTCACCCCCGATTGCATGAGGAAAGAAGTCATGATGTAAATACCGGATGCATTCTGCATCCCGGCTACCAATTCGTCAGCCAAGTTCCTGGTAATCAGCTTGACATTAAGCTTCGTCGACATCGATTAGACACACCCTGTCCTTGAAGCCCCCACGGGCTTCCGCTATTTGAATCCGCAAGGCTTCTAGCTGATCCCAGTCGGCTCCATGTGCACTTGCGAGGGCATGTACGACCTCCAGGATATCCGCCAGCTCTTCCAGCGCCGAGGTGCTGTCGGAAGCTTGGTTGTACTCTTCGGTTTCTTCCCGCAGCTTGAGCTTGAGTTCAGTCAAGTATTGGGCTTCATCTAGTATGCGAGCTCGGCATTGCTTGCCTTTCGACTCTATGATTTGCGGGATTTTGTCTCGTACTAGTTTGTTGTATGTGGGCATGCTGTGCTCCCTTCTCTGCTCTACTACCGTAAACAGTTCGCCCCGAATAGCACCAGTCGCCCTTTTCATCTGATTCTACTAGTTCTACTTCTATGTAAACCAAGCGATAATCGGCAGGATTCCACATCACTCCGCTTCGATACGGGAATACAAACCGCATTGACCCATGAGCGATCTTCTCCGGTCCAATAGCAACCTGACAATCTCGGACTGCTCCATTCCAAGTGATACGCTCAGCCTCTCTGAAACCTCATCGAGCTCCGTTCCCTCATTACCGTGAAACGAAGCCATCGTACCATCGATCAAGGACTTCAGAATGGAAAAGAACCTGAAGGTTGTTCCAAGCCAAATGTAACCTCTATTCGCCAAATTCTAGTACACATTCCACTTAACCATCACATCATCAACAAGACCTCTAAATCCTCGAGCGTATGCTCTACCGTATCCACTCGTACAGCATGCATCTCTATCGTTTTATCCCCTTCCGCTAATCGCCATCGCGGCAATTCTATACCATCCTCCTGCCAAGGATACAGCAGCAAGCAACGATCCGCATACGTGTACGATGTAACATATGCATACATCTGATAAATATCGGCTTGCGAGTAGTTCACTCGATCGTTATAGGAACAGCTCTTCCATTTGGTATCCAGAAGGATTGACTCGTCAATTACAAAATCCGGTTTGAGTAGAATATTGCCTTGACCGGTCTTCATATTGATTAGCAGATGCTTGGTTGTGTCTTGAAGTATGACGCGATCCTCTCCAAGCAAGCTTACTAACGCTTGTCCCACATAAGCTTCAAACAGCTTATTCATCTCGAAGAGCATGGAGAACGCAGTGTCGTCGACACCGCTTTGCATCCAGCCGGCACGATCCAATATCATTCGAGCAAAATAAGACAAGTCGTGAAACCGTTCGTTTTGCCGATTGAGCGTCACTTGCTTGAAATTCGTTGAGGAGGGGTGAACCTCCCTCACATTTTCTAAAAGGGCATTGACCTGATTGATCTCCATGATGTATTTGGATTGAATCACCCTTTGAACAACTCTTAATGCTGCTAACAGCATGCGATTTAAATCATGATCTTCATTATGCTCATCGAAAGTACAGATTGCGTACGATGATTGTCTCGCGCCTGCGCGAAGCTGCTCCGATACTTGAAGACGCCCTTTCAAGAAAAGCAGATTATCCGTTTGACTCACATAGGTCCTGTGAACACCACGCTTCAATTCCTGCAGCAGCCTCTGAACAAAGGCGTGCAAGAAGGCTTCCATCAAGCTATCCGTATGCCTTCTCCCAACCTCAACTCTCTCCATAAAGGCGATATCCATATCCTCAACATAGCGCAGCATAGAGAGCAACGCGCCTTCTCCATCATCAACGGAGAGCGACACTTTAGGGACAATCTCGTATTCGACGCCCTCGCAATAAATGAAACCAACATAATTAATGAACCGAAGCTTGTCATACAACCGCTCTATAATGACTTCACCCGGGAAAGTCTGATCCAAGTAACGTAGCAAGGCTTCATAGGCTTCGGGTCGAACCGCATCACGATAAACCCAATCATAGGATTCACGAATTCTAAACCGACGTATGGTCATAGATGGATATGATCTCCTGCTGACCCAATTTGGCTTTAACCCGGTATAGGCTCTTCAGATGATGCTTTAATGGCGAACGAAACAATTGCTGCATTTGTACTTTTTCTTCGTACACGATATAGGGGTCGTCTTCGCTCTTTCCAATACCGCCTAACACCAATCCAACTTTCTCCCAGTCCCCATAGAAATATTCCTGCAGCAAAGGCAATACTTTATTCACAATAATATCCATAATATCCTGCTCTGACTTTGCTCGAGTAAAGTAAGCGTGACCAATCATATGGTCCCGATCATACAATACTTCAATCCTGCGATTCATGATCCGCAGCATCTCGCTGATGTCGATTCCTCCTATAGGCATCAACAAATCAGGCTCCGGCATAACCTCCTCGAAATAAAAACGTCTTCTCAAGGCTGTATCGAGCAGCGCAATAGACCGGTCCGCCGTATTCATGGTTCCTATAAAGTACAAATTGGGGGGCAATGCAAAAATTTCCTTGGAATAGGGCAGTTCGATAAGCAGTTCATTGATGGACGTTAGGCGCTTATCCTCCTCTAATAGAGTCATCAGCTCACCGAAGATTTTGGAAATATTCCCGCGATTCATCTCATCCATTATGACGACATAAGGGGAGGCTTTTGAGAAATCAAATTTTCTCCAATCCTCCAGAGCGTTCAATACTGCTTTTTTCCTACTCAAGTAATCTCTGTCGTTAAACGGAATGTAATCCTGGCTTAGCCCCGCATACATAGCCTCGAAAGCAATCCGCTTAATTACACCGTCCTCGCAGAAGAAACCGCCATGCCCATCGGATTTTAGACCTTCAATAAAGTCCTCGTAAGCATAGGATTGATGGAAGGTGACAAACTTAATCCGGTTCTCCTTAACCAAACGGCTGAATTCAGCCTGCATGGACTCACGATCCGACTTCAATTCCTCCAATACCTGGGAGTCTATCCGTTCCATCGCCCGTTCTGTTACACTGTACGTTTTACCTGTTCCAGGCGGACCATAGAGAGCGAGATTAAGCGGTAAATTTAACAGCTCTTGTGGTTTCGAGGCTGTAAATGTCTTCGGTTCCAACGGTTTTAGTTGAAAGACATGTTTTATGGTACCTAGATCCTTAACAAGGTTAATCGACTGACTGAAGCCCCCGTATGTCGGATATTCCAAATCATTAATATGTGTCCATTCAACGGGTAACAGATGCCCTCGTACAGGGTCGTACTTGTAACCATCCACCGTATCCTCAAGCAATCGCCCTACAGCAGCCACCTTTAGTACCCGCTGAAGCTTACCTTCAGCCTTACGGGAGTAAGTCGATTTGATGGCCACAGTATCCCCCTGTTTCATTTGGGAAAATAGCTTAAGCGCTTTTCGCTCCCTCGGCTCTAATATTCGATTCTCAAGAAATTGTTCAAAAGACTCGGAAGTAATTACTTGTGACAGATCCTCATGGAGATCGCTTAAACCTATGACGGAATTAGATATGTAAAAATCTTTGAATGACTCTTTCTTTGGCGAGTATTCCACTAACCAGTAATTATTTTGCTCATCCGTCAGCTCATTCTTTCCGCCGAAATGGTCCCAAATTAATCTTGCCAGCCTTTCATGGGTCCAGTCTTCTAAAAGAGGTTGTTGTTTTAAAGCTGTGAGCACTTCATGATTGAGACGAACAGCATGCTTATGGACGAACAACGACGGATCCAGCCCAACAAGCTGCCCTACCTTTACTAATATCTCGTGTCTGTATAACCTGAAAAATTGATTGGGAGCATAAAGATTTAAGATTTCCAACAACACCGTATTGAATAATGGAAGCTGCAAAGCCTCAATTTCCTCAAATCGCCCTTCTTTGGCGTATAGTACGGCTTGGAGAATTCCATCACGAAGTTTTTCGTATTCGGTTTGCAAGGCAGCGCCGGATAGAACTTCTCGTTTTTTCCCTGCACCCTTACAATATTCGCCGGTTTGTGACATGTAGATCCCAAACTTGGACGCATTACCCCCACCGACCGGGCCTACGTTTTTACGTTCCAGCCAATATATGAAGCTGTCCTTTGTCTTGGTATTCGCATACTCCTCAACACTCATCTCCTTTAACGAGTGAAAAGGAAACCGTTCCAAAAACGCCTGTTCTCCTGCTTTTCTGTGTTGCAGTAGAGCTTGATCCGGTTGATAATCCTGAGCTTTTTGAATGAGTTCAGATAGGTTCATGAGGCCTCCAGAAGGTAGTGGTATTTTCTCCAGAAAGTATAACCTGCTAAACCGGTCAAAAATAAGTTCTTTTACTTTCTCCCGACTAATAGGGGATGAAAGAACCCGGAAGTGAATTGCAGATTTCTGAAATCAAGACGTTCACCTCGCGGACATTCTCCAACAGCTGTTCCCTGTCGTTTCATTTCCATATTCTCCGTAATTCTGCCAATATAATTAATCCACCAGTTTTATGCAGAGGCTCATTTTGTCTCTCACACTGGAATAACTGGATGCAGGAAGGACATCCATCTGAACAATCACAGCTACTAATAATCTGCTCAGCCTTCTCTAGCAAGACTCCGAATTTCTCAGCGACAACTTCCGCGATACCGGAACCACCCCCTGATTGGCTGTCATAGAAGAACAGACCCGGCATCCCGAACAATGCTGTACTAGCATAGAAAGAGATGTGTTGAAAATCTGCATGACTGCACTTGACTATAGCTGGAATTGCTGCAGCCAACGCATGTTCTATAGCGTGAATGCTACCTTCAAAAAGATCCTCAAAAGATAAATCGTTTTGTTTCAAGAGCTCTTTCAGAAGACTTCTAACATTGCGTTTTCCTACCTCATCCCACATGAGCCAATAAGCATCAGTTTGAAATATAACCGGATATGTATCCGTAAGTTGAACCGTTTCCGGAGGTACAGACCCGTGAGCGAAAATTTTCTTATAACCAAATGTACTGCGCTTAACTAAAATGGTTCCAATGTTTGCTTTGATATGTTCTCCGTCAGATACGGGCTGAGTAACAGCATGGACTTCAAGACTATCGCGAATAATACCTCGTGTATGGTAATCGCATCTTATAGGCTCTACCATCACTTTCCTGAATTTTTTATTGACCCACTTTACTTTATAAGAGGTTCGGTTGTCTGGTCCTAGAAACACGGCGTCAACATGATAGTCTCGAATCAAAGATCGCCCATCTACATTCTGAAATAAGATATCTTCGTTCCATCCGTTTTTGATTACGACTATGTAAGTCTCTCCCATTGTGATCAATGGTTGATAACGAGGTGTACCCCCTCTATAGACTAGTTTAGTTTCAACTTGCTGCCACTGCTCGTCAGTCTCAGACAGCATTTTACGCAGGGATGAAGAGCGAACGTATGTAATTGCATTGTTGATTGTTCCCCCCTGCTCATGTGCCGCATACTCGAGATGTTCTTTCAGAAGTTTCGGATTGTTCGTGTTGATTGCTCCTGACTCCGGTGGAAGATCGAAGAAAGCGGTCGGATTTCGAGCGAAATATTGTTGCAATGGCTCCTCTTGCACCATCATGATGACCACACCGTCTCTGTTTCGTCCCACTCGACCTACTTGCTGCCAGAAGGAGGCTTGGGATCCGGGATATCCTAATAAGATGCAAAGATCCAGGCATTTGACATCAATACCGACTTCCAACGCGCTGGTGGTGACGACTCCAAGTATTTCACCTTGTTCGAGCTTTCGAATTGTCCGTTCCTTCATGTCCTGTGTCAAGTAGGCATGGTAGGGCAAGAACAGATCCTGATGATCATCTATCTCTACACCTTCTTGACTTTTTAGATGGGTCCGAATTATCATACTCAAATCGCGGCTAAGCAATTGAACCTGCTGACGATTGCTTGAGAAAATTATACTTCTTGGCCATCGCCCGTCTCGATAAACCGCTCGAAGGATCTCATACAGATCCGATACAACCGCTCTTTTCTTTTGTTCATCATCTGCGAGGCCGGTATTCCACATGAATATATTTTTTCGTTTAACCGGTGCCTTTGCCCCGTATATTTCGTGAAATCCTTGCAGCCCCCTCTTCCCGGTTAACTCCTCCACCAGGTGCTTAGGATTTGCAATAGTAGCAGAGCAAGCAATAAACTGGACATTTTTGTTCCCTAGTCTCTCGCACAACATCCGCAATCTGCGTAGGACCAACGATACCTTTGATCCTAGCAATCCGGAATATTGATGCAATTCATCAATAACCACAAAACGCAGATTCTTAAGATATCTCAGTAGTTGAGGGCCTTTACCCGATTGCGCCCCCGCGCTTTGAAGAATTAAGTGCAAGTAATGTACGTTAGTCAACCAATATCGTCCCTCTGCGAACACCAGACTGGAGGCTTGATCCTTCCTCATGTGTTCCGGCACGTTACGCTGACCATGCAAAAGGCCGGCAGATATCAATTTCCCATTAATCGGCAATCTGCAGAAACCATCCATCGCGAAACTATCCCCACGTTCATCTTCAGGATCCGCCCATTGTCGCAAGTGAGCGAATTGATCCTCTACTAGTGCCTTGAAAGGAGCCAAATAAAGCGCACATGCCTCAGAATCTGCAACTAACTTTTCTATAATGGGAATATTGTAGGCTAATGATTTACCGGACGCGGTCTTGGTGCAAATAACCAGGTTGCGTCCTTGTCTTATGGAATGTATCGCTTCCCCTTGATGTTCATACAATTTATCAATTCCCATAGACTTAAGCTTTCGTGTCATCCAGTTGGACAAGGATACGGTCTCATTGAACACTCCTTGCTCTGCTGCTATTTCATGCATGTAGACACTGCTTCGGAATCGCATGCTTGTCTCTGATAATTCCTTTACAAGGTCGTCGCTTTGAAAAGTATGCTGAACGGGGAGTCTTCTATCTATTAATAGCTCCGCCTCTTCCGGCATCAACATTTCAGTTCTCACAGGGCTTCCATCATAACTGCAATAGATTCCGGCAGACCGTTCCATATTGGGATCAAGTTCAGAGACGCCAGAATGCCAATCCAGAATACGCAGTCCATTGGCGCGCTGACAAATCTCCCGATAGTAACCTTGCGGATTCGCCTTATAACTGATTTGGACGAAGTCGCCATATGGGCGTATACTCCCGCATGATGAGCAAATTATCGGCATAATTATTGCCTTTTCCCTTCCGAGAGTATTTGCAACAGTACCTTTGCTCCAGGTTTGAACAACTCTAGGTTTCCTTTTCCAGGAAGCTGCACGCAGCTTGGGCACCCTTCACTACATGGACAACTGCGGATAAGCTCGAGAGCTCGTATGATTACATGTGGAATTCGCTCGTAGATGGCTTCTATCGTCCCCAATCCTGAACCGTTTTCCCCATAAAATCCGATGACTGGTCGGTTGGCAAAGGACGTCATCCCACTCGCTGAGAAACCTGTAAAGTCATTCGAATCGCAAATAATCATATCCGGAATAACCGCAATCATAGCATGGCCAGCGGCATGCAAGGAGGCCTCGGCTAATACATCTGTTGAGCGGAAGTCGTCAGCCCACACCTCCACTTTATTTCTTAGATATTCCCAGTTGGAGTCGGAGATGGTCAGCCAAGTTCCTTCAGGAGCAAACTTAGTCACATAAGGCCGTTCCAGGGGAACTTGTTCCGATTCATGCTTCTGACCAAAGTAAATTTTCTTATATCCAAATACACTCCGTTTGATTTCCAATTCCCCATATGACATGTTCGCCCCAGCATAGTCTTTGTTCTGATACAGTTGCAATATATCAATGTTATCCTTATAAATTGATTGCGTATGATAAGTTAATTCATGAATGGGGTGCAGTATGATTTCTCCCTTCTTGCGATTAATAGAATCGACCCTATAGGCCCTATCACCTGGTGTCCAATATATGGCGCCTTCATGAAAATCTCTCAATGCGCTCCATTCGTCCAGACCATCAACAACAGCTTGATTCTGCCCTCTTATTTTTACGTTATAGTTCTGACTTGAAACCGATCGAAGACTAAATTTGGGATCGAGTGCAACTTCAGAAATGTCTTCTTTTGCTGAAGCAGATTGCAGAACGGAGCGAATAGTTTCAGAGTGCAACTGGGGAAACATGCGTTGCAGATCCTGCTCCAATACCTCACGGCCAATTTCCTCTTTTAATAAGGGAAGGTGCAAGGTAAGAAGTTTATGATTGGTCGGATTAATTCGTACGACTTCCGGGGCTTTATTAATGAATTCTTGTGGGTTTCGCATATAGTACTGTTGCAGCGGATCATCCTGCCAGATTAGAATTGCGACACCCTCTCCTTTTCGGCCCACCCTTCCGATCTGTTGGGAGAATGCGGCTTTGGAGCCTGGAAACCCCGCCAGAACCGCCAAGCTTAGGTCGCCGATATCAATCCCAACCTCCAGTGCATTTGTTGAAATGATTACATGAATATCATGAGACTTTAGGCGCTCAATAATCCTTTTGCGAGTTTCATTGGGCAGGATTCCAGTGTAAAATGCAGCTAGTTTTTCCCCCTCTACCTTTTCTTTGGATAGACGAAGAGGTTGACGAAGGACATCCTTTACGTATCGAGTGAACACCATGGTTTGACTTCTTGATGGCTGGAAGATAATACTCTTTATTACTCTTTGATCAATGGTCATAGTATGTTTTGCAATTGAAATAGCATCCGTAGATGGTGCACGACGTGACGGTTCGCCTGCCATCATTCCGGGATTCCATAGGACAATTTCTTTCTGTTGATGGGCTGAACCATCCGTGTCTACAAGCGTAAACTTCTCAAGTCCAGTAAGATCCTGAGCTAGTTTAACCGGATTATCAATTGTAGCAGAGCTCGTAATTACTTGAATACTGTGTTCGTTCCCAAGTTCACGGCATACAAGCAACAGACGTCGAAGCACTAGAGCAACATGACTGCCAAATGTACCCCGGTACATATGCATCTCGTCCAATACAATGAATTTAAGATTACGAAGAAAATGTCGAGTATGCTGGCCTGAAGCATACCTTAAATTCTGCACTTGACCGAGAATAGAGAAATGAATCATATCAGGGTTGGTCATCCAAATTTGCGCATCCGCCATAATACGCTGCCGAGGACCATTCTCTGTATCTCCATCCAACCTGCCGACATGAATGGATCGATCGCCTATTTGTATCTGAGTCTCAAACCACGCATCTAATGTGGATGGAAACGTTGATGCTGCCGCATTAAACCGATTCATTTGATCCAACTGATCATTTGCCAATGCCTTGGTTGGGTATACATATAGAGCTCGCGCACTGGGATTAGCGTAAAGTTGACTCAGAATCGGCAAGTTATAAGATAACGTTTTCCCAGAAGAAGTTGAAGTAACCAACACCACGTTGGATCCGGATTGCACAGCTTCCGCAGCCTGGGCTTGATGAAGAAATAGTTTGGAGATACCCATTCTAAATAAAGCTTCTTTGACCGGATTTAGAATGTTTTCCGGAACTTCCGCGAAGATAGGTTCTTTGGGCGGCATCGAATGCACATATATTTCTGCCGACTCTTCGACAGCAAGCTTTTTTAATTTTCCCAATACTTCTTGAGAAGAGAACTCACTACTCAAAACACCAGGTATCCGTGCATCCTCACAAAGTGAATTTTCATCCTTCTCTAGAGGGACACTCGCATGGCAAGAAGGGCAATAAGTCCCATCGCTCAGTCCAGAATAAAGTTCGTTAACCGGCATCCAGTCTGACATTTTTATCCCAGTTGGTGAATACTCCAAACTTCTCTGCTCCCCCACCCGGCTGATCTTATGAGATAATTGAATGGCTTTTAGCATACTGGAGCATTCCGAGCATTTAAGAAATGCCATAACTATTCCTCCTTTTCGTGTATTCATGAGATGATTAAACCATTGTTATAAGTCAGCTCTTTGTCACGGAACGTATGTTCTTAATGGAAATTTATCCTTTTCTTGTTAATTCGACAATCCAGGCCTTTTGTCCTTGTATGAATACAAAAAAGACGACTACTGTCGTCTAAGTCGATTATCCCTCCTAACGCCGGCTTCCCTAACTGAATCGACTTTGTGACTTGTTCCACTACATCCGTATTCCGACGACGTTCGCTGCGATTGGTAGCCATCACTTTCTCATAAGCGGGATAGAAATCCGGGGGCAGCAGCGCGAATACTCACTTCACACTCTTTCGCCAGTTGGGAACCTGTAATCCCTGGGTAGCTTAACCATTTCCTGAAACCACCTAATAACCCCAATCCTTAACATATAAACAAAACGCAATCAAGCCCTCTGACACTTTGTCAGAGGGCTGGCAGGCACCGAATCTGGAGCATGGAGAAAGGTACATTAATCCCGCTTGCGGTTATGTATCCATTCTTTAAATTTGTTTTCGTGAGGGAGTATAGCTATGGCTTTTTCAATCGCTTGCGTGACTTCGGTTTCTGGCAAGCGCAGCCTGGATAGCGCTTGAGCCAAATGAAAATAGGACCAAGCCGTTCTCATATCATCTTTGGATAAAAAAACAACTCTGCGCAGCAGTTCTACTGCTTCTTTGTAAAGCCGTGTTTGAATGTCAGAAGCACGGCCACCACGTTTGCGAAGTTGCGTAGCAAGCTTCATTTTGGTTTCGGCGAACTCATGGACTGCTTTAGGATCTTCTCGGATGAACTCAAAATTGTCAGAGAACAAACGATGCGCGCTTTCAAGATCGCCTGCTCTTTTATGAAGCACAGCGAACTCAATCAGTTCATCATAACGAATAGGTTGCTTGGCTTGCTCCAGTACAGAAGCGGCTTTTCTGGAATCCTGGAAGTCAAGATAGGCTCTCGCCATTGCCAAATAAGGTAGATGCCCATCAGTAGAACCGTACTCCTGATGTTTAAACCCTTGCAAATAGTGCTCCGCTTCACTAATTTCCCCTATTAAGGAGGTATATTCGATTAATCGCGCTGCTAATGCACCTGATTGCGGAACTCGCTGTACGGCTGCTTTTACATGTTCCAACGCCTGCTTTTTTTCCCCAACAGCCCACAAGTGAGCACTCTCTCTAAGGGCATGAATCACAATATATTGAGGGTGGGCAGGCAATATGACGGTAAAGTACGTATCGCCAAATTCAAACTGAGGTTCTGGAGATCCGTTCTCCCGCATACGTCTCCTGATTTTGGAAACCCCCGTTCCCCATGCTTCCGCCAATCTGAGTTCCTTCAAGAACTCTCCAATCCGCCTGTTGCGCAAAGGAACGCGCGGTACTCGGTTTCCCTCTTTAAACTGTTCCAAATGCAAACCCGGCATTGGTCCAGGGTAACTTGTAAGTTCCATGCGATTCGGATACAACATGATTTTCGTCGGCTCGTGCTCCCCATCATAGCTTCGATGGAACACTGCGTTGACAAGAGCTTCCTCCATAGCCTCATACGGAAAAGCAACTGTTCTTAATGTTTCGGCTTGTCCCGGCAGTTTTCTAATCATCGTTGTACTAAAACTGTTCAAATACTCAAGTGCTTGTCGAATTTGTACATATAGAGGCCCACGAAACGTTTTCTCTTCGATAAAATCACCGCCCGAGTCGTCCCCGAATTGAGCGATGACAATACGCGCGCCAGGAAATATGTTCTCCGGGTTATTCGTAAAAAACAACAAACCTACATTTTTCGGAACCTCGTGTCCATTAACAGGGGCGATAATCTGCAGAGCACGGTACAGTTCTAAATCCGAAATATCTTTGGACTCTTCAAGGAGGCTGCTTTTTATGTCCCTTAAAAGCTTCTGACTAACGTAGGGGACAAATCATCGACTGTAGTCTCATAGTTTCTTCTATCATCAAAAGGAATACGCTCGGTCATTTGCAGGAGTTGCGTTAAATAATTGCCCTGCGCGTGTACGGACTGGCTACCTTGACGAATGTAGTAAGCCTTCTCCCCTCCTCTAACGGCCACGGGAGCTTGATAAGGTCTTGCTTCACCTGCAGGAGCATAAATGACCATGAGCTGCTTATTCATATATGTAACCGGTACTATTAGCGGCTGATACTCCGGTATAAAACGATTGCATTGTCCACGTACATCCTTTTGAAACTGATCCAAATCGATATCGTCTACTCCAAAGGGGGGAAGAAGAGGTCGCCCTTCCTTCTCCTCAATACCGATAATGATATAGCCGCCATTCAAATTAAAAAAATCATTTGCGTATGCACAGATAGAATGGATTACAGATTCCATGATTACTGGATTCCATGTCTTCTTATATTCAACCCGAATGGACTCAATAGACCGAGTGTGTATTAAATCATCGAGATTGATTGGCAAAAAACTCATAGTATCCCCTGCTTTCCATTCAGAAAATTCTTTGACAGGCTTAACTTGCACTCTGCGGGATTTATAATAATTATACTATATCCTTATTGTGCCCTGTCATCAAACTGCTTGCGTCTACATGTCTATACTCTCGTTGTTTGTCGAGTACAGACGATATTACCAACAAGAGCATTAAAATGGGGGCGCGAATCGATCGCGGCCCCCCTTCGTTCCTTACAATCAGGTAGATTGCATCTTTACTGTCTAGTTTAACCAATAATGTTCACCGCATTCTCCTTGATCTGCGCGACCAGCTCTACAAGTTGCCTCTGCTTCGTCTCGTCGAACAGCTTCACGAGTTTTGCGCTATGTAACCAACCGAATTCCTTTAATCAACAACTTCACGCAGTTAATACTCTTCCAGTTCTACTAGAGCTTCGTACCGGCGCAACTGCACAAAATACAACCCGGCCTCCTTCACCCTATAGCCAAAAGACCGCTCCCACTCCGACGCATAAGCCTGCACCTGCGGCCGATAAAAGTCGACAAACGACGGCAGCGTCTCCTCCTTCACGCTGTCCGTCTTGAAGTCCACAATGACCCAGCCATCCTCCTCCTCAAACAGGAAGTCGATGACTCCGCGAACGTAGACGTGCTCCACCGAACCCATACGTTCCGATGCGGCGGCAGCCTCCAATCCGGCATTCCCGATATCGGCAAACACGCCCACTTCTGCCGCGTTCTTCCGAATCATCAGCGGCACCTCGAACAAGCGACGATCGGCGCGTAGGCTTCGTTGCCAGAGAGCGCTGGCCAGTACGGTTCTTACAAGCCGACCCGCTTCGCCGATATAATCCGCCGCCAAGCCTTCTTCTGCTGCCAGCATCCCAATTGCATCCTCAAGCTCCATTTCCGGCAACCCCTTGCCCAGCATCTCGATCACCCGGTGAACGACGCTCCCGAAGGCCATCCCCTTGCCCTCTGCGGACCATTCCGGCTTATCGCCGGCAGCCTTGGTCTGGCCGGTAACGGATACCACCGCATAGCTGGGCTCACCGATCGCATCTAGCCTCAGTTGCCGGGCTCTCGTCATGGCTGCCAAATCCGGCCCCACCGTCAACTCCGTCTGCCGCTCTGGCTCCAAGGCTGGCACGTCGAGCTCGCGCGCCAATTCCATCCCCTCCATAAGCGACGTCCAGGGGCACTTCGCCGGTTGCTCCGGATACAGGCTGACGACCAGCATCTGTTTCGGACGTGTTGCCGCGACATATAGCAAGCGGTCCTTCTCAGCATTGGAGAAGGCACGCTCTCGTTCGTTCATCTCTCCCCACCCTAGAGGCTGAGCGATTACATCGGTTTTGAACTCCCCGATCGTTCTAGTTATCGTAAAGTAGCCTGCGGCCGGATCGGCGGACCGATCGATCGTTTGGGTCGCATCATGGTCGGATTCCCCGCAAGGACATGCCAGGAACACGACCGGCGCTTCCAACCCTTTGGCCTTATGCAGGTTCATGATGCGGACCGCCTGATTGCCTCCGGCGTAGAGGCTGGAGGTTTCCATCCCCCGATCGGAGAGCATTCGTTCCACCGACCGGCATAACTCCGGCCAACTGGAGCTTGCCGCCTGATCGCTGTGAAGCAATTGCATCATTCTAACCAACGTTCCCGCGCGAACCGAGCCTGACGGCATCGTAGACACGTAGGGCAGCAAACCCAAATCTTCCACGATCCGTTGGAACGCGGCCGCCGCGCTGATCGTGCGAACCCAGCCCATATACACGCTTAACTTGTTGAGCACTTTAACAACCGTCCGTGCCTCATCGCCGTATGCTTCCGACGCCGGCAAGCCAAATAACGAGAACGCATGCCCCTCCCGCTTATAAGCCCATAACTGCCGATCGCTCAAGCCGAACAACATCCCGCGCATCACCGCGAGCAAAGCCGGTTTATCAGCGGCATCCTCCAGATACCGAGCCAGCTGCCACAAGGCCACAAGCTCCTCATAGATCGTCGTACTGCCTGAAGTATCTGCCGGGACGTTATACAGGTCCAACTGCTCGGCGTAAAGATGAATGAACTCCCTTGTTTTCGTCAGAATCAAGAAATCACTCGAAACCGCATTCCGACGCCCGCCATCCCGCTCCGCAATCTGCAAGTTACCACCTGTGCATGCCCAGGAAATATAGTTCGCGATTTGCTCGGCATCCGCTTGAGCGACGGCCGCCTTCCCTCCCGGAATCTTCGGGTAGCTCAGAACATAGACGCCATGCGATATATTGCGATTGCCCTTGGGATCGTGCGCGTGTGTATCCATAGTCACGAATGCAGCTTGATGCTCCGTCTCCGCGGGCGGCAGCTTGCCGACGAACTGACCGTTAATGAAGCTGCCGATGGAACGGACGGAACGGAAATTAGCTGTTAGCCGCAAAACCGCGCCGCATTCCTGAATCCGCGCTTTGACCTGGTTATAGATTGAGATATCGGCCCGGCGGAACCGATAAATCGATTGTTTCGGATCTCCCACCACAAAAAGGGAACCCGGTCGTGGTGTAAGCCGTCGCCAATCTTTCTCCCAGACGCCATCCTCAGACTCCCCTGTGAGCAGAAACATCAACTCAGCCTGAATCGGGTCCGTATCCTGAAACTCATCAACAAGCAGCCTCTGATACCGTTCGGCGAAATAAGCCCGTACTTCCCTCTTTTCCCGCACCAGCTTGGCGGCTTCCAAGAGCAGGTCCTGAAAATTCAGCTTGCCAGCAGCGTATCGACGGGCCTCGCCATAAGCAAGAGCAGGCTGGACGAAACGAATCAGCTTCGGGTACATATATTCCCGCCATTCCTGCAAGAAAGGAAAAAGCACTTGAATCTGCCAGTCGGGAAATCGTTTCTTCATCTCGCCGGCCTGTTCTTTGGATGTCCATCTGATAAGCGTCACGTCGAGCTTGCGGTCGAATTCCTTGGCGATTTCCAAAATTCGCATATCATCCGACAAGTCGATGTATCCCATCTTCTGGCGCGTCTGCCGCACGAGCTTCTGAACGGTGTCCCAGCCCTTCTCCGGCTCGACCGCCGGGATATAAAGGGCCGCAGCGTCGAGCAAAGGAAACAGCGTATCCCGAATCCGGTCGAAGCTGGGCCGCTCCCGTTCCTCGCAAGGAAGCTCGACATCGGTGAACAAGGACACGCGGTCATACACATCCCGAAGTGTGTTGATATCCACGCGCAGCGACAAGAGTTCCTCGAATGGCAGCCGCTCCTCTCCAGCCAGCCCAGACATGTACTCATCCCAGCATTCCGCTCGGAATTGCTTGTCGCTCTCCTCGTCCATTTCCTCGAAGGAAGGGTCCAGACCCGCTTCAATCGGGCGCTCGCGCAAGAGCGACCCGCAGAACGAATGGATCGTTCCGATGAAGATAAGGTCTAGATTGCCCAGCGCCTCAGACAACCGCTCGCGCACGATTGCATCGCCTGCGGCCCTCCGATAGGTTTGCTCCAGAGCAAGCCGGAAGCGTTCCTTCATCTCGTCCGCCGCTTTGTTAGTGAACGTAATGGCGGCGATTCGGTCAACCCTGATGCCGGACTCGATCAGCGCAAGCAGTCTGCCGACCAGGCTGGTCGTCTTGCCCGATCCGGCTCCTGCCTCTACAAGCAAGGTCGTATTCAAATCGGTAAGAATCCGATCCCGATCCGCTTGATCCGCAGGCATTGTTAACAGATTCGGTTCATCCAACTTCTTCCACCCCCAGCAAAGTACTCAGGACAGCAGCATTGACAGTCGACTCTCGCTTGATTGCCATCCACTCCGAATGGGCTCCACATGCGGCTTGATAATCACACCATCGACACGCCGCGGGATCCTTGGTTGGAACATAGATCCCTCTCTTCCGAGATTCCAGCAGCTGTGCAATAAGATCAGCTAGCTCATTTCTCCGGTTCTGGGTTCGTCTGACAACCTCGCCACGCCCGCGTTCTGTCGGAAAATAATACGCTGCCTCCACTACCTTGGCATCGCGGTCCGTCCCAGTTTCATGAAGCCACTGCTCTACTGCAATCGAATATAAAGCATGCTGCAGCTGAGTCCCTCCCTTGAAATATTCGGAAGCCCTATATTTGCTCGTACCACCTGTCTTGTAATCGATAATCCGATACTCATGAGGTCCGATCCGATCGACTCGGTCGACGAAGCCCTTCAGCTTGATGCGAATATCGCCGGACAACTGAATTTCCATCGGTTCTCCTTCTCTAGTCGTCAATTCCAACTCGAAGAAGCACGGTTGATCCGTCTGGCGGACTTCATGGCGATAAAAAATGTCAGCATCCCGCCGGATTTCCTCGCATTCCTTAGCAAACACATGCGGATTGGGAGCCGGAATGGACAGTGCATTTTCCGCAATCACCTGTTCTACAATGCCTACTAGTCGGTCCCTGTTATGTAAGGCGAGCCTCGTGCCTTGTTTCGTAACGTCCTCCAAGTATCTTCTGAACACATCATGCAGCAGAGAGCCTCGTTCGCTCGGGTGGAGCCAGCGATTGCGGTCGAACTGCGCGATTTCTTTCGCACGGAGCTTCAGGACGTAGGAGAAATAGTACTGCAACCCGCACCGCGCATAGTGCTCCAACTGACTAACACTAATGGCAGGGTGATTCGGATCTTCTCCAGCATCCTCATTTGGCTCCAATTCCAACCATCCGTCGTAAGCGGAGAGCCTCTCATCCTGACGGAGCATTCGAGCTTGGTAACCTTGGGCCAGGGCAGGGTACATCTCATGAATGGCCTTCCATCCGTCCTTGCGATTGCCGCCGCTTGCGTCCCGCAGTAGACGAGCCCAAGCATCGATCCCGTCTAACGGGGCAGACTGCCACGCTGAATGGCTCCAATCCATCACCCTGCAAGGCTCGCCCAAGGCATGCTCCATTGCGCCGAAATCCAAGATGGCGTCCTTCCTATGCAAGCGGAAAACTTGCAGCATCTCGAATGCCGGCCCTCGGCCCTTCTGCTCTCCCGTATCATAAGATGGATAGCTAAGCCATACTTCGCCCCGGATATGCGCCAATCGCGTTTCACGTTCGCTCCTGACTTGCTTCGCTCGCGCCTGAGCAGGCTCCAAGTGCTCTGACAAAGCCGTACGTTCTCGATCCAGGAGAAGAGGGTCTTGAACAGCCGTTATACTCCAAGCCTTCTCCTCCATGCCTGCAATCCAAGTCCGCTCCCGACCGCTCCATCCTCCGTTTTGCAAAGAGCTGATATGGATCGCCCCTGGCCGCGGTGTCGCCGAGACGCGAATCCGAATGCCTTCCAGCATTTCTTTCACATATCGGACAGCCAAGTCCATCGCCATAGGCTCAGACAAACCGGCTGGGCAACAACTCGCAACCTCCTTGAGCGCTACCGCTGCATGCCTATCATCCTGCGACCGGGCAATCGTATAGCTCTGCACAAAATCCGATATCCACCTTAACAGCAGCAGCGGATTCCACTCATTCCCATCGGGTATCCCGTCGAACCAATCCTCAACATAAGTACGCAAGACCGCCCCTAGCTCCTGCTCCTCCTCGCCTAGCCTCTCCGGACGCAGCAAAGCCAAATACCGGTCCTTTCCCCAACCGATACCGGACCTCTCCAACATCCGCACCCAATCGGTCCGGGACCAGCGCTGATCGGGAAACGATAAATAGCCGTGCCGCAGCATTTCCGCTAGCCTATGGACCGGGAAACCTTCCGAGATCCAATCCAATACTCCAATAGCTGCTTTTCCCGCAGCACAGTAAACGATTGGCAACCCGTTCGAGAGCGTACATTCGACTCCGAGCGTTTCTGCATGCATATGAACAATGGGGGCATAATGCTCATAGTCTGACAAGATCACTTCCGTCCGATCAAAGGCTACAGACTCCGAAAGCATTCGGCGAAACCCTTCCCGTACTTCAGCCAAACTTCCTGTTGCCTGGAACATAGCGAATTTATTTTCTGAAAAAGAGTCGTTCATGTAAAAGGGAACCTCCGCATTCAAGAAACAGAGACGATCCCCCGACACCTTCTCGATCATTCGCTGCTCCAACCGCGTCCAACCGGTCGGCGTTAGCGTCAAATAGACCGTATTGTTATCCCCCGGCCTCACATAATCCGTTAGTCCTGCTAGGTCCGTCTGGCTGTGCTCACGAAGGTACGCTTCATATCGAGCGAGCAATCGTTGCAAATATACGCCTTTCTCTACGTTTGTAAATGACTCCACCCTCACGTCTTCCGATCGAATGCCGGCCATTCGCATGGCTGATACGGCGCGGTGGACTTGATACACGATACCTGGCTTCAGCATAGATTCCTTGATATAACTCTCCGAGTCTTCTTCGGCCAACCGCTTCATCAGAGAACGGACCATCCATA
The DNA here is from genome assembly GCF_004000845.1 of Paenibacillus koleovorans NBRC 103111. Lineage (GTDB taxonomy): Bacteria > Bacillota > Bacilli > Paenibacillales > NBRC-103111 > Paenibacillus_AA > Paenibacillus_AA koleovorans. The sequence goes on from NZ_BIMA01000076.1 coordinate 22,437, forward strand.
CAGCCTGCCCTTCATCGAGCAAGCTGGTTTTTCTGCGATACAGCTCCAGCCCTGCATGAGCCGTCAATACTCCGTGAAGCGTCTGTACCTCTACGTTCAAGATTGCCCCATAACGCTTGCAGATCTGTTCGAGCAGCTGGTGTCCTTGCGCATAGGAGCCGGCCAATAACACCTTCGATGACAGCGTCGCCTCGTTGATTTTGTGGTACAGCCGATCAATCAGATCCATGGCATGCCTCCTTACGAATAGTTTATTCTACCTAATATTCGCTGAAATGGACTTACACACCTTCCATTAAACGGAATTGGATAGGAGGAGTTGGAAATCTGTCGATGGAGGTGAGTTTATTCTTACTATACATACACCCAGGGGCATAAGGATGTCAGCGAATGTACGTTCTAATCGTTGTATTCTATTGCCAATCGCCCCTTCCACACGCCCACAAACACAAAGAAGCCTGTCCAATAACAGACTTCTACGGAAACTGTGTCCGCTAAACGACACACAATTCAACAACTCTCAACGGGAGTACATCTCCAACCATTCACCCAACTGTTTCTTCAATGACTCGCGCACCGACTTGGGCTCCAATATTTCCGCCTCGGAACCATACTGCAAGATCCAGCGGATAAACTCTTTTTCGTTATTCACCGTCACCTCGAAGATCATGCTGCCGTCCTTCTTGTTGTCTTTCATCCGCGGATGCACGAACAACTCTTCTTCCCGAATATACCGAGCGACATTGGCGTGGAACCGAACCTTGAACGTAATATTTTTCTCGCCTTGCTCGATGGACCAGGTATTCTTGAGATGTTTCTTGATGTTGAAATTGCCTTTGTCGAAAGCGAGATCGGTTAGTCGGACGTCGAGGAAGCGGCTGATCCGGAAAGTCCTTATGGCTTGCTTAAGGTGGCAGTATCCGATCAGATAGAAACGTTGATCGCGCGGGATCAAATAATAGGGGTCGATTCTTCGTTCTGAGGTCTCGTTGCGATATTGGGTGTGATAGACGGTATGAATCGTTTTCTGCTCCAGGATGGCTTGAATGATAGGCTGCAGGAAATTCGGGCTTTCTTGACGATAAGCGGGCGTTCCCATCTGAATGATGCTAGTGATGTCGGCAATAATCTGGTTTTGCTGCGACTTCTCCTTGCGATGGGTGCCCATCACCTTGGCGTAGGCGGTTTCGAAGCCTGGCGGCAGCTTGTCCAGATCAACGACCGACGGGAGCAGGGAGAACACCAGAGACTCTTGCTCCGTGAAATTCAGCGGATACATGAAAAACCTTCCCATGAAGCGGTATCCGGTACCTCGGCCTTCGTTGGTGACAGGCGCAATTAAAGAAATCGTGTCCAGGTCCCGATAGATGGTACGGATGTTGATATCGCATTTCAGCGCCAAGTCGGCGGCCGATATGCCGGGATTGGCTTGGATGGCATTGATCATGTTGAAGATGCGGATGACTTTATCGATCACTGGATTGACCCCCTTGCGTCATAGGCTATATGAGTGTAGGGATTCGATAGTGATGGTTAAATTTCCTTGTTTTTCCTCTGGCCTGCTAACATTTATTACGGACATGATGCTGTTGTTATATTTTCATATGGTTAATAAACTAATCTTGAAAACAGGCTAGAAAAAAAGACGACAACCTGTCGTCAGCATAAAGGAAATCGATCCTTAATAATTTCCAGGGACAACAACATCAGATACGATGATCTGCACGTGCTTTAAGGAAGATTTCATTTTAAAGGAAAACGTTAATTCCTCATTGAAAAAATCGGCAACGGCAGGAAGCGGAGCTACTTCAATCAGATCATCCCCATACGCTTGCGAATACCTTATTTTCTCAAAAACCTGTTCTGAGTAAATTATGCAAGGGATCCGCATATCTTCATAACCAGCCTCGTGAATCGCACATAGACGTTGAATGCCGTTAATTATAAATACGTTCCTATCGAAAGCAATGGCCTCAATAAATGGGCTTGATAGACCTACCGTCATGGAAACATTAACTTCACGACGTTTCTTACTCGGGATTATTTCATACCCACGTAACGACATGTTGCGCATATCGCTTAATATGCTTATTCTAAGCAAGGATTCGTCCCCGGTTCGTTCGATCTTGAAGGCTCCTTCTTTCCGCTGGATCGTCCCCAGACAAAGCTTCAGAACGTCATCTTTACTTTTAATCGATTTCCGATATTTCCTACACGGTTCATCTGCTATGAATGGCTTGAGCGGTACAGCGCTTCCCCAATTCTCCAGCCACATGAAAGCGATATCATTCTCATAGAAAGCCTGAATATCCTCCTCATCGAACAACGCTTGCTGCTCCTCATCTGACATAGCATGCAAACGACATTCTTGCTTCTTCGATAGGGGCTGAATCATGTTTTGGCGCTCTCGCCAAGCATGATTGATATCTTGCTCCGACAGTCCTGCACACTCTTTATTTACAAAGCCTTTAAGTTGATTCTCTTCTATAAAAGGTAGCAGCACTTTGGCATCTGTCCTCTTCATTGCACGGTCCTCTCGTAAAAATGTTCAAATGCCGGATACAAATGTCCTCATTTATAAGAATGTGTGCGCGGTGGACAAGCTTCCTTTGTCTTATCTATCACTTCTAAGGGGAAATCATTCCACCCTGATTTTGAAATAATACTCACATATTGTCTTTCGTGAGTGCTTGATATCTCCTTCCAGCTTTTCTTGATCTCCTTCTCTATTCGCAAGACTGCCGGCTGTGTAGCTCGATACCGTTTGCTCCATTGCTCAAGAGATTGTTCATCCTTCTCTTCCAACGCCTCAGACAGCATCTCCAGCATGGAGTCTCTGTCGGTAGTCGTATCCATGAATCTCGCAGTACGGGTCCCTTTAACCGCAAGCGTACAATAAACCGATTTTCCCCGCTTGGAACGCTCAACAAAACCGAAATCCACCAGTCTCTGGATCACTTCCGTCAGATAGGGAGGAGCGACCTGTATCCGTTCTGCTAGGTCCGTCATACTCAGAGTAAACTCGCGATAAAGCACATTTAGAATCGGGCGATCGTATTTCCCATACAATTCAGCCAGTACTACCGCCTCCGGAGTGGAATCCGCAAAATACGAATAGATGCGGCATCCCGCATCCAATCTGCCAAGCTCAACACACACACCAGGCTGCAATTCATCCATAATACGAGCCAATCTTTGCGTTAATTTGCTTAATAGGATAGCCGTTTCCTTAAGTTGCCCGAACATGCGTTGCTCAACAGTCTGGATCATTGCACTTAAGAACAAATCCGTCCCAATTCGAATATCCTTAATCCTCCGTCCAACAACGGCTTCATTCATAAAATCTGCAAAACGACTCGGTTCATGCCATACCATCTGCTCCATATGATGACGTTCAACCATATAAGAATCTCCTTCATATCCATTGTTCACCTTAAGTATATCTTAAGTATTTACCGATTAGAAGAGGCTATTCACCCTGATCAAATAATTTCATCACGATCAATGTAGCGGTTTCGCCCCGCACTCTCTCGATCTCATCATACACATGTAGCTTGCCTTTTTTTCGCAGCGGGAAGGCTGCTACGGAATATGGCTTCACCGCTAGCGGGCTTTGTTTCTCCGCATAGTATCCATTGTTCGCTACCAAGGTTGCCGTATGCTTCTCACCGAGCATTTTTGCCTTATTTAAGAACTGATGGCAGGCGCTTGGAGTTAGAGCGCATACGGCCGCAATATCAATGGAGGCTTCATGAAACATGGACTCGTCTACGGTAATGAAATCTTTGCATATTAACATGGTCATTCTACCTGCAGGGGTGATCATTACATGCCATGAATCACCTAAATGAATGTTTTCAATCGCCTCCGTTGCACCAAGCTCAGACGGAAGCGTGATACCCAAGTATTGCATATCTTTGGCTTTTAGATTGAACGGTTCTTGCTTCTGATGTTCAAATATCGGACCGTACTCAAATATACCGTCATCGTTAGAACAAGGTCCGTAACACTTGGCCTTGTTACATCTAGCTGCCCCTTGCGGTTGATGAAGTAGACCAATAAACAAAAGCAGATCGTGATTGTGTTCTATTGATAAACCCTTCAGTTTGGCGCACAGTGTCAATTCATCCTCGGGATTGAGAACCATCTCAGGAAACACAACAACGTCGGCCTTATTCATAAAAGAACGTTCAAGCTCTTGAACAATACGTTCAAATCCTTCGTTCTTGTCAGAAACATGGTCAACATTAAATAAAGCCCCCAATTGACTGACTATGGGTTCAAAAGAAATAACCGGTTGTGAATGGGTTTGCGAGATTGCCCAAGTCCATGACCTCCCTTCCTCTGACCAATTCTCGCGAAGGGGAGAATGAGGAAGTTCATGTACAATATATCTCACTTGACTGTCATAGTATGCCGGTATGATGTCAAAGTTTGTGAGGCGGCTATGAATGGATCTAATAAATAAATCTTTCTTCTTTCTAGCGACCCTCCAATCGGTTGACCGATGAGTCGCCTCCCGCCAAAAGGATTTTGCATCATCCAGTTGAACTACGACACTGCCCACATCCTCTTCATAATAAACGATTAAGGGTTCTAAGCCGGCATGAGACTTTTCGGCTAGCGATGCGAAGAGCTGGTCAACGGCAATCAAATAGGCTTGAGCAAAGGCGAGTGCATCAAGTCTACTATTTACTGTCTGTTCTGCAAACCCGCGTAATTCCAAAACTTGCGTAGGAGACAATGTCAGTTTCATATTGTTGTCGTTTAATATAAAACACAGCTCTTGAAATCGCTTTAGCGCTGATCTTGGCTCTTGTCTATTAAGCTCGTAAATGGATCTTTCCTCACCAGAGCAAGTAATAGCATATTTCAAAAATATTCGAAATATCGATTCATTCGGACGAAGAATTTCAAACAGCCAATCGAATTTCCCGGTTCTCTTCAATCCACCATCACGTCTGACACGCTCCCACAGATAGTAGCAAGCTAGATTGGATTAAATTCAGTAGTCCCCCTCCATCCAACCGTTCAAATCTATCATTAATAAGACCTATGACCTATTTGTTTATTATAATACCAATTCATTCCAATGAAAATCGTTTTCTGTTCATGGACATGATCCAGTTCCACCTTCACCCTGCCCCGCCGACGCTTCTCCCGCTTCTATCCTAATCCTAACATGCTAGTTTCATTAATTACCTCTCAGTATGGTTCTCCTCCACCCCAATCCCCAACACCCGCCCAGCCCGATCCACATGCACATGATCCAGCTCCACCTTCACCTTGCCACGCCGGCGCTTCTCCCGCCACTCGCGCAACTGTTCCTCCGTCTCCAGCCGCAGCTCGGGAAGCTCCACCGCGCGATCGAACATGTACTTCGACGTAGCCAGACAAGTCTCGATCCAGCTCCCGCCCAAAGCAATCACCGTCGCCCGCTGCTCCCACTTCTCGATGCTAAAGTACACATACAGCTCCTGCTCCGTGCCCGGCCGTGCGGGACGCTCCTTGATGTCCCCCCGCTTACGAACCTCCCACTCTCGAATCCGCCCGTAATAACGGATGCCGCCATCCTTCTGGTGCTGCCTCCTAGATTGGCACAAAGCAATATACTCCAGCTGAGTCAGCAGCTTCTGATCCGGCAAATTCCGAAGAGGCATATGGTAGAAGCTCTGCTCCAAAACGACCTCCAGCTGCCCCGTCCGCATCGATCCGACCAACACATTTTTCCCGCCCAGCTTATTGCGATAATACGACTTCGTCCCTCGTGGCTGGGTCGAACGTTCATAGGCTTTCTCCGGGCTATCCAGTATCAACTCATCGAGAAAGTTCTCCATCAGCCCCGTCGTCCCAGGCAGGAAAGGAAACGCCCCAATATTGATCAACCCAATACTCCGGTAAAACCGATGCTCCTTGAACCGCTCCTCATCCGCATACGGAAACAACACATAAGCCCCAAACATACTCCGCTCGAACTCCACCGTGCCCAGCTCCTGGTACACAATCGCGTCCCGATACCGGTGCATCGTATTAATATCGTCTTCCTCCGGACCCGGTGCTTGATAGTTGTTGTAGTAGGACGAGCCTTCGTACGCCGGATTGAGCCGATACTTCGCATCGAACACATATTTGAACACTTGAGGTTGCTGCTGGGCATCATGCTTGTACAAGGTCAGGACATTATCCGGCTTCTGAGCCAAAGTAGGCGCTTCTCGATCCTCGCTCGGAAGGGCATTGTAATACAGCACAAAACGCTCCCCATTCCGCGGATTCTCGTACTCGACCTTCGCCCTTTGAGACTTATCTAGCGTCACGAACAAACCCGTACGATTCACACGGATAATATCATGGTCGATCAACTGGTATTTGTTGGCCAACAGCTCATGAATCTTAAGGAAACACCAGTACTCGTACAGCTGCGCCAGATCCTTCATCGACAAATGAAACAGATCGCTCTGAATCGAAAGCCCCTTCATCAGCATCAAATAAATCCGATACACATCCCGATACCCCGGCGCCATCTGCAGCACCAACGAGACATTCATCTGCCGAAGCTCCCCGACCTCACGCAGGAAATCCAGCTGCAGCAACCGCCGCAACCGAGCCTTCATCCGCGTTATCTCCGCCTCCAACTCCGTATCCCGACTACGTTCCCGTTCCACCAGCTTCTCTCGGATATCCGAAAGCTTACGATCAATCCGCTCCAGCATCCACCGCAAGAAACGATTCTCAGCCGTATCATAATCCAGCTTTCGTTTGGCCTCCACAAGAGAAGTCGGTCGATATGGCTGTCCATTCACCTGTAGAATCCCATGCTCCCGGTCAGGCACTAACAGTTGGGGACGCTTGGCAAGGAAGCGAACATTTTCCCGTCCCGCCTTCTTCACCTTCGCCGCATCCGTCACCCGCTTCTCTTGGTACAACCGATAATGAGGCGCCCGATCAATCCGCTCGATCGTCTCCGTCAGTTGCTGGAACACATGCTTCAGAATCGCCCAGTATTCCGTTAAGCTTTGAGAATGGGTTTGCTTCAGCCCCGTCAGGTGGTACGTTTTCCGCAGAAAGTCAAAAGAGAGGTTATAAATCTGCCGATTCACCTCTTGGAGTATAGCGTAGTAATCCTTCTTGTAGTCCAGCTTGGACGGAAAAATCTCCAGCCGAATATGCAGGCCAGGTCCCCCATTCACCCGGATCTCCAAGTCGGTGTAGCCAATCTCATTCTGAAACTGGAGCACTCCGGAGAGCAGGCGACCGCTTTTGCCCGTTGGTTTCACAGCCTTGCGCAGATGAGGACTAGCATGCCAGAACTCCAGCTGACAGCTCGCATCTCGAGCCTCCACCAGCACCTCATAGCTCTGCGTTTCATAGAAACAAGGCTCCACCTGCGCCCCACCCAGACCATCCACCCACTCACCGAACGCCACCGAAAACAACTTCACTTCCTCCACCTGCAAAATAGCAGAATGCGAGGCCACCACATGCTCGGCTTTCTCCCACACATGATCGGTCCGATGAAGCTGCAGCGTTTCAACTGTAGGATGAAGAGGCTTCCCCTTGATCGTCACATCGAACAAATTCGTCGCCACCTGAAGCAGCTCCCGAGACTCGTTAGGAAAGCCAGAAGGAAGTAAACCCATCCTCTTCGAACCTCCGTAGCATATAGGCTAGCTTCCTTGCGCTTTGTGGGTATTTGGTTTGAGGTGGCTCTGCTCCTCGTCTCCAAGGCTTGTACAAATCGGATGCATCCTCTACTAGGGCAGCCATATTCTGTCGCGGTCGATTCACACTTAACAAATACAGCTCCACCAACACTTGCTTCACCGACTGGCTGCTGCCTTGAAGTCTAGGTAAAATCTTTTGCAACAGCTGGCAATCGAACGCTTCATCCTGGCTCATCAAACCATAGGTAGCATTGTAAATCATATAGAAAGAAACCGCGTCCCTCACCCGGAACCCGATATGGGCATGAACCTCTTCCAGAATGTCATTCACTTGTACAAGTCGAACCGTAACTTCTCGGATAAGCTCTGCATGCGCCCCATAGGCATCTTGCAAATGCAGGTACTCACTTCGGAGAAAAGCATTCGATACCGCAATCGCTTTTCTAGGTCCCTCCCCAGTAGACTCTGGGAACCGATTAAGGTTAATGTAATTAAACTCTAGTGTATTCGCCCGATCGAGCACCTTTTTGCTGAACGGATGCGTCGTCTCATCCATATTCACCGTCCCGATCAAGTACACATTATCCGGAATGTGCAAATCTCCATTGAGCGGAAGGTCCGAACGCCCCATCGCCTTCAACTGGTCCTGCTTCACCACAGCATCCGTTACAATGCTCCCCTTCTCCCAACGCTGAGTCTCCAGCAAGCTTAATAGATCACTGAAGTAATGCTCCACGCGAGCCAGATTCATTTCGTCCAGACAAATAAAATATGACTTAGTCCGATTATCCGGATGCGAGGCTTCTAGCAAAACCGAAGTAAGCGGCCCCGGGCGGAACTGATGCGACAAGTCGGTGTACCCAATCATGTCCGAAGGATCGCTCCAGTCCGGTCGAACCGGGATAAGCTGGAACTGTCCATTTTTCTCCGTCGCCCCCACCGCTTCCGCAAACAGCTGCACCAGCTTCGTCTTCCCCGTCCCCGAAATCCCAGCCAGTATGACAAAAGGCTTCGTCTTCAAAGAAAGGTAAAAGTTCTCGAGCAAGTGCGGCGGATAAGTGAATCCACGACCCAATATGTACGCTTCTATTCGACGGACTAATTCCTGAACGGGCAAATGATCATCCAACGGCATGGTTGGCTCCTCTTCTCGATAGCGATACAATCCCTCGGTAGACTTCTGCACAACCTCCAGCTCCTGCAGCCAGTTCAGCATGAACCGACTCCGAGACTCCTTCGTGATTTCTTCCCAGTCCGTTGTCCCCATGGCTTCTATGAAACGGTTCTGAAACTCTGCGGAATTGAACGTATTTAGTTCCTTTGTTAGATCAATGGCCAGTCGAATCACTTGAACTAATTCGTTGTTAACGTCCTCGTCTGCGACAATTGTGCGAAGGATTCGGATCTGTTCAGGATCAAAGGTCCAATGGTTCTCTTGAAAATGATTGCAGTAGGTTTCACCCTGTGGGGACAAAGTTATTTGATCGGAAGCCAGAGTAATGAGGGAGAAATCTTGAAGGACCTTACAGAATACGCGTAAGCGGTCTTCGGGATTTTTAATAGATTCTCCGGACTTGAAAATGGTGGAGCGATTCGCGGGATCTAGGAGGTCTTGGATTGGAATAGGAATCCTGGGGTGGTTGCTTAAGTGGTACATGACGCCCTGAATATAGTGCAAGTACGCCATCGTGACTTTGAAAGTTGGCTTCTGTGGTGGGGGCGTTTCGGCCGTGAGAGCTCCTCGCCTTTCCACGAAAAGTCGGTAGTTCTCGACCATGTTTTCGAGGTCAGCCCTAAGCTGCTCATCACTCGGCAAGTTGCCGCTTTCGTATTTGTAGTAGGCTACTGTGCCTGCCTGATAAGCTTCTCCCAAGGGGCTTGTCGTGAGGAAAATGTCCCTGTCTTGGCGTGTGCCTTCCAAGGGAAGCAGGGAACGGATTTGAATGACGATTTGCTCGAAAAAGAGGTAAGCTTTCTTCTTACCATGCTGTTGCATGGGCTCCGTCACACCCTGCGCGAACGACAAATAAAGGGCTCCCATATCCTCGGAGAACAAGTAGACGAGGTATTGCCCCTTCTGGGTGGTGCTCGTAATTCTAGAATCCATAATGGCAATCCACGGAACCGTCGCCCAGTTACCTTTTCCAGCTGAGCCTTCTACAGTGAGTGGGGCTTGGATGAAATCCAGCTTCTCGAGTTCGTGTGGGATGGTCTTTCTCACATGCTGGTCCATGGGATGCTGCTTAATAGATTCTCGTTTCGCCAGTATGTAGGAGTCCATGACTTGTTGGAAATAACCGCGGATAGAGAATTCCTTCGAGTCTTGGTGTGGGGTAGCTTCGCTCGTATAGTAGGAATCAAGTTCCTGGAGAGCGTACTGGCGTAGCTCCGCTATTAATTCAGGAGTAAGTAATTCAGCAATTTCTGGTTTGAAGGAGATTGAGTTGTTCGTAGGATTCATCTCTACGATTGTCTGCATGGCATTAACTGGATTTTGAATAACCGTCCGGAGCTGTCCCTCAGTCAGCGACTTCCAGCTATCCCCCATGTACGTTGGTGGATTGTCTACAGGAAGACCCTTGTTCTCACGGTCAATAAAGTGTTGGCGGAACCGATCGGCGATGAGGTTGAGACTAGTTGAGTTCTCCAATCCTTCCTCTGTGAGTGCTAGGATCAGAACCATTTTGTATGAACGCTGTTTATGTTTGAAAATGTCATTTAGCTGTTGAGGTATAGTCATTAGTTCCTCCGTATAGTCCGGTCTATTTGATAAAAAATCTATACTTGGTTTTATCAAATCTTGTATTGTTTACAACGATTGATGAATCTGTAAGTTCAGCTATTCTCCCCTCACATAGTGAGCTGTCTTCATCCCAAACAACGATAGGGAATTCATAAATAAAAACAGTTTGCAAATCATTTTCGTTTTCTAATTGTGAGTTTGAACTCAATAAAGATTTATCTATTCCTATTCTGTTTAGTAGAATTTGCTCAATGACATTAATCCTAGGTAGTATAAAAGATTTCTTTAAATTATTTGTCAGTAATTCTACGTAACCAGCAACAATTATGGCTAATAACCACCCACCAACATTTCTTACAATACTAAAAATTTCAGTACTGAATGTCTCACTAATTTTGAATAACTCAGTCAATTGTTCGTTATTTTTATTTATGTCAGCTGATTCCATTTGAGTAACCACTGACATTAGACTTTGGAAACCAAAAGTAATTGTTGTCAATATTAATACTAGTAGAGGTATTACTTTAAATAGTAGATCCACTATATTAACTACAACACCAGTAGAATCTTTTGTTGTTTTTAAATAAGTGTTAATTAGTCGAAGCTCAGTAACATCTAACTGATCGTAAACAAAGTTATATTTTTTTATCGAATCATATTCTGTTTTTCTAAAAGCACTGAAAAAACTCTTTCTATGAACCGAATTCCATTTCAATAAATGATTCTTTATCGGTTTATCTAGAGTGGAAAGTAAAATGGCTGACTTAGTAAACTGATAAATTGCATACCCTAGCACAAATGAATAAATAAGATATGATAAAAAATGTACCATCAGTATATTCTCCTTATAGTATTTTGATTGTTTAATTTTTCGAAATTTGGACCCTGGTAGTGCTGCGGAATCACATGTTCTTAAGTCTCATCTAACTATTTATTTAACTGAAGCGATTTAGCAATTGCGGTAGGACCATTGTCGGCTCCAACTTAGGTATAAAGTTGTAATATGATGGAATTCTTTATCGGTGTTAATAATCCTCTTTTAAATTTGACCAAGTTCGGTTCTTACTTGTTCACATAAAATAAGAGACGCCTAAACCGAGCATCTCTTGTCTTTGTAGAATCACTGACTAATTTTCGTCTAAATTCACATCATACAAACTCTTCTTCTCTGCAACCATTAGCGGGGAGCTAAAGAAATTTGTGTACACAAACTCCTCTCCAGAAACTAACCGCTTCTTCAAATACGCACTCAATGCGGAATCCGTACAGTACACAAAACAGCCTTTCTGTCCTCTGGTTAGAAGAGTTCGGTAAGTATTTCTAATAATATCATCTGCCATCGTCAAGGCTTTCTGTGGATCCGATTTCA
>NZ_BIMA01000077.1 GCF_004000845.1 Paenibacillus koleovorans NBRC 103111
AAATTCTATGTTTCAAGGCGAATACTTTCAATGTAGAAGTATTTCGAATCAGCAGCATTATCTCTATCGGAAATTTCACTTTTTTTGCTCATCCTAACTCATTCTGTCCTGGTACTCTCCTCAGTAGGTCGCCAAACGATGGGACTTTACTAGGGCTCCAGGATCGGCGCCATGCCGTGTGATGCCAGCATGATAAGCGATTCGAGTCGATCATCAAGCGCTCCCACTAGTCTGTGTTTAATGTCAATTTGCTAACTTAATCGTTAGGCATCACGATCAACTGTGGAAAGTTCCATCCTTCCTCATAGCCGTACGCCTTGCTATGGTCCACACTGACCCCGTTATTTCTTCTAGTACAGTTAGTGAAATCCCGACTTGCACCACTCCAAGCATAAGTCTGCGAGTACTTGTTATGAACCGAGCTGTTGCAACACATTTTCATAGTCCTCCGGGAGGGGACAAAGGACTTCTATCGCTTCCTTCGTAAAGGGGTGATGAAAAGAAAGCGACTCCCCGTGAAGCGCCTGCCGGCCGATGGAGCCCGCCGACACCTGGCCCCCGTAAAGGCTGTCGCCGAGCAGCGGATGGCCGAGATGACTCATATGGACGCGAATTTGATGCGTTCGCCCGGTTTCCAGCCGAATGCGCAGCAAAGCCGCCTGCTCGAAGAGGCTTACCGTTTCATAGTGCGTGACGGCATGTTCGCCTCTAGCAGACACTCGTCTTCTGGTAGGATGATGGCGGTCTCTGCCGATCGGCTCGTTGATTGTTCCGGAGGTACGCTTGGGCACCCCTTGAACGACCGCCAAGTAGACGCGTCCGATCGCTTTTTCCCGCATCGCTTCGTCCAGTCTCCATTGGGCATAGCTATTTTTGGCATACAGGACCGGTCCGGTCGTATCCGCATCCAGCCGATGAATATGACGGACGGCGCAAGCTTGCCCCGTTGATTCGTAGTAGGCGGCGACCGCGTTCGCGAGCGTCCCTCTCTGTCCCGGTTCAGTCGGATGTACGGGCATTCCAGCCGGTTTGGACGCTACTAGACAGAAATCATCCTCGTATAGGATATCGATCGGGATCCAATCTGAGGAAAATCCGGCCGGCTCATCAGGAAACAGCTTCACGCTTAGCCTGCCTCCTCCTGCCTGCACGCCTCCGGTTCTTTGCAAACGGATTGCTTCTTTTTCGGTGAGGCCCAGCATGTTCCTCAACACGTTTGAAACTTCTTGCTCTTTGTCGACGTCTATGGGGAGTCGGGTCATCAGCCACTCCCCTCGGCGTTCATAGGAGCGGGTCATCTGCCGCGGCGCCTCCTAAGTCCCGTATACAGCACCAAAGCCGCCAGCAAAGCCATGAATACGAGCAGGATCGCAATCAGCTGCCAGGAAAAATCGAAGAAATAATAAGCTTTCATTTTGCTAGAATCGCCTGCTTCCTTGCCGGAGTTTACTTGACTCCCGGAGTGAACATATTTCCACTATTGTAACAACATTTCCGTCCAAATTGAAACGATTCTATGATATGATGTAGGTTGAATTATTGAAGGGAGAGATGGGATTTGAGTACGGCTGTACAGCTGCTCAGTCAGACTAGAAGATGGATTGGTTCTTGGAGTTGGTTGAAAAAGGGGCTTTCCGTGTTTACGCTCTTGATTTTTCTGACTTCAAGTTTTTTATATTTGACGCCGCTAGGCCTCAGCATTCGGGAGTTTCTTGCCGAGACGGTCATTACGACGCAGCATCGCGATTGGGCCTGGATCTTCGTTGGCTCCGCGCGTCGGGACGATATGGTTCGTTTGTCGCATGAATTGACGACTTCCTCTGCCGTCGAGAAGCAGGACAATGCAATGATTAATCATGAAGCCCGCAAGAAACGGAATGCGGATGAGCTGATCAGCTCGGTCAAGGAAGTGAATGGCAAGTTTTGGAAAGGCAAGCTGATTGAGGTTTACGATCCGACCACGATTCGAGTCGTGACCCCCCACAAAGCCGGGGAGGGCGAGCGCATCAGCTCGATGTCGAAGCGAATCGGAGCGGTTGCCGGCATCAACGGCGGCGGCTTCATCGACCCGGACGGCCTGGGCAACGGATTTGCCCCAATCGGCCTTATTATGTCCGACTATCAGCCGATCTATACGGATACGGATGACGATACGCAGCAGAACATTATCGGGATTACCGAGGAAGGCACACTGCTCGTCGGGATGTATAGTCTGAACGAGCTGCGTATGCTGAATGCGAAAGAAGCGGTATCGTTTCTCGCGCCGCGTCTCGTTGCTAATGGCGGTGCGACCAATCTTAATGGCGATGGCGGCTGGGGACGCGCTCCACGCACCGCTGTCGGACAAAAGGCGGACGGAACGATCATCTTCCTGGCGATCGACGGACGTTCGGCTACAAGTTTAGGCGCAACCTTGAAGGAAGTCCAGGACATCCTGCTGGCCGAAGGCGCGATCAACGCCGGCATGATGGACGGCGGCGCCTCGACCGAGCTCGTCATCAATCACGAGGTCGTGACGAATCCTTCCAGCCGCTACGGCGAACGCCGACTGCCATCCGGCTTCCTCGTGCTTGATGAACCGGACTCTTACAAAGCGGACCGCGTCTGGGACGGCATCACGAAGATCAACGCCGGCGGGGCGTTCGACCATCCGGACTTCCTTCGGGAGCAGGAGGAGCTGAAGCGCAGGGCGCTGCTGAACCCGACGCCGAAGCCTTCGGTCACGCCATCGGAAACGCCGCAGACGTCGCATACGCCGTCTCCGACGCCAACGCCAAGCCAATCGCCTACTACGCCGAAGCCATCGACCACGCCTGGGAATGCAGGCGGAGGGGGGACGGTCAGTCCGGCGCCGACGCCTACACCGTCGGGAACGGGAACGCCGAAGCCTTCGGTAAGCCCTACTCCCGGCGGCACAGGAGGAGGTTCGCCAACTCCGGGCACCGGCGGCGGAACGAGCGGGACGGGATCTCCGTCTCCGACTCCTTCCGGGTCCGGCACCGCTACAGCTACACCTAAACCGTCGGTGACGCCTTCCTCTACAGGCGGAGCGCCTGCCGGTACCAACCAGCCGACCGGCTCACCGAGCACGACCGGTACGACGGGCACGACGGGCACGAACACCGCTACACCGCCTAAGACTAATTAACCATTTACATAAACGGTGAAGCATGAAGAAAAGCCAAAGGCCGAACACCCTTAAATGGGTTGATCGGCCTTTGGCTTATTTCCTTCGATAACGTTTTGAATCCAATTATATTGGATGATTCATATATTTCCCACTGGAGATCCCTACAGACGCTTCAGTGCCTCATGATGCGCCGCAATCGTCTGCTCAATGTCTTCGTCGCTATGCGCGGTGGAGACGAACATGCCTTCGAATTGCGAAGGCGCGATGCTGACGCCGAGGTCGAGCATGTTGCCGAAGTATTGCCCGAACCGCTTCAGATCGGAAGACTTCGCCGTCTCGTAGTCGATGACCGGCGTCTCGGTGAAGAACGGACATACCATCGAGCCGACCCGGTTGATCGTGCTCGGAATGCCAAGCTCGCGGGCATTCGCCTCGAAGCCGGCCTCAAGCCGCGCCGACTTGCGCTCTAGCTCCTCGTACACGCCGGGGCGGGCGAGCAGCTGCAGCGTCGTGTAGCCGGCGATCATGGCCAGCGGATTGCCCGAGAGCGTGCCCGCCTGATAGATCGGGCCGCTTGGCGCCATCCGCTCCATGATCTCGCGTTTGCCGCCATAGGCGCCGACCGGCAGCCCCCCGCCGATGACCTTGCCGAGGCAGGTCATGTCCGGCGTAATGCCGAAGCGTCCCTGGGCGCAATGGTAGTCGACGCGGAAGCCCGTCATAACCTCGTCGAAGATGAGGACGGTGCCGTACTGCGACGTGATGTCCCTCAGCCCCTGGAGGAAACCCGGCAGCGGAGGCACGACGCCCATATTGCCGGCGATCGGCTCGACGATAACTGCGGCGATCTCTTCGCCGAATTTGGAGAAGGCGAAACGAACGGATTCAATGTCGTTATAAGGCACTGTAATTGTATTGACGGCTACCCCTTCCGGCACCCCTGGGCTGTCGGGCAGCCCCAATGTGGCGACGCCGGAGCCGGCCTTGATCAAGAGCGAATCGGCATGGCCGTGATAGCAGCCTTCGAACTTCAAGATTTTGCTGCGGCCCGTATAGCCGCGCGCCAGACGGAGCGCGCTCATCGTCGCCTCCGTGCCGGAGTTAACCATCCGGACAACCTCGACGGAAGGGACCCGCTCGCAGACGAGCTCGGCCATCTCGGTCTCGATCAGCGTCGGCGCGCCGAAGCTTGTTCCGCGTTCGGCGACGCGTTTGATCGCTTCCACAACTTCCGGATGCGCATGCCCTGCAATGAGCGGACCCCAAGAGCCAACGTAGTCGAGGAAGGAATTGCCGTCGATGTCGTAGATGCGGGAGCCTTCCCCGCGTTCGATGAACGCCGGCGTCAAGCCGACCGACTTGAATGCGCGCACCGGGCTGTTGACGCCGCCGGGAATGACCTTTTTCGCCGCTTCGAAAGCCGCCTTCGACTTCTCGTCCGCCCGCTTTTTCCAATTGTCCATTTTTCGTTAACTCCTCGTCTGTTTATTTAAGTTTGCAAATAAGTATGGTAAAATATGTGGCATATTGATTAAGGTGATGAGGGTGTAGCATGATAGAATTTCTAAGCCAGGTTCCTCTTTTTTCAAAACTCAACCAAGACCAACTGAAAATAATAGCCGGGATCTCTCAGAAAAAGGGTGTACGGTCGGGTACCATATTGTTTCGGGAAAAAGAGCCGGGAACCATCTTCTACATCGTGTTCATGGGCGCAATCAAAATATTCACGGCCAACAGCTCCGGCGAAGAGAAAATGCTCTCGCTATTCAAAACCGGGGACAGCTTCGGCGAGCTGTCGCTGATCGACGGCAAACCCCGCTCGGCAACCGCCCAGGCGGTGGAGGATACGATCCTCATCTCGATTACGGCCGAAGCGTTCATGGACTTGATGAAGAACAACTTCGAGATTACGCTCGGCATCATGCAGGAGCTCAGCCAGCGGCTGCGGGACACGAACCAGCATGTGTACGACTTGACGTTCCTCGACGCGCGCTCCCGAGTAATTAAGAATCTGATCATGCTCGCGAACAAAAACGGGACGCGCAACGGCACTCAGATCGTCGTCCGCCATCCGCTCAATTACGATGAAATCTCGCAAATGGCCGGCGTGCAAAAAAATGTATTGCTGCAAGTGATGCGCGACTTGACGGACCGGCAGATCGTCTCGCTAGGCTCTACCGATTTCACCTTGCACTTGGACAGACTCCGGCAATCATCCTAGTTCATTGTAATCGACATCTCCGAATCTTACCAGCTTGTATGAAAAAGGACGCTTCCACTCCCACTTCGACGATGGGTTTGGAGGCGTCTTTTCACAGGGCTGGAATTGGCTCGCCAGCTCTTCGGGCCAGCAGGTCGTCCACCGCCTGCCTGGCGGCGTCTCGACCCTGACGAATGCAATCAGGCAACCCTACTCCTTCGAAACCGCCGCCGACCGCCCAGATGCCCGGCAGCTCCGCAGACATCCGCTCGCGGAATTGTCGTAAGGCCTGCAAATGCCCGACCGGATACTGGGGCATCGAATGAGGCAGCCTCGTAATTTCCGCGAACAACGGCTCCGCCTCGATCCCATGCAGGCGGCGCAAGTCGTGCAGCACCCGCCGCTTAAGCTCTTCGTCGCTCCACCCCGTCCAATCCTCTTGGCCCGAGCGGCCGACATAGCAGCGCATCAGCACTTTGCCGGGCGGAGCCGTATGCAGCCACTTGGACGAGGTCCAAGTGCAGGCGGTGATCGTCGTTCCTTCCTTGCGCGGAATGACGAAGCCGGATCCATCGAGATGTTTCTCGATATCGCCCGCATTGAACGCCATAATAACGTTGGCGACCGACACGTATTTCATCTGCCGCAGATGCTCCGCCTCAGCAATGCCAGGCAGCAGCCGTCCGGCAGCCGGTGCAGGCAGCGTCAGCACGATCGCGTCCGCTTGCAGCCGGTTTTCGTCCCCCGCCTCGCCGCCGTCAAGACGCAGCAAATAGCGGCCTTCTGCAGCACCCTCGGGCTGCCGCTCGATCGCCGTCACGCCACGTCCGATGACCGGGATTTCCGCCAGCGACTGCTGCAGCCGCTCCACCAGAGCAGCGAGTCCTCCCTTGAAGGTGAGGAACAAGCTGTTCTTGGCGGCCGCCGGCAGCCCGGGCAGCGCCTGTCCTTCCTTGCGGCTCGCCATCATGCCGAGAATAAGACTGCGGTGCTTGAGCTCAACTTGCCTGAACTGCGGGAACGTCGCGGCCAAGCTGAGGCTGTACGTGTCCCCGGCATAGATCCCTGCCAGCAACGGCTCCGCGATATGCTCGAGCACTTCGCGACCGAGCCGACGCTCGAGGAAATCGCCCAGCGACTCGTCCTCCGTTCCCGTCCGCTTGGGCAGCATCAGATCCATCGCGGCTCTTGCTTTCCCCATCGATGAGATTAGCCCGGTCTTCAGAAACGGCGACCATTCGGTCGGGATGCCGAGCACCAGCCCTTGCGGCATCCGATGCAGCTTGCCGCGGTGCAGAATGTACGTCTTCTTCGCCTGCGGGTTCGTGCCGGTCAGCTCCTCCTCCATCCCGAGCTCCCGAGCCAGATCGACGATCGGCAGCTTGCGGGCGAGAAACGAATCCGGCCCTTTCTCAATGACGAACCCGTCCTTGCGCAAAGTCTCGATTCGACCGCCCAGCCGGCCGCTTTTCTCCAACAGCTGCACTTCCGCCTCGAGCCCCGCTTCCTTCAAATACTTCCGCGCGTAGAAAGCCGTGCTGAGCCCGGTAATGCCGCCGCCGACGATGACGAGCTTCATAGCTGCGCCCCGATAACGTCGCTGAGCGTCTTCATATAGAGCGGATCGGTGTTCAGCGACTCCGTACGCTCCAGCTGCATGCCGAGCTCGCGCGCCTTGTGCTGGCACTCGATATCGATATCGTACAGCACCTCGAGATGATCCGAGACGAAGCCGATCGGGCACACTAGCACCCGCTTCACGCCTTCTTCGCGATGCGCCGTTACCAGCACATCCATTATATCCGGTCCGAGCCAAGGGGTAGCCGTCCGCCCGGCGCTCTGCCAAGCGAACTGCCAGCTCGATATTCCGGTCCGCTCCGCGATGGCGCGCGAGGTTTCGAGCATTTGATCCGGGTAAGGGTCGTTCATCTCCAGTATTTTGGCAGGCAAGCTATGGGCGGAGAAAATAACTCTCACCGAGGAGCGCTCGCTCTCTTCAAATCGCTCCAAGGCGGAAGTCACCCGCTCGCTAAGCGCCTGAATGAGCTCCGGATGAAGATGATAGCTGCGTACAAACCTCAGGGTGAGGTCCAGCCCTTCGACGGCCTCCTGAGCGCGTTTGATGTACCCGCCTACGCTCATGACCGAGTAATGCGGCGCCAGCACGATGCCTACCGCCTCGCGGATGCCATCCTCCGCCATTTGACGGACACCGTCCTCGATAAAGGGGGAAGCATGCTTCAGCCCTTGGTAGCATTTGAACGAAAGCCCCTGCTCCGCATACGCCTGGTTCAATGCTTCTTCCAAAGCTGCAACTTGTTTGTTCGTATTTTCGCGCAGCGGGAAAAAACCGCCTACAATCGCCTCATAGCGATCCGTCAACTCTTGCAGCTGCTCGGGTGTCGGCGGATGGCCGCGGCGAATATGCGTATAGTACGCTTCGATCTGATCCATACTCTCCGGCGTCCCGTACGACATGACGAGCACACCGATCGTCCGGTTCGTAGTTGGCATCGGCTATCTCCCCTCTTTCACTAGCGCTTGAGGCCGGCGCGAGTCGCTGGCGGAGGCGATAGCTTCCGACGAATAACGTTGGATGAATGCGGTCAGCGACTTCAGCTTGTCCAGCGATGCCTCCGGGAACAAGCCGTGTCCCAAGTTGAACACATACCCCGGGTCGGCAATGCCTTCGTCAATAATCAGCTTGGCATGCGCTTCGATCACTTCTGTCGGTGCGGTCAGCACGTACGGATCCAGATTGCCCTGCACCGCATAACGATGCTGCAGCCGGCTTCGGCCTTCGGCGATCGGCACCCGCCAGTCAAGACCGATGACATCGGCCTCGAGTCCGACGGACGCGATCGAAGGCAGCAATTCGCCCGAGCTGACGCCAGGGAAATAAATTTTCGGCTCCGTGTAGTCTCGCAGCTCATGGAAAATCCGTTTGATCGTCGGCAGCACATATTTCTCGAAATCCCTCGGCGCCAAGGAGCCGACCCAGCTGTCGAACACTTGGACCGCTTTCGCCCCGGCAGCGATATGCGCCTTCAAGTAGGTAATCACCATGTCGCCCAGCTTGTCCATCAGCGCGAACCAGACATCCGGCGCTCCATACATCATCGTCTTCGTGCGGATGTAGCTCTTGGACGGGCGGCCTTCGATCAAATAACTGGCGATCGTAAACGGCGCGCCGGCGAACGTAATAAGCGGAATCGTCAGCTCGCGGTCGAGGATGCGGATCGTCTCGATCACATGGGACAAATCGCCTTCCACATCGATCG
Source organism: Paenibacillus koleovorans NBRC 103111 (assembly GCF_004000845.1). GTDB lineage: Bacteria > Bacillota > Bacilli > Paenibacillales > NBRC-103111 > Paenibacillus_AA > Paenibacillus_AA koleovorans. The sequence goes on from NZ_BIMA01000077.1 coordinate 8,612, forward strand.
GGCGCAGCCGCTGGACGTCTTCCGCCGAACGGATCGGGTTATGGATGACAGGACCGATATCTTTCACAATATCAAAATCAATGCCAAGTGAAGCGACCGGGTTCATAATATCGGAGTATAAAATGGCGGCGTCGATGCCGAGCTTGCGGACCGGCTGCAGAGTCACTTCAGCGGCCAGATCCGGCTGCTTGCATATTTCAAGGAGTGTGTATTTCTCTTTTATTTTGCGATAATCCGGATCATAGCGACCCGCTTGTCTCATGTACCAGACAGGCAGACGTTCGACCTCCTGCTTGCGGCAGGCGCGGATAAACAAATCGTTGTAGCTCATTGTGAGGCCTCCTCTTGCGGTTCCGATAGGGGCTGGGATGGGACTCCCCTGCGTTTCTTCTCTCATTATGCCCGAATTCTACCAGTGTAACAACCGACGGGAATGGGCAACATCCGACAAAATCATGACAAAGTGTATCAGACTGGCAGGTGAACGAGGGAAATATTGTAAGCGACGAAACTTTCTAGCTTGTTCTTGCGTATAAGGTAAAGAAAGCGCATACATTTTACTTATCAACATATGGAGAGTGATTCCGATGCCCATCAAACCTTTGCACGAGGAGGACGCGGATGACGAAGCAGATCGCAGCATCAGTCCTTCGCAATTGCCGAAGCCGGTGCGTTTATTCAGCTATTTGTTTTTCGGATTGGTCTTGCTCGCGGTAGGGATCGGATTGGTGCTGTCGTTCGTTCATCCCTGAGGTTGACAAAAACCGCCTGTGGCATTATACCGCAGACGGTCTACATAACGATTGGAATCAGCCTTGCAGCCAACGCGCGGCGTCCTTGGCATGGTAGGTGATGACGATGTCGGCCCCGGCCCGCTTGAAGCCGAGCAGCGTCTCCAGGACGATCGAGCGTTCATCAATCCAGCCTTGAGCAGCCGCTGCCTTGATCATCGAATATTCCGCGCTTACGTTGTAAGCGACTACCGGAAGATCGAACTGGTCCTTCAGCTCGCGAATGATGTCCATATACGCCAGCGCCGGCTTCACCATCAGCATGTCCGCTCCTTCGCGCACATCCGACTCCGCCTCGCGGATCGCTTCTCGCGCGTTGGCCGGGTCCATCTGATACGTCTTGCGGTCGCCGAACTGCGGCGTGGAATGAGCGGCGTCCCGGAACGGGCCGTAGAACGAAGACGCATACTTGACCGAATACGCCATAATCGGCACATGCTCGAATCCCGCTTCGTCCAGACCGGCGCGTATCGCTAATACATACCCGTCCATCATATTCGACGGCGCGATGATATCGGCCCCCGCTTCCGCCTGGGACACCGCCGTCTTCACGAGCAGCTCGAGCGACAAATCGTTGTCCACATAGGCGTTGTTCGTCCGTTCATCCTTTTTTACGACGCCGCAATGGCCGTGGCTCGTGAATTGGCATAGGCATGTGTCGGCTACGACCAGCAGCTCAGGCGCCCAGCCTTTAATGGCGCGAGTCGCCCGCTGGACGATCGATTCGTGGCCGTACGCCTCCGAGCCGATCTCGTCCTTATGCGAGGGCACTCCGAACAGGAGCACGCCTTGAATGCCAAGCGAGGCGATCTCGCGGATCTCGGCTTCGAGCACATCCAGCGACAGATGGAACACGCCGGGCATCGAAGGAATTTCGCTGCGGACGTCTGTGCCTTCCGTCACGAATAAGGGGTATAGAAAGTCATGCATCGACAGCCGGGTTTCGCGCACGAGATTGCGCATCGCCTGGCTGCCGCGCAGTCTGCGGTGCCTTACGATCGGATAACTCATAGGTAACGGATCACTCCTATTCTTGTAGTGGCGCGGGTTGCTGCAACGTTTCCAACAGCGAGGCGATCGTCGCTTCCGGAGCGACGCGGCTGATGCGCAGTCCGGCTTCTTCGGCCGTCTGTGCGGTCACAGGCCCAATGCAGACGAGCTCCAGCCGGTTCAGCAGCTCGATCGGCTGCTCCTCCCCCAGCTGCTTCAGCGCGTGCAGCAAATTCATGACGGTCGACGAGCTGGTGAACGTCACGACATGGATGCCGCCTTCCCTCAGCTGCTCAAGCGTTTCTTCGCCGAATTCCGTCGCCTGTACCGTCTCGTAGGCGTCTACCTCCGTCACGGACAAACCTTGCGCTTCGAGCCGCTTGCGCAGCACGTCACGCGCCAAGTCGCCGGTAGGCAGCAGGACACGCTGGCCGGCTTCGACAAGCGGCTCCAGCGCGTCGGCGATCCCTTCTTGCTTGTACGCGGACGGAAGCGGCACGGTTGTCAATCCGCGCAGACGCAGCGCTTCTTGGGTTTTCGGACCGACGGCAACGAGACGGGCGGCTCCCAGATTGCGGATATCGGCGCCAGTCTCGATCAACCGGCGGAAAAAATAATCTACCCCGTTCACACTCGTGAAAACGATCCAGTCGAAGCCGCCAAGCTCTCGGATCGTTTGATCGAGCCTCTCTACCTGCTCCGGGTCGCTAGTAGGCTGGCAGCGGATGACCGGGAATTCCACCGCTTCGCCCCCCAACTCCTCAATGCCTCTCACGAGCTCGCTCGCCTGTTCTCTGGCACGCGTGACGAGATAACGCCGGCCGAACAGCGGCCGCTTCTCGAACCAGGCGAGCTTCTCGCGCAGCTTCACTACCTCGCCCACTATAATAATAGCCGGCGACTGCATGCCGCTCAGCTTCACCTGCTCGGCGATCGTAGCCACCGTGCCTGTCAGAGTCTGTTGCTCCATCCAAGTGCCCATGCGAATGACCGCGGCCGGCGTTTCCGGAGGTTTGCCGTGCTCCATGAGCCGACTGCAGATGGCCTCTATATTCGCCACGCCCATCAGGAAGATCAACGTTCCCGTGGCCGTGGACAGCTTGTCCCAATGCACGCCCGAATACGTCTTGTTCGGGTATTCGTGGCCGGTGACGATCGCGAACGACGACGTGAAATCGCGATGCGTGACCGGAATGCCGGCATAGACCGGTACGGCGATGGAGGACGTAATGCCCGGCACAATCTCGAACGGGATGTCCGCGTCGGCCAGCTCCTCGGCTTCCTCGCCTACACGGCCGAATACGCTCGGATCGCCGCCCTTGAGCCTTGTCACCACCTTGCCCTGTCGGGCCAACTCGACCAGCAGCTTGTTGATGTCTTCCTGCTTCATCATATGCTTGTCCGGAAGCTTGCCGACAAAGTGTAGCTCCGCTCCCGGCTTCGCGTGGCGCAGCAGCCTCGGGTTCGCCAACCGATCGTAGACGATCGCATCGGCGCGTTCAATCGCTTCCAGGCCTCTAACCGTAATGAGCTTCGGATCTCCGGGACCGGCTCCGACCAAATACACTTTCCCCCGCTGCATGGCGCCTCATCCTCTCAGTTGTGCCAGTATCCGTTCCGCTCCCTGCTCCAGCAGCTTCTCCGCGAGCGCGTCTCCCAGCCGCTCCGGGTCGCTTCCTTGCCCGTACTCCAAGAGCCGCTCGCCGCCGTCCGGCGAACCGACGAACCCGGTCGCCTCCAGGAGCGGCGACCCGTCCGGCGCGCGCTCCGAGCCGCGCACGACCGCGTAGGCGCCCAGGGGGATCTGGCATCCCCCGTTCAGGCGCCCCAGGAACTGGCGCTCGACGCGCACCGCGAGCGCCGTAGGTATGTGATCGATCTTGCCGAGCAGATCGATCATGAAGGCGTCGCCCTCGCGGCATTCGATGCCGAGGGCGCCTTGGGCTACAGCCGGCACGCAGATGTCGGCCGGCACGTATTCGGTGATGCGATCGCTCCATCCCATCCGGTGCAGCCCGGCGGCGGCCAGCATGATCGCATCGAAGCCCTCGGTCTCGAGCTTGCGCAGCCTCGAGTCGATGTTGCCGCGGATCGACTCGATCGTGAGATCCGGCCGGTACGCCTTCATCTGCGCCGCCCGGCGCAGGCTGCTCGTGCCGAGCTTGGCGCCTGGCGGCAGCTCGGCCAGCTTCACGCCGCCGCGCGTCACGATGCAGTCCCGAGGGTCTTGCCGCTCCGGCGTCGCGCCGATGACAAGCCCTTCTTGCCGCTCCCACGGCATATCCTTCATGCTATGCACGGCCATGTCGATCTCGCCGTCCAGCAGAGCTTGTTCGATCTCCTTGACGAACAGCCCTTTGCCGCCGACCTTGGACAACGTCACGTCCAGAATCCGATCGCCCTTCGTCACAATCTTCTTAATCTCAAATTCACAGGCGATGCCATGTTTCTCCGCCGCCTGCTTCAGCTGGTCGATCACTTGTCCGGTCTGCGTCAAAGCCAGCGCGCTCTGGCGCGTGCCTACGATCACCTTCCGCATGGGTAGTCCCCCTCGCAATCTATCTCTATATTCCGAAATCTATTCCTGTTCAGGCCGCTCGGCAGCAGCCAGCTCCAACCGTCGTCTCATCTGGGCGACATAAGCTTCAAATCCGCTCACAGCCGAGTCGCCCTCGCCGTCGCCAGTCTCAGTCTGCTGCCGTGCAAATACATCCCCGCTCAGCAGCTCCCGCAGCAGCGCCCCGCGCCGCTCCGCATCGGCCACCCGCTCGAGCGCCTCTCGGCGGAACGCCTCGAGGAACTCGAGCAGCCGCTCCGCCTCCGCCCCCAGCAGCGCGTCGATCCGGTCGCGGATCGCGACCGCTGCCGCCGGGCTCGCGCCAGCCGTTGAGACGGCCACCGTCAGCCGTCCGCGGCGCAGCACCGCCGGCCACGTCACGTTGCCGAGCTCCGGCCGCTCCGCCGCGTTGACGAGCTGCCCGCGCGCGCGGGCATCCTCGCAGACGCGGGCGTTCACGTCCGGGCGGTCGGTCGCCGCGACGACCAGGAACGCGTCCTCGCCGTCGCTCGGCTCGTAACCCCGCAGCGCCGCCCCGGCGAGCTCGCCGGCGGCCAACCACCCGGCGATGCGCTCGCTGATCGCCGGACTTACAACCGTCACGCGCGCGCCTGTCGGCAGCAGCGCGGCAATCTTGCGCTCGGCGACCCGCCCGCCGCCGACGACCAAACACCGCCGCCCCTCGAGCTGCACGAGGAGCGGCATCGCGGCGGCGGCCTTCTTTTCCCCGGTCCGTTCCATTCCTACGTCATAACCACCTATATCCCGTTTCATCCGCCGTCACATCCAAACCCATTGATGAAACCGGGACAAAAAGTTCAGCGCCACATAGTTCAGCAAGAGCAAGCCGAACGCCGCCAAGTTCCACTTCGCCAGCTTGTAGCCCGGCTGATTGCCAGCCGCTCGCTGCACCAAATAGAAAACATAGGCCAAAATCAAAATAAACGAGCTGAGCACCTTCGGATCAAGCATGTAGCGGAGCTCGCCCTCCAGCCCGATCTTGACAAGCCCGAGCACGAGCGACAGCATCAGGAGCGGCGCCCCGATCAGCACCGCGCGGAACGTGTAGTACTCCACCACATCCAGGCTCGGGAACCGGGTGAGCAGCTTGGACCACGCCTTCCCTTTCAACTGCCTGTGCAAATACAGATAGATGATAGAGAAGATCGCGCCGAATAAAAACGCCACATAGCTGCCGATGGCGAGCGTAATATGGATGAACAGCAAATGGTCCTGCGCTTCCCATTGCCCGCTGCTCGCCGGAACGGCGGAGTCGCTGAACAGATTGACCGCCAATATCCCGAACCCGGCCAAATTCGTCACGAACACTACCATATCCGCCTTCATCCGCCAGCTCATCACCAGCGAGACGAACACGAGCAGCCAAACGAACAAGAAGACGGTTTCGAACAACGTCAGCACGGGCAAATAATTCGTCACATAGGCCCGGTAGCCAAGGAACACCGTCTGCATCAGCCATACAAAAGCAAGCAGCCCTGTTCCCATGCGCTTTGCACTCCGGTTCGGCCCTACGGCGGCGGAGAAGTAAAACAACAGGCTCAGGGCATATGCATAAAGAATCATGTCGTAAATCCAGTTATTGTTCACCATCGCCAGCTCCCCGCCTCGTAGCCGCTCCTAGGAGCCGGCTAGCATTTCGCCCGCGGGCAATTTCAGCTTCGAGGAGCGCTCTTGCAGCTTGCCTCCGGAGAACACATGGTCTTCCTTGGCGGCGTCGCCGGCCTTCTTCAGCTCGTCCTGCAGCTTGGCCGCTTCGGCCTTCAAATCGGCTACTCGCGCCTCCAGCGCGAACAGATCGGTGAACAGTGCAAGCGTTTGGTCGCCGTGCCGCTCGCCGGCCAGCTCCTTCACCCGCAAGATCGGATCGCGCATCATCTGGTTCATCATGCTCTTGGTCAGCTTGCGGATCACCTTCGCTTCGCGTTCGTCCAGATCGGTCAGCTTCAGCATCAGGTTGTCCATCGTCTCCCGATGAATGTCGTTGGCCTTCTCCTGAAGCGCCTGGATAACCGGGCCGACGCCCAGCAGCTTAAACCACTGGTCGAAGGAGGCCAGCTCCTCCCGGATCATCGCTTCGATCTTGACCGCCTCCTTGCGCCGCTCGTTCAGGTTCGTCTCCACGATCAGCTGCAAGTCGTCGATGTCGTACAAGTACACGTTCGGCACCTTCGAAATTTCAGGATCAAGGTCGCGCGGAACCGCGATATCGATCATGAACAGCGGCCGCGACTTGCGGCTCGTCATGACGCGCTGGATCTGCTGCTTCACGAGCACGTAGTCCGCCGAGCCGGTTGAGCTGATAACGACGTCGACTTGCTTCATCGCCTCCAGCATCTGCTCCATCGGGACGGCCGTGCCTCGCATCCGCTCCGCCAGCTCCTCCGCCTTCGCCATCGTCCGGTTGACGACGAGCAGCCGGTCCGCGCCTTGGCCGGTGAGATGCTTGAGCGTCAGCTCGCTCATCTTGCCGGCCCCTACGATCATGACCGTCTTGCTGCGGAAGTGGCCGAAAATTCGTTTCCCGAGCTCAACCGCCGCGTAGCTGACCGACACCGGATTTTCGCCGATCGCCGTCTCCGCATGCGCGCGTTTGCCGAGCGTCACCGCTTGTTTGAACAACCGGTTGAAAATCGTGCCGGTCGCCTTCTCCTCCTGTGAACGAAGGAAAGCGTCGCGCACTTGGCCGAGAATTTGCGTCTCGCCGATCACCATCGAGTCAAGCCCGCATGTGACCTTGAACAAATGCTCGATCACCGGCTGGTCTTCATACATATACAAGTAGTCCTTCATGTACTCGCGGGGAATGCCGAACCACCGCTCCAGGTAGCTGCGGATATAGTACCCGCACATGTACAATCGATCTACAACCGCGTAAATTTCCGTCCGGTTGCAGGTGCTTACGATGACACATTCCAGTATGCTCTTCGTCGCCTGCAGCTGCCGCAACGCTTCCGGCAAATCCTGTTCGGCGAAAGCAAACTTCTCCCGAATTTCTACGGGGGCTGTCCGATAATTCAATCCGACAACGATCATGTGCATCGCTAATCACCTGCCTTTCTATGGTAAACCCTGGTCTGCACGCAGCCATTCGGGCAAAATTTCAACTCTCATTATAGCACAGTTCGACAAGGCCCGTACCCGCAAAGTATGAATAAATTATGAACCGAACGGCGGATTCAGGACCTCCTTCTTGAGCTCTGAAGCGGTTCCCAGTCTTCCCCTAGTATGCGCCTTGCCTTGGGCCCATATACCGAAGGGGCAGCCGTTACGGCTGCAGTTTTTTATGCAGAAGGGCGTACAGCTCACCGTCCGCTTTCGCCAGCTTGTCGTTCGCCGAGCTTACCAGTTTGCCGCTCGAATTCAACAGCTTCCCGTACGATTCGAACATCGTCTTGAACAGCGCGTCCGCCTTGGCGAGCAGCTCCTTCTCATCCGCCTTGAGGGACCGTTCTCCACCGATCTGCAGCCGCTGGATGACCTTGAGAAGCTCCGGCAGCGACTTCAGCTCCGTCAGATTGTCGGAGCCTTCCGCCTGCACGAGCCGTTCATGCGTGAAATTGGCCGAGTAGGCCGCAAGCTGCAGCTCGTTCAGCTCCCCGGTGTCCGCCCCTTTCGCCCCTTCCGTGAACGCCGTCGCCATCAGCTCCATTTGGAACGAAGCCACTTGGTACAACAAGTCGAAGGCATCCTGCTTCTGCTGCGTCCCGCTCCAGTTGTTCCAGATGCTGCAGGAGGGCCATGCGATCAATAGGGCAATAACGGCGAAACCCGCTACCTTCCCCGGTCGTAACGGCGAACGAAATTTCATAAGACTTCTTCCCCTTCCGTCCCAGGATCTGTCCATCATCCTATTTGTATGGGACGCGGGGGCGAATTAGTCGAACAAACAGAAGCAGCCATGGGATCCCATGGCTGCCGCAGTTTATATAATCTTCAGAGCTGTTCGTTCCGTTTGTTAGTTTGCCGCAACCGCCAGCTTCATGTCCGGCGTTTCGACAGTCATTTCGCCTACGCCGCGAATCAGCTTCTTGGCATATGTCTTCTCAGGCTTCAGGACGGAAACGAGATAATCGATCGCCGCCTGCGGATCTACGGTTTCCCCGCAAGTGTAGCAATCCAATGCCGCGAATCCTTTCTCAGGATACGTGTGAATCGAGATATGACTTTCCGACAGTAATACCAAAACCGTTGCACCTTGCGGTTCGAACTGCTTGGCTTGAACGGACAATACCGTTGCCCCGCATACTTCTGCAGCTTCCACCATGTGAGCCTGGAGCCATTCTGCGCTGTTCAGCTTGTCGAAGTCTGCTCCCCAAGTATCAACAGCAACGTGTCTTCCGAAAGTAGAGTATTCCATCTTTCGGTCCCCCTTCCTAGGAATAAAATTGTTGGATTTCATCCGCTAGGACCTACGTCATTCACTTCTCGAGGGAGTAATCTCTCGCAACATTACATGTCCTGAGTGAATCCTGGTTCCTATATTGTTTTCAACGAATCTAAAAATAACATCTATCGCCCAGAAATGCAATAGTTTTTTTTGTTAAGCCGCAAAATGGATCGCTCGTGCTTCACATAACCGTACAATCCGCGGCCCAACCGGGGGAATTGTGCGCCGTCCGCCCTTTTTGGCCCCAGTACTCAACTTATGAGCGCGCCAGAGGAATGGGAACTTGTCCTTGACGAAAAGCGCACCTGGAAAACCTATCGCTCTTCGGCGTTCGGCGTCACTTGGGCGGTCCCGCAGCGGCGGCATACGGCGTGATTGTCCCCCAGCTCATCTCCGCACACGATGCATCGTTCCGCATCCGTGCCCTCGTATGTTGGCGGGTCCTTCTCGTCCACGGACGCCACGTCGTCGAATGCCTCGAACTCCACGTCAAGCACCGATTCGTCCTTTGCCGACGCACTGGCGGCAGCGGCTTCCGCTTCGATAGGTTCGAGCTTCCTTCCGCATGACTGGCAGAACGCGGCTTCCGAAGGGACTACTTTTCCGCACAGGCAAAGCCGTTGATCGTTCACCTGGACGATGCGCATCCTCAGCGCCTCAATCGCCTCTTCAATCTTCTTGTTCTCTTCCGATAGCCGCGAGATCTCGGTTTCGGCGATGGACAAATTTCCGAGCTTGTATGCTTCATAGACGGCCGAGCCGATCCATGTGAAATTTTGATTCAATTCCTTGCGCTTGCGTGCCAGCATCGCCGACAGCTTCGTCGTTTCCACGGTGCGCTGCGCCTTGTCGGCCGCCTTCGCCGCGCCCGACCTTAATCGTTGCATCAAGTTCATCTGCTAATTACCTCCAGGCTGGATTTGGAATGCGATCCTTATACCATACGTAGCGGTTCCCCGGTTTAAGACCGAAGACTGGCATTGTGCCGCTTGAAACTGAAAAAAGGAGGCCGATCGCTCGACCCCCCGGTGACTGACGTATGCACATTTAATACTATTAGGCTTCCAATGTAAACAACTGATGGGCGAGCGACTGCAGCCTGACGTCGATGTCCTGCTTCTGTTCCGGTGCGGCGTTGCGCTGGTCGAGCAGCTCGTCGATCTGACCGAGCACCGCCGTAATCTCTTGCTCCACGCGGCGCTGGTGGAACAGCTTCTCCAGCTGGCCGAGCGTGTCCTTGTGCTCGAAGACGATCTTCTGGTGCTCCGTCGTGATCTCTGTGATCAGCATGACAGCACCGCGCTTATATACGTAATTCATCGTAAATGTGGCGTAAATCCGGTTAACTATCGCATCTCCCTTGAACTCGGCAATGGCTTTGCGCATCAAGTTCGCCAGCTTCGGATTGCTTAAGCGGCACGATCCTTCACATACATAATAACCGCTTCTCTTCTCGAAGGAGAGGTTTACTTCATCGCCTGCTTCGTCTTGGAACGCGACCTCCTGACTCCCGTTCTCGGTGACCTTCACCCGGGGGTTGACTTGGTTCATGTACAGCATTTCGAGAAAACTTAACATTTCGGCTTCTGTGAGATGCAGGCAGGTTTTGACATATTCCGTCGCTAACCGCTGAGCCATAAAAATCCCTCGATTCTTTGTTTTGAAACCCTTACGTTTATTTATTATACTATATCGCTCGGGAATATTCCTGCTAACTTTTCGCTGAAAACAAGCAAAATTCAGAAAAATCGGCAGTCTCCTCGCGGAAGCGCTAAAGAAACATGAAATCTTAATGCATATGCTTACATATTCACGGTTTTCTATACAAATTTGATGCTGCAAAAAGAAAAAAGCTCCTCTAGTCTTCACTAGATGAGCTTTCCACTTGTTCCGAATCCGGCTCGTTCTCTGTCAGATCCGCCGCTTGCTCGATGATCGCCCACAGCTCGTCCTTGCCAATGCCTAGCTCAGCGGAGAACAGCACAGTCTTGTCCATGCTGCGCAGCTGGAGGTCCTCCTTGATGATCTTCACGTGCTTCTGCCATTTGCCTTTGGGCACTTTGTCCGCTTTGGTCGTCACCACGATAACGGGCATGTCGTAGTGCGACAGCCATTCGTACATCGCCCGGTCGTCCGCAGAAGGCGGATGCCGGAGGTCGATGATCTGGATGATCAGCTTGAGCCGATCCCGCTCCATCAAGTAGCTCTCGATGAACCGACCCCATTCCGCGCGCTTCGTCTTGGACACTTTGGCATACCCATACCCCGGCAGATCGACGAAATAAAGCTTCGACTCAATGCGGTAAAAATTAAGCGTCTGCGTTTTGCCCGGCTGCGAGCTTGTCCGCGCCAAGTTTTTGCGGTTGATCATCCGGTTGATGAGCGACGACTTGCCCACATTGGAACGGCCGACCAGAGCGATCTCCGGCAAGCCGTCCTCGGGGTATTGGCTCGGGCCAACTGCGCTGATGACAAACTCCGCTTGATTGACTTTCATGTCCGGCTTCCTCTCCCTTCCCCGCTACAGCATCGGCACCTGGGTAACTAAAGCATGCTCCAGCACCTGGTCCATATGGGATACGGGGACGAACGTCAGCTCCTCGCGCACGCTCGCCGGAATTTCCTGCAAATCCTTCTCGTTGTCCTTCGGGAACAAAATCTTGCGAATGCCGGCCCGATGAGCGGCGAGCGTCTTTTCCTTCAATCCGCCGATCGGCAGTACTCGACCGCGCAGCGTAATTTCGCCGGTCATCGCGACCGTCTTCGTGACCGGAATCTCCGTCAGCGCCGAGATCAGAGCCGTAGCCATCGTAATGCCGGCGGACGGGCCGTCCTTCGGAATCGCGCCTTCCGGAATATGAATGTGAATGTCGTTCTTCTCATGGAAATCGGCCGGAATGCTCAACTGAGATGCCCGAGAGCGCGTATAGCTGAAAGCCGCCTGAGCGGATTCCTTCATGACGTCGCCGAGCTTGCCGGTCAGCGTCAGCTTGCCGGTCCCCGGCATAACGGTCACCTCGATAACCAGCGTGTCGCCGCCTACTTCGGTCCAAGCGAGGCCGGTTACCGAGCCGATCTGATCCTGCTCCTCCGCCAGGTGCACGCGGAATTTAGCAGGACCCAGCAGGTCAGCCAGCTTCCCGTTCGTAATGTGAATCGAAGTCTGCTTGCCCGAGACGATCTCCCGAGCGGATTTGCGGCAGAGGGCGGCGATTTGCTGCTCCAGGTTGCGGACACCCGCTTCGCGCGTGTACTCGCGCACGACCTTCATGAGCGTCTCTTCGTCCACCTGCAGCTGCTCTTCCGTCAGCCCATGCTCCTTGATCTGTTTAGGCAGCAAATACTTCTTGGCAATCTGCAGCTTCTCGAGCTCGGTATAGCCCGGAATGTACAGCAGCTCCATCCGGTCGAGCAACGGACGCGGAATGTTATGCGCCGCATTCGCGGTCGTGACGAACATGACATGCGACAGGTCGAACGGCAGCTCGATATAATGATCGCTAAAAGTGCTGTTTTGCTCCGGATCAAGCACCTCGAGGAGCGCCGACGCCGGATCTCCGCGGAAGTCCATCGACATTTTGTCGATCTCGTCGAGCAGCATAACCGGGTTGTTGCTGCCGGCGTTCTTGAGTCCTTGCACGATCCGTCCCGGCATCGCCCCTACATAGGTGCGCCTATGGCCGCGAATTTCGGCTTCGTCCCGCACACCGCCTAGGGAGATGCGGATGAACTTGCGATCCAGCGAGCGGGCGATCGATCTGGCGATCGAAGTTTTCCCGACGCCGGGAGGCCCTACGAGGCACAGAATCGGCCCTTTCATCTTCTGGACAAGCTTCTGAACGGCCAAATATTCCAACACCCGTTCCTTGGGCTTCTCGAGGCCATAGTGGTCTTCTTCGAGAATCTCCTCGGCCTTGGCGATGTCCAAGTCGTCTTCTGTTCGCTTCGACCAAGGCAGCGCCAGCAGCCAGTCGAGATAATTGCGGATGACGGCGCCTTCGGCGGAAGTGGCCGGCATCTTCTCGAGCCGGTCGATTTCCTTCTCGACCTTCTCGCGGACTTTCTCCGGCAGCCCCGCCTCGTCCATCTGGGCGCGCAGCTCCTCGGCTTCGCCCGCGCGGCCTTCTTTCTCGCCTAGCTCCTTCTGGATCGCCTTCATCTGCTCGCGCAGGTAATATTCCTTCTGGGTCTTCTCCATCTGCTTCTTGACCCGCTGGTTGATCTTGCGCTCCAGCTCCAGCACTTCCCGCTCATTGTTCAGGAAAGCCAGCAGCTTCTCCAGACGATCGCGCACGTCGACCGTCTCCAGGATGTCTTGTTTGTCTTTTATTTTCAAGGACAGATGGCTCGTAATTACGTCCGCCAGCCTGCCGGGCACGTCAATGTCCGAAACGGCGGCAAGCGTCTCCGGCGTCACCTTCTTGGACAAGTTGATGTAGTGCTCGAACTGGCTCAGCACGGTCCGCATCAGCGCATCCGTCTCCGAATCGCTCGTTTCCTGTTCGGGCAGCTCCTTCGCCATGACCAAGTAATACTCGGGATTCGTCAGAAACTCCACGATCTCCGCCCGCATCATGCCTTCGACCAGCACTCGGATCGTCCCGTTCGGGAGCTTCAGCATCTGCCTGACCTTCGCGATCGTGCCGACTCGATAGATGTCGTCCTTGGCCGGATCCTCAATGTTGATCTCGGATTGGGAGCACAGCAAAATCATGCTGTCGTCTACCATCGCCTGGTCGAGCGCCTTGACGGACTTCTCGCGTCCTACGTCAAGATGCAGCACCATGCTCGGATAAACCAGCAATCCCCGCAGAGGCAGCAGAGGCAGCTTGCGCACCTTTGGCTTATTCGGTCCCATGCCCAGCACCTCCTATGACTGTATCACTCATTCGTTCGATACGCCGGAATCGGCGCACGCCCGGCGGCCAACTCCGCGCCGCGCGCGGGATAGCCGTTTGTTGGATGTAGTCACCATTTTATCAAACTTGCAGACAAAACACCAATTCGCACAAGGACCCCGCCTTGTTTCACCGCTTAGGCCCCGTGCGAATTGCCAAATCAATCAAGCTTCGCCGGACAGCTCCGGCCGTGCCTGGAACAGCGGGGTCGTCCCCGGCGAAGCGATCAGCACATCCGATGTTGCCGGAACGGAGGCGATCCCCGTAGTTTCGCGCAGCTGCATGGCATGCTCAAGCACTTCTTGAATCGTCTCGACGGCGATGACCTCCACCCCGTTCAAGCCCGTGAATATATCCTGCCAGTTTTCCTTCGGAATAATAACCCGCGTCGCTCCAGCTTGAAAAGCCGCCTCCACCTTGGCCACAACACCGCCGATCGGCTTCACTCGGCCATGGATGCTCAGCTCGCCGGTCATCGCCAGCTTGTTGTCTACAGGGATGCCGCGGATCGCCGAAGCGATCGCCGTCGCCATCGACACCCCCGCCGAAGGGCCGTCGATCGGAATGCCGCCCGGGAAGTTGATATGCAGGTCGAAATCGTATGTATGCAACCCGGCTCTACGCAGCACCGTCAATACATTCTCGATCGACCCGCGCGCCATCGACTTCCGCCTTAGCGTCTTGGAGCCGCCGCCCATCTCTTCTTCGTCGACCACGCCGGTGATCGTATACTTGCCTGCTCCGAGCTGATCGGCGGGAGTGGCGGTCACTTCAATCTCGAGCAGCATCCCTTGATTCGGGCCGTAGACGGCAAGGCCGTTCACGAGGCCGATCTGCGGCTCCATCGGAATTTTCTTCTCCGGCCGCGGCGTCAGTTGGCTGCTGTTCGCCACCCATTCCACATCGCTTGCCGTTACTTCCTGACGGCCGTCGGTGATGGCGATCCCCACAGCTAGCTGCACCATATTGACCGCTTCCCGGCCGTTCGTTGCGAATTTCTTGACGACATCCACCGCTTGTTTGCTCTCGCGGAAGCCGATTTTGCGAACCGCATTCGTCGCGATCCGCTCGATCTCCTCCGGCAGCAGCGGACGGAAAAAGATTTCCATACACCGCGAGCGAATCGCCGGCGGAATTTCTTGCGGCGACCGCGTCGTAGCCCCTACCATGCGGAAATCGGCCGGCAGCCCGTTCTGGAATATGTCGTGGATGTAGCTCGGAATGTTCATATCCTCCGAGTTGTAATAGGCGCTTTCGAGAAATACTTTGCGGTCCTCGAGCACTTTTAATAATTTATTCATCTGGGTAGGATGCAATTCACCGATTTCGTCGATGAACAGCATGCCGCCGTGCGCCTTCGTCACTGCGCCGATCTTGGGCTGCGGAATGCCGGCTACGCCCATTGCGCCTGCGCCTTGATAAATCGGATCGTGAACGGAGCCGATTAGCGGGTCGGCAATGCCCCGTTCATCGAAGCGTGCCGTCGTGGCGTCCAGCTCGATGAATTTGGCGTCAAACCGGAACGGGGAAGCCTGATTTTTCTTAGCCTCCTCCAAGATGACCCTCGCCGCTGCCGTTTTCCCTACTCCCGGAGGCCCGTAGATGAGCACATGCTGCGGGTTCGGCCCGCACAGAGCCGCCTTGAGCGCGCGTAGCCCCTCTCTCTGCCCCACGATATCCTCGAGCGTCGAAGGACGGGTTTTCTCCGCCAGCGGCTTCGTCAAGGAGATCGAACGGAGCTTGCGCAGCTTGTCCATCTCCTTCTTGGATTCCCGGTCCACCGCCGTTTTGTTCGTCTGTTGATTGCGCAGCAAATTCCAGAAATATAACCCGATCACAATGGCGAAAAACAGTTGAATCACCATCAACACCATACTGATACTCATGTCCAACTCCTCCAGTCCGTTCCTCGGCCGTTTTCCTCAGCCAAAGATGATACTGGTAGTATTCCCCTGCAAAGGGCCGGTTAACCGAGAATGAGAACAAAAAGTTTGCACACGCTATCGAGTAGGCAACCCATCCTTAATACCAACAAAGGCGGTTAAACGCATGAAGCGATCCATTTGTGCGGCGTTCCTTGTCCTATGCTGCTCCTTGCTCTTGTTGAATCCACCTGCCTCTACGGCAGCCGAACGCCCATCGTCAAAAAAAGAAAAGATTAAGCCCGTCCCAGTTGAGCGCGTCCCCTCCTGGGCTACGACGCTAACGCTGCCGAATACCGACGTCGTCATCGATGTAGGCCACGGCGGGATTGACGGCGGGACTTCCTATGGCGACCTTCTGGAAAAAGACGTCAATTTGCAGGTTGGGCTGAAAGTGTTCGATTTGCTCATTCATTCAGGTGTTCGTACCGCTATCAACCGGACGAGCGATTACGCCCCGAGCGACGACAACGATTGGCTGGGCAGCCGCTCCCGCCATCTGCGGGACTTGTCCCAGCGCAAGCTGCTGGCCGAAGCGCTGCGGCCGAAGCTGGTCGTCAGCCTGCACACGAACTGGGCGAAACGGGCTAGCCGTTCCGGCTCCACCGTGCTGTTCCAGATGAATCCGCAAAGCCATGCCGCAGCCCATCTGATCCAGCATCGATTGAACGGCTTATACGGGAAAGGAGAGATCCCATACCTGGGTAAACCCTTCTACTTGCTGAACCATTCGCCATGCCCAGCCGTTATCGTCGAGATGGGCTTCATCAGCAACGCCTCCGACCGCGAATGGCTGACGCAGCCCGCCAAACAGCACAAAATGGCGGAAGCTATCGCCTCCGCCATTCGGGAATATTTGATCGCCTTCTCGAGCCAGCCCTCCAAATATTAGTGGGCGTGTACTTTGCGGCCCGGAATCGTGCCGGTCCGCTCGTACTCGGCTACAATTTGATCGATCTCCTTTTTCAATTCCGTCACCAGCTCCGCCTCCGGCACTTTGCGAATCATCTCGCCGTACCGGAACAGCATGCCTTCCCCGCGGGCGCCGGCGATGCCGATATCCGCTTCCTTCGCTTCTCCGGGACCGTTCACCGCACAGCCCAGCACCGATACTTTGATCGGCACCTTCAGCTTCTCGATGTACGCCTCCACCTCGTTCGCCACCGAGAACAGATCGATGTCCAACCGGCCGCAGGTCGGGCAAGAAATAAGCGTCGCCGCATTCGTGATCAAGCCGAACGACTTGAGCAGCTCGCGGCACACCTTGATCTCCTCGACCGGATCGGCGCTCAGCGATATCCGAATCGTCGAGCCGATGCCCATCGAGAGCAACGCTCCCAGGCCCGCAGCGCTCTTCACCGTGCCGGAGAACAGCGTGCCGGCTTCCGTGATGCCCAGGTGAAGCGGATAGCGGAACGCACTGGCAGCCTTCGTGTAAGCGGCGATCGCCATCGGCACATCCGACGCCTTCAGCGACACGATAATGTCGCGGAAATCAAGCTCCTCGAGAATGCCGATGTGGAACAAGGCGCTCTCCACCATCGCCTCCGGCGTCGGATACCCGTACTTGTCCAGCAAATGCTTCTCCAGCGACCCGGCGTTCACGCCGATTCGAATCGGGATGCCGCGCTCCTTGCACGCCTTGACGACCGCTTCGACTTTCTCGCGACGGCCAATGTTGCCCGGGTTGATCCGGACCTTGTCGATGCCGTTCTCGATCGCGGCCAGCGCCAATCTGTGGTCGAAGTGGATGTCGGAGACGAGCGGGATATGGATCTGCTTCTTGATCTCCTTGATCGCCGCAGCGGCTTCCATGTTGTTCACCGTTACCCGAACGAGCTGGCAACCGGCTTCCTCGAGACGCAAAATTTCGGCGACCGTCGCCTTGACGTCGGCCGTCTTCGTTGTGCACATGCTCTGCATAATGACTTCGTTGCTGCCGCCGATCGTCAGATTGCCGACACGGACGGGAACGGTCTCGGTTCTATGGTACATGGTCCTTACTCTCCCATAATTCAAAATACCCCGCCCAGTAGAAGGAGGGCAGCCTTCAAAGCTTGCTCCACTATACCGGACGGGGACTGTCATTACTTACGTATCGCGGTTAGGCGCTTTCTTCCTTCTTCTTCACGGAAATCGATTTGCCGTCCTTCGTCTTGAGCTCAGGCGCAATCTTCTCCAGCACCGATTCCTTCGTGATCGTGCAGTTCGTCACGTCGTCGCGGGACGGCACTTCGAACATCACGTCGAGCATGATGCCCTCGATGATCGCCCGCAGGCCGCGCGCTCCTGTGTTGCGCTTGATCGCTTCCTTGGCGATCGCGTCGAGCGCGTCCGCGGAGAAATCGAGCGCCACGCTGTCCATCTCCAGCATCTTCTGATACTGCTTCACTAGCGCGTTCTTCGGCTCGGTGAGGATCCGGACAAGCGCCGGCTCGTCGAGCGGCTCCAGCGTCGAGATGACCGGCAGACGGCCGACGAACTCGGGAATCAACCCGAATTTGAGCAGGTCTTCCGGCAATACCATCGACAAATATTCGCCCGGCTTCAGGTCGGCTTTGTGGCCGTCGCTGTTGAAGCCGATCACCTTCTTGCCGATACGGCGTTTAATCAACTGCTCGATGCCGTCGAAGGCGCCGCCGCAGACAAACAAAATATTCGTCGTATCGATCTGGATAAATTCCTGGTGCGGGTGTTTGCGGCCGCCTTGCGGAGGAACGCTCGCTACCGTACCTTCGAGAATCTTGAGCAACGCCTGCTGCACGCCTTCGCCGGACACGTCGCGGGTGATGGACGGATTCTCGGATTTGCGGGCTACTTTATCGATCTCATCGATGTAGATGATGCCGCGTTCGGCTTTCTCCACATCGTAATCGGCGGCTTGAATGAGCTTGAGCAGGATATTCTCCACGTCTTCGCCCACATAGCCGGCTTCGGTCAGCGAGGTGGCGTCGGCGATGGCGAACGGTACGTTCAAAATTTTGGCCAGCGTCTGGGCGAGCAAGGTCTTCCCGCTTCCTGTCGGCCCGATCAGCACGATGTTGCTCTTCTGGAGCTCCACGTCATCCAGCTTGTTCTGGGAATTGATCCGCTTGTAGTGGTTGTACACCGCCACGGACAAGGATTTCTTCGCTTGCTCTTGGCCGATGACGTATTGATCGAGAATGACCCGGATGTCCTTTGGCTTCGGCACGTCTTTCAGATCCAGTTCCTCTTCGCTGCCGAGCTCCTCTTCCACGATCTCCGTGCACAGCTCGATGCACTCGTCGCAAATATATACACCTGGCCCTGCTACAAGCTTACGTACTTGATCCTGGGATTTCCCGCAAAAAGAACATTTCAGCTGTCCTTTTTCGTCGTTAAATTTGAACATAGGATCACCTCCTATTGGATGGATTAAAGGGATGTAATGACTTTGTCGATCAGCCCGTATTCCATGGCATCCGACGCACTCATGAAGTTATCGCGATCCGTATCCCGCTCGATCTTCTCGTACGGTTGGCCGGTGCGCTCTACGTAGATGTTGTTCAGCTTCTGCTTCGTCTTGATGATCCAGTCGGCGTGAATCTTGATGTCGGTCGCTTGACCGCGAACGCCGCCGAGCGGCTGGTGAATCATAACCTCGCTGTTCGGAAGCGCGAACCGCTTGCCCTTCGCTCCTGCCGTCAGCAAGAGGGATCCCATGCTGGCTGCCATTCCTACGCAGATTGTGGACACATCCGGCTTGATGAACTGCATCGTATCGTATATGCCCATTCCCGCAGTAACCGAACCCCCTGGGGAGTTGATGTACAGATGGATATCCTTCTCCGAGTCCGTAGCCGCCAGAAACAACAGCTGCGCAATAACCAGATTGGCTACGTCGTCGTCGATCGCACTGCCCAAGAAGATGATGCGGTCTTTGAGGAGACGGGAATAGATATCGTAAGAACGCTCGCCCCGGCTTTCCTGCTCTACGACCATTGGAATCAGACTCATATCCAACCCTCATTTCTATAGAAACTCTTGCTTCATACTAAAATAACACGGTTTTCCTGCGAATGCAAAAATCGCGTCTCCCCCATTGTAGCACGAGGCGATTCAGGCTGTCATTTCGCGGTCAAATCGCTTTATTACCACTGTATGAACGTCCGTTCCGATCCATGCAAATGGCCTTTGTCGCTACAGCGCACACCCGTTTCCGGTACAAAAGGAAGGCACGTTATGGTACACGTGCCTTCCCCATTTGAAGTTGATATTAAGCTACAGATGCTGCCGATTTGCTGTTCGCGACGAGGAAGTCCACGGTTTTCTTCACAGTCAGCTCACCCTTCAGGCTGTCCAGTGTGCCGTTGGCCGCGAAGATGGAGCGGATTTCGTCAACCGAGCGGCTGTATTGGGAAGCCAGGCGCTCCAGCTCTTCATTCAGCTCTTCGTCAGTCGCTTCGATGCTCTCGGCTTTGCCGATCGCTTCCAGCACCAGGTTGTTGCGAACGCGCTTCTCGGCGTCGGACTTCATCTGGGCTTTGAGCGTTTGCTCGTCTTGACCGGAGAACTGGAAGTACATTTCCAGGTTCATGCCTTGCATTTGCAGACGGTTAGCGAAGTCCTTGTACATTTGCTCGACTTCGCTGTCGACCATCGACTGAGGAATCTCCACTTCCGCCGCTTCCGCCGCCTTCTCGACAACCGTCGACTCGAGCTCTTGCTGGTTCGACTTCACTTTGCGGTCTTGCAGACGCTTCGCGATGTCTTCCTTGAACTCGTCGAGCGTGTCGAACTCGCTGACGTCCTTCGCGAACTCGTCGTCCAGAACCGGCAGCTGCTTGCGCTTGATGTCGTGAAGCTTGATCTTGAAGACGGCTTCCTTGCCCTTCAGCTCTTCGGAGTTATAGTTCTCCGGGAACGTGACGGTTACGTCTTTCTCCTCGCCGGCCGCCAAGCCCACGAGCTGCTCCTCGAAGCCCGGGATGAAGCTGCCGGAGCCGAGCTCCAGCGAATACTTCTCGGCTTTGCCGCCTTCGAACGGAACGCCTTCGACGAAGCCTTCGAAATCGATCACAGTCGTGTCGCCATTCTGAGCAGGGCCTTCTTCTACAACGATCAGCTCCGCGTGGCGGGTTTGGAGACGCTCCAGCTCGGCTTGAATTTCTTCAGCCGTCACATCGCCGCTTTGCTCAGGCACTTCGATGCCTTTATACTCGCCCAGCTGCACTTCCGGCTTCACCGTAACGATCGCAGTGAACTGAAGAGCTTGTCCCTTCGCGAATTGCTGCACGTCCACTTCCGGACGGTCAACCGGGAAGAGGTCGGCTTGCTGAACCGCTTCTAGATAAGCTTCAGGAAGCAGAATGTCAATCGCGTCTTGGTACAGGCTCTCCACCCCGAATTTTCTCTCGAAAATGGCGCGCGGCACTTTCCCTTTGCGGAATCCTGGAACGGCGACTTTCGCGGATACTTTCTTGAACGCTTTGTCCAAGGCGTCGGCGACGCGATCCGGTCCGAGTTCCACAGTCAACTTCACTTGATTCTTCTCTATTTTTTCCCAGCTAGCTTTCATTTTATGCTTTCCCCTCCAGAAATGTAACGTGAAATGGTAGATGTGCCGTTTTCTCGAAGCCGGCACCATGTAAACGTGAAAGGCATCTCAAAACATAACCATTATATTATATCACAATTTATTCTCAATACAAGAGTTCCCGACATTTCCCGACGGGTCGGTTCGTCACGCTTCCGCAGGCGCTGTCACGGTCAGGAACAGCTTCATAACTTGGCATGCCTTTTGCCAAGCTTTCACTTGCTTGTCGGCGATGCCGAACATGTCCCGCGTTTCGCGCTCGTCCGATTTGGCGAACATCGTCTCCTGCAGCATGTGGTGCAGCGCCGCCGACCAGATGTCGAGCGAATCCGCGTCCATGTCGAGCATTTCCTTATAGATCGATGTGCCATAAATGAACGCGAGGAAGTCGTTCCACGTCTGCTCCACAAAATAAGCGAGCGCCGGCTGATTGACCTCGTTCGCTTCCTGCACCCGTTCGCGGATCGCGTTCACTTGCGGCGGAAACTCCTCGTACGACAGCGGCGTCTCTTCGACCCGCACATCGATCGTTTGGCCGAGCTTGTGCATCGTCAGCAGGCTCTTCTCGCCCAGCTGCCGCAGCACCTGCAGCGCCTTGAACTGCACGACCGGATGGACGTGGCTCGTCTGCAGCCATTCCGCCAGCTTGGGTCGCGTGCGGGCGTAATCCGCGTGCTGGAGCTGCTCCAACGCCAGCAGCTGCTTGTCCGGCGAGTCGGTCTGGAGCAAGCCCTCGAGCAGCCTCGCGCCATATTGCGTATCCTCGGCGGACTTCAGCCTGACTTTACGCTTCAGAAAGTCGAGCTCCTGCTCGTCTTCGCTGTCAGGGTCTCCCAGGTCGCCGAACAGCAGCTCGCGCGACTCGTCCGGATCGAGGCCGTTCTGACGCCGCGCCCCGATCTCCGACTGGCTCAGCGACTCCGGGAACGTCGTCTCCAGCCACTCGAGCAGCGAGCCCCATTCCTGCTTCACGCTATCGTCGTCGTGCCGGCATTCCAGCAGAAACCGCAGCACCTGCATCGCTTCCTGGTACCGTTCCGTTTCGAGCATACGGGTCAATTCAATTTGATAATAGTCGATCGTCTTCGGGAATAAAATCAGCTTGCTCTCCGCGATGGCGGCCACCACCTAAACGTTGTCGTTTCGTCGAAATCCCTCGAATTTTGGAGGTTAACTGCCATTTATTGTAGCAGATTTGCTCGGCGAAAACCCAGCATATTATTTGCGATTCTTTAGTTGCTTTTCCCATTTTCCTGTGATATTATTATCCATGCTTCTCCGATATTATCGGACATGCGGGTGTAGTTCAATGGCAGAACGCCAGCTTCCCAAGCTTGAGGCGAGGGTTCGATTCCCTTCACCCGCTTATAAAGTTTACTGAGCCTTGCGATGCAAGGCTTTTATTATTTTGTTCCAGAACTCATCACACTTTGACTACCTGATGGGGACGAATTGGGGACGAACTCGGACTAATAAAGCTCACGCTAGACGTAGTTCACAACCATGATGTCCAAAAAAGGCACCTTTCGTAAAGCACCGCTTCCTTCTAAATGCACAAGCTTAGTACGCGAATCAAGAAATGTAATTCGACCCACGACTAACTCATTCTCACCCCAAACCTGCAAGGATACTTCAGCCTCTTCATTCATTGCTTCAATCAGTTGATTCCCCAACTCTTCGAGCTCAAATTCATCGCGTGTCGGACGTTTGGGGATTGGGTTCTTGCCTGTCGATCTTGCCATTGCATATGTCTCCTTCTTTATTCCCAAGCGCTACACGAATAGGCAGAATATTCTCGAGCTGCACTACCCGCGGCGCCCTCCAATTCAACAGGAATGTTTGTTCTTATTTTATAAGCACGAGCGTTCAGTTTCAAGTCCTCTCTAATGTGCCTTGCCTTAATCACTCCTGCACTATATCATTGCTAGAAGAGCAATGAATTGGGGGAATCTAGGATGGATCCGTTAACTATAAAGCCGATTAATACATTTGTCGAAGGACAAGAAATCATTGGTTTCTACCTATTAAAGGAGCTTCATGTCAAACAAACCCGGGCAGCCACTCCGAAGGATTATTTCGATATAGTTCTGGGGGATAAGAGCGGGGAAATCTCAGCGAAGTTTTGGGAAGTTACCATCACGGACAAAGAAACCTTTTTCCCAATGGATGTAGTAAAAGTGGATGGAATCGTCCAGCTTTATCAAGATAAACTTCAATTTCGGATCTCTCGAATGCGCAAGGCACGTCCAGAGGACAATGTGAAGCTGACGGATTTCGTCCGTTCTGCCCCCGTGCAGCCTCACGATCTGCTTAGCACCATTAAGGCAACTGCTGCAAGCATTCAGGATGAGCTCATCCGAATGGTCGTTGAGTACTGCGTTGCCAAGGTTGAAACGAAGCTGCTCCATTCCCCTGCCGCCAAGTCCATGCATCACAACTACTTCGCTGGATTGGCTTATCACATGTGCCGGATGCTTGAGCTCGGTGAGTTCATCTGCCAGCAGCGGCCGTTCTTGAACTCAGACTTAGTTAAGGCAGGGATTATATTACACGACATTGCTAAGCCGGAGGAAATGATTTCGGAGCTTGGGATTGTCTCGGACTACACCGTTTCGGGAAAATTGCTCGGGCATATCTCCATGGCGAATAACTGGATCCTGGAAGCGGCCTATCGGAATGGGATGGAGTTGGGGGATGAGAAAGTGGTCGTGCTGCAGCATCTCGTGCTGTCGCATCACAACACTGGCGAGTGGGGGAGCCCGGTACAACCGCAGTTGCCGGAGGCGGTGGCTCTACATTACATAGATCAACTTGATGCTAAGATGCAGGCAGTTGAGGATGCGCTGGCAACTACGCCCGAGGGTGAGGCTTGGACGCCGAATGTGAGGGTGATTGAGAACAAGCCGGTGTATCGGGTGAAGTGGTGAATAAGAGCAGCGAGGTCATTCCTCCTGCTCTTTTAGTTTTTCTCAGTATCTGGTTTAGCTCAGTACTAGTGGTCCGATCTTCTTCGGTTGCCTTCTGTCGATCGTACGGATGAGGTGCGCCAAACGAATCCTGCTTAACGTCATCCAATTACATAGAAGCTTAACAGCTCCCCTCATGGGATCTTTAAGTTATGCAAAACGCAACAATAATCATCAGCATCGCCGCTCTGGTTGTCAGCGTTGCCGCACTGATCCGAGTGGCACGGAATAGCAAATAACCCGCCTGAAGCCGGCCGGAGGGACACGGTTGAAAGCCACGTCGTGAGACGTTGCTCGCGGAAATCCGCCACGAGTTGGCCCGGCTGGGCTGGCCTTTACATAGAAGATCGGATTCAGATGTTAGAAACTCACCAAAAACATCAGTAATAGAAGTAGCATAAATAATTCGACATAATATGGGAATTAAATAGTTCTCTAGACATTTACATATTTTTATATTCATATGTAATATATGGATGCAGCGTCGCTCTCAAATTGTTATAATTCGCCGGCAGGCTATTATACTATTCTAATCATGTGGAGGAGCTTTCATGAAAAAAAGAAAATTAATAGCATCGATGGCATTAACGGGAATGTTATTCGGTTTAACATGCACTACTATATTTGCAGCTGATAGTGCCCAATCTTCTTCGGTTGTGTCTAGTTCAACTCAAGGGGGACAATACCCTGTGTACAGCACGCAAGTGTATTTGCAACTTGTAAAAGAAGTGGAACAAGGTTTAATCACCACTGACGAACAAGGCTGGGCTAGATTGGCAGAACTAAACAAGATGCCTTTTAGACATGCTTATTGGAATTGCTTGATGACAAGGGATATTGGTCATGATCAAGCTAAACTAGTAGCTGACATTCACGAAGAGTATAATCCGTGTCGTGCAGTTGCAAATGAAATGGATTTACATAATAATCAACAAAGTAGATATGCTTATACCTTCCTTCCTAGCGGTA
Organism: Paenibacillus koleovorans NBRC 103111; assembly: GCF_004000845.1. Taxonomy (GTDB): domain Bacteria; phylum Bacillota; class Bacilli; order Paenibacillales; family NBRC-103111; genus Paenibacillus_AA; species Paenibacillus_AA koleovorans. Next base: position 33,670 of record NZ_BIMA01000077.1, read on the forward strand.
GCAACACATCAGATTCTGCTCTTGACACTGTAATTAAAGGTAAAGTGAATACTGGAGCTCTGCTACACATAGTAAATGAGCAGTTAGTATGGACAAATGTATAGAAAAATAGGATTAACATCGCTCCTGTTACTTGTATTCTTGATAGATTGTTGGATGGTCGATCTAAAGGGTAACACAATTATTATGAATGCTTCCGGTCGTTCTTACAACATTGAATATCATTTTTTTGGCTCAACCCCAAAATCAGTTCTTGATTATTAGCGCAACATCCGGTGGCGGTTACATTCG
>NZ_BIMA01000078.1 GCF_004000845.1 Paenibacillus koleovorans NBRC 103111
AGGCGCTCGCGGCCGCGGTCGGCACGGCGGCGCCGCATGCGCCAGGCGCGGGAGCGCCGCTTGCTGGCGACGCCGGCGCCGGCGCGTTCGCGGCGCTGCTGCAGCTGCGCGTGGAGAAGGGCCATATCGACCGCTGGAGCGTCGATATTCCCTTCTCCGTCGTCGCGATGCAGCAGGGCGCGCGCCCGGTCGCCGAGGACGGCGCGCCGGCGCCGGACGGCAGCGCCGCGCTCGACGACGGCGTGCTGAAGGCGGAGGACGAGCTGCAGCTCGACTGGGAAGCGGACCGCGTCTTCACCGAGACGGGGGCGCCTTACTTCGCGGCACCGTATGCGGATCATTGGCGCGAAGCGGTCGTCTCGCATGTGCTGCAGCGGGTGACAGCGCGAGGCAAAAGGCTGCCGCTCGTCGATGTATGGCCGGAAGGCGTGGCCGGCGTCGCCATGGTGTCCCATGACAGCGACCGGAACCACGATACCGACGCGGAGACGACGCTGCAGGTGCTGGCCGAATGCGGCATTCAGTCGACCTGGTGCATGATGAAGCCGGGCTACAGCTATCCGTATCATGTCCGGATCCGCGAGGCGGGGCATGAGCTCGCCTTGCATTTCAATGCGAACATGCGGGAAGGCGGCCGTTGGACGGAGGAAGATTTCCGTCGCCAGTTCGAATGGCTGCGGACGATCACGGGCGGCGAGAAGCCGGCCAGCAACAAAAATCATTTCACCCGTTTCGAAGGCTGGGGCGAGCTGTTCGCCTGGTGCGAGGCTTGCGGAATTGAAGTCGATCAGACGCGGGGGCCAAGCAAAAAAGGGACGGTCGGCTTTCCGTTCGGAACATGTCACCCTTATTTCCCGATCTCATGGTATACTGAGGAAAATCGGTTTTACAACGTACTGGAAATCGGCTTCCTGACGCAGGATTTGGGCTCGATGAGCGATTTGAGCGTGGTTCAGCCTTTTCTCGAGCAGGTTCGCAAGGTGAACGGGGTGGCGCATTTCTTGTTCCATCAGGGCCGTATCCACTCGGCGGAGGAAGTCCGCAGCTCCTTGGTCGCCTTCGTGGGAATGGCCAAGGCCGAAGGCTTCGCATTCTGGACAAGCCGGCGCATCAACGACTGGCATAGGCGCCGCCGCAGCTTGCGAGTGGCCGGGTTAAGTGCGGACGATGCATTCGACGTCTATCTGCACGGCGGCGGCTTGTGTGCCGTTGAGGGCTGGAAGCCTGTCGTCTGGCTGCCGCTGCTCGCGGGCGAAGCCGTACCGGATGGCGTGGAAGTGCGATCCATGTACGGACAACTATGCCGGAGAGGGAGTATCATTCAACATGTTGACGATGTTTAACAACAAGCGCGATTTCGAAGCCGCGGCGACGCAGACGGCGATTTTTCCGGTCGGAGCGGTGGAGCAGCACGGCAGCCATTTGCCGGTGGGGACCGATACGATCATCGTGAGCGAGTTTGCGAAACGGATGGGCGAAGCGCTGGATGCTTACGTGCTGCCGCCGCTCGCGGTCACATCTTCGATCGAGCATCGTGAATCGAGAGGCACCGTCTATTTGAAAGCCGACACGCTGGCGCTTGTCATTCGGGACATTTGCGAATCGCTTCATTATTCAGGCTTCACCAAGATCATCGTGTTGAACGGCCACGGCGGCAACTGGATCATCAAACCTACGATCCGCCAGCTTATTCGCGACTTCGCCGACCGCAAGCAGCCGATCGAAATCGTACTCATCCACACATCCGTTGTAGCCAAGCGGCAGCATGAGGTGGCGGAGCGGACGCTCAACGACATTCATGCAGGCGAGAAAGAGACATCGCTCATGATGCATCTTACTCCGGAGCATGTGAAGCCTCATGTTCCTCAGACGCAGGCGGTATCCGTTCCGCAGGATTATATGGACTACTTCGACATGGACGACATTTCCGAGGACGGCTACTGGGGGTATCCGGAGCTGGCATCGCGCGAGAAGGGCGAGAAGCTGATGCAGCTTCTGGTGGAATGCGGCTTGGATTACTTGCGGGAGCTGGACGAGACGCGGGAAGCGGTCCGCCAGAGCAAGCAATGCGGCGCGATCAAGCAAGGTTGACGGTAACGGCTCAGCGGCAGGTTGAAGCTGAAGCGTCGTTCGGCGCAGAACACAGACGGGAGCTCGTATCCGATTGGATGCGAGCTTTTTGTGGTCTTGCTTAGCGGGAAATCGGGTTTATGGAGGCGGCGGTGACCGACGGGAAAACGAAAAGGATCGTCAGGCAGATCTTCCCGGACGGTTCTTTTTATCAGGCTCGGAAACGCATCGCCGGGAACAACGTATTCCAGTATATAAGCATCAGGCGATCGAGCGCCCGCGTCGGCACATTTTGTTTTACATTCCTCGAACCCTGTCATATTATGAAAGTATTAATAAGGAGCCGTTCGCCTGCTCAATTGCACATTGGATGCAGGCGGCGGGCGCGGTCGGTTAAATTTATGTCGGAGTGAAAGGGGGATGCAGGCGTTGGCCGCAAACAACTACTTGAAAATGCTGGGACTCACGGTCGCCGCGGTTATCGTCAATATCCTCGCATTCTCACCCGCCTTCGTCGGCGTAGCGATCGGCGGCAGCGCGCTGGAAACGGCGTTTGGCGTGACGCTGCTGATTGCCAGTGCGATTGCGCTCATCTATGGCAGCTACAGCTGGCTGTACAAGGCGCCGATTGTCTTGACCCCGGATCGTGTCCGGTCGCGCGAGGACTTCGCGGCCGCGCTGGCGCCCTACAGCAAAATCCGTGCGCTTGCGGAGGACGTCTCGTTGACGCTGGAGCAGATGGAGCGGATGGACAAGAGAAAGGAAACCTTGCTCAAGGTGCTGCAACAAAGATTCGACCCTGCCGAGATGAGCTTCGCCAAGTTTTGGTCCGTTGCGAATGAGGTAGAGAATCTATTCTATTTGAATATTAAGAGTGTGCTGAACCGGCTGAATGTGTTCGACGAGTCCGAGTACGAGCGGGTGATGACGCGTAAAACGGCGCGCTATTCGCCCAAGCTGCTTCAAGAGAAGACTGTGTTCTACAACGACTACATGGCTTATATCAAGCATGCAATCGGCACAAGCGAAGAGATGCTGCTGCAGCTCGACAAGCTGCTGCTGGAGATTTCTCGACTGGACAGCATAGAGCCGGGTGAGATCGAACGAATGCCCGCCATGGTGGAGATTGACTCACTAATCAAGCAGACCAAGTACTACAAACAATAAGGGGGGCGTACATTGAGCAGCGGAAAAAAATTTCTGATGATAACGGGCATTTTTCTTGTTCTCGTATTCTCCGTCGTCTACTTGGGCGTCAACTTGTCCACGAACTGGGGCAAATCCGACCAGCAGGTGGCGACGGAGGACGCGAGCAAGCGGCTGAACAAGCTGTACGGCAATATCGAGGTCACGACGGAGACGCCGGTCAAGGGGCGGATCGATCTCGATCCGGTCGATGTGGCCGCTTCGTTGCCCGATATTTCCAAATTTGCGATCACGGCGGACAGCACGACGGCCGATTATGCGGAGATTTTCTCTTCAACTGAGAAGGCAGGTACGGGAGACGACGGCTGGCTGACGGATGTCGCGAAGGAATTCAACAAGGCGAAAATGACGGTGAACGGTGTGCCTGTCTCCGTCAAGCTGCGCAATATCGCCTCCGGTACGGCTGCGGATTATATCCGGTCGGGCAAATACGTGCCGGACGCCTTCACGCCCTCGAACCAGATGTGGGGCGAGATGGTGAAGGCTTCCGGCGTCAATGCGCAGCTTATCACCGAGAGACTTGTCGGCAATGTTCCGGGCATCGTCATTTCGAAGGCCAAGCACGACGCATTTGTCAAGAAGTACGGCGAAGTGAACGTCAAGTCTTTGATCGAGGCCATTGCGTCGGGAGAGTTCTCCATGGGCTACACGGATCCCTTCGCCAGCTCGACCGGTCTGAATTTTCTTGTCACGACGTTGCAGAGCTTCGACAGCGCGAACTTGCTCAGCGATAAAGCCATTCAAGGCTTCGAGAGCTTCCAGGCCAACGTGCCGTTCATCGCGTCCACAACATTGCAGATGCGGGAAGCGGCCAAGTCGGGAGCGCTCGACGGTTTCGTACTGGAATATCAGACTTATGTCAATACGGCCGAGCTGAGAGGGGCCTATGTGTTCACTCCGTTCGGCGCGCGCCATGACAGCCCGCTCTATGCGCTCGGCAACGTGTCCGCGACCAAACTCGAGATCATTAAGAAATTCGCAGAGTTCGCGAGCCAGGCCAAGTACCAGGCGGCCGCCAAGGATAAGGGCTTCAACGGGCTGGAGGACTATCAATCCAAGCTCGGCAAGGTCGAAGGCAGTGTCCTGGCCGCAGCCCAGAAGGTATGGAAGGAAAAGAAAAACAGCGGCAAGCCGATCGCGGCGGTATTCGTCGCGGACGTCTCGGGCAGCATGGCCGGCGAACCGTTGAACCGGCTCAAGGAATCGCTGATCAAGGGGCAGAAGTACCTCGGAAGGGAAAACAGCATCGGTCTCGTGTCCTACTCGAGCAAGGTCGCGATCAACCTGCCGATCGGCAAGTACGATACGAATCAGCAGTCGCTGTTCGTCGGTACCGTAGACAGCCTGCGGGCCGGAGGCAACACCGCGACCTTCAACGGCGTCATCGCGGCGATCAAGCTGCTGCAGGACCATATGGCGGTCAATCCTAACGTCAAGCCGCTGATCTTCCTCCTCAGCGACGGCGAGACGAATGTCGGCCTCCAGCTCAAGGAGGTTCAGGGACTTATCGAGCATTACAAGATTCCGATCTACACGATTGGCTACAATGCGGACATCAAGGCGCTGCAGAGCATCTCGAGCATCAACGAGGCGGCAAGCATCAATGCGGATACGGACGATGTCGTCTACAAGCTTGGCAATCTGTTCAACGTTCAAATGTAAGCCATAGAACCCTCGGGAGGGAAACGCGAGATGTCATTTACGATGGAAATACCGAGCCAGGACAAGATCAAGGTCGCGATTGAAGAGGAGGCAAAGCCGGTTCCGGAGGAAGTCGCCAAGCTTCGGCAGATGGCGGAGAGCAACGTTCAGGCGATTATGTCGCTCGACATCGAGTCGCTCGACAAGCGCAAGGACATCCTCCAGTCGATAGATACGTTCGGCATGGGGACGATGCGGTCCTCGTCGGAGAAAAACCAACTGCTGCAAATTACGGTAGGCAATTTGTCCAAGACGGGCGATGAAGGCGGACAGGTCGCCAAGGGGCTGTCTGAGCTGAACATCCAGCTCAAGGACCTGGATCCGAGCGTTGTCGATTTTGCCAAGAGCGGGCTGCTCGGCAAGCTGTTCAACCCGCTGCGGGCCTACTTCGCGAGATTCGAGAAGGCCGATGCCGTCATCTCCGACATTATCGTCTCGCTGGACAAAGGCAAGACGACGCTCAAGAACGACAATACGACGCTCGAGATCGAGCAGCAGTCGTTGCGCGATCTGACGAAGAAGCTGCAGAAGGAAATCGAGTTGGGTACGCTGATGGACGCCTCCATCGAGCAGCAGGTCGAAGCGGCGAAGGCGCGGGGCGAGGATCCCGAGAAAATCCGTTTTATTACGGAGGAGGTTATGTTCCCGTTGCGCCAGCGGCTGATGGATCTGCAGCAGATGCAGGTCGTCAACCAGCAGGGCATCATGGCGATCGAGGTCGTCGTCCGCAACAACAAGGAGCTGATCCGGGGTGTCGATCGCGCCAAGAACGTGACCGTATCCGCGCTCAAGATCGCCGTCACCGTCGCGAGTGCGCTCTACAATCAGAAGATCGTGCTCAAGAAGATCGAGCTGCTCAATCAGACGACGAATGAGCTGATCGCAGGCACATCCCGGATGCTCAAGGAACAGGGAGCCGAGATCCACAAGCAGTCGCTTGAGGCCAACATCTCCGTCGATACGATGAAGCAGGCATTCACCGACGTACTGTCGGCGCTCGACTCCATCAGCGCCTACAAGCAAGAGGCGCTGCCAAGGATGCGCGAGACGATCAATCAATTCCGCGAGCTGGCCGATACCGGCGAGAAGCAGATCCAGCGTCTCGAACGCGGCAACAAGCTGGGGCTGTAGACGATCGGCGCGTAGAGCAGGCGTCACCAACAGAAAGGGCCATCCTACATTGGGATGGCCTTAAATTTTAGTGGAATGTGTCAATTAATCTAACATTACTTTCGATCTATAGTGCTGAGAACAAGGATGATGTTATAATAGGTGACATTAACTCTCGTACAGGAGCTATCACTTATGAAAATCGGACTCCGCGTCGTCAAGACAGCCGTTTCCATCATGATCAGCATTTTCATCGCCAGGCTGCTTGGGCTGGAACCCGATCATTTCGCCGGCATCATCTCCATGCTGGCTGTCCAGCCGTCCGTGTACCGATCGCTGCGGAACTCGATGTCCAACCTGGCGAGTGCAATGTTCGCCGCTCTGCTCGGAATCTCCGTCGTAGAGCTCACCGGAAGCAGCACCTCCTTCCTGATCGCTCTGGTGGCATTCATCGTCATGGCGCTGCTCGTCCGGCTCAAGAAAACCGCATCCTTGCCGCTGGCTGTCATCATCACGGTCAACACGATGGGCACCGCCGACGAGCTGTTCGGCAGCGCCGCCTTACATCAGCTCTCGCTCGTGCTGATCGGCATGACCGTCGGCACCGCCGTGAACATGATACGCCGACCGGTGCACCATGAACGGGAGGAGTCGCTGCTCACCAAAGCTGAAACGATGCTGCGGGCGCTCCTTTATTACGTCAGCATAGACGTGGAGAATGGGCGTATGACGCCGTACAAACCGGGCATGCGCCAACAAATCGATGAAGTGCGGAGCTATATTGAGAAAGGAAACGCCGTTTCCCAGCTCATTCGAGAGGACCGCTGGCTGACGAAGGCGACACAGTCGCCATCCGGCTCCGGAGAACGATTCCTGACCTATGAAACGATGGTGGAGCGCATTCGCGACTTGATCAAAGCTTTGGAGAAAGCCGATCTTACATTAGAAGAAGCGGCTCGGCTCAAAAGGGCGATCTGGCTCCTGGCGAGAGCGCAAGAACGGGTCATAAGCGGCAAACGAGTACCGTTCAGGCTGCTCAACAAGGCGCTTCACCCCGACGAGACGAAGCTCGTCCCGGACGGCAAGGCGCTTCGCGACCTGTTTCCTTACTACCAGGCTTACGAAGCGCTCAGGGAATATGGGCAAGAAATGCCGAACATGAGGAGCAACCCGACCCCTGCAGCAATCAGGAAGCCCTCCCTTGTAACAAAATTGAAATCTTCTCTTCATCTTCCTTTAAGGAACAGGGATTATAATAAAGCTCGACCCCCTTTTTAATATAAATGAACGCCTCAAGGCCCACTGCGGAACTCGCGAGTGGGTCTCTTTCTTACCCTATCAAACGCCGCTTTCGCCGGACACGATCATTTCAACGCGAAGCGCGAATAATAAGGTTGCTCGAGAGAGAATACAGGTTCGAAACCTGAATCTCCATTGAGGACGGAAGCGTCGAAAAGCACCTCTGATTTCCATCGCCTATAAGAAAAAAATCGAAGATTTATAAGCTATAGGTATAATAAAACTATATAAAAAGTAATAAAGATATGATAGATTAGGGTTTATAGACAAGATAACACACATCGGAAAGGAGTCATCGCATGGCAGTGGTCGCTCTACCCAAAGTGAATGATCTAGGATTTTTCGAGATTCGGCTTGAATCGATTGGGGGACTTGGAGCTAATTTGGCAGGCAAAATGTTGGCCGAAGCAGGCGTTACAGGCGTCGGCTTGAATGGTGTCAGCTTTTCTTCCTATGGCTCCGAGAAAAAAGGGTCGGCGGTAAAGGCCCATATCCGGTTCTGTTTACCGGAGACGAACATTCGCGATACTTCTCCTGTGGAACGCCCTCATGTAGTCGGCATATTCCACGAGTCGCTTTCTAAAACTGTAAACGTTATCAGCGGCATTTACGAGGATAGTCTTGTCCTAGTGAACTCGAAGAAAACACCTGAAGAGCTCAAGGAAAAGTTAGGCCTCATCGGCGGCACGATCGCCGTCGTGGACGCCATCGGCATCGCGCTCGAAGAGAAAAACCGCGTGAACATGGCGATGCTGGGCGCGCTGTTCCGGCTTTGCGATTTCCTGGATCCTGAGTCGATGAAAGGCGTTATTCGCAAGTCGCTGGAGAAGAAATATCCCCAAGCCGTTCAGCCGGCATTGCGCACGTTCGACCGGGGCTACCACGAGGTGAAATTTCAGACGTTCCAATTGCCGGAAGATCAGCTTATGCCGGCTTTTGTGCGCCATGATACGCCTGTCCTTGGGTACGCCACCCAACCGATCGGGGGAACCATTACGAACCCCGGGAATAGTATATTGAAAGATATCAGCATCTCGCGCGCGGGCATGATGCCTCATTTTGACGATGAGAAATGCATCCATTGCGCGGCTTGCGACAACGTGTGCCCGGACTTCTGTTTCGTGTGGGATGAGCTGGCGGACAAGAAGGGCCGACCGCAGATGTTCCTGCAAGGAATCGATTACCAATATTGCAAAGGCTGTTTGAAATGCGTGAAGGCTTGCCCGACGGAAGCGCTCTCCAGCGCTCGCGAAGAGGAAGGCTATGCGGATGGGCATCGAGTGCCTCACCGGTTCGACCGGGCGGTATTCGGCGCTTAACATTTGATTCATAGCGGAGCTCAAAGGCTACCCATAAAGCACGTATGCATTTCCTCGAATTGCATCGATCATAAGCTTTTCTTATAGAAACGGTTTAGGAGGGTGAGATCATTGGCTATCGATTTCAAGCAAGAGACAAAGACGGGGAAAGTCGAGCAGCGGATGGTGTACGAGTCGGGCAACGAGATGGCGGCTTACGCGGCACACCAGATCAACTACCACGTGATGGGATATTTCCCGATTTCACCGTCTACGGAAGTAGCGCAATTCCTCGATTTGATGAAAGCGAACGGGCAGCATGACATCAAGCTGATCCCGGCGGACGGCGAGCACGGCTCGGCGGGCGTGTGCTTCGGAGCTTCGACGGCCGGCGGCCGCGTGTTCAATGCGACTAGCGCCAACGGCTACTTATACATGCTGGAGCAGATGCCGGTTCAATCCGGTTCGCGCTTCCCGATGGTTATGAACCTGGTGTGCCGTTCGGTTTCCGGACCGCTCAACATTCACGGCGACCATTCCGACTTGTACTACGCGCTCAATACGGGCTGGCCGATCGTGATGTGCCGAGATCCGCAAGCGGTCTATGATATGAATATTATGGCGATCAAGCTGGCGGAAGATCCGGAAGTTCGTCTGCCTGTGCTTGTTGCGTCCGACGGTTACTTCACATCTCATCAGAAGCGCAAGGTACAGACGTTCGCTCATCGCGCGGACGTGCATGCGTTCGTAGGCGAGCAGCCGATGCGCGGCTACCCGGATACGCTCGATCGGAACAATCCGATTACGGTCGGACCTTACATGAACGAGCCTGACTACATTAACAATTGCTACCAACAGACCGTGGCGATGTACAATGCGGAGCAGGTGTATGACCGCATCCGCAAAGAGTACCTTGACTTGACCGGCCGCGATTATCCGATTCTTGACCTGTACCGGATGGAAGACGCCGAAGTGGCGGTATTCCTGATGAACTCCGCTTCCGAGATCATCAAGGACGTCGTGGACCAGCTGCGCGCCAAAGGCATCAAAGCCGGCTCGATCGCGCCGAACATGATTCGTCCGTTCCCGGCCAAACAAATCGCCGAAGCGCTCAAGAACGTGAAGGCCGTTACGGTAGGGGACCGTGCCGATTCTTACGGCGGCCACGGCGGCAACATGGCGATGGAGATCAAGGCGGCGTTGTTCACGGAAGGCAACACCAACACGATGGTAGTCAATCGGATTTACGGCCTGGGCGGCAAAGACTTCTATAATGAAGACGGCCACGCCTTGTTCCAGTTCGCGCTGGACGCGATTGCTGCAGGCAAGGTGGAGAAGCCTTTCGATTATTATGGCCATAGCCCGGGGGATCCGGCGAAAGCGCCTAAACGCGTGCTGAACCCGATGAAATACGAAGACTTGAACACCGGCCTAATCACTGTGAAGCAGGACGAAGAAACCGGCAAGCTGAACGTGCGCATCCCGCCGCTCCGCTCGCTGACCAAGAAGCCGAAGCGGATCGCTCCGGGCCACGGCGCTTGTCCGGGCTGCGGCATTTTCTCCGGGCTTGAGCTGTTCTTCAAGGGCATTGAGGGCGACATCGTTGCGCTGTTCCATACGGGCTGCGCAATGGTTGTTACAACGGGTTATCCGTACTCCGCTCACAAGGCGACGTACATTCACAACTTGTTCCAGAACGGTGCAGCCACCATGTCGGGTGTCGTCGAGATGTTCTGGGAACGCAAGCGCAGAGGCGAGCTCGACTACCTGAACTTGCCGGCCGACTTCACGTTCGTCATGATTACCGGCGACGGCGGCATGGATATCGGGATGGGGCCGGCGATCGGCGCGGCACTTCGCAATCATAAGATGATTATTCTGGAGTACGATAACGAAGGCTATATGAATACGGGCGCTCAGCTCAGCTATTCGACTCCGCTCGGCCACCGGACTTCCACGTCCAACGTCGGCTCGAAGCAGCAGGGCAAATTGTTCCAGCATAAGGATACGGCGCAAATTATGGCCGCAACGAACATTCCGTACGTCTTCACCGGCTCGGAGTCGTTCCCGCAGGATCTGGTCAAAAAAGCGGCCAAAGCTCAGTGGTACGCCCAAAACGAAGGTCTTGTGTACGGCAAAATCCTGATCACCTGCCCGCTCAACTGGCTGTCGGAAGATCAAGACGGCACCGAGATCATCGACTACGCGGTCAACTCGAACTTCTTCCCGCTCTACGAAATAGAGCAAGGCATCACGAACATTACGTTCAACCCGGAAGAGAAGAACAAGAAGATTAATGTAACAGAATGGCTGAAGACGATGGGCAAGACGAAGCATATGTTGAAGCCGGAAAATGCGGATGCGCTGAAATCGTTCGAAGACGAAATCGAACGCCGCTGGAGCCGGTTGAAGGCGAAGCACGAGAATCCGTACCTGTAACATTAGCATGAGCAAGGCAGGCGGGCGCAATTCCGGCGACGGAGTTGGGCCCGCATTTTTTCGAGCCGGAAGGAGGAGCGAGCATTATGCCATTTGTGGCGCGTCATCGGGAGAGCGGGCAAGTATGGACGGGAATGCTGGTCAATTCTTATAAGCTGCCCTATTATGGTACGAAATATTGGGATTTCGAGGAAGATGCGACGGCGGGGCTGCCTGTTTTCCTGGAGGAGCAAGGGGCCGATACGCCGGAAGCGTGGCAGCTGATGGAGGTAGAAGAGGCGCAGCTGAAACGGTATAATGTGAAATTGAAGAACAGTCCGCTGCTGCTGTTGTACACAGACGAGGCGGGAACCGCCGACATTCGCAAAAGGGAGTAGAAGGGATGATGAAGCATGGCTATGATCGTCAGACATAAGCCGACCGGCGCTCATTACGTCTTGCTCGGGACCGGATTCGGCGCTTACAGCTCCCGAAATTCCAGCTTTCTGGGCGGCGACTTGTTCCCGGATGAAGACTATGGGGAAGTGCGGACGGCGGCTTTGTCCGATGCGCAAGGAAACATCCTGTGGCTGCCGACGGAGGAGCTGCAAGTGCTGGAGGTCGACGGTCGTTCGGTCGAGCAGTTGCTAGGAAGCGTGAAGCTTAGAGCTGATAGGGATGGAGTATTCCGTCTATCGGAAGCGATGCACGGACGCGATGAAGGTGTTGAGCTGGATGTCTGCCCCGGCTGCGGGCATCAAGTGAAGTCGACGGCGCCTGAATGCCCTTCTTGCGGCCTTACCCTGATCAGCACAGCGATGGAACCGGATGAAACCGAGGGAGGAACGGAATCGAGATGAGTGTAGAAGCGTGGAAAGGTACATACCAAGGCGAGCAGGCCGTGTGGCTGAAGGCCGGCGCCTATGAAGCCGCCGTCCTGCCGGGCGTCGGCGCGAATTTGATCGCGCTCCGCGATGTGGAGCGCGGTTATGCGTTGCTGCGGGAGCCGCAGCCGGAGGAGATGGCCGGGTTCAAGGCCTCTCCGATGGTGCACGGCATCCCTGTGCTCTTCCCGCCGAACCGGTATGACGGCGGGAGGTTCGAGGTGCAGGGAACGGAGTATGCGTTCCCCGTCAATGAGCCTGCGACCGGCAACCACCTGCACGGCTTATGCTACGACCAGCCCTGGGAGACGGTCGACATCGGCTCGAACGGGCAGGAGAGCTACGCGCAGTTCGAGTTCAAGCGAGGAGAAGGCGACGAGTCGTATACGTGGTTTCCCCATCCCTTCCGCTTGACGCTGCGCTATTCGCTGACGGCCGCCGGCCTGGTTCAGCAGATTGGCGTGTACAACGATAGCGACAAACCGATGCCCTGTATGCTGGGCTTCCACACGGCGGTCAACGCGCCGTTCGCGCCGGGCAGCACGACAAGCGACTGCTCGTTCACGATGTCGATCGGCGAGCGCTGGGAGCTGGACGGCCGTATGCTGCCGACGGAACGAACGCAGCCGCTGTCGGCGTTCGAGCAGGCATTCGGCAGTGAAGGCGCCGGTGCATCGCCATTTACCGAGGCGATGGACAATCATTACAGCGCCAAGCCGGGACCGAGCGGCAACCGTATGGTTCTGACCGATAGCCGAGCGCGTGCGCGTCTCGTGTATGACGCCGGCATGGCGTACAAGCAGTGGATGATCTGGAATGACGGCGCTCGCGGAGGTTTCTTCTGCCCGGAGCCGCAGATCAACATGGTCAATGCGCCGAACCTCAGCCTGCCGGCCGAGCAGACGGGGCTTGTCCTGCTGGAGCCGGGATGCAGCTGGAGCGGCTCGAGCCGGCTGTATGTGGAGTCGATCGATTAAGATTCCTACTTAATACCCGAACGGGTCAGTTGCCTAATCTAAAGGAGCAAGCGTCTCAGTGAATGGAGAGCTTGCTCCTTTTTAATAGTGTGCCTTAGTACAGCGCTTAGTACAGCGGTCCGTAGCCAATGACTGCGCTTTTTGCTGGATGGAACCCGGTCCGACGCCTGGGAATAAGCCGAATGGGAATAATTGTCGATGCACAGAAATGCCCCTTTCTTCAGGTTGATCCGCTTGTACGACATGGTTATGTTTGGGCTGGGATGGTGCGCGTAAGTTCCCTATAGTGTATGTGGGCGAACGCCGATTGTATGGGCGAACACCGCGTAGACCGTGCCTATGCGGATCACTTTTTCTGACAACTAAAGTAAACCTTGATAAAACTAAAATAAACCTACATGTACATAAATGAACGTTCGTAGTACAATAAAGCGGTAGCAAGCTTATAGGAAGACCCATCAAACTCTAACCACGGAGGAATTTTCAAATGGAAGTCCGTTACGCTCTGAGCCCGCAAGAAACGAAAATGTTGGATACCGACCGCCTGCGTCAGCAATATTTGATACCTTCGCTGTTCGTGCCGGGTCGATTGCAAATGACGTATACGCATGTAGATCGTTTTATCGTTGGCGGGGCAATCCCCACGTCCGAGCCTCTGAAGCTGGAAGCCGACCGCAAAGAAACCGGAGCTGACTTTTTCCTGGAGCGCCGCGAAATCGGCATCATCAATGTCGGTCCGCAGGGAATCGTTTCCGTTGACGGGGTTGAGCATATACTCGAGCCCAAGGACTGCCTATATATCGGACGCGGCAGCAGGGAAGTGACATTCCACAGCGCGGATGCTTCGAATCCGGCTCGGTTTTATTTCAACTCCACGCCGGCTCACCAGACGTATCCGACCGTGCATGTGGCGATCAGCAAGGCGGAGCCGCAGCATCTGGGCGCCCCGGCGACATCCAACGAGCGCACGATTTACAAGTACATTCACCAGAACGGCATCCAGAGCTGCCAGCTTGTCATGGGCATGACGCTGCTAAAACCGAACAACATGTGGAATACGATGCCTTGCCATACGCATAACCGCCGTTCTGAAATTTATTTCTATTTCGACATGCCGGAAGACGGCGTCGTCTTCCACTTGATGGGCGAGCCGCAAGAAACGCGTCACCTCGTTGTGCGCAACGAACAAGCGATTATATCCCCGAGCTGGTCCATTCACAGCGGTGTAGGAACGAGCAACTACACGTTCATCTGGGGCATGGCCGGCGAAAACCAGGAATTTGCGGACATGGATGCGGTCGCCATGAAGGATTTGAGGTAAATGACATTTCCGCCGCTTAAGCGACATGAGAAAATAATGGAGCTGCTGTTCGGCAGCGGCGAGGTTAAGGTGAACGAGCTCAGCGCGTTGCTCGATGTTACGGGCAAGACGATCCGCGAGGATCTCGAACGGCTGGAGGAGCAAGGGCTGCTCGTCCGCGTGCATGGCGGCGCCTTGCTCAAAAACCGCAGCGACCTTGGCTTGCTGCCACAGCAGGCGCCGAATGCCCGGCATTTGCCGGAAAAAGCCGACGTTGCTCGAATTGCGGTGCAGCTCATCGAGCCGAACGATATCATCGCGCTCGATGGGGGCAGCACAACGCTCGAGATGGCCAAGCTGCTCGACAACGTACCGCTCACGGTGCTGACGAACGATTTGTTCATCATCGCCGAGCTGGCGCGCAAGGATCGCATTCGGCTGATCGTTCCCGGCGGCCACCGCAACCGGAATATGCTGGTCAGTCCGGAGGCGGTGACGTTTATGGCCCGGCTCAATATCCGCAAGGCGTTTTTGTCGGCGACGGCCATTCATCCCGAGTACGGCATGACGATTTATACAGGCGAGCTGTTGGATCAGAAACAGGCGATGCTGGAGGCGGCGGAACGGGCTTATTGCGTGGCGGATCATACGAAGTTTGACAAATGCGCGTTGCTTACGTTCGCCAAGCTGAATGAGGTGTATGCGCTCATTACAGACAGCGGACTTACGTCTGAGATGGCGGAGAAATACGAAGCGGTCGGAGCCAAGCTGATTCGGGGACCTTTGTAACGGGAAGGATGAGAGAGCTGTATGGAATTGTTTAATTTGAACGGGAAAGTCGCTCTTGTCACGGGAGCGGCGCGCGGGCTCGGAGCCGGCATGTCGCTTGGGCTGGCCAAGGCGGGTGCCGACCTCGTCATCGTGACGAGCAGCACGAAGAGTGACGAGCTGGAAGCGCAAATTCGCGATTTGGGTCGTCGCGTCCATACCGTAACCGCCGATCTCGGCGACGAAAGCGAGCTGCCTCGCGTAGTGGAAGAGACGCTGGCCGCGATGGGGCGGATCGACATCCTCGTGAACAATGCCGGCATCATCCGCCGCACGCCGGCAGCCGACCATAGCGCTAGCGACTGGCATGCGGTGATGGACTTGAACCTGAACAGCGTCTTTTTTCTGTGCCAGCTAGTGGGGCGGGAGATGATCAAACAAGGCTCGGGCAAAATCATCAATATTGCTTCGGTGCTGACGTTCCAAGGCGGCATTAATGTCCCGGGTTACACAGCGGCGAAGCATGGTGTTGCGGGTATCACGAAGGCGTTAGCCAATGAGTGGGCCGGCAAAGGCATATGCGTCAACGCGATCGCCCCGGGCTACATGGCGACCGACAATACGACGGCGCTCCGGGCTGACGAGGAACGCAACACGCAAATATTGGCCCGCATCCCGGCCGGACGCTGGGGGACAATCGAGGACCTGCAAGGGCCGGTCGTGTTCCTGGCTTCCGCAGCGTCGGATTACATGAACGGGCATGTGCTATGCGTGGACGGCGGCTGGATGGCTCGATAGCTGGAGAATGACGTGAAGGAAGTCCGAAAGACTCAAATTAGGAGAGGCGGAGAGAGCGATGAGACGGTTTGAGCAAAAAGTGGTGTTTGTGACGGGGGCGGGTCGCGGAATCGGCAGAGCGACGGCGGAGCGTTTCGCCTCGGAAGGCGCTTGGTTGGCGCTTGTTTCCAATGTGGAGCAAGATGTAAAGGCGGAGGAGGCGGAGCTGGCTGCGCAAGGCGCGAGGGTCATCGCGCTCACGACCGACGTATCGAATGCCGAGCAGGTGCAGCAGGCGGTAGACCGGACGGTTGCCGAATTCGGCCGCATCGACATTGTTGTGAACAATGCCGGGATCGCTTGGGAAGAGCCGTTCCTGGACATCAAGGAAAGCAATTGGCGCAAAATGATAGATGTGAACTTGAACGGCATGTTCCTAGTTGCCCAACGGACAAGCCGTCAAATGGTCGCGCAAAACGAAGGCGGCGTTATTCTGAACATGGCGTCCACGAACGGCATCGTCGGCGAGGCGCATTATGCTCATTACAACGCTTCGAAGGGCGGCGTCGTGCTGCTGACGAAGACGATGGCGATCGAGCTCGGCCCGCACAGCATTCGGGTCAATGCCGTTTGCCCGGGCTACATCCAGACACCGATGACGGAAGCGATCGATGACGCGGCGAAAGTGGCGGACTATATCCGGACGAAAATACCGCTGGGACGCGCAGGGAAGCCGCGCGATATCGCCGGCGTTTTTGCTTTCCTGGCGTCGGACGACGCAGCCTTCATTACCGGGGAATCGTTGGTCGTTGACGGGGGTCAGCTAACTTTTTAACGAATAGCGACGTTCGCAGGCTGGATCTGGACAAGGAGGACAAAGGCAATGAACGATACGCTCAGACTCGGCACGGCCAAGGTGGAGATTACGCCGAAGGAGCCGGTGCCGCTGGCTGGTTTCGGGTTTCGACACGGTAACTATGAAGGCATTACTCGCCCTTTGCACGCGAGAATTTCGGTTTTCGAACAGAAGTATGGTGAGGGAGCCGAGAGTGAAGTCCGTCGATTGGCGCTAATTCAAGCGGATCTGATCGCTCTGGAAGCCGATGTGATACCGGAAGTGGCGGAAGCGCTTCGGAGCCGATGGGGACTGGCTGGAGCGGATGTGCTGTACTGCGCGAGCCATTCGCATAGCGGCCCTCATATGCGCGGTGGGGTGATGGCGAGCCGAATCGACAAGAACTACGCCTCGTTTGTGGCGGAGCGGGTGCTCGGCGGATTGGAAGCCGCATTCGGCAATCTGGAGCCGGTTTCGGTGGAAAAAGGGGTTGGCCGCTGCAGCATCGGCATTCATCGGCGCAAGCAGGTCGACGGCCGCTGCGTAATGGCGCCGAATCCCGAAGGGCCTAACGACCAGGAGGTTACGGTTATACAATACCGCCGCGTCCGCGACGGCTCTCCGAAAGGCGTGCACGTGCATTTCACATGCCACCCGACGACGACCGGAGATAATCTGATAAACTCCGAGTATCCAGGTGTGGCGATGGAGACTGTGGAGGCTGGGGTTCGTAACGTTTCAGATGGGGATGTTAGCGGTAATGAGGTTGTCGCGACTTTCCTGCAAGGCTGCTGCGGCGACATCCGGCCGAATTTGACCGGAGCGGACGGCGGGTTTTTCCGTGGGGACGATACCGATGTCGCCAGGTTCGGCGACGAGCTGGGCAAAGCGGTGATGGACGTCCTGGATCGTCCGATGCAGCCATTGAGGAGCGGTGTGCTGGCGAGCAGGGAAACGACGATTGACTTGCCTTGCGAGCCGGTGCTGAACGATTCTGGAGCGATGGCTGCCGGATCGGTCCCGATGCGGCTCGTCTATTGGAGGCTGGCGGAAGGGCTGACCTTGCTCGCGATGAATGGCGAGGTTGTCGTTGAGTACGGCAACTATTTGAAGCAGAAGTTTCCCGGGGGTGTGCTTCCCCTTGGTTACACGAACGGGGTCATCGCCTACATTCCGACTGCGGAGCAGCTTCGCGAAGGGGGCTATGAGCCGATCGAGTCGATTCCTCTGTTCGGCTTATCGAGTCCATTTCGTCCGGAGCTCGAGCCGATGATCAAACAAACCGCTGCCGGGCTCGTGCAGGGAGCTTCGATCGATGGTTGACCAGGGAAGGCAATGGAGGCCTGAGCAGTTCGGACTGAGGGCGCTAGAGCTTGCGGACGAGCTGGTGGCGATACGCCGCAGGCTGCACGAGCATCCGGAGCTCAGCTTCCAGGAAGCCGAGACGGCGGCGTTCGTGGCGGAGCGACTCGAGGGGCTAGGCTGGCGCGTACGCATGGGCGTTGGCGGCGGCCACGGCGTCATCGCCGAGCTCGAGGGCCGCTCCGGCGGCCGCCTCATAGCTCTGCGCGCCGACATGGACGCCCTGCCGATCCAGGAGGAGACGGGTTTGTCCTTCTCCTCCGCCCGGCCGGGCGTCATGCACGCTTGCGGCCACGACGCGCATACGGCGATGCTGCTCGGCGCAGCGCAGCTGCTGGCCGAGGCGCATGCAGAGCAGGCGCTGCACGGCACCGTGCGCCTGCTGTTCCAATGCGCCGAGGAAGTGGGTCTCGGCGCGCAGGTGCTGATCGATCACGGCGCCTTGGACGGCGTGGACGAGATCTACGGGCTGCACAACTTGCCGACGCTGCCCGCCGGGCGGGTCGGCGTCCGTCCCGGCCCGATGATGGGCTCGTCCGATCTGATCGCGATCGACATCGAAGGCAAGGGAGGGCACGGCGCTGTGCCGGATCAATGCGTCGATCCGATCGTCGCCGGCACCGCCGTCGTCAGCGCGCTGCAGACGATCGCGAGCCGCGAGGTATCGCCGTTCGAGCCGGTTGTCGTGACGATCGGCAGCTTCCACGCCGGCAGCGTCGGCAATATCGTGCCCGGCAGCGCCGAGCTGCAGGGCACGGTGCGGACGTTCTCGCCGGCGGTTCGCGGGCGATTGCCGGCGCGCCTGCAGCTGCTTGTGGCGGACGTCGCCGCCGCTCATCGCTGCAAGGGCACGCTGCGGTACATGGAGCGGACGCCGGTGTTGATCAATGACGAAGCTTGCACGGCGGCATTCGCGGACTTGGCCTCTGCAATACTTGGGACAGAGCAGGTCGTTCGCGGAGAAGCGACGATGATCGGAGAAGATTTCGCCCGCTACCTGGAGCTTGTGCCCGGCTGCTTCTTCTGGCTCGGCTCGGGGCCGGAGCAAGGGGCGGAGCAGGCGTATGGGCTCCATCACCCGAAGCTGCAAATTAACGAAAGCTGCTTGCCGATCGGCGCAAGCTTGCTCGCTTCGGTAGCTTTTGAGCGTGTATGTAAAGAAGTATGACACGATTTCCATGTTTCCTTATGGTAAATGTTAAAAATCCCCTTTCATTCAGCATTCCACTCTTTTATAATGTTATTTATACTTACATGCTAAAAAGAGAGAAGGGGAACGGATGAGAAACGATTGGAACAAGACGATTTGGTTTTTGCTCGTTTGGAATGTGGCGGGATTGGCGCTGATCGGATGGCTGGTCGGGCAAAAACCGGGCTTATGGTACTTGGTGCTGGTTGTGGCTGTGGTCAACGGCGGGGTCGTCCTAGCGACTGCTCGCCCGCCGAGGCTCAAGGAGACGGAAGGCCTGCCAGGCGCTCCTCTGACAGGAGAGAGACTGAACGGGTTCCTGAATGAGTCGCAGGTGCTCGCGGACCGATTGACGGCGGCTGTAGTCGAGGTGAATCAGTCGATCGCCGGATTGAACGAAATCGCCGACCGTTCGCTAAGCGAGGAGAAGCGATTGAGACACAGCAGCCAGCAGACGCTGTTCACAATCGAGCAGACGTTTGCGGCACTGCAGCAAGTAACGGCGGCGGCGGATCAAATCCGGGACGTCTCCGGCCAACTGGGTCGGGAGAGCGAAGACACGCAGCAAAAGGTTGTGGACATCTCTCTTTCGCTGGATGCGACTGACAAGGTAATGGAAGATTTACATGCCAACCATGATTCACTCGGGACGAGTATGGCTTTGCTGACAGAGCATACGGATAAAATCGAGGAGATCAACAGCTTCATCCGCGAAGTCGTCGACCAGACCTCCTTGCTCGCGCTGAACGCTTCGATCGAGGCGGCTAGAGCAGGCGAGATGGGTCGCGGCTTCAATGTCGTGGCGAGCGAGATTCGCCGGCTGGCCGATCAGAGCAGCCAAGCGGTCGCTCGTTCAACCGAGACGCTCGAGGCGGTCGAGAAGAGCGTGCACGAGGTTGTCGCTTCCGTTCATGCGGAGAAGGAGGCGGTGTTCCGCGGCATCCAAGAGATGAAGCGAATGAAAGAAGGCATCGGCCTCATCTTGGAGAAAATCATACAGGTGCACGGACTCGTTAGCCATACCGAACGGGCCGGCGAGCAGCAAGCCGAGCAAATGCGCTCCACAACGGCACGACTCGCGCAGGCGGTGGAGCTCGTGAACGAGGCGCTAACCAGTGTAGACCGTACACTGGAGCAGACGGAGCATCAACGAATGGAGACGGTCAAGCTGCAGACGGTAAGCAGCGGCTTGTCCCGTGCATCGGACGAAATGGTAAGCGCCATTAACGGCATCCGGACCCAAGAGGATCGGCTTGAGATTCCACAGCCGATTCTGGAAGGCTTCTTGAAGAAGCTCGGCGATGTAGCTGCAACGCAAGAGCTGACGGGACTGCTTCCGGCCGATCATGCCCGGGCTCTTGGCCGGCTTCTGGCGGATACCGGCGGTATCGAAGCCGTCTGGTCGAATCGCAGCGACGGCTCGTTTCTGTTCTCCATGCCGGAGGCCGGCTTGCTCAACGCGAGCGGGCGCGAGTGGTGGAGACGCGCTATCCAAGGCGAGACGTTCGTGTCGAATGTCTACATCTCCGCGATCACCAAGAAACCTTGCGTCACGCTGTCTCGCCCGGTGTACGGCGTGAATAGGGTCGTCATCGGTGTCGTCGGTGTCGATCTGGATCTCGCCCAGGCGGGAGCCGTAAGGGCTCCGTCTGCCAAACCGGCGCGTGCAGCAACAGCAAGTTCCTGAGCATGGGGATCACAAAAGGCAAGCCATTCGCAGCTGCGTTCAGCAGAAGCGAGCGGCTTGCCTTTTTTTCATAGCAGAAAGTTTAAATCCTTTACAGAACTAAACAGCGCTGGAACGGCGAAATAACGTTATGCGGGAATATGCGGGAGCGTTATGGGTTTGACGCTAGTCCGACTTTTCCGGACTGCGTGACGGGAGCGGAGGGGGAAGCGGTCTCTAATCCGACTTACGTAACGCGATGAACGAGAGAAGGACCGAAGAGGGCAGGAAGAGGGAGTGGAGAAGCGAAGCGTCTGCCTTTGTAATCATGGCCCGACTTCAACCCCAATTCAATCAAGGGTCATGATTACAACAGCAGTCGAAACCCCTCTTTCTGCCCTCCTCACGCGCCAACTGACACCTACGCCAGAGGACCTGATCGGAGAACTTCCTATCAGGTTTTTCTCACACGGCACTTTCCGTTAGCGGCAAATCCATGAACAAATACATCCCGTCGCCGGTCGGATAAGAGAATGTGCAAATCGTATTCGCACTGTCCAAGTCTACGTACTCGTGCGACATCGTACCCTGGTTATGCAGCTTCATCTTCAGAATATTGGAGATGAAGTAAGGGCGCCAGCTCCAGTTCGTCCCGCGGAAGCTGGGGTCCTGCGTCCATTCGCCGGATGTGTCTCGGACAAAATTGGAGGATACTTGGAAGCCGTCGTCCCGGCAAGCATAGATCCGCATACATGGCGCCGGTAGCATGAGGATCAGGCGTTTGACCCGCTCGTCGGGATCGGACACTTCCTTCGCATAGTCGATGAGAGTCGCCAATTTGGCGTTCCACAGCTGCTCCGTACGGGTCAGGTATTCGAATTTTTCGTAATTTTTATTGTGGAACAGCCGGATTTCCTCCAGCAGCATCGTTTCGTATCGGTTTGACGGCTGCAAGTCAGCCTCCGCACGGCTGAACAAGAAACCTTGCGCATACCGTGCGCCTACCTCCAGCGAATATTGCAAATCCGCTTTCGTCTCGATCCCTTCAACCAATAGAGAGGCTCCGATCTGAGTGGAAATCGTGGAGAACGAGCGCATAAGCGCCTTGTATCCGTCGTGGATGGCCGCTTTCTTCAGCATCGTCAAGTCCATCTTCATAATTCTGGGTTGAATCAGCGCCACTCGATCGAGATTGCTGAAGCCGCTGCCGATATCGTCCACCGCAATCGTACAGCCGGCATCCCGATAAATGTTGACGATCTCCGCCAGTCGCCCGAGGTCGCCGGAAAACTCCTCTTCCGTAATCTCGATGACGATCCGCTCCGGGGGCAAGTGGTGCTGCTGCAGAAGCTCCAGCGTGTAGAGCGAGCCATTGCCGTTATATTGGCTATATATCCACGACGGCTTCAGATTGATGAACAAACTGGCCGTCTCTTTGTGCAGGGAGAAGGTCTCGATCGCGCGTTCTCTCAGAATGCGGTCGACGCCGAGATGCTCCTCCAGGCTGACGGTAGAGTCTTCGAAGAAGGGGCCCAAGCTCTCCGGCCGGCCGTCGCGCAGCCTTCTTCCCAATGCTTCATAGCCATAAATCTGCAACGTCTGCAGAGAGACAATCGGTTGAAAATACGGGACGATCTGGCTCATAACTCCTCCTGATGGCGGTCGCTTTCTTGAAAATAGCAAACAAGACTCAAAAGATCAAGCGAAATGTGAGGAAAATTAACATAAAAACTACATAAGCAACAAAAATTTGTTTTGAGGCTGGTTCAGGATTCCGTAAAAAGTGTAATAGAGGTCGTAAAGTGGTGGCAGACTAGCCAGGTTGGTTGATGATTCTGGCCTAGGGAGGCAGAAAAGATGACAGATCTATCGAAAGCGTCGCATGGCGGCAAGGTATATGGCAAGGTAGCGATCGTGACAGGAGCCGGCTCCGGTATCGGGCGTGCGGCGGCGCTGCTGTTGGCACGAGAAGGGGCGTGCATCTGCTTGGTCGACTTGAAGGATGAGCGAACGGAGCAAGTGTATCGCGAGATCGAAGCGGCAGGCGGCGAAGCGATCGTGGCCGATACGAATGTCTCGGATCCCGCACGCGTGGGGGCTGCGGTTAAGGCGGCGGCGGATCGTTGGGGACGGGTCGACATCGTGTTTGCCAATGCGGGTATCAATGGGACGTTAGCGCCGATCGAGTCGATGGAGCCCGAGGATTGGGACGAGACGCTGAATACGAATTTGAAAGGGACGTTTCTCACGGTCAAGTACGCCGTTCCCTATTTGAAGAAGCAGGGAGGAAGCGTCATAATAACGAGCTCCATCAACGGCAACCGGACGTTCACCGGCATGGGCATGTCGGCTTACGCGACGTCCAAGGCCGGGCAGGTTGCGTTTATGCAGATGGCGGCGCTTGAGCTGGCGCGGTACCGTATCCGGGTCAACGCGATATGTCCCGGCTCGATTGAGACGAATATTAGCGAAAATACGCATCCGACACCGGAGCTGAAGGAGGTCAAGATCCGGATCGAGTACCCGGACGGCAGTCAGCCGCTGGAGCACAAATCCGGCGAGCCGGAGCAAGTGGCGGAGCTGGTCCTGTTCCTCGCTTCGGATGCCTCCAGCCATATTACAGGGACGCCTATCTACATCGACGGAGCTGAATCGTTGCTGCGCTAGAAAGAGATACAGGTAAGAAACCCGTTTCTTCCTTATATATAGAGGAAGATGACGGGTTTTTTACTTATAAGTATTTTCGTGAAAATTCATAAGAAAACATAATAATTGGAGTTATAGGCATCGTTTTCAAAATATGCTACGGTGGAAACAACATATTTTCAGACACAAAACGGACAAATTTCAACACGGAAAGGTGCGGCTTATGCGGAAAACAGGTATTCCCAGCAAGCAAGGGCTATACGATCCCCGGTTTGAACGCGACGCCTGCGGGATCGGGTTTGTAGCCGACATCCGCGGTCGCCGCTCCCATGACGTCATCCGTCAAGCTATGCAGGTGTTATGTAACCTCGATCATCGAGGCGGACAAGGCTGCGAGACGAATACGGGCGACGGGGCGGGGATTTTGATGCAGCTTCCCCACTCGTTCTTCCGTCAAGTGTGTCAAGAGCTGCAGATTCGCCTGCCGGAGGAAGGAAAGTACGGCGTAGGAATGGTGTTCCTGCCGAAGGATGCGGATGCAAGAAAGCAATGCGAAACGATTATGGAAGGTTTCGTTGCAGGAGTCGGGCTTACGGTGCTCGGCTGGCGCGACGTCCCGACGGACAACGCGACGCTCGGCGATTCGGCGAAGTCGGTGGAGCCGATCGTCCGTCAATTGTTCATCGGCGGAGGCGAACCGGGCGCGGACCGTCTGGCGTTCGAGCGCAAGCTGTATGCGGTGCGCAAGCGGTCGGAGCATGCGTTCCTGGCCGCGGGAATCAAGGAGGCTTATTTGCCGAGCTTGTCCAGTCGGACGATCGTCTTCAAGGGCATGTTGACTCCGGCGCAAGTAAGCGACTATTATACCGATCTGCGGAACCCGTCGTTCGAGACGGCGCTCGCGCTCGTGCATTCGCGATTCAGCACGAATACGTTCCCTAGCTGGGAGCGGGCGCATCCGTATCGGTTCCTCATCCATAACGGGGAGATCAACACGCTGCGAGGCAACGTGAACTGGATGCGGGCTCGCCAAGCGATGGACGAGACCGACTTGTTCGGCGACGATTTCAAGAGCTTGCTGCCGATCATCGATACGGAGGGCAGCGACTCGCAGATGTTCGACAACTGCCTCGAGTATCTCATGCTGACCGGACGTTCGCTGCCGCATGCGGCGATGATGATGATTCCCGAGCCATGGTCGAACCATGAGAGCATGAGTGCGGAGATGAAAGCGTTTTATGAGTACCACAGCTGCCTGATGGAGCCATGGGACGGCCCGGCGGCAATCTGCTTCACCGACGGGGCGGTGATCGGGGCTGTGCTTGATCGGAACGGTCTTCGTCCGGCGCGCTATTGCGTGACGCAGGACGATCTGATCGTATTGTCGTCGGAGGTAGGCGTACTGGACATCCCGGCGGAACGGATCGTGAAGAAGGATAGGCTGCGTCCGGGGCGAATGCTGCTCGTGGACACGGAGAAAGGGCGCATCGTCTCCGACGAGGAGCTCAAGAGCTCGATCGCGGCCGAGCAGCCGTATAAGGAGTGGGTCGAGCAGCATTTGGCCGACCTGGAGCAGCTGCCGGACGCGCCGACGCTGCCGGATCCGGACCGCCATACGCTGCTGGAGCGCCAGCAAGCGTTCGGCTACACTTTCGAGGACTTGACGAAGGTGCTGGAGCCGATGGCCAGCTCGGGCGTCGAGGCGATCGGCTCGATGGGCATCGATACGCCGCTGGCCGTGCTGTCCGATCGGCCTCAGCTGCTGTACAACTATTTCAAGCAGCTGTTCGCGCAGGTAACGAACCCGCCGATCGATGCGATCCGCGAGGAGCTGATCACAGCGGTCGGGACGACGATCGGACCGGAGCGCAGCTTGATCAAGCCGGAGCCGGAGAGCTGCCGTCAGATCCGGTTGAAGTCTCCGATTCTGAGTAATGAAGAGCTGGCCAAGCTGAAGCATATCGATCGCGAAGGGTTCCGCACGGTGTCGCTGAGCACTTTGTTTCCCGCTGCGGAAGGAGCGGCAGGGCTCGAGGCGTCGCTGCAGCGCCTGTTCGGCGAAGCGGACGAAGCGATCGCGCAAGGCGCGACGATGCTCGTCCTGTCGGACCGCGGCGTGAGCGCAGGCCTTGCGGCGATCCCGGCGCTGCTCGCGCTGGCCGGGCTGCACCACCACCTCATCCGCGTCGGCACGCGGATGAAGGTGAGCTTGCTCGTCGAGTCCGGCGAGCCGCGCGAGGTACACCACTTCGCGCTGCTGCTCGGCTATGGCGCGGGGGCGATCAATCCTTACCTGGCGATCGAGTCGCTGGACGGAATGATCGCGCAGAACATCCTGACCGGCGTGAAGATTGAGAAAGCCGTCTACAACTACATCAAAGCCGCCACCAAGGGCGTCGTGAAGGTGCTGTCCAAGATGGGCATCAGCACTATTCAGAGCTACCGTGGCGCGCAAATTTTCGAGGCGATCGGGCTGCAGGCAACGTTCGTCGAGAAGTATTTCACCTGGACGCCAACTCGAATAGAAGGAGCCGGGTTGGATGTGATTGCGGAGGAGGCGCTGTTCCGCCACCGACGGGCGTATCCGCCGGAAGGCCAGGACGGACGGGACAAGACGCTCGACGCAGGCGGCGAGTACCAATACCGCCGCGACGGCGATCTGCACTTGTACCGGCCGGAGACGATCCACGCGCTGCAAAATGCGGTGCGCTCGAACAATTACGGGCAGTTCAAGCAGTATGCGGCGATGGTGAACGACCATTCCCGCCAGACGGCGACGCTTCGCGGCTTGCTGCAGTTCAAGAAGCAGGAAGGACGCGGGCCGATTCCGATCGACGAGGTCGAGTCTGTCGAGGCGATATGCCGCCGGTTCAAGACCGGGGCGATGTCCTACGGCTCGATCAGCTCGGAGGCGCATGAGACGCTCGCCATCGCGATGAACCGCATCGGCGGCAGGAGCAACACCGGCGAAGGCGGCGAACATCCGAAGCGGTTCACGCCGGATGCGAACGGCGACCTGCGCCGCAGCGCGATCAAGCAAGTGGCGTCGGGGCGGTTCGGGGTGACGAGCCAATATCTCGTCAACGCCGACGAGATCCAGATCAAGATGGCGCAAGGCGCCAAGCCGGGCGAAGGCGGCCAACTGCCGGGCAAGAAGGTGTATCCGTGGATTGCCGAAGTACGCGGCTCGACTCCGGGCGTTGGTCTCATTTCCCCTCCGCCGCATCACGATATTTATTCGATTGAGGATTTGGCTGAACTTATCCATGATTTGAAGAACTCCAACCCGCGCGCCCGTATCAACGTCAAGCTCGTATCCGAGGTAGGCGTCGGTACGATTGCCGCAGGGGTCGCGAAGGGACGCGCCGACGTCGTCCTGATCAGCGGCTACGACGGCGGCACGGGGGCATCCCCGCGCACGAGCATCAAACATGCCGGTCTGCCGTGGGAGCTCGGTCTCGCCGAGACGCATCAGACGCTGCTGCTGAACGGGCTGCGCGACCGGATCGTCGTCGAGACCGACGGCAAGCTGATGACCGGCCGCGACGTCGTAGTCGCCGCCTTGCTCGGCGCCGAGGAGTTCGGATTCTCGACCGCGCCGCTCGTTTCGATCGGCTGCGTGATGATGCGCGTGTGCCACCTGGACACGTGCCCGGTAGGCGTGGCGACACAAAATCCGGACCTGCGGGCGAAGTTCGCCGGCAAGCCGGAGTATGCGGTCAATTTCATGCGGTTCATCGCGCAGGACATGCGCGAGCTGATGGCGGAGCTTGGCTTCCGCACGATTGAAGAGATGGTCGGCCGGACCGATCTGCTCGAACCGACCACGTTCCCGGACAACGGCTCGAAGGAGCATTGGAAGGCGAAGCTCGTCGACCTGAACGCGTTGCTGTACCGGCCGGACGTTCCGGACCATGTCGGGCGCTTCTGCAGCATCCAGCAGGATCACCGCCTCGACGAGTCGCTCGACCGCCAGCAGCTGCTGGCACTGGCGGAGCCGGCGCTGGAGCGGCGCGAGCACGTGCATGCGATCCTCCCGATCCGCAACACGAACCGTGTCGTAGGAACGATCACCGGCAGCGAGGTGACGCGCCGCTACGGCGCGGAAGGGCTGCCTCACGACACGATCCGCTTCCACTTTGGCGGCTCGGCGGGCCAGAGCTTCGGCGCCTTCATGCCGAACGGCATGACGCTGTCGCTCGAAGGCGACGCCAATGACTACGTCGGCAAGGGGCTGTCAGGCGGCAAGATCATCATTTTCCCGCCGGAGCAATCGTCCTTTGCCGCGCATGAGAACATCATTATCGGCAACGTAGCGTTCTACGGCGCTACCAACGGCGAAGCGTATATTCGGGGCATCGCCGGCGAGCGGTTCTGCGTCCGGAACAGCGGCGTGCGCGCCGTCGTCGAGGGTGTCGGCGACCACGGCTGCGAATATATGACCGGAGGACGCGTCGTAGTCCTGGGCAAGACGGGCCGCAACTTCGCGGCGGGGATGTCGGGCGGCATCGCCTACGTCTTCGACGAGGACGGTACGTTCAAGGAGCGCTGCAACAAGGAAATGGTGCTGTTCGAGCAGCTCGAGGCCTCCTATGAGGTGAATGAGGTGCTGGGCATGATCCGCAACCACGCAAAGTTCACGGACAGCGAAATCGCCCATCGCGTCATCGCCAAATGGGAGGAGCTCGTCTGGAGCTTCATCAAAGTCGTTCCGAAGGACTACAAGCGGATGTTCGAATCGATCGAGCGCGGCAAGGTGAATGGCATGAACCACGAGGACGCCGTCATGGCCGCCTTCGAGGAAAATATGAGAGATTTGTCCCGTGTGAGCGGCAATTAGGGGGGAGACGGTACGATGGGAAAACCGACCGGATTTATCGACTATGAGCGACAGACGGCGACGGAACGGCCGCCTCTGGAGCGGATCGGCGACTGGAAGGAATTCGTCCAGAAGCTGCCTAAGGAAGAACTGCAGACGCAAGGCTCGCGCTGCATGGATTGCGGCATTCCGTTCTGCCACACGGGCAAGCTGATCGCAGGTATGGCCTCCGGCTGCCCGATCAACAATCTCATACCCGAGTGGAACGACCTCGTGTATCGCGGACTTTGGCGCGAAGCGCTGGATCGGCTGCACAAGACGAACAACTTCCCCGAATTCACGGGACGGGTATGCCCGGCTCCGTGCGAAGGCTCCTGCACCGTCGGGTTGAACGGCTCCCCGGTGACGATCAAGAGCATAGAGAAGTCGATCGTGGACAAAGGGTTCGACGAAGGCTGGATTACGCCTCAGCCGCCGGCTGTCCGCACGGGCAAGAAGGTAGCCGTCATCGGCTCCGGACCATCCGGACTCGCAGCCGCCGCTCAGCTTAATAAAGCCGGCCACACTGTCACGGTATTCGAGCGCGCCGACCGAATCGGCGGGCTGCTCATGTACGGCATCCCGAACATGAAGCTGGACAAGTCGATCGTGCAGCGACGCGTCGATCTGCTGGCGGAGGAAGGCGTAACGTTCCGCACCGGCATCGAGGTAGGCGTCAACTACGACGCCAAGCAGCTCCGCAGTGATTTCGACGCCATCGTGTTGTGCGGTGGCGCGACGAAAGCTCGCGATCTGCCGATCGAAGGGCGCGAATTCGAAGGCATCCATCCGGCGATGGAGTTTCTCCGCCGCAACACGAAGAGCCTGCTCGACTCGAACCACGAGGACGGCGCACATATTTCCGCCGCAGGCAAGGACGTCATCGTCATTGGAGGCGGCGACACGGGCACGGACTGCGTCGGCACCTCGATCCGGCACGGCTGCAGGAGCGTCGTGCAGTTCGAGATTATGGCGAAGCCGCCGCTCGAGCGAACGGCGAGCAACCCTTGGCCGGAATGGCCGAAGGTGTATAAGCTCGACTACGGGCAAGAGGAAGCGGCCGCCCTGTACGGAGACGACCCTCGCGAATATTTGATCTCGACGAAGAAATTCGTTGGGGATGAGAACGGCAAGCTGAAGGAGTTGCACACCGTGCGCATCGAGTGGCAGAAGGATGCGCAGGGCCGCTTCTCGCCGGTGGAAGTGCCGGGCAGCGAGAAGGTGTATCCGGCGCAGCTCGTACTGCTCGCGATGGGCTTCATGGGGCCTGAAAATCCGCTCCTCGAACAGCTCGGTGTCGAGCGGGACGAACGGTCCAATGCGAAGGCCGAATACGGCAAATACGCCACCAATGTCGACGGCGTATTCGCAGCAGGGGATATGCGCCGCGGGCAAAGTCTGGTCGTCTGGGCCATCAACGAAGGCCGGGAAGCCGCCAGAGAATGCGACCGCTATTTGATGGGTCACACTAATTTGCCTTAAGCGGGCAAGGGAAGCCGTCTCGCTCGCTAGATCAGCCAACGGTTCAAGACGATCACATAGGCTGCTATACCAACGGCTCCTACGATGATCGAAATGAGGCCAAACCGCACCCTTTGTTGAAACAACCGAAGAATGCCCAAGCTAATCGCTCCAAAAATAAACAAGAGAAAAAAGACGGTCGTAACGAAAAATTGCGGCGCGATGCCGCCGATATCGACTAAACCCACAATCAGCACCCTTTCCGAAATCGGTTCTTTATCGGTTCTTCGACCATTATAAAGCAAATTGTCCCAGCACGCCAAACGAGCGGGGATATACGGCCGCCAGCGCCTTCGCAAGCGCGGGCGGCCGTCATTTTTTAGTTGACAGGTTATCAGATAAGTTGTTATGTTATCGGTAGCATAACTACCTATAAAGCGAGGTCATCCCTATGAGACTAGCGAATAAAATAGCGATTATTACCGGCTCCGGCTCCGGCATCGGCCAAGCTTCCGCCTTCCTGTTCGCCCAAGAGGGGGCCGTCGTCATCGTCAACGATCTCGACGTGCAGAAGGGGACCGACACGGTCGAGCAAATTCGCGCTGCCGGCGGCAATGCCGAGTTCATCCGCGGCGATGTGACGAGCCCTACGGATATGGAGCTCCTCGTCCAAGAAGTGATCGCCAAGTACGGTCATATCGACGTGCTCTTCAACAATGCCGGCATCAGCGGCGTAGGCGCGCTGCACGAGATCGAGCCCGACACGTTGGACCGCATCCTGTCGATCAATATCAAAGGCGTGTTCATTCCAAGCAAATACGTGCTGCCGCATATGATGGAGCGCAAGTCCGGCTCGATTATCAACATGTCGTCCTGCATCGCCGAGATCGGGCTTGCCCGTCGCGCCTCGTACGCCGCCACGAAAGGCGCCGTGCTCTCGCTGACGAAGTCGATGCAAGTCGATTACGCCTCGTACGGCATCCGCGTCAACGCCTTACTTCCAGGCACGATCATGACGCCGTTCGTCGAGAACTATCTCCGTACGTCCTACGAGGATCCAGAGGCGGCGATCGCTTCGCTCAAGACGCGTCAGCTGAGCGGCGATCTCGGCCGTCCGGACGATGTGGCCAAGGCGGCGCTATTCCTTGCCTCCGACGACAGCAAGTTCATGATGGGTTCGCCGCTGTACATCGACGGTGGCGTAGTATTCGGGAAAAACGCCTAAGCAAGTGTGGGAAAAAGGCTGTCAATCCGTCAGGATCGGCAGCCTTTTGGTTCGGTAGGAGCGGCATTCTACCCCAACTGTCGAGTCGATTCTCGAGCGATCAATTCGGAGGGGAGAATGATTTTGCGCCAGTTCGAGTCTAATTTCTGCTGGATGCGCTCGACGAGCAGTTGTGTTCCCAGAAACCCGAACTGGTAGGCCGGCTGCGAGGCGACGGTCAGGAACGGGTTCAGCAGCGACGCGAGCCCAAGATCGTCGAAGCAGGCGATCGACATATGGTCGGGCACTCGAATCCGTTTGCTGCGCAGCGCGGCGACGATGCCGACCGCCAGGAAGTTATTGGCGGCGAATATCGCCGTCGGCGGGGCTTCCAGCTGCAGCAGCGGATCGAGCTGGCTGGCGTCCTCCAGCTGCTTGTAGCCAAGCTCCATGACGAGCCGCTCGTCGAACGGAATATCGTTCAGCTTGAGCGCCTCCCAGTAGCCGGTAAACCGTTGTCGGGCGGTCGAAATCGTGCTGGACCCGTTCACAAGCGCAATTCGCTTATGCCCCAGCTTAATGAGATGGCCCACGAGCTGCCGCGCCCCTTCCTTGCTCTCACCAACCACCATGTCGGATTCGATGCCCGGCACTTCCCGATCGAGCAGGACGAACGGAATTCGATGCCGCTGCAGCGACTGGAGATGGTCAAGCGAGCCGTCTCCGGCCGGAGCGAACAACACCCCATCCACACGTGTGGACAGGATGATGTCGACATATTCTTTTTCTTTCACCAAGTTCTCATCGCTGTTGCCGAGCAGCAGCTTGTAGCCCAGCTGCATGGCGGCGTCTTCAGCTCCACGAGCCAGCGTGGTGTAGAACGGGTTGGTCACATCCGTAATGAGCAGAGAGAGCGTCTTCGTTTCCTGCTTCACCAAGCTGCGAGCCGTGGAATTGGGGACGTAGTTCAGCTCTTCCATAATTTTTTTTACCTTGGCTTTCGTCTTCTCGCTGATGCGTCCAGAGTTATTGATAACTCGAGAGACCGTCATGGCGGAGACGTTGGCGCGTTTGGCGATGTCGTAGATCGTGATCATATCGCTCGTCCTTTTGGTTAATTTCCGTGCCTCCATCTTACCCAATAAAAGCATTGACAGCAACCACATTCCACGATATGTTTTGGTTATCGATAACGCAAAATTATCCGGACAAGTGAGAAGATCAAGGACGAGGTGAAGATCATGCTGAAAAAAATTCCCGCGATTTTACCCCCTGAGCTTGTAAAAATAATGATGGAGATGGGCCACGGCGACGAGTTGGTGCTGGGGGATGCGCATTTCCCTGCTGCGAGCAATGCGGCCAGGCTCGTTCGTTGCGACGGGCACCCGATCCCGGTACTGCTGGAGGCCATTCTCGAGCTGTTCCCGCTGGACCCGTATGTGGAACGTTCGGTAGGTTTGATGCAAGTAATCCCGGGCGACCCTGTGATGCCGCATATTTGGAATACATATCGCCAAGTAGTGGACGCTTCGGGCAACGACCAGCCGTTCGAGTTCATCGAACGTTTCGCCTTTTACGAGCGGGCGCGCCGTTCCTATGCGATCGTGGCGACCGGCGAGCTTTCCCAGTATGCGAACGTGATTTTGAAAAAAGGACTAGTATTGTAGCCAGGCTGGAGGTGGCTGTACAGTGGATCCGTTGAGATATCCGATTGGCTCTTTTCAGCCGGTGGAATCGTTCCGAATGGAGCAGCAGCTAGCATACGAGGATCAATTGTTGCGGTTTGCCCCTCTGCTTCGAGAGACGGTGCGAGATTGGCGGCCTAACCAGTTGGACACGCCGTATCGTCCAGGCGGCTGGACAGTGCGTCAAGTCATTCATCATCTGGCGGACAATGACATGAACGCAATCCTTCGGTTTAAACGTGCTCTAACGGAAGAGCAACCGACCGCAGGGACATATCGGGAGGCGGATTTTGCAGAGCTTGCCGATTACACGGCTGATGTAGAGCTCTCTATCACGTTATTGGAAAGCTTGCATAGCCGTTTCATCATCCTGCTTCGCAGCCTGCAGCCATCCCATTTTGATCGCACGTTCGTGAGTCCGACCCATGGAAGGATGACCTTGGCGGTCGCTGCGCAGCGTTTGGTTTGGCACAATCATCACCATCTCGCCCACATTGCAGCGCTGAAGCAGCGGATGGGATGGCAGTAATCCAATAACTTCCGACTAAACCACCGTTCCTCCTGCCGGAGAGAACGGTTTTTATTTACATTTTTAGAAAGTTTAAGTGCTTTACAGCGCTAAAGCGTAAGAGGGACGT
>NZ_BIMA01000079.1 GCF_004000845.1 Paenibacillus koleovorans NBRC 103111
TCGAGCTTACAGTACGCCCAGCGGCCGCGTGACTTCGCCTAAGCACGAAATCGAGCTTTCAGCACGCCGAGCGGCCACGTGGTAGCCGTCTAGAGCTTCTTCTACCTGTGCGCCTTCAACAGTTTCTCCCTCAGCCAGCCCAGCTCGGGGCTCGCATAGCGCTCGCAGTGGCGGATGAGAGAAGCGGTCATCCGCTCCACCTCCGCGCGCAGCTCCGCCCGCCCGAACAAATTGACCAGCTGCAGCGGATCGTTCAAGCGGTCGAACAAAATGTCGTCCCCGTCTTCCACGTACACAAGCTGGAAACGCTGCGTAAATAGCCCGATTTTGCGCTGGGTGTCATGGTACAGGAACACTTCATCCGGCCAAGGCTCCTTAGCCACCGCTGTCGCCGCCTCGCCTCGCAACAGAGGAGAAACATCCGCTCCCTGCTCCCGCCCGCTAGGCGTGAGGCCGATGAGCCCGGCCATCGTCTGCTGGAAATCGACCAGACCGATCAACCGGTCCACCGAGGTGCCGGGCGCGATCGCCACCGGCCAGCGGATGAGCATCGGGATGCGGTAGGCAGTCTCGTACAGGTTGTTTTTGTGCACCAGTCCGTGCTCGCCCATGTAGTCGCCATGATCGGAAGTGAACACGACGATCGTATTTTCCGCCAGCCCCCGCTCCGCCAACACGGCCAGCAACCGACCGACGTTGTCGTCGATGCATTTCACCTCACCGCAATATTGCGCCTTCGCCTCCCGCAGCTTCCGCGCATCCCAGCGTCCCCGCACGTCCGTATGCGATTCGCCGCCGATCCCGCGAGGACGTTCGCTTGCCGCGAATGTCGAGGGCACTTCCATGTCGTCCGGATCGTACATCGAGGCGTAAGGCTCGCGGACCGAATAAGGCGTGTGAGGATCCGGATAGCTGAGATGAAGAAAAAACGGCTTCGGCCTCGTCTCCTGCAAAAAGGCGATCGCCTTGTCCGTCAGCCAATCGGTGGTATACGTCCGCTCATCCCCGATCCCTTCGCCAACGACCGGCGACCCGCCTCCGCCAGTTTCCGGAGCGTCCTCGATCGTCTTCCAATGCCCGCGATTGAACATGTAGCGGCAATCCGCATACCCCTGTGAGCGCTCCGGCTCCATCCAACCCGGACGAGGCGTGCCGTCCAGATGCCATTTGCCCATGTAGCCGGTATCGTATTCAGCATTCTGGAGCAGTCGAGCCAACGTCACTTCGTCTTCCCCGAGACGCCGATTGTTCGCGAAGGCGCCGTGGGCATGCGGGTAGCGACCCGTAACGAAGCAGCCTCGCGAAGGCGTGCATAACGCCGAATTGGTGAAGCATTGGCGGAGCACAGCCCCGCCTTCGCCTATGGAGTCGATATGCGGTGTCCCCACAACAGTGCCTCCATAGACGCCGAGCGTCCAACAGCTCTGTTGATCCGTCTGGATCAACAGCACATTCGGGCGTACGCTCATCTCGCAGCTCCCCCCTCGGGTCCCGGAACAGTCGCAGCGGCCGTTCCCGAAGGAGCGGTCGAAGGCGCAGTCACCGTCTCGGATTCATGATCGGCCGCTGCCAGATCTTCCCGTCCCCTACCAGCCGAAGCATCGCTCTCCAGCCCGAGCCGCTCATACTGCTCCTCCGGCGCGCCGGCCAGCCGCATCGCCTTCGCCATCGCCGCCTCCATCCGGCGCTCCAGCCCGGCATCGCGGATCGGCCGTTGCTGGCGGTAGTCGTCGCGCAGATCGAACAGCAGCGTCTCCCGCTTCATCGGCGCATGCCCGAGCTCCGGGCCAACGCCGCGCACAGGGAAGCGCAGCACCGGATAATCCGTATGCGCCAGGAACCGCCCGTGCTCTACCTCGCTCATATCGGGCCGTTTCACGAAGCTGCGGAACGCCGTCGGCATCGCCGTGTACAAGTAGCAAGGCGCATTGTCCGGCCGCACTGCCGTCCGCATGTACGTATACGTCCCGTCCGTGACATTGACGTCCATGCTGAAGTATCCGTACAAGGCGGCCTCGCGCAACCGCGCAGGCGTATCCGTCGCCGCTTCCAGCAGCGACAGCATAGAGCCGCCCTGCACCTCGCTCGGCACCTCCAACCCGAAATGCTCCA
Source organism: Paenibacillus koleovorans NBRC 103111 (assembly GCF_004000845.1). GTDB lineage: Bacteria > Bacillota > Bacilli > Paenibacillales > NBRC-103111 > Paenibacillus_AA > Paenibacillus_AA koleovorans. The sequence continues at coordinate 2,113 of NZ_BIMA01000079.1, forward strand.
GCAGCGTAGGCATGAGGTCGATATTTTGCGTCAGCGCATCGATTCGCTCTCCTGCTCGAAGCCCTCCAGGCGTATGCACCATCAGCGGCAAATGAGCGAGCTCGTTGTAGACATTCATTACATTTTTGCCAAGCGCCTCGTGCTCGCCCAGCAGAAACCCGTGATCCGTCGTCAGGATGACAAGCGTATCGTCCCACATCGCATACTGATCGAGCTTGTCTAGCAGCTTGCCAAACCAGCGGTCGATCATCGTCAGGGACGCGGCATACCGCTTGCGCAAATGCTCGGACGCCTCCGGCGATTCCCGGTTCGGGCCGTAGTTCGGCCAATCGTAGCGCGGTCCGTCGTACGTATCGGCATACAGCGCCAAATACTCGTCCGGGCTGTCGAACGGCTCATGCGGGTCGAACGGCTCGACCATGAGGAAAAAGCGGTCGGCCTCGTAATTCGCGTCGAGCCAATCGCAAGCCGCCTGCATCGTTCGCGGACCGGAAAAGTCCATCTCCTGCTGGAATCGAGAGCGGTTCCTTTCATACTGAGGATGCACTCGTCCCAAGTACGACTCCGGCAGCGGCGGTGGCTGGACGGTCGACACCCACGGGTCGAACTCTTGACCGCGATGAAAATCCCATGTCGTGAACAGTTGGCAATAATTTTCCCCGCCGGTCGCGAAATAGTGGTAGTGGTCGGTCACCATATGCGAGAACACATCGCCCCGCGTCAATTGTTCCTGCAGCGTGACGTCGAAGGGCTCGAGCCCGCCCCAGCCCCGCTCCAGGAAACTCAGCCGGCCGGTAAACAAATCCCGTCGCGCCGGCATACAAGGCAGCGAACCGGCCCAATGGTTCGTGAACACGGCGCTGCGCCGAGCGAATCGCTCGATGTTCGGCGCCTGTACCCAGCTGTCCGGGTTATAAGCGGTCAGCGCCTCGCGGTTCAATGTATCGATCATGACGAGTATCGCTCTCATCTCGGACTCCCCCTCAATTAGCGGCGCAGCGGAATCACTAGCGTCCACGTATGGTCGGACCGATCCGCCTCATCCGCTGTATAGATCCCCCCGCGATTGCCCGTCGCGGCATAGAAATGCGTCGGCACACCGTTCTCGATCAGCAGCTGCGGCCGTTCCAGCGAGCCTTGCGCCGTCGTTGTGCCATCGTCCCACTGGACCGTTCGCGAATACGCGAGCGGAGGCTGCGTCACGTCCCAATGGATCCCGTCCGCGGATGTCGCATGGATGCCCGCGTGTTTTTCGCCGCAGATGCCGCCCTCCATGTCTTTCATGATCAGCTCGTAACGGCCGTCCCGGTACCAGATGTACGGATCCTCGACATGCTCGCCGTGCTCCCCGTGTTCGGGGAATTGGAAGATCGATTCGGCGCGCAGCCGCTCGTAGGGCCCTTCGAAATGAGCCGCCTTGGCAATGCCGAGCCGCAGCCGGTCCTTCTGGTGTCCCGTTGACTTGTACACGAGCAACACACCCCCGTCCGGCAGCACGCAGGCGGCGGGATTCGTCGTCATCAGCCCGTCCCAATACCCCGGTCTCGGGTGAAGGACCGGCTCGTCGCGGCGAGTCCACGGGCCGTGAATCGACTTGGCCGTCGCCAAGCCGACGCGCTGGTTGCGCCGAGCTTCTGCCGTTTTCTCATTGCCCCAATAATCGCGGCTGCTCGAATCGGGTCTGCCGCCGGAATAAGTCGTTCCCGTATAGAACAGCAGGTAAGTATCTCCGTGTCGATGAATCGTCGGATTATGCGTCATCATGCCGTCCCAGTGTTGCTCGCCACGCACCGGCAGCACGACCTCCTCGAAGCGGAAAGGCCCTTCCGGCGTCTCCGACACGGCGCGGACGACCTCCGAATTCGTGACCCAATACGGCCAGAATGGCGTTTCTTTAGACCAGCGCGAGGCGAACATATGATAGCGGCCATCCTCTCCTTTAATTACGGAGCCGCACCACACCCAGTATCCTTCCATCAAAAATCCTTTGCCCACTGGGGCCGGCAGCAGCTTCTGCATAAAGGAGCCTTCCATTTCCATTGCTCCCCCTCCTTCGTTATTCATAATGGTTGCGCAGGTCATCCAGTTGGAGCGTTTGGAAGGCGTGCGCCTTCTCGTTCTCGAGCTCCGGCGAGCAAATACGCCGCAATTGTTCCTCCAGCTTGACCGCCACGTGCGGAAAATCGGTGAAAACGTCGTGCAGCTCCTCCGGATCGTTCGCCAAGTGGAATAGTTGATGCGGCGCTTCCATGCAATATATAAGCTTCCAGTCTCGGTTGCGGATCATATAAGCGCCAGAGCGGCAGCCGTGTCCGTGGTACTCGGAGAACACAACGCGCTCGGGATCGTCCGGCGGAATGTCCTGCAGAGGCGTTCCGATCCAATCCGGCGGTCTTGCTGCACCGCTTGCCGCTCGGAATAAACTCGCTTGCACATCGTGCAAATCTACCGGCGTCATCACTTCGCGACCCGGCTCAAAGTCCGGCCCCATCGCGAGGCAAGGAATTCGCACGGAATCCTCGTAAAGGGAGCTTTTCCACCAAAGGCCGAACTTGCCCAACATCTCCCCATGATCGGACACGTAGATCAAGTTCGTCGATGTCGCCATCCCGCTCCGGTCCAGCTCGTCGATCAGCCTGCCCAACTGCCGGTCGACGAAATCGACCTTTCCGTAATAAGCCCGCCGCATGTTGCGGACCTGCTCCTCGGTGTAGAGGTGTGTCTCGAAATGGTTGCGGAGCTCTCGTGCGTATCGGTGCTGTGCGGATGGCTGATCTGCCCCGATACGGGGGAGATCCCCTCCAGGAGCGCGCTCCCAAACGTCCGACGTATTCCAAAACGGCGGATGCGGATTCGTCAGATTGATCGTGAGCGTCCATGGTTGCTGCGAAATATGAGGTGCAGTTGCAGCCAGCCATAACAAGGCACGCGCCATGACCTCTTCATCCTCGTCGAAGGCTCCGGCATGGACGCCCACCCGCTCCGCTCGTTTCGCCGCGCCATGGCGGATCGTCAAGGGACGACGACCGATGTGCTTGTCGCCAGGCGCCTTGCGGTCCTTCGGCAGAAACAGCTCGGAGAACCCGAGCTCCTCGCCCGGGGCGAACACATCGGTTTTGCCGATATAAACGGTATGCACGCCTTGTTCGGCCAGCATCTGTCCATAGGCGGGATGTCCGCCGGGTACGCGCAACGTGCAGTTGCTGTAGGCTTGCAGCTCGTGCACTCGTTTCCCCGCCATGAACGCCGATCGGCTAGGCATGCAGAGCGGCGACGGGCAATAGGCGTTGCGGTACAACGTCCCCCGCTCAGCCATCCGCTCCATTTGCGGGGTCCTGACAAGCGAGTGCTGATCATAGACGGATGATACAAACGGATTATGCTGGTCCGACATGACCAGAATTGTGTTGGACATAGGTAGGATTAACGCTCCTTCAGGTCGGTGTCGATGCACGGGTGCGGCCAATAGAAATAGTTCAATTTTGCACCAACTCCCGCTCCTAGCGGCTTCACTTTCCAGCAATCAGTCCATTTCACGTACCGACTCCCTATCCAAGCGCGCTCTATGCCTTTACATAAGGCATCGGAGCACCGACCTCTTCCCGCCATCGCAGCATCCGCTCGTGCAGCTCGGCTGCCAGCTCCGGCAGCGCGTCGGCCAAGTTCACTCGCTCGCCGGTGTCGGCCGCCAGGTCGTACAGCTCGAGCCGGGCGTCCTCGAAAAATTCGATCAGCTTCCAATTGCCGTGCCGTAGCGCCGCTCCCGGCTTCGTACGCCATGTGCCGCCTCCTCCTTCGAGGTACGCAGGGAAATGCTAGTACAGCGTATCCCTCCGCCACTCGCCGGTCTGCCTCAGCAAGGGCAGCAGGCTCACCCCGTCGACGGCTCCCATTCCACCGTCTGCTTCAGCCGAGTCGTCCACTCCCGCCAGCTCCATCAGCGTCGGGAACACGTCGATGAGCGACACCGCAACGTCGCATTGGCTGCCCTTCTCGATTACGCCCGGCCAAAGAACGACCATCGGCACGCGGATACCTCCCTCGTACAACATCCCTTTGCCCCCGCGGAGCGGCGCCTGCGAGGTGACATCCTCGGACAGCAGCCCCTCCGCCGCATAGCCGCCCAATCCTCCGTTGTCGGAAAGGAGCATCACAACCGTATCCTCGCTCATCCCAAGCTCCTCCAGCTTGGCTATGATACGGCCGACGCTCTGATCCGTGCTATCCAGCATAGCGGCATATACGGGATGGAAATGACCGCTGCCCTCGTCCACCGGCTTGAACTCATACTTCTCGACCAGCTCCGGCTTCCCTTGCAGCGGCTTGTGCACGGCGTAATGCGCGAAGTACAGGAAGAACGGCTTCTCCGCATTCGCATGAGCCTCGATATAACGAAGCGCCTCCTCGGTCAGCCGGTCGGTGAGGTACTCCTGCTCCGGCCCGTCAGGCAATGTCGCGATCCGATACGGGCTGAAGTAGCCGGCCGGCGGCTGGCCCTTCTGAATGCCGCCGGCATTGAAATCGAAGCCGCGCCCTTCCGGTCCGCTCGCCGGCCCTTCGCCGAGATGCCACTTGCCGACATGGCCGCAGGCGTAACCCGCCGGCCGGAGCCCTTCGGCCAGCGTCATAAACTCGGGCTCGAGCACTGTCCGGTTCGGCGGTGGGATCAACCGCCGCCCCTCCGCATCGCCCCGCTCGGGCGAGCCGACGGTGTAGATGCCATGCCGCGGCGGATACAAGCCGGTCATCAGGCAAGCCCGGCTCGGTGCGCAGTTCGGGCAAGCGTAGGCGCTGTCGAAGCGCATGCCCTCAGCGGCCAGCCGGTCCATATGCGGCGTCTCGTAATACGTACTGCCCATAAACCCGGCATCCTTCCAGCCCATGTCGTCAATCAGCAGCACAACTATATTCGGCTTGCGCCGCCTCCGCTTAGTCATGGACATCGATGAACATCGGACTGCCGTACATAAAACCGCCGTCTCGCTGAAGCGCCCGCAAGTACACATGCATGGACTTGGCGGCTTCCCCGAGCGGCACCTGTACGTCGACCGAAGGCGTTACGGAAGACGACGCCCATACCGTGCGGCCTTCCGACACCAGCTCGATCGATTGCAGCGGCGCCTCCGCCTCCAACTGAATGTGCACGGTCAGCGGCGTACCCGCCGTCACTTCCAGGTCACCGCCCATCGGCTCTCCGTTGACGGTGAACCAGACTAGCGCCCGCGTGTCGCATACCGCCCACGTCCGGCGGTTCGATAGCGCCTGGTAGACGCTCATCCGTTCCACCCGCTCCGTCCAGACTCCGGTCAGGATGACGCTGCGCCGATTCTCGTAGATGACCCGGCCCGGCCAGCCGACATGATTGTCCGTGCCGCCGGTGAACCCAAGCCGATGTCCCATGGCAAGCGCATCTTGCACCGACGCCCGGTTGTGCACCAAGCCGCGCCAAGCGTCGGAATAGTCGTTTTTCTCCATATTGCCGCGGTTCTGCACGATCTCCACCAGCCGCCGGTACTCGCGAGGCTCCATCCAGTTATAAGGATGCCATGCCGGAACCCCGTCCTTCTTCATCGTCGCGTTGCTGTTCGTATGATGCGGGACCGCGATGAACTCGCTGCAGCCGTCGAGATGCGCGGTAGCCGTCTCCAGATCGCCCGGCTTGAACCCCGCCCGTCCCATGCAAACCGCCGCATGATCGGGATCGGTGAAGTAATAGTTCTCGTGACCGCGATTCGTCGAGTTCTCCCAGCCGTAGATCGTGGCGAACCGGTCAGGCTCGTTGAACGCGTCTACGATCTGGGCGGTCCGCTCCCACTCCGCTCCCTGGGGGCTATGATCGCCAGGCGCGGCGAAGTCCATGTTCAACGCATCCCGTGCGCTGCGCAGCGCCTCTGTCATCGGACGGCCTCCGTCCGCACCGGCCACTTCCTGCGTATGCCAATGAATGTCGCCGAACGCTGCCACCCACCCGCGACGAGTCCCAGTCAGAACCGGGTTGCCGCGCACGACCAAATACTCCCCATCGACCGTCCCGTTCGAGATGTTCTCCTGCAGCCCCAGTTCCTCCATCCGGATCGAAACGACGACAGATGCAGATGCAGATGCAGAAGCTGCACTCGCAGCCGGATCCCCTCCCGCCGCGACCACAGACGCATCCAGCTCCAAAACCTTCGCCTCAGACAGCTCCAACTCAGCAGCAGCGTCCCAAGCATTGGCACCCGCACCGGCACCTACACCTGCACCTGCACCAACCCACCTCCAGCTCACCCGTACCGGCCGCTCGAATCGGGCCGGGTTCCCATAGCGGTCTTCCGGCACAAACGCCGTCCGCACCTTCCCGTCCGCACCGGCAGCCGGGCGGGAGTAGACAGAGAAGCGCTCGACCGGCCCCGCGACGACGGTCAGCGTGCAGCCGGCGTCCTCCTCCTTCAGCAGCGGCTTCGGCTCGGCGTCCTTCGCGGCCATCGGCTGCGCCTCGCGCGTCCACACCAAGAGCTCCAGATCAAGCCCCGCGAAGAGCGGCGGAGTGGCCGTCAGGCGCAGCTTCACGGGCTGCCCCTTCGTCACCATCCGCAGCAGGCGAACCTTCAGCATAATGTGCTGTTTCTTGTTCTGGAACGAATCGAAGCCCGCGCGGTTGATGTCCCCGCCGAACAACAGCTCGGCGCCTTCCATCTCGGCATAGTGGAATTTCCACTCATGGTATTGCCGAAAATACCTTGCGCGCAGCTCCACCTCCGTACCCGGCACATAGTTTCGCTCCGGCCGCCAAATCAGCTCGTACTCGAATTGCCGATTCGAGGAGCAGTGTGCCTGCACCTCGTTCCCTATCGTTAGCGACATAGATGTCCCTCCGAATCTATTCAATTGCGGTACAGGGGGCCAACCTCCGACCAGCTCCGCTGACCGGTATGCAGCAGCCGCGTCATCGTATTGCGGGTCCGGCGCCCGACCTCCTTCGACAGCGAGTTGGACGACTTCAACCGATATTCGTTGATATGGTCGAACATCCGCTCCAACAGCTCCAGCCGCACGGACGCATATACCGGATCCTCGAACCGGTTGTCCACTTCGTCAGGATCGGACGCGCAATCGTACAGCTCGCCTTCGCCCTTGCCGTAGTAGACAAGCCGGTAGCGATCCGTACGAATCGCATTGACGGTGGCCTCGTAGCGAGGGGACGACCATTCGCACACCGTATGCGGCTTGCCAGCCTCTAACCCCTCAACCACCGAGACCAGACTGCGCCCTTCAACGGGAACAGACGACACAGGCAGCGGCACCTCGCACAGCTCGCACAACGTCGGATACATGTCGATGCTCTCCATAATGCCATTCAGCCGTACCCCAGCCGGTCCGCCCGGATATTTCAGCACGAACGGAATGCGATGAATCGACTCGTAAATGCCGATGTTCTTGTTCACCATCCCGTGATCGCCGGCAAAATCGCCATGATCGGCCGTGAACACGACGATCGTATTCTCGTACTCGCCCGTCTCGCGCAAATAGTCGAGCACCCGTCCGATCTGCTCGTCGATCCGCGTGATCAGACTGTAGTAGAAAGCCAGCTGGCGCCGCAGATCGGCCTCGCTCTCAGGGATGTACGGCATCCCGCCTACTACTCCGGCCAGTCGACGCATCTTCTCCGGCTTGCCGGCGAACCGGCGCTCGAACAAGTCGCGTATCCCCGGCGGCAGCTCGATCTCGTCGGGATCGTACAGCAGTCCCGTATCGAACGGCACCGTATACGGCTCATGCGGCCGCTGGAAGCTCATATGGACGAAAAACGGCCGCCGCTCGTCCCGTTCCCGCAGAAACTGCAGCGTCTCATTACCCGTCCAAGTTTCCAACGAATGCGCGTCTGGAATCAGCGAATCGAACGCCCGCACGCGCGCTCCCGGATGCTCCGCCTTCAAAGTGCCCAAGTCATAGGCATCCGTCAGCCCCAGCTCATGCAAATAGCGGAAATAGTGGTTCTGCATCGGATCGTTGCGATCGCAGTCGCATAGGTCGCAATAGCGAATATGCTCGAAGCCTTCTCGATCCCAAGCGCCTACCATGTGCGACTTGCCGACAACCGCCGTCTGGTAACCCGAGCGGCGGAACAAAGCCGACAAAGTCGATTCGTTCCGGTCGTCCAGCTCATAAATGTCGTTGCCGAGAATGCCGTGCGTGTGCGGATATTGCCCCGTAATGAACGTGCATCGCGACGGTCCGCAGATCGGGCTGTTGCAATAAGCTTGCGAGAATCGAACTCCCTCCGAAGCGAGCCGGTCCAAGTGCGGCGTCCGCACCTGCCGGTCCTCGATGCCAAGACAATCGGCGTGAAACTGATCCGCCATAATATATAGTACATGAGGCCTACTCTTATCCTTCATGCCAACCTTCTCCTCCTTCCGTACAACGGCTTCACTCGATGGTTCCCTACACAGGCGGCTTGTCGCCGGTCTCCGGCATCGGCCACAGCTCGCTCGGTCCGCGCAGCGCATCGAGCCTGGCCGCCATCCTGAGAGCAACCTCCGGGAACAATGCGGCGACGTCGTTCGACTCCGACTCGTCATCCGTCAGCCGATACAGCTCGGGAGCGCCTTGGCTTCCGTAGCGGACGACCTTCCAGCCCGTGCGCACGTCGATCGCCGATTGCCTGCCCTTCCGCACCGCGCCCATCGAGATGAACTCCCAGTACAGCTCTTCGTGCACCGCCTGCCTGCGGTCCTCCAGACCAAGCCAAGTCGGCGCCATGGACAACCCGTCCACCGCAGTCGGCACCTCTGCACCGGCCAGCTCCGCCAGCGTCGGCAGGAAGTCCTGGAAGCCGCATACGTGCTCGCTTACCGCTCCCGCTTGCACGACACCCGGCCAGCGAACGAGCATCGGCACATGGATACCGCCGTCGTACACGTCCCGCTTCATGCCCCGGTATGGCCCCGCGCTGCGGAAAAACTTCACCATCTCGCGAATTTCCGGGGTGTACTCGCTGCCCGGCCCGTTGTCGCTGGCGAACACGACGAGCGTATTCTCGTCGATCCCAAGCTCCCGCAAGGCGTGTTGAAGCTTCCCGATATCGCGATCCATCCGGGTGATCATGGCCGCATAGTTGCGGTAGGACTCAGGCCACTCCATGTCGGAATAAGGTTCGGAATCAGGCGGGTTATAAGGACTATGCGGAATCGTATAAGCCAAGTACAGCATGAACGGTTGGACTCGGCCGCGCCGCAGCCAAGCAAGCGCCTCCTCCGTGAACAGATCATGGCTATACGCGCCTGGCGGAACGTCTACCAGCGACTCGTTTCTCCATAACGTCGCCGGATAATAATCATGTGCCGCCTTATGCGAGTCATAGCCATAGAAATAATCGAAGCCCTTGGCCGTCGGAAAGCCGGACGTGCCTCCCTTGCCCAACCCCCACTTGCCGATGCACGCCGTCTCGTAGCCGGCGCGCTGCAGCACCTCCGCCAGCGTCGTATCCTCCGGTCGGAACGGGATGTCGTTGCCCTGCACCGGGTTGCCCTTGATGTAGCCGCTTCCTTGGTGCCGACCGGTCATCAGGCAAGCCCGGGAAGGCCCGCAAACCGGGCCTCCCGAGTAATGCCTGGTGAACCGCATCCCTTCCTCCGCCATCCGGTCCAGGTTCGGCGTCCGGATCAGCGACTGCCCGTAGCAGCCCAGATCGCCAAAGCCCAGATCGTCCGCGAGGATGAAGATGATGTTCGGCCGCAGCCGACTATTTTTTGGTCTTGGCATCGTAAGCGACCTGGTAGATGTCCATCAGCTTCTGCAGGTTCATCGATTTCAGCTGGTTCAAGTACGAATCCCAGTTTTTGTCGATGTCGAGATCGCCGGTAACGAAACGAGCGATCATCTCGTCTACGTAGGTGCTGATCGTCTTGGAGTAATCCACGACCTGCTTGCTCTGATCTACGGTGAAGAACAGCGTCGGGATCATTGTGTCCGGCTTTTGAGCATACGGCTCATACAAGTTCTTCGTCGCCTCGTATAGAATGACAGGCTGCGGCTTAGGCGCCTTCGGATCGACGACCGATGTATACCGCTGTGCATCAGGGGTAGCAAACACTCCTCGTTGGAACCAGCTGTTGTTGCTCTTCTCTTCGGCGATCGGCGCGAGTTGAGCGAATACGGCCTGCCGTCCCATCATGTCGACCTCGCCCGGATTCGCTTTGCGCCAGTTCAAACCTTCCGTGCCTTTCTGCAGTCTCCAGGTCACGTCCTCGTTGTACAGGAAGTCTGCGAGACGAATCGCCACCTCCGGATGTTTCGCCGCCTTCGTAATGATGAATTCGCCTGGACGAATCGCGTCGGGATTATAAGGCGCCACTTGCAGCCCCGTCGGCCCCTTGAGCGGCGGCACAGCGACATATTCCGACCAGCGGCCGCTAGGTCCGCCGTATTGCGTGAACGTCCCTACTCCGATCGCAGAGGTTGCGCCAACGATCGCTTCCTTGTTTTCACCAATTGTTTTCAGCTGCTTCAGGTTTTGCGTAAACGTTTGCGGGTCGAGCAATTTTTCCGCGTACAGCTTGTTAAGGAACTTGAGGCCGTCCTTCCAGCCTTGCTGCGTGAACGCCGGTACGACCTTGCCCTTGTCGACGTACATATGCCTCCCGTCCTCGATCGTGAACGCCCCTGAAAAATCCTTGACGCTGTTCAGTACGAATGCGTTCATCAGGAATTCGTCGATGCGAGTATGGTTGCCTTCGATCGACCCGGTCAGCGGAATTTCATCCGCTTTGCCGTTACCGTTCGGATCTTTTTCCTTGAACGCTTTGAGCACCGTGTAAAATTCGTCGGTCGTCGTCGGCACCTTCAGCCCGAGCTTGTCGAGCCACGGCTTGTAAATCCACATTTTTTGGCCGTACGAGCATTGGTAGCATTCCGAGATGACGGGCAGAGCGTATATTTTGCCGTCCGACGCCGTAATTTCAGCCCTCGCATTCGGGAATTTGCCGAACATGTTTTTCTTCATTTCCACGCCGTACTTGTCGATCAAATCATTCAGCGGAATAAACACGCCCTGTTGCCCATAGGTCAGCTGTTGCGTATTCGTGACCCCGAAGTTCATGATGATGTCCGGATAATCGCCGCTCGCCAGCACGACGTTCAGCTTTGTCTGTGCTTCCGGGCCTTCGGGTGCCACTTCCCATTCGATCTGGATGTTCGTCTGCTCCTCCACCCACTTGGTCGCGGAGCTTGTCGCGAAGTCAATATTCGGCCGACCCATCGCCAGAATGCGTAGCTTCGTCTTCTCCTTCGTAATCGGCAATTGCCCCGCCGGGTTCACGATCGACGATGCCGAAGGCGAAGGTGTCGCATTCCCTTTTTCTCCCCCGCTCGAGCATGCGCTCAACAATGTCCCCAGCAGCATTGTTCCGGCCGCCAGCACTAACCCCATTTTTCTCTTCATGCTTAACCCTCCCATTTTTTGTATCCGACCGAATTTCTGTCTTCCCCGTTGCAGCACTTGAGACCTCTACGTTAACGCCCTTGTCACCCCTTCAGCGACCCGATCATCACTCCTTTGACAAAATGCTTCTGAATAAACGGATATAAAATCATAAGCGGCAGCGTCGACACTACAATCAACGTATATTTCAACAGCTCAGGCATTCCGAGTCTTCGCGCCGCATCGTCCACCTGGTCGAGCATATCGGGGGTGATGTGGCTGAGCACGAGAATTTGCCGGAGAAACAGCTGAAGCGGGAACAAATCCGATTTGGACAAATAAATCAAGGCGTTGAAGTAAGCGTTCCAATGATGCACCGCGTAGAACAAGGCGTTTACTGCAATAATCGGCGCCGAGAGCGGGATGACCATCCGGAGCAGAAACTTGAAGTCGGAGCAGCCGTCGATTTGGGCCGATTCCAACATTTCCTGGGGAATAGTCGTTTTGAAATAAGTCCGTGTTATGATCACGTTCCAAATCGTCAGCGCTCCTGGGATGATCAGCGCCCAGCGCGTATTGACCATGCCGAGCTCCTTGACCACCATGTATTGCGGAATGAGCCCTGCGTGGAATACCATCGTGAACACGAACAGCCCCATGAACACTTGGCGTCCGTAAAAGTCCGAGCGGGACAGCGGATACCCGGCTAGCACCGTCATGACGATGTTGATCAGCGTACCGACTACCGTATAAAAAATCGAATTTCCGAATCCGATCCAGACGCTTTCGTAGGTGAACACTTCTTTGTAGCCCAGCAAGGTCGGTTCCACCGGCCATAGCCATACCCGGCCTCCTCCTACCGCCACCGGCGAGCTGAAGGAATTGCTGAGCACGTGGAGCAGCGGATAAGTGACGGTTAGAGCGAATAGTGTCAAAATCGTGTAATTGAGAATCGTGAAGACGCGGTCGCTGCCTCGTTCGCGAATCGTTCTGGCTTTCATCTCGGCCTCCCCCTAGGTGAGTTTGTTTGGTGGCTTGGCGGCCTGATCATGTTACCACAGGCTCTCCTGCTTCAGCTTGCGGGCCGCCTGGTTGACCGAGACGAGCAAGATCAGCCCGATGACCGACTTGAACAGCCCAATGGCGGTGGAGTAGGAAAAGTCGGCGGCCGGCGAGGCTAACCCGATCTTGTACACGAGTGTGTCGATCACCTCGGAGGAGCGGATGTTGAGCGGATTCTGCATGAGCAGCACCTTCTCGAAGCCGGTGTCCATGATGTTCCCGGTGTTCAGGATGAGCAGGATGATCGCGAGCGGCATGATGCCAGGCAAGTCGATATGCCAGGCTCTCTGAAGCTTGCTCGCTCCTTCGACGACGGCCGCCTCGTGCAGCTGCGGGTCGATCGCTGAGAGAGCGGCCAGGTAGACGATACAGCTAAAGCCGAGATGCTGCCACAAGCCCGACCATACGAAGATCGATTGGAAGTAGCCGGCATTGCCCATGAACGAGATCGGTTCCAGCCCGAAGGCGCGCATGGCGATGCTGACCAGGCCGGTTCGCGGGTCCAGGAACTGGATCACGATCCCGACGATGACGACGACCGAGATGAAGTGTGGCGCGTAGATGATCATTTGCACCCACTTCTTATATGTGCGGTTGCCGATAAAATTCAGGGCCAGCGCCAGTATAATCGGAAAAGGAAACCCGGCGATCAGCTGATACAGGCTGAGGCCCAGCGTGTTTTTCATGACGCGCCAGAACTCGTATGATTGGAAGAACCTCGTAAAATTTTCAAATCCGACCCATTCGCTGCCCCAGACCCCTTTGGTAACGATATAATCGCGGAACGCGATCTGCGCATCGAGCATGGGGACGTATTTGAAGATGATAATGTATAGCGTAGGCAGCAGCATCATGAGGTACATTTGCCGGCCCCGCAAGATTTGTTTCCATGCCGATCGCGCCGTATGCGCTTTCATTGGTTCACCTCCTTTTGAAGCTAGTATACGATCGTCGTGAAAGCGCATTCAATGGGAAATAGACCGCCGCATGTGCAGCAGCCGCGATTGGCGATATGCAATTGGATTGGGCGTGTGCAATTGCTTAGAAATAGGGGTTTGTGGCGCTTTGTACTGGCTCGTCCCTGCGTAGACCGGCCCCTGGCGCGGGCGGGTTCCGCAGGTTTGGTGCGTTGCGAGTACCATCTCTGTGCACCAGTGGCGTTTTCTGCAGAGTTGGTTTATTTCGAGTAACATTTCCCTGTACCAGCGACGGTTTCAGCAGAGTTAGTTTATTTCGAGTAACGTTTCCCCTCTCCCATGGGCGTTTACGCAGAATTAGTTGGTGTTAGCCAAAAAATAAGGTGATGCCATCATCTTATTTCCCAAGCTTTGCTGGTTTCGTGAAATATAAGGTGATGGCACAGCGCTATTTGAAGGAATTGGGGTCAGCATGCCGGGTTGATGTCGGAATAAGGTGATTCGGCAGCGTTATGTTTCTTCATCACACCGATTTGGAGCAAATAGCGCTGTCTCACAGCGTTATTCACCCACTGCACCCATTCGCCCCATAAGCCACCCGTCTCACACTCCACCCTTAAAGTTGATCGCCATCCAGACCAAATTTTACTCTCTTCCGATCCCCGCGGGCCCGCCGCCTCACACGCTCCGCTTGAAGTCGGTCGTGCTGATCCCGTTCAAGCGCTTGAAGGCGCGGCAGAACGTGTTGGACGAGTTGTAGCCGACCATCTCGGCGATGTCCTTCACGGTGTAGCGGTCATCGAGCAACAGCTTCTTGGCCCGGTCCATCCGCAGCTGCTCCACGTACTCGGAGAACGTCATGCCGGTCTGCTCCTTGATGAAATGCGACACGTAAATCTCGGAGATATTGAACGCCTCGGACACGGAGATCAGCGAGAACGATGGTGAAGGGTACTGGGTCTGGACCATCTCCAGGATGCCCGCCAGCAGTTGATCGTTGTGGCTCTTCTTGCGGCGGTCGACGACCTCGCACAGCTCCAGACACATCGATTGGATCGTCTGGAACAGCTCCATGCCGTCCTCCCCTCGGTCCGAACGGTCGAAGAAGGCCTGCAGCTGGGAACCCAGCCTCGCATCCTCGATCGCAAGCTGCTCCGCCAGCTTGGCGAGGCTGCCTTTCATATCGTACAGCAGCAGCTTGATCATCGCCGACGACAAATGCCGCTTCTCGAAATTTTCCGTGTAAAGCTCGAGGAACAGCTTACGGAGATCGGACGGATTGCCGGCCTTCGTCAGGTTCATCAGCTTGAGCTCCATTTCCGCCGGATAGTAGTAGCTGCCCGAATCCTGCGGTAAATCCGAAAACCGGACGACGCCTTCCAGCGACTTGCGGATTTTGTAATCGAGCGCCTGCTCCGCTTCATGAAACGACCTCGACCAGTCCTCCAGCTGCGTGTAAACGTCGCCGATACCGACGGAGGGGCTGAACCGCGCCTCCTGCAAATCCCGCTGCAGCTGCTCGAGCAGCTGCTCGACCCAAACCTGGCAGGCGCCGACATCTTCGGCCCGGCAAGCGAACAGCAGCGCCACCTGATGGCCGCTGATCGTATGCGGGAACACCTCGTCGCTGAGCCGGGAGACGAGCTCCTGGACGAGCAAGCTTTTGCGCTCCATCTCGAGCAAATCTTCCTTCAGCAGCAGCTCATTATGATCGCTCAGCGACAGTAAGGCAACCGCGAAGGTGCGGCCTTCCATGCGGATGCCGTGCCGCTCCATGATCGCCGGGATGTCGTCCGACAACGGCAGCTCGCCCTTCAGCAGCCGCTCGAACAAAGCGAACCGCAGCATCGGCCGCTGCTTCTCCATCTCCTGCTGCAAGGCGTCGTGGCTGCTCTTCAGTTGGAAGATGCCGGACTGGATCAGCTGATACACGTCCCGCTTGCGGCCGGTTTTCCCCGAATCCGCCACGTCGGAGCCGATCGAATTCATCAGGAACCGGATCGGTCGACTGCTGCGATACGCCATCAACAGGGCGAATAGGAAACCCGCCGCAAGGGACAGCAATAAAATCGTCAGCATCGTGCTGCGAATATAGTTAACTTTCTCAAGCGCAATATGCGCCGGCTGCGACACCACATAAGACCATCCGTTCGACTCGGAAGTCGTGTAGGTCGTCATCATGTTGCCTGAAGCCGCCGACGGGAAAATCGTACCGCTCTTGTAGCCCGAATCGATGACAATCGGTTCAACTTGATTTTTCGCCGTCGAAATGGAGCTCACGATCTTGCCTTGCCGATCCGCGATGTAAGCCCAGCCGCCGTCCGAAATGTCGAGCCCGCTCATCAGCTTCACGAACTCCGTATTGTCGATCAGAATGACGATGGTGGCATACACGTTCGAAACAAAACCAAGCGATTGCACGTAAGCGATCATCTCGCGCTCCTTGCCCTCCACCACATAAGGCTGCGTCGGTTCGATCGTGCGAGTGTGATACTGATTCATAAATTTGGCAATCCAATGTTCGTAGGATGTGCCTGTGATGCGGACCATATCTCGATAAAAAGAAGCGGAATCGGAAATGACAGTAGGAGTAATGACCAAGTCGCTCTTGGGGTAGTAGATATAGAAGCTGGAGATAAAGTTGTTGAACAAATTGTAGTTGAGCACGCTTTTGCGCGTCTCGATGGTGCGGAACGTGTTCGAGCCCTCGAAAGGGTCGTCCTGGTACTGGAAAGAGATCAGATTCGGGTCCAGCATAATTTGCCGGGCAATCTTGTCCACTTCTTCGAGGCGGCGATCGATGACCCCTCGCGTCTGATTCAGCATATTCATGTTCGACTTGGCCGTCTCGGTCTCGATGACGCTCAGCGTCTTGTAGTAATTGAACAGCCCGATCAGGACCGGCACGATCAGAATGAGCAAATAGGGTATCAAAAACTTAAGGACGATGCTCCTCCCTTTGTTGCGCACCGCTGCACCCCCCAGGCCGGTAGCCGGCTCTTGTCTGCTTCTATAGTATCACATCAGGAAGCGTCGAAGAACCGCAGCTCCGGCATTTTCTCCATCATCCTCGCCTTCACCGACAACCACAGGCCGTTCATTTTGTCATAATCGCCCGGACTGAGCTCCAACCAGGGAACAATGCGATAGTTGCGAAAATTTTCGTAGCGGTTGTAAGTCGGCGTGAAAGCCGGGTTTTGCAATGTGATCGTGGCCGCTCCATTCTTGACGGTCTTGACCACTTCAATCTGGCCGATCCCGCCGATGAGCTCCAGCGGCTGATCCTGCGCCGACAAGAAATTGCCGAGCGAATACATGACTAGCGTCCGCATCCCGTCTTCGCGCTCGACCCATTCGAAAGGCTGCAGCACATGCGGATGCGTCCCGATCACGATGTCCGCCCCCCAGGCCGACAGCCTTCGAGCCAGCTCGATCTGATTCGCGTTCGTCGCCATCTGATCCTCGCTGCCCCAATGCATCGCCACCACCACGACGTCCGCGAGTTGCTTCGCCCGTGCGATTTCGTTTTCCATCGCCGCATCCTGGGTCCGATTGACCAAGTAAGGCTTGTTCGCCGGGACCGGGATCCCGTTCGTGCCATACGTGTAGGAGAGGAACGCAAACGAGATGTCATTCCTCACAAGCAGGCGAATCCGATCGTGGTCCTCCTGAGAGACGAAAGCGCCTGTGTAGGGCATGCCGATCCGATCCCAGTAAGCTGCAGCGGCCAAAATACCCGGCTCCCGCATGTCCATCGCGTGATTGTTGGCCATGGTGACGAGGTCGACGCCTGAATCCTTCAGCGCATCGCCCACCTCATGCGGACTGTTGAAGAGCGGGTACGAGGATAGGCCAAGCTCGCTCCCGCCGATTATCGACTCCGAATTTGCCATTAGCAAATCCGGCCGCTGCAGCATGTCCCGGACCTGAGAGAACATCGGGGTGAAATCGTAGCCTCCGCCATTCGGCAGCATCGCATCCCGGTAGACGGAGTTGTGGATAAGCACATCCCCGATCGCGGCCAAAGTGACCTGCGAAACGACCGGCGCCGGTGTCGGTGTGGGAGTCGGTGTTGGCGTAAGAGTGGGGGCCGGCCTCGCCGATTGCACCGCAGACGGAGTCGGGGATGGTGCTGCGGAATGCCCGGGCAGCGCTTCAGCGAGCTCCGAATCCGGATTCAGACGGGACAACTCGAACCCGATGCCGACCGACAGCAGCAAGATGACGATCAGCAGCAAGCCTACTATTTTTTCCATCTTGGTAAAAGTAAACATCCTACTCCTCGAAGTCGGTTACATGTAAGACCCGGTTAGCCGGGACGGCCGCCCAAGGCTTTCCAATAGCTTTCCCTATTTTTTCCCGAAAGGCGGCATCGCTCTCCAAAGCATGGACAAGCTCAGGCGACGCCAGCAGCCGAACGACACTGCGCTCCGTCTTCAAATAAAACTGAAGCTTGTATTGCCGCAATCCTTTCCAGCCCGGCACCTCCTGCAGAACATGCTCGAACGGAACAGTCATCGCCGGCATCATCTCCCCTTCGACCGTATAGGAGATCGAATCGCCGCCCAAGCTCAGCACCTGCAGGCTGCCGTCCGTCCGACCGTCGTAGAAATAGCCCCAATCGCTCAGCAAATATTTGATCCCCAACAGCTTCGGCTCCCGTTGATCCGCGATCGGCAGCTTGAGCGTGACGGCAGACTGACTTCCGCTCCATTCCAGCTGGTAGCCCAGCTTCTCCGCAACCGCGCGAAGAGGGACATACAGCTCTCGATCGTACACAAACAGCTCCGGATGGTCCTTCACCAGCTCGCCCTGCACGTTGAGTGTCACAGAGGGGAACGTCACTTCAGTCTCCAGCGGAACCTGGGTGAAATCCGGAGGCGTCGCCAGCTCATCGCGATTCGCCTCCTTGAGCTCGGGTTTGCCGGCTGCGGTCCCCGCGCTTCGAATGGATACCGTTCTTGCCTTTTCGTTCCAGTCCGTCAACAGTCCGAACGTCTCCGCCCATACGGCAAGAGGAAAATAGACGGAATCATCCGCTATCGCCGCCCGAGCCGGCTTCCCGAGATAACGATTCTCCAAAAACAGCCGGATCTCGTTCTGACGATGGAGCAGCAGACGATCCGTTCGGGGAGGCAGCGCCGGCGCCGGCTTCACCCGCTCGCGCAGCCAAGCGAGACGAATATCCGTTCGGACATCGGACAGCCAGTATCCGTCGAACACGCTTGCATATGGCAGCTCCGCTCCATGAGAATAGAACAAATACGTTTTTCCTGCTTGAAGCGCGAGACCGCATTGGTCGGAATCGTTATTGGTCCAAACGAAGGCAGCAGGCGTTCCTTTCAAGCTCTCCACCGTCTCGAGCGTCGCTACCAGCTGCGAGGGGTAAGCGGCCTCCACCTTCAGCACCTTTGCCGTGAAAATGGATTGCGCCTCCAAAAAATTTTCCTCCATCGTAGTCGGCCCCCGAAAGCATGCGAAAGCCGGCGAGCTCCAGAAGCTCAACCCCAGGCCAAACAAGAAGACCAACCCCAGCACACAACCAAGCCAACGTTTCATGGCTATGCCCTCTCCAATTCGAGTTAGATCAACACTTTCACGACAATTTTCTTGACCGGCGCCGGTTCCTCGTCGACCGCAATGCCTGGGATGTGAGCATCCTGCGGGGCAAAAACAGCGAACGAGCCTGCCGTTACTTCACAGAGACTGCCTTCGTCGCCCTCGAACAAAGCGTAGTCGCCTGCTTCGTCATATTCCTTCTTGATGCGGACCTGGTCCAGATGCGCAAACCCCATCAACTCCGTGCCCTCCGCCAAGTACTGGATATCGAAATAACGGCGATGCGCCTCCCACTTGCCCTCGGCAAGCGGCTTCGTGTTATAGTGCTGCACCAAAAAATACAGGTCGTTGCCATCGATCTCATATTTGCCAGGCGCCAGTCCCGGAAGCGATTCCGCATGCTCCTGCAAATATCGGAAGCCGGCAGCCAGTTGCGGGTGAATGCCATAGTAGTTGGCGGCATTGCTCAAACGGTCGAGTATCACCGGGTTATCCCATCCTTCGTTGTTATTAAGACGATCGTAACACAAACCGGTGGACACGTCTCCCTCTATCGGATAAAAGCTGCTCCGTCTTTACAAAAGTCCAAGCCAGGATCCCTACCCCTGTGAATCCAGCACCCGAATCAAATCATCAGCTTCATACACGAAGCCGTACAGCAGCGCCACATACCATAGAGCGACTTCTTTGGCGGTTTCCGTGCTTACCGTCTCCTTGTTCTCGATCGCGGTCACCGCTTGGCGGATCGTGGAGCATAACATGCCGTGCTTCTGCATTTCGAACATGCCGCCCGGCGAGGTCAGCAAGCAGCCGTTGATCGCAAAGCCGGCATAGATCAAGTGATTGACGCCGTTCTCCTTGCACAGCGCGAACAATTGAGGCGCATTCTGAGCGACGCCTTCGTCGCCGAGAGGCCTCGCCTCCTCCGGGAAATCGAGGCGGGCTTGTCCGCGCGCGATGTCGTCGACATTATGCAGCCCGGGAAACGAAAACTCGCGCCGGAACTGATACAGCCGGTCCCGAACCGGGTCCGAGGCGATCCGTTCCGGCGTTTCCACCCGTTCGCCTGCCAGTTCAACCGCATGCCGATAACCTGGAAGCGCTTTATAATACTCGCTGTCCGGCCGCACGACGTGGAATACGCGCAGGCCGGACGTTCTAGCCGCCTGCAGCAGCGGCGGAAACACCCGCTCGCAGATCTCATAGGAGCGGGGAATATATTCGACCGTCCGGTGCCAGCCGGGGAACTGCTCCCGCGTTCCGCAATCCCAGGCGTGCATAACGACTAGCGCCGTGCGGGACAAGTCCAGCTCGAGGTCCGCTTTTTTCCAGCCGCCATAGCCCTCTCCCGGATAGTCCCGCTCGAAGTCCGCGTCGAAATGCTGATAGTATTGCGTCGGTACGCTCACGATTCTGTTTCGGTTCATGGTGGATCGCCTCCATTCGATGTCCGTTTCAACGCCAGTTTAGTGGCGTCAGCTGCGTTTTGTCAACGTCCTTTTAGAAATCTTGCCGCCTGTTCGCATCCCCACAAACGCTCAAAAACCCGATCCGACTTATCGTCGGACCGGGTTAAACCATTAACCCATTAAGGCAGCAGCTCCACCTTCGCATCGTCGAAGCGCACTTGCGCCTTCGAGGCGTGCAGCCCGAAGCTGCCTCGCGACAGCATCGGCTCATACACCGACAGCTCCTCCGTGCCGTTCACGTAAAACTTCAACACGCCGCCTTTCACAACCGCCTTGAATGTATAGTACGTGTTCGTGTTGAACGTGTACGTCTTCTCCGCCAGCGTCACCGGCGTCGCCTCGGCGTTCAGGCCGCTCTGCACCTTCTCGATGCGCAGCTTGCGCGTCGTGCCGTCGTTGTACACGATGAACCGGTAGCCGTCATTGCTGCCCAGCGAGCGCATCAGCAGACCGGCGCGTCCCGGAGCGGCGCCCCAAGCCGTCACCTTCACCTTGGCTTCGCCCGCGTAATCCTTCCAATCGTTCTGGACGCGGGATCGAATTTCGCTGTTCGTCTCGTCCTGGCTGTCGGAGAACAGCTCGTTGTTGTTGATCAGGAAATGCCCTTTGCCGATATCCCACTTGCTGTGTACATTCGCCACCTCGGTGACAGTCACGTCGTCAAAATAGTTCCAGGCGCGGCTGCCCGACAACCCGACGAATCCGAGCGGGATATCCGTATCGTAGGCGGTCAGCTTCTCAACCCCGTCGACGTAGAACTTCAACGTGTTTCCGCTCGCCACCGCCTTGAACGCATACGTCTGACCGATCACCATCGTGAAGGCCGTGCTGGCCAGCACGGTTGTCGTGCCGTTCATGTTTTTCTCGATCCGCAGCTGCGGGGTGCCGTTATTCGCCGTCCAGCGGAAATGGTAGTTGAGCGTAGGACTCAAGTAGCGCGGATAAATGCCCGCCGAATAATTGCTGCCGGACTTGCCGTCGATCGTCACTTTGGCCAGCACCAGCACATCGTCCCACTTGGTCGTCGTCAGCGTTTTGTAATCCGACGCTGCCAGGTCGCTTTGGTAGTACACTTTGGAAGCGCCGACCGTTTGGACGTTCCAAGTTCCGGACACCGGACTCCAACCGGTTGCCGTGCCGCCTTCATAATCCCAAGTTTGCGCCGTCAGCCCGGTCACGCTGAAATCGTCGGTCAGCGCCGTCGTACCGGTAGTCGGGATGCTCGCCCCGCCCACAATGACATTGCTGCCGCTTGGGGTAAAGGTGATCGTGCTGCCGTTCAGCTTCACCGTGGACACGCCAGGGGCGTAGATCGTAATCGTAGGCGTCAGCACCTCGCTCGAATACAGCTCAAGCACGGTGCCGTTGTACGTAACGGACAAGTTTTGCACGGTAGCGGTGGAGCTCACCAGGTTCGTCGTACCGTCCTTGAGCAGCGTCCCCCTCATCATGGAGACGGTTTTCAGGCTGCCGCCGGATGTTTTCTCGATGTAAGCAAGCTCGCCGTTGTAGCTGTACGTGCCGAAGCTGCGCGTTGCCGGCGATGCCTCATGAGACAAGTAATACGTGCCGACGTTGCCGTTGTTGCCGCTGTCGTGGTTGATCGTCATCGCGCTCGCCACTTGATTCGTAACTCCGATCGACAGGCGGGTGACGGTGACGTTCTTGTTCGAGCCTGCCGGCTCCGGATACAGCACCGTATCGAAGAACGTGTCGGCTGTAACCGTCTTGTCGAAGGAAAGGAACTGCACATTGCTCGTCAACAGACCGCCGTCCTCGGAGTAATACCCGTCCGTATGAACCGTAGCCGTAACGAAGGTAGGGTCGGCCGGGACCACTTTCACATTCGGCTGGCTGGCATAATTGGTTTTGGCTCGCTTCGTCGTCGGGTCCACTGTAATAGTAGTCGGAGGGAAGTGCCACAATTGCTTGTAAGTCCGGCCCGAACCGGTGGAGCCTGTCAGCAGATCGGAAACGATCCAGAAATCCGGTTTGGCGAAGAAAATTTTGCGCGTATGGGTGATCGGTGAATAGTCCGCATGGGAGCCGCTGTAGAAGTCGAAGCCGCCGTTGGACTGCCAGTTCAGAATGCGGCGATTGCTGTTGCCTTGCGCTACGCCGTTGATCTCGATCGTGTTGTGGGCCTCCGTCGACTGGCGCAGCCAGTTGCTCGAAGGGGTGTTATAGTAATCTTGCACGCCGGGATCGGCGATCAGACGTTTGCCGTACGCATACATCGTCAAGCTGAGGTCGTCCGGGTGATTATGCGAGCCGGTGTAGCTCGAATCCGAATTTTCCACTAGCAAATATTTGTCGTTCGTGCCCCAGCCGCTCTTCATAATGCCGAAGCTGTTCGGATACAGCACCGACGTGGTCGTGGGCACCGTGCCCGAAGCGCCGTTGGTCGCCATGTATTGAAAATCCGTTCGGCCAAAGTACCCGGCGTAATCGCTCATGAGGCCGGTTATATCCATATTTTTGCTGGAGGAATCGCCGATCTTGGGCTCCTCGAAGTTCGGCATCGAAATGTCCATCAACACTTCGCCGCCCCGCTCGAGCAGCTCGGACAAATCCGGCAGCACCGTGTAGCCGTTCAGATTGCCGGCTTTCTGAATCGCGTTGATGAGATCGAGACTATATTTGTGGTAATTTTCCGTCGTCTCGTAGTTCATGCCGTCGTCCTTGATGTTGTTCGATGCATACTTGTAAGCCGCGACTTCCGCACGGTACCGCCAAGTTTCCGCATCCTTGAATTCCGGGAAATTGACGCCGGTCAAGTAGAGGGAACGCGCCAAGCTCATGTACCAGTTGTTCCCGCTCGTGTTCTCGATGTCGGAATGAATCCGGTCGGCCATTTGCCATAGATGCTTCAGGTACGCCGAATTGCCGTTCGCATCGATCGTCGTGCTTTCCTTGAACACCATGTAGGAGCTGATCCAGACGGAGGTCCGTTTCGCCATGTCCAAATAGTTGTTCGCGTTTGCATCATAGCCGGTGTTCACATTGCCTTTGTCCGAAATGTACTCCAGCGCCATCTTCATCCAAGCATCCGCATAGCTGTTCTTCAGCGTCGTGTTCGTGGTTGCGGTGTAAGCCGGCGTGAGGATGTAATACATCATGAAGTCGTAAATGTAGTAATGAGGGGCCCCATACTGGGTTGGCACCGCCGGATTCCAATACAAATCCCAGTTGATATTGCCGACCGGGAACGTCGTCGATTGACCGTCCGTGAAGCTGAATTGGTAGTTGACCAGTTGAGCCGGCGTCGAGTTCATCGGGGATGTGAGCGGCGTCGTGCCCATGTCCGTCTCGTACACGTTCGTGCGGTTTTTGAAATACGTCAGCAGCTCCGACTTCGCCAGCGTGTAGTTGCTCGCATTGACCGCCGATTTGACCGCCGATAAACCCGGGTAATCCAGATTGATTTTCGCGAAAAAGTTCGCATCCGTCATTGTGCTCGTGTCGGAATAAGCCCGTGCCGCCTGAGCGCCCCATAACGCCACGATCAACCCCATCGCCAGCGTAACCGCCAGCTTGATCCAATTGCTTCGCCTCTGTGTCTTTCCTCTGATGAAATCCTCCTTACCTGTAATCGTTCCGTACAACACTGAACACCTCCGTCCAAAATGTTGGTCCACCCGGTGGGGTTTATATAGGAACGCGCGCAGACGGGCTGCGCACGTCGGACCCGAAGTTAGCTCTATCAGTTCGGTTGGCTTGTTTTGGCTTGTCTTGGCTTGCCTCGGCTCGGTAAACCGGGCCTTACATGCAGCTTCTCAGCAGCCGGTCGATATTGAGTCCCAGAATGTGCGTTTCTCGTCATCGGAAATGTCTGCCATTGCGATACGACCGAAAGTGGGACGAGGGTCGAAAAACGGCATGTCGGTGCCGAACACGACTTTCTTGGCCCCGGCCTCGCGCACGAACCATTCCACGTTTCCTTCATACGCATAGGAGATCGCCAAGTCGAGGTAGGCGTTGTCACGGCTCGTCACGATGCGGATCGCATCCTCCATCGCCTTCGGGTAGGCGCCGGAGTGGCCGATCAGGAACTGCGCCTGCGGGTATTGTTCCGTCAGCCTGTAGATGGTGACCATGTCGGGACGTCCCTATGTGTGGATAAGCAGCAGTAGCAGTCAAAAAAACTCAAGCTATCCATCGGCAAGTCATTCCTCTCTCGGGTAAATAAGTTTAGAATAAAAACCTGATTTATTCCTGTATATAACTAATATGTATCATAGCTTTCCTTGCTGGCAAGAGAAAATTTGGAGCGGGCGTCCGTGCCAAACGATTATTCGTCCAACCCGGTTACTTCTGCTCCAATCCCCGCCAACAGCATTGAGTTATTCGTCCAACCCGGCTAACTCGCGTCTTCCCGACCGTCAAGGCGACACGGGACAGACGCCGAACCACATCCGGCGCACCCACATCGATGGTTCCTCTTACTTCTGGCGTTCCTGCATCTTGTTGTAGATGTCGAGCAATTGATCGATTTTCAAAGACTTCACCTTGGCCACATGCTCATCCCACTTATCGAAATCCCCGTTCTGCACGAAAGCTACGGTGCGAGGCACGGTGTAGTCGCGGATGGCGGCTTCCAGCTCGGCCACCTGCTTCTTCTCCGCTTCGGTGAACTTCAGTACCGGCGGCAGTTGCTGATCGAACTTCTCCTTGTCGAACCGCTCGAAGGCGGATTTCACATCCTTGTTGCTCAAGTACAGGATCTGGTTCGCGTCCGGCGTATTTTTCAACACGGACCCCAGAGACATGAAGCCATAGTGGGCCGTATATTCGTTTTTCCCGTTCGGGTTCAGAGGCGTCTTCACATCGCTGGTCCAGTTGTACGTGCCATCGGCGTTCTTGACCGCGGTATCGCCCACTTTGCCGAAATTGGACAGAATCGAACCTTCTTGACCGTACAGCCAGTCGGCGTATTTGAACAGCGCTTCCTTGTTTTTGCTCTTCGTAGAGATCATATAGCCATCCGTCTGGACGATCTGGGAGCGGACTAAATATTTTTTCTCGCCGATGCCGTCCTGAATGAGCGGGTCGAGCGCCATCAGCTTCCAGTTCGGGTTTTTCTGCGTGGCGAGCGGCAGCATCGTTTCGATGCGGTAGATGAAGTCATACGTAATGAAAGCTTTGTCGTCGGTGTACAATTTGTCTTCCCACTGCTTGGTCGCGAGCGTCGCCCATTCCGGATCGAGCAGCTTTTCGGCGTACAGCTTGTTCAGATACTGCAGCATCGCCTTGAAATTGTTCTCCATCGGCCCGAACTGCCACTTCTTCGTCTTCTGGTTGTAGTACACCATGTCGCCCGTACCCCATTGCGGCCCGAGATCGAGGAACCAGTTGCCGATCGGCGAGCTCATCGTATTCCGGCTGATCAGCGGCATCGAGCCCGGATACAGCTGCTTGAGCTGCTTCAGCACATCGTACAGCTCGCTGGTGTTGGTCGGCGGCTTCAGATTGTGCTTGGCGAAAATATCGGCGCGATACAGCCACACCTTCGTATACTTCGGCAGCCCGATCTGCGGGATGAAATAAATGTTGCCGTCGCTTGCGGTCAGAATATCTTTGGCATCCTTCTCGGTCTCGAGAATTTTCTTCAGGTTCGGCATGAGGTGCAAATAGTCGTTGACCTTCGCCAACTGGCCCGCGACCCCGTATTCGTTGGCAGAAGCCAGATTGTAGTGGATCAAGTCGGGCAAATCGTCCGTGGCGGCCATCAGCTTGAGCTTCTGCGTGAAGGCGTCTCCGGCGGCAGGCGTAAAGTCGAATTCAATGTTCGACGCTTCCTGCAAGTTTTTCCAGACGGTCCAGTCTTTCTTGAACGGCCACGACGGATGCTCTTGAATCAGAAAAGTCGCTTTGATCTTCTTGTCGGTAACCGGGTGTGTGGAGGTGGATGCGACAGGCGAACTGGATCCGGACGGTCCCGGCGTTTCTTCCGACTTGCTGCAGGCGACCGTCATCGTGGTCAGCATCGTGGCGGCAAGCGCCAGACTCAGCATTTTTCTCATGCTCGTTCGATTCCCCTTTGGTTTTGGATTTGGTACGGCTATGATCGAGATGTCAGCCCTAGCCCTTCAGAGCCCCCATCGCAATACCTTTGGCAAAATATTTCTGCAAAAACGGATATACCAGCATGATCGGAATCATCGAGAGGATGATCGTGGCGGACTGAATCGCTTCCCGGGCTACGAATTCTTCGGCCGAATTGTTCGACTGGGCCATCTCCCCCTCGGCCACGAGGAGATTGCGGAGCACGAGCGCCAGCGGGAATTTCTCGGGTTTGTAAAGGTACAGCAAGGCGTTCGTGAAGTTGTTCCAGTTGTCAATTGCGTAGAACAGGCCGATGGAGGCGATGATCGTCGTGGACATCGGCAGGATGATGCGGATGAATACCATGAAGTCGTTGGCCCCGTCGATCGCGGCAGACTCAATAATCTCCTCCGGGATGTCCTCGAAGAACGCCTTCATCAGAATCAAGTAAAAGCTGAGCACCGCCCAAGGCAGAATGACGGCCCACATCGAATCCTTCAGACCCAGCTTGAAAATGACGATGTACGTTGGAATCATACCGCCATTGAAGAACAAGGGGATCGTCACGAGCAGCATCATGAGCTTGCGGGCGATCAGTCGTTTACGCGAAAGGGCGTAGGCGAGCGCCGTGGTCAGCACGAGATTAATGACCGTCCCAACGCTTGTGTAAAGCAAGGAGTTTACAATCCCGTTTCGTACATTTTCCATGTCCAGCACTTTGAAGTAGGCCGCGAGCGTGGTGCCCTTTGGGAAAAACGTGATGTTGTTGTTCACGATCTCCGTGCTGCTGCTGAAGGACACCGCCAGGATGTAGACGATCGGGTATAGGGTGAGCAGGCAAGCCGCGATCGCAATGAGCGCAAAGCTCCAATCGATCAGCCGGTCGGCGAGTTTTCCGTTGGTCATAAGGTTCGTCTCCTAAAAGGCGCTTTTCGAAGTCAGTCTCTTGGTCACGTAATTCGTGCCGAGCGCGAACAGCAGCGATACCGCCCCTTTGAACAAATCGACTGCGGACGCATAGCTGATGTCGCCATGCAGAAACCCTCTGCGATAAATGTAAGTGTCGATGATGTCGGATGTGGCATAGTTGAGCGGGTTCTGGAGCAGAATCGTTTTTTCAAAGGAAAGGTTCATGATTTGCCCGACCCGCAGGACGAACATGATGGCGATGATCGGGAAAATGAGCGGAATCGTGATATGGATCAGCTTCTTGAGCCGACCGGCTCCATCGATCGCACTCGCTTCATACAGCTGCTGGTCGATACCTAGAATGGCGGCGATGAAGACGACGGCGAGCCAGCCGTTTTTTTGCCAAATCTCGGTGATGATGTAGATCGGTCGGAACCATCCGGGCTCCTGTATGAAATGGATCGACTCCCCGCCGAGCGCCTCGATCAGCCGATTGATGAGACCGGTCTCGGGCGCCAGCATGTTGATCGCGATGCCTACAATGACAACGGTTGCAATAAAGTACGGCATAAGCGCGATCGATTGCGTGAACCGGCTGAGCAGCCGGCTCTTGATCTCCGTCAGCAGCACCGCGAACAGCACCGCCACGGGCAGCGTCAGCACGACGCTCAGCAAGCCGAGCAAGACCGTGTTCTTGAGCAGCATCCAGAAGCTCGGGTGGTTGATGAACATCCGGATGTTCTTGAGCCCGACGAAATCGCTTCCGAAAATGCCGTCCCGGATGCTGAAATCCTGGAACGCCATCACGATCCCGAACATCGGAAAGTAGCGGAACACGATGTAGTAGAGCAGCCCGGGCAAAGCGAGCAGCAGCAGCCATTTGTCTTTTTTCAGCCGCTCCATCAGAGAGAATCGCGTTCGCCGACGGGTGGTGCCGGGGAGTAAGGGTAAGTCTAAGTCGTCGCGGGTTACGGGATTGTTTCCGTTCATCTTCGCCTCCTGCTTCGATTGCCGTCATGCTGCAATGTCGTGATGGCCCCACTATACGGGCGGCAGCCCCGCCTTCACAATCGCCGGAAATCCACATTCATCACTCGCTGAGGCGTTTCGGGAATAAAGTACATGAATCCGGACAGCGGTTGATGGAGGCGTAATCAAAAAGAAAAACCGCACGATTCAACATCACCGCACGGTTTTTCCGATTTTTGGGCTACAGCGAATATTGCGAGCTCAACGAAGAGGCCCAGAAACTATTTTCAGGTCAGAGACCTTCTCTTCGCCCACTTCAAACAATTTCCCTGTAAGACTTCGGAGTGACGCCCTCCATGCTCTTGAACTGCCGGATAAACACGTTCACGTGATTGTACCCGACCTGCTCGGAAATCTGATTCACCTTGCTCAGCGTGCTCCTCAGCAGCTTCTTGGCGACCTCAATCCGATAGCGGTTCAAATAGTCGGTGAAGTTCTCGCCGATCGTCTCCTTGAACTTGCTCGATGCGTACTTGGCCGACAGATTGAAGTGCGCCGCCATCGTCTCCAAGTAAATATCCTTGTTGTAGTTTTCCTCGATGTATTGAATGAAGCATTGCTGGAGCTTCTTCCGCTCCTTGTCTTCATTCGCGCTCTCGTCCGGCGACTCCAGCTTCCCGATCAGCTCCTCGTACAGGCGCGGCAAGAAGGCCGCCTCTACCTCCTCCACCGCGTGGTTGAGCGGCTGAATGAGCTGCTGCATCTCGTCCAGCCGGTGCGGGAACTTTTCGAAGATCGCTTCCGACAAGCTCGTATTGATTTTCGCGGTAAGCACCTTCAAGTTTTTCAAGCTGATGCCGCGCTCCAGATTGCTGTTCAGCAGCTCCTGCAGCCACTGGATCAGCGATTGCTTCTCGTCGCATGCAATGGAATTGCGGATGCGATTGCGCAGTTCGCCGGGGATGTACTGGTATTCCGGCCAATCCTGCTCCGCCGCCATCACCTTCCCGCTCACTTGTACCGGTACATGCTCTTGCAACTGGACGACCTCGTCCAACGCCTTCTCTATGGCGTCCTTCCCCTCATAAACACTGCTAAAAAATAAATTGATGCTGCTCCGGTCCTGCGCTTGCTGATAGTCGTTCAAGCTTTTCTGCAGCTTGGCTTGCAGGGCTGTCGAATCTTTGATGCTCTTGGCGTCGATGATGAAGATCGTCTTCAGGCGGGAATAGTCGAAGCTCTTGAACCGGATCGAATGCTGCTCCAGCATGCGGCCCACTTGCTCTTCAAACTCGTAGGCATTGATGCCGAGGCCGTCGCCGGACCTCATTTTCATGCTGATCAGCACGATCTGGATTTGCTTGATGCCCTTCAGGCCGAGAAAATCTTTAACGTCCTCTACAAAGGAAGTGCCGGAGGATTTCAGCAGCAGGTTCGTGACGAAGGTATCTTCCAGCAAGCTTTTGATGTTCCGCAAATTTTTGTTGTACTTGCTGAGAAACCAGGAGGTCGCCGCTATGATCAGGAGGAGGAAGGTTGCCAGGATCAAAATCGGGACGTAGCTGCTGCCCAACTGCTCGTAGTACATTTCCAGGTTGACTACGTTCAGATAAATCAAGCTGCGGTGGGAATCGGACTGGTACAGCACCAGATTGTTGTTAGCCTTGATCGCGTTGACGGCGCCGTCGAGCTTCAGCTCCTCTTTTTTCGCCCGGTAGCCCAAGTTGCTATTGAAAAAATCCTGCAGCGCATTGTCGCCGGCACCGCCGATTACGAAGAAATTATTCAGCTCCGCATCCTGCTGATACACGACCTTCTGGATGTCCACTACGAAGCCTACCATCAGCTCGGAATTTCGCGGGTTGGACGCGTCCACATACAGCATCCGCTTGAAGTAGTCCCTCCGATTGATGAGCTCGTACTCCGGAAATTTGGTGACGTTCATGACGACATCTTCCCGCCTCTGCAGCAGCGTCGCCCACTTGGCGGTTAAATATTGATCCGAATATACCGAGCGAAAATACACATCCAAGTCGATCGATCCTTGCGCCGAGACAAAATATTTGGTCGTCGGGTTGTAGATGAACACGTCGTCGACATAGCTGAAATTGGAAACCACTTTATTGAGGGAATTGATCTGGTTGAACTTGCCGAGGGAGTCGTCGGCGCCGGCCGCTTGCTTGATGTAGGGGTCGCCCCGAAGCTCGAAGGCGCGGCTCTTCATTTCCCGGAACGCTTCCTCGATATTAGCGACATGGTTCAGAAACGTGCCCTCGTTCACCCGCTTCTGCTTCTCGTCGATTTCAATCTTCGCCAGCCCATACACCATGAACATAGCGACCCCGAAAGCAGCTATTATCGTGGCATAGACAATGACAATTTTCGTAGACACCGAGAAAAAGCCTTGCTTGAACTTCTTCACCCTAATCCTCCTCGCATGCTGAGTTCAAACAGGTTAATGTAAGCGTTTTATTTTTTGAGAGAGAAACGTCCCATTTTGAAAATAGTATAGCATCGCGGCAAATAATTGGGGAGACGATTGTGTGTAGGAAATAAAGAAACATTTCCCGAATGTATTCCATGACCGAACTTCCATTAGGAGAATGCCGTTATGGAGCCCAACGTAGACCGCACGATCGCTAATTAATTCCGCTCCTTTCCCTCCCTGCACCCGAGTTACTCGTCCAATCCGACTATTTCTGCTCCAACCTCCACTCCCTGCACCGAGATACCGAGATACTCGCCCGAACCGACTATTTCTGCTCCAACCTCCACTCCCTGCACCGAGATACTTGCCCAATCCGACTATTTCTGCTCCAACCTCCACTCCCTT